>NZ_FNNS01000020.1:39456-75003 GCF_900106795.1 Aequorivita viscosa | reverse complement strand
GTAAGAATATCTATATCTCCATCATTATCTAGATCGATAGCGAAGATTGAACTTGGTTTATCGGTAGAAAGTGTGTGGTCAATAACTACATGTTCCTCAAATCCTATTTGAGCCTTAACAGTTAGACTTAGTAGCATTAATATTATAATGAGCGGTGTTAATTTCATAACGTAATGGTTACTTTTAAATTATTTTAAAATCTATTTTAAGAGCGTATAGAAAGCTTCCAAAGATAAAAAAAATCTTAAGCTACCCTTTGCGGAAAATCTTAATAGCTTGTATTTTTTATAAGGGAGTATACAAATAAAACTATTTTGTCGATAACAAAAGTCCGCAATCGGCATTACAAATCCATCAATAAGTAGACACCTTTTCCAAAAGCACGCCAGTAATATAATATATGGTAACCTATTTAAAATTATTTGTAACTAAAATATGCTAAAAAGGTTACAGATTATTACAGGTATCTAGTACGTTCTTTTTAATTGTGCCACTAATAAATAGTATAGTAATACACATTTTACTTCAATACATTACACCAGCTTTACACGTTGTAGTCAGAATATGCTTCTTCCGTCTAGCAAGACGACTAATCATTTTTTTAGCTTATGTTTCGATATTATATTATTATAGTTAAGAAAAAGGAATGCCATGAAATCGCCCACTAGTTTTGAATAGGTAAGGGGGGAAGTTGGGAGTTTTATTTTTTAATTATTCGAATTGTTCCTTGGTTTCCCTTATTATCGGTGGTATTTAAAAAATATATTCCCGATTGTAATGATGAAACATCCACAGTATTACTATCATTTTTTGAAAGCACCAATTGTCCTAAGCTATTGTATATTTTTATAATAGCGATGGTAGTTTCCGATTGAATGTTTATAAAATCGTTTGTGGGAATTGGAAATGCGGAAAATTTGAGATTATTGTTTTCATATAACGATAAAATTAGTGAATTTTCAAACCAAACAATTTCATTCTGTAAACGGGAAGCAGCAACTATGTCGTTATCACCATCACCATCCAAATCTGTAATAAAAACACTTACAGGTTCCAAAGATCCAGAAGAAAGAATTATTTCAGAACCAAAATTTCCTTGTCCGTCAAGGTTTTCTTTCCAGCCATATTTTCTTTCGTATTGAGATGCAAAAACAACATCAATATCATTATCGTTATCAAGGTCACCAAGGAATATTGCCGTAGGAGGTGCTTGTGCTACATTAAAGGATGTAGCATCTCCAAAATTTCCATTGCCAAGGTTTTCAACCCATAAAAGGTGTTCATTAGGATTCGTAGAACCAAGGATTATGTCTACATCACCATCGCCATCCATATCAGCAGCTTTTAAGTTGTTAATAGAACCTCCGCCGGTAGAATCGAAAATAAGTTGATGAGGATTAAAGTTCCCCGTACCATCAAGGTTCTCCAACCATATTACTTGACCACTTCTGTTAAATCTCCAACTAATAATGTCCATATCCCCGTCATTATCAAGATCTGCTGGATAGGCTATGGACTCAAAAGAACTATTAATGGGAGATAGTAAATGGACTAGTCCATAATTACCTAGACCGTCCAAGTTTTCAATCCATCCAAAGCTACTTGTAGTGGTAAAAAGTATGTCGTTGTCACTATCACCGTCAAAATCTGCAATTTCTAATGAAGTCAATTGATATAACCCATTTGAAATATCGTTGGCTTCTCCAAAATTTCCATTCCCATCAAGGTTTTCATACCAGATTATTACTTTTGATGAAGAAGAAAACGTCCCGACTATTATATCCAAATCTCCATCTCCGTCAACATCTGTCGCCCTAACAAACTTCGCTCCGCTTGGATAGTCTATCGCTTTTGGTTTTTCGAAATTTCCATGACCATCAAGATTTTCAAACCAAGCTATAATACTGTTTGAATGGACGTATGGGTTGTGCGAAGCCGATATTATGTCCATATCCCCATCACCATCTATATCTGCAGCAATAATATTTTCTAGATTGTCAATATCTTCATGTATAATATTCTGGGCTCCAAAATTTCCCAGGCCATCTGTGTTTTTATACCAGGTTATTTTAGCATCCTTTAACGATACGCATAGTACATCCAAATACCCATCATTATCTACATCGCTAATTGAAGTTGAGAAAGGCATATTAACCTTATTCGAAATGATTTGTTCAGCAGAAAAAGTGCCTAGTCCATCAAGATTTTCATAAAATGCAATAGTATTACCAACCATATCTGCAACAAAAACATCCATATCCCCGTCGTTGTCAATATCTGCTACATTTAAGCCAAGAGCGCCTTCTACATTGGTATCTATTGTTTGTAAAGCCCCAAAGTTTCCGTTGCCGTCAATATTTTCTTGCCAACCAACTGTCCTCGAAAAGCCTGATGTTGAAACTATATCCAGATCTCCATCATTATCCAGATCGGCAGCATATACAGAAGTTGGTTCATTCCGATCTGCATGAATGATTTTTTGGGGGCCAAAGTTTCCATTTCCATTCAAGTTTTCATACCAAATCACCTTATTTTCGTAAAAGGAAGTTAAAAGTATGTCAACATCGCCGTCTCCATCCAAATCGGCTGTTTTTAATGATCTTACATTTGGAACATCAATATCGATAATCCGTGTATTGCTGAAATTTCCTAGGCCATCGAGGTTTTCCAACCAGCCTATTTTTTCTTCAAATGAGTAAGATACAAGGATGTCCATATCTCCATCAGCATCAATATCGGATGCAAAAATAAAAGCGCTAAAGTTTGCTATTACTTGCTCTGGTCCAAAATTTCCCAAGCCGTCAAGATTCTCATACCACATAATTTTATCCATAAAAATGGAACTAGCTATGGCGTCCAAATCTCCGTCTCCATCTAAATCTACAAGGAATGGTGAAGCAACAGAATCTCCAATTGGGTAATTGGCGATAAGTTTTCTTTTGCCATACGTACCTAGGCCGTCAATGTTTTCAAACCAAACTACATTTCTGCCACCTGCAGCCATAATGTCCATATCACCATCGTTGTCAATGTCACCAAAAAACGCATCTTTTGGATTAATAACATAGCTGTCATCAACGATTATATTCTTTTCAAAGCTTATTTGTGCGAAAGATGAAACGGTAATCAAGAAGGTCGTTATTACAAGGAGAAGATTATTCATTAGTTGAAAATTTTAGATTTAAATAGAATTTATAATTGGATATGTCCGACTAAGTTTTAACAATGTTCTGATAGTTATCGGGACTGAAAGACGTAACCCACTCACCCTGGCAAGCCCGAGATCACGAATTTTATTTTACGTGAGTTATAGAATTTTCTCTTCATTAAAACGTATTTGCATATCCGCTTTTAGTCATAACAATTAAAAATCGATAATGCAATGCCGATTTTTTGTTTGCCCCGCCCTCGTATGTTTGAATTTATTTCTAGAGCAATGTAAATTTACATTAATTATTAATAAATAGGATTTCGATGGGAGTCAGTTCTGACCCTAAAGAGACAAAAAATCTCAATTTATTTATTTATCCGTTTAGATAAAAACCACCCTTTAGGGTTGGGGCAAAGTTTGTTCGGAATTTAATTATCTGTTTTTAATTTTATCGGATTAATTTCGGATATGCAATAGTTTCTTTATGGTTTTTGATGTTCATATTGTTTTCGAAATTGGGTTAACTTAGAAAATTAGCCTTCTATTAGCGAAGCAAAATAGTAAGGGTGCTTTTAATCGGGGAGTTTACCAAACATAGTAATTTTCTTATGATTAATAAAAAGAAAAAGCGCCGGCCTTATAAATTAGAAGCAAATCAATGATTAGTTAAGTATACCCTACTAAATTAAACTTCCCAACTACCTTCTCGGTGGTCGCAAATCAAAACTACCTTCTCCGGTTTATAAGCCGTATCCCATTGTCCCCAATATCTCCATTGTCCCCACCGTCCCCCCAAAAAAAACATCAACCCCATGCTACATTAAACCTTCCAACTATCTCATCTGTGGCGGTAAATCAAAACAGCCTTTTCCGGTTTATTAGCCGTATCCCATTGTCCCCAATATCTCCATTGTCCCCACCGTCCCCAAAACAAACATCAAAGCCATTCAACCCCCGCCATCGAAACAAATCAAACCTGCCTTTTATGGTTGCCAGGCTTAACCCTGGTGCCAAGAATCATAAATCACTAGTTCAAAACGAAATAACAATTTTTTAAAAAATATCACACTATTATAAAGCAAGTATAAGCTGTATTAATCCTCCCACAAAATACTTATAACAGTGTTATCATAACCATAAATACATTGCTCATAAAATTTTCTGTCATAATCATCTTGAAATTTTACTTTGAACCAATCATCCGCATAAACAGTTTCAGAAGAATCATATTTTGTTCCATTTAAAAAATATTCGCCAACAGCGGTATCAACTGGCACTTTTTCTTTACCGTGTTTTAAAGTCCAAAAAGGAAAATCAGAAGTACTCCAATACCATTTAACTCGATTGTTTTGAGAACAAACTACCATTATTGGATGGCATCCTATAATAGCAAACCTTATTGCAGTAGCTGTTAAGCTAACTTGATGCAATTTGGATAGTTCTTGAATAATTCTAAATGAAAAAGATTTTTTAAAGCAATATTCTTGAACCCATTTTTTTGGAATTAATAAGCATGAAGCGAAGTAATCTGCTTCACGTTCCATTTTTATATCAGAAACAAACCCTGTGAAAGATGGATGACTGTTTATAAGTCCTTTTGATAATGCGTTTCTATGTCTATCAATAAAATAATGCCCTAATTCATGAGCAAACGTAAATCTTGCTCTTTCAGTATAAGCGTGTTGTAATCTGTCAATGTTTATATAAATATGAAAACTTCCATATTCGTGTTCAAGTAAACCATCGTAAGATTCCTCATAATTACCATAACAAAAAGAGATGTTTTCTTTTTCTGCTATTAACTCAACATCAACAGGACCTTTTTGAAAATAACTTAAAGATATATATTCTGCAAGATTTTCAATTTCCTCTTTTTCAAAATCACTTAAAAATGAATTACTTTTTTTTACTTGCATTTTTATCCTCTAACATTTTTTTACTGACTTTTTCTGAAATTTCTTTACCTTCTCTTGCAGCTCTTGATAAGTTTTGAATTTCGTCAGATGAAACAGCATCGTTCTCTAAATTGAAGTTAGTAAGTTTTAAATACCCTCTTTTTAATATGTCAGATGGATTGTCCCAATCTAAAGGTGTTTCATTTAAGATATTTTCAGAATTTTCAAATTCTTCAATTTCTTCATCATTTGAAGGAAACAGTAAACCTTTAGACTTAAATAAATCAATTAACTTTTTATTTGACATTTTTTAAAGGTTTTAATTGTGAATGTTGTGCAAAAAATTCAATAATTTTTTTCTCACTTCTTTCTTTAATTTTTCTAATGTTTAATTTTGTTGTATTGTGCAATTTGCATAAATCATTTAAGACATTTGTTGGAGTTTTTCTGCCTTCTTCATAATAATTATATAAAGTAAACATTATAGCTTTATCTCGTTCACTTAATGAATTTAAAGCATCAATCATTAATTTTTTATTGACACTATCTGCTAATTCTTCATTAATATCTTCGCTTTCAATAACTGGTTCATCACTTATTACTTCCAGCAACTTTTCCTTGTTATAATATTCTTTAATAAGTTTTTTTATTTCGTTACTGGCGACAACAGATAACCAGGCTTTAAAGCAATTATCATTTTTTGCATTTTTTGGTATTTCAAACGATAATGGGTTTTCATATAACTTGATGAAAACATTGTTGATTGTTGCTTCATAAAGTTGTTGATTGTAAATCCCCATTTTCTTCAAGTTACTTTTTACGATAGCCGAAAGCAACTTACTGTAGGCTCTATATATAGTATTAAAAGCATCTAATGAAGATTTTTCATCATCTTCTTTGTATGATATAGTTAATAACACTTCTTCTAATTCATCTAATTGCATCTTTCACTAATCTAAATAAAAATCCGTGACAATTTAAGAAAAAATAATGATGTCACGCTTTTTCATTTATACTTATGAAGTGTATTTCATTTCCGTCAAATCTTTTATGTCGAGAAGTTAAAAGAATATTGTTGAATATAAATTATATAAAGATGGCGACAAATCCACCAAAGGATAATTCCAGAAAGGGTGCTGTTAGAGATCGTTCACAGACTTATAACCCAAAAACAGATTCTTGGGTAAAACGTGATTCAGACACGGGTAGGTTTATGGATGTAAAGACTTCTGACAACAAACCATTCAAAGGAGTTAGAAAAGAAAAGAAATAACACTATTACGTGTTCGGCAAAGTTTTTCTGCTGGTAGTGAAAAGCAAACAAAATTAATTTTATGAGTAAAATTAATTTATCAAAAGATAATATAAGTTTTTGCTATAAAAACAACTGTGTAGATGCTAATGGAGATTTAGCAAAAGTTTTGACTTATAGTCTTGCCTTTTTAGTTGTTATTGGTAGTATAGCTTCTATTATCGAATCTTCAAAATAGGAGAATAATGTTGGTAGTCTCAGAAATGGGACTGCCATTTTTTAAGAAAAATAAAATATATGATAGAATCATTACTTAAAACAATTTTTACAAAATCCGTAGTTAAACTATGGGAAAATAAAGACATGTTAAGTCTTTATTTAAAAACTTTATTCGGAAAGTATAGAAGTAAAGATATAAGATTCTCAATCAGTTATCTTTTTAAAATTCAAATACCTGACACAGACAATTACCTACTTGTTCTTAACAGAAGAATAGAAAATCAACTACAACCAGTTGGTGGTGTTTATAAACGCTATGGAGATGATAAACTATTTAATGATTGGGGATTTTCGCCTGATAATAGAAAAAATGGATTAGATGTAGATTCAGAAAGTAATGGAGATTTGCGATTTAAAGTTACTGGTAAAAATGTTGTCAAAGTCATAAAATGGTTTGATGAAGGAAAAGAAAGAGAAGTTAGTGGCGAAAGAGAATTTAATGAAGAACTAATTAACACTTCAATTTTAGATAGTAAAGTATTCAGCCAAATAAAATATAAACACATTAGAAGGTTTTCAAAACACTTAAAATGGAGTGAGTTTTTTAGCTGTTTTGAAATTCTTGTTTATGATGTTTTTGAATTACTACCAAATGAAAAACAGAAAGAAGCACTTAAAGCTTTAAACCAGAATAAGACCAAACTGAAAAAGGGTTATGCAATAGTAAGTTCTGATGATATTAGACAATTACGATTTATGAAAAATGGAAAACAAATTGCTCGTATTGGAGCGCAAACAAAATTACTAATCAATCAAAAATTTTAAAAAATGATAGACATATTTAAAGATTACAGACTACAACGAGAAGAGCTTTTAGCAAGAATAGCGCAAGAACTTCAATTAGATAAAACAAGGCTTGAAAGAATGGAAAGTGCATATCATTCGGTAGCCGAAGCATTAAAAAAAGATGATGATTTTTTTGCCCCATTAGAAATTGAAATTTATGCACAAGGTTCAAAAAGAATAGGCACTACTGTTAAGCCAATAAATGATGAAGATTTTGATTTAGATACTGTTCTTCACATATATGATTTGTATTATAATTATTCGCCAGAGCAAGTATATAATGCCTTGATAAAAGCATTAGAAAAAGATACATATTATAAATCCATAATGGAAAAAAAACCAAGATGTGTAAGGCTTAATTATAAAAGCGATTTTCACATGGACATTTTACCAGCATGTATGCCTGATAGTATGGATAAAGAAAAAATTAAAATACCTGAAAAAGCATTAAGAAATTGGTCTTCTGGAAACCCTAAAGGATTTGCAAATTGGTTTCTTAATATCGCTAATTCTGTTGATACTTCTTTATTAAGAATGTATTCCAAAGTGTTATTGGAAGCTAAAGTAGAAACAGAACCATTACCTGAAGAATTTTATATAAAAACACCACTCCAAAGAGCAGTACAGCTTATTAAAAGATATAGAGATATTTATTTTAAAAACAAAGATTATCGAGTTTCAAGTATTGTAATTACCACTCTTGTAGCAAAGCTATATGATGGCGAAGATTCAATTTTTGATGCAATAGATAATGTAACCCAAAAAATTAAAGATAGTTACTTAGACTCAATTAAAACAGGGTGTAAATTTAAAGTTTTAAATCCTGTAAACATTGAAGAAGATTTTACGGATTCATGGACTCAAAATCATTATAATAGCTTTTATAATTTCATTTCTGATTTTCATAAAAAATGGCAAAGTCTTAAAAACTCATTTGAAACAAGTAATACAGACTATATAGAATTATTTGGCGAAGGAATTTATAAAAAATCACTTACTGAACAAATTAAAATGTTTTCAAAAAATTCAGACGATGATTTTACACGTTCAAGTGGTTTAATTATTGGGAATAATGCTATGACAGATTCTAAAGGAAATATCAATATAAACAAAGGAATAAAGAATGAACCTCATCACAGCTTTGGAGGCAAGTAGAATATCTGATATTAAGAAAAATTGGTGTGTATTTTTAAATACTGAAAAAGCACTTGTGGAAAATTATTTTGAATGGCTTGATTTAAAAATACATCATCCAAATAAGGCACTATTCGGAAAAGGAACTTTAAATTTTAAAAACAAAAGTTATGATATAGAACTTTACTATTCACCATTTTTAAACTACCGATATGATAGAATTTACATAAAAGACAAATCAATTAAATACAATGATGATATTCATTTATACAAGGACTTGTCGTTATGTTTATATCATCCAATCATTGACAAACCTCTATTTCGAGGAATACCATTATATAAAATGATTCCATGGATTACTGAATGGATCGTGCACTATCAAGGGTATAAAAAATATGGAGTTTGGTTAGGGAGAGAAATTAAACACTAAATAAAATTATGACTCTAATTTATCTAAAAGAGGTAAATATTAAGTTGGTACTGTTCGTTAATAATAAAAATCGCAATTCTTACTTTATAGGACACTCAGGCCAAAAATCCTTAGGTGAACAATCTAAAACTTTAGCTATTTCATTCAAGTGATTAATATTGTATTTAGCTTTTTTGGAAGGAGCTTCTCTATCACCAATAAAACCTACACCTTTATTCAGTGCAAGAGATAATTTTTCTTGACTTAATCCTTTAGCAATTCGAACTTCTTTTACCCTTTGAATAACAAAAAGTTCGATACCCGTCAAATTTGTAGCCATAGAATACAAATAGCTTCAAAATCTTAGATATTTTCAACGGACTATAGTCCATATTTAAATATTTTTATTATTTTTGTTGATGTTATATATTTGCGATTCTTCTAAGAGCAAAAAACTAGAAGCATTCGCTTTGAATCTCGAACTGAAAACTGGCGTTTTTAAAACCACGAGAGGATAAGTAGAAGGCTCACGTCCCGGGCGTGGGCTCTCTTATCGTGGTAAGGTATGCCAGTACCCCAGTTCGGTAAGTTGAGTTCCGAGCCTACTTTTTTCTGCGGTTTTAAAGCAGATAGTTATTCCGTGTAGCTCGATTCAGTGGCCTTTTTATAAGGTAAAAACGGTGCCAATAGCGCTGGGAAAAAATTCCCTTTAAACCGCAATGCTATGCCTAGGTATTTATCACATCCAAAGGATTTGGAGGGGTACAAGTCGCTTTTTAAGACCCTCTATCCGCCCTTGTGCCTATTTGCCAATAAATACCTTGATGATATGGATACTTCCAAAGACATCGTTCAGGAGGTTTTTATAAAAATATGGGAGAAGCAACCAGTATTTACAAACTACAACACTACCAAAGCCTACTTTTATACCGCTGTCAAAAACCACTGCCTCAACTACTTAAAAAGCAAACACCATAAAACAATCACCAATGCTGCTCCCTTAGACAATGAACTCCAACAGTCGGAGGATTATTTTTTCGCTGAACTGGTTTCGGCAGAAACCCATGCCCAACTCTATAGAGCCATAGACACCCTACCAAAAAAAGCAGCCAAAGTAATTTCCCTTTCACTAAACAACTATACCAATAACGAAATCGCCGAAGAACTCAACATCACCCCCAGCACGGTTAGAACCCAAAAAAGCCTAGCCTATCAAAAACTTAAAGGCCTATTGACTCCTTTAAAATATTTGTTCTCAATTTTCCTATTTACTTTTAAGTAACATAGAGCCGCCGTCCTCACCGTAGGCACCCCGATGGACAAAGCCCACAGCATCCCAAAGTCCCCACCGTCTCCACCGTCCCCCAATACCACCCTCCCCAACAATTTAAATACCACCCTCCCTTTAACACACCCTCCCCAAAACCACCCAATCTCCCAATTCAAAAATTTTCCTTAATTTTAACCAACCCTCCCTCAATCAAAATGGTACGTCATGTCCAAAAGCGAAAACATCCTTCCTCCACACGGTGGCTACAGATCTCTCCTTACCTTTCAAAAGGCAGAGATCATTTATGATGGTACGGTCTTTTTCTGTAGGCAGCATCTTCCAAGGTTCGATAGAACCATAGACCAAATGGTCCAAGCCGCCCGCTCTGGGAAACAAAATATCGCCGAAGCAAGTATGGCATCGGGCACCTCAAAAGAAATGGAAATAAAACTTACAAACGTCGCTCGGGCAAGCTTGGAGGAACTTGTCCTCGATTATGAAGATTTTATGCGCACCCACAATATTCCAACCTGGGAAAGAACCCATCCATATTCAAAACGCTTCGACCAACTAAACCGCACCTCAAATGCCAATTACCAAACCTTCAAAAAAGCAATAGAAAATCAGGAGCTCCAAATAGTCACAAACGTCCTTAGAAGTTTAATAAACGTCACCACTTATTTATTGAAAAAGCAAATAGCAACTCTCGAAAAACAATTCATCAAAGATGGCGGCTTCAAAGAAAAAATGTACAAAGCCAGAATAAATTACAAAAAGCCATAAACTACAGTTACTATTCCGCCAGCCACAAAAATCATAAGTCCTGCTACAGGCATCCCCGTGAGACAATGTTCCCACCGTCCCATCGTCTCCAAAGTCCCCACCGTCCCCAAAATTTATATATCCTAAGTATCCTTTAAATTATTTTATTTCACTTTTCCCTAAAATCTTTTAGACACTTTCCAATTTCCGTTGTTATAGAGGTACAAAGAAAACACAATGACTATTCACGACCGTCTATTTGCCCTGGCAAACAAATTGGCCAAAAGCCTTTCCAAAGGAGAAAAAATTGCTGCCCTTAATGAGGCTGAATTCCTTAGTAAGGAAACCAAAAACCGTATTGAAAAAAATCTCTCTGAGGAAAATATTCAGAAACAACAACTCAAACTAGCGGAAATTGATATTGACAACGACTGGGAAAAAGTAGCCAACAGATTACAAAAACCCACAAGAAAACCCACTAAAAACCTAATCTCAAAGTTATATAAAGCGGCCGCCATAGCCTTATTGTTATTTTCCTTCTCATATTTCACCTACAACCACATTCAAAAATCTGGACAAGGAGCTTCAGTGCAGGTAGCCATTGAACCAGGAACAGATAAGGCTATCTTAACTCTAGAAGACGGTACTCAAGTAGCATTAAGTCCTGAGACTCCTTTCAAAAACAAGATCGCCCAAACCAAAGGCGATAGACTGGAATACAAACAGGTCAATAATCAGCTACATACTGTATTTAATTATTTGGCGGTGCCTAGAGGTGGCCAATATCAACTAACCCTTGCCGATGGCACCAAAATATGGTTGAATGCCGAAACAAAGATAAAATACCCAGTGGCTTTCCAGCCGGGAAAAATCCGGACTGTGGAACTATTATATGGTGAAGTTTATTTGGATGTTTCACCTAGCACCAAGCATCAAGGAGATGCCTTTAAAATTATTGCACAAGAACAGGAGGTGGAAGTAATTGGTACGGAATTCAACCTTAAGGCTTATGGAGAAGAAGCAAAAATATACACCACCTTGGTAGAGGGAAAGGTACAGATTATTGCAAATGACAAACAAGCTTATCTCAATCCTAGTGAGCAATCCATCTTGGACTTAAACTCAGGCCAATTGTCAAAAGATCAGGTGGATGTAAATTACGACACGGCCTGGATTAGGGGCTATTTTTATTTTAAGGATAAGCCACTTAAAGAGATTATGCAAGTCTTGGCCAGATGGTATGATGTACAGATTTCCTTCGACTCCTCCGAGTTGGAAAAGGTAAAATTCAGCGGCCTATTAAGCAAAAAGCAAACAATTGAAGCAATATTGAACGGAATCAAAAACACTAACAGTATAAACGCCTATGACATAAAAAACAACACAGTGATTATAAGATAAAAAAAAGGGAGAAGAGCCACTACCTGGAAAGTAAAAAACTCAACTCCCATAATAATTGGAATATTAACCAATCAATTCACAAATTTATGGAAATTAAATTAATAAAGGTGCTTGAAATTCAAGCAAACCATCTCTCGAAAATTATCGCGAGAACCATACTACTTTTAAGTTGTACGACCATTTTCGGCTTCTCGCCAAATCCTTTGATCCATCAAAGCCCAAAGATCACAATTGAACACGACAGGAAAGTTACCATCTTTGAAGTCCTTGAAATAATTGGCAAACAAACAGAATGTACCTTCATCTACCAATCCAATATCTTTAAGGATTTGCCCAAAATAGAACTCAAAAAAGGCACCATCGAGGTAAATGAGCTATTAAAACAATGCCTTCCCCCGGCAGATTTTAATATTATCACAACAAAAGATAATTACATTACCATTACCCGCCGAATTAACAAAGCCTTTCCACAGGGTAACATAAAGGGAGTTGTAAAAGACTCCCTGGGTATGGAAATGGCAGGCGTAAACATTGTAATAAAAAATACCTCCAAGGGAACCCAGAGCAATTTGGATGGCGAATACACTATTATAGCGCATCCTTCAGATACTTTGGTTTTTACCTATATGGGCTACAAAACCCAAGAAATAGCTGTAGGAAATCGTACCATCATAAATGTTGTAATGCTAGCAGATGCCACTGCATTAGACGCCGTGGTTATTAACGCAGGCTACTACAAAGTATCCGATAAAGAGAAAACGGGGAGTATTGCTCGCCTTACCGCTACCGAGATTGAAAACCAGCCTGTCAACAACCCCCTTGCCACTATGCAGGGCAGAATGGCAGGCGTGAATATTGTTCAGAATACTGGCGTGCCCGGCGGTGGGTTTTCGGTGCGTATCCGTGGGCGCAATAGCATCCGCGCCGATGGTAGCGAACCATTGTATATTGTAGACGGAGTGCCTTATCCATCGCAGTCTTTGGGAGATTACAACCTTTCCCCTGTGCTTGGAGGGGCGCAGAGTGCCCTTAATGGTATTGACCCAAACAGCATCGAAAGCATCGAAATTTTAAAAGATGCCGACGCCACAGCAATTTACGGCTCTAGGGGCGCAAATGGGGTAGTGCTAATAACTACTAAAAAAGGCAAGACCGGAAAGACTACATTTAAGGTCGGGAGTAGTGCTGGAGTGGGAACCATAACGAGACGTATGGATTTGCTCAATACCGAGCAATATCTAGCAATGCGTCGCGAGGGCTTTGCTAATGACGGCATTACAGAATATCCATTTAATGCTTATGATGTTAATGGCACTTGGAGCCCCGACCGCTATACCGATTGGCAGGAGGAACTCATTGGAGGAACGGCATACTACCACACTGCAAACGCTTCCATAAACGGTGGCAGCGAGTTTACGCAATTTTTAATTAATGGAAATTATAGGGAAGAGTCTACCGTACTTCCTGATGATTCTAAATATAAAAAGGGTGGTATATTAGTAAACCTAAACCATACAGCACCTAACGATAAATTAGACATCCAATTTAGCGGCAACTATGTGTTCGACGCTAACGACCTACCACCCTCCAATCTTGTTCGAGAAGCCTTAACAATGTCGCCAAACGCACCCGCCTTATATACGGAAGAAGGGGAATTGAATTGGGAAAACGGCACGTTCAGAAATCCATTGGCGGCCTGGAATGGAGAATATCTATCGGTAACCAATACACTTACCGCCAATACTGTTTTGACCTATAGACCTATCAAAAATCTCTGGCTAAAAGCAAATCTTGGATATGTTGCCACAACACTTGAAGAAACCAGAACTGCACCACACACTATGTATGACCCCGCTTTTGGACTCGATAGTAGCTTTTCGTCTATTACCCTAAACAATGGTTCCAGAAGTTCCTGGATTGTAGAGCCGCAGTTGGGATATAACATTGAACTAGGAAAAGGAAAAATAGAAGTTCTGTTGGGAAGTACCTTACAAAAGGAAAAAACTTCCCGACTGCTACAATTTGCAAGTGACTTTCCCAGCAACAGTTTAATTTATAATCCCGCCGCCGCAGCCAACCTGTCCATATCGAGTAATAGTGATGAGGTGTATAAATATCAGGCGGTATTTGGCCGTCTCAATCTCAATTGGGACCATAAATACATCGTCAATTTCACGGCAAGACGTGATGGATCTAGCCGTTTTGGTCCTGCCAATCAATATGCCAATTTTGGTGCGGTAGGAGCAGCTTGGATTTTTTCGGAAGAATCCTTATTAAAAAACAACCTTGCCTTTTTAAGCCTTGGAAAACTCCGAAGCAGCTATGGCTCCTCTGGGAACGACCAAATAGGCAACTATCGATTTCTCGATACCTATGCACCGAGCGGCCTAACCTATCAGGGCATACAGGGATTACAGCCAGTACAACTATATAATCCAGATTATGGCTGGGAGATTAATAAAAAACTAGAAGCTGCTTTAGATTTATCTTTTTTAAAGGATAGGGTTGCACTTTCCACCGCCTACTACAGAAACCGATCCTCCAACCAATTGGTGGGCATTCCCTTGCCAGGCACTACAGGTTTTCCGAGCTTAAACGCAAACTTAGATGCTACGGTACAAAATTCAGGATGGGAAATTGAACTTTCTACAATCAATTTTAATAAGGAGAAATTCCGTTGGGAAACCTCCATCAATATTAGCTACCCGAAAAACAAATTAGTCTCTTTCCCAGAACTGGAGGCTTCTACTTATTCAAATATGTATGTTGTAGGTGAACCCTTAGATATCATTTTGCTTTACAATGCCACAGGAGTTGACCCAGAAACGGGAAGCTACACCTTTCAGGATGTTGATGGCGATGGAATCATTTCTACACCAAACGACCTTAAATCAATTGTGAATATAAGCCCCCAATACTTTGGAGGGTTACATAACTCGTTGTCATATGCGAATTTCAATTTGGATTTTCTCTTCCAGTTCGTAAAACAAAAAGGGAGAAGTTATCAGGCAATTTTTTCAATGCCCGGACAAATGGAAAATCAGCCCATTGAAGTATTGAACCACTGGGAACAGCCTGGAGATCAATCGGAACAACAATTGTATTCAGCTGGATTTAACAATGTAGTTTATACCGCTTATAATAATTTTTATAACAGTACGGGCAGCGTAGGCGACGCTTCCTATATCCGCCTAAAAAATATTGCGCTTTCCTATGCCATCCCTCAAAAGTGGACAAAGGGAATGGGTTGTAAACTATTTGTTCAAGGTCAAAATCTATTGACATTCACAAATTACAAAGGGCTCGACCCAGAGACCCAAGCCACTAATAATCTACCTCCCCTTAAGGTCTTAAACGCTGGGGTAGAATTAACTTTTTAATAATTTAAAAACGAGAACTTATGAAAAATAGTAATCAAATATTGAATCGTGGTTTCCGAAATATATTTCTTATCTCACTTCTTATTATTTTTTTCTCCTGTGAGAAACTAGAGGTAGAGACCCCAAATCATCTACTTACTGGCGAGATACTTTTTCAAGATCCCAATGCCGTGGAGGCTGCGATGGTGGGAATATATGCCGCACTGCGAACCAAAGGACTTTTAACAGGAGACCATCAAGGACTTTCAAATCTACTCGGAAACTACACAGATGAAATGGATTATTACAGCCCATTTGGACTGCCAGAGGAACAGTTTTATAAAAATACCATAGCTGCGAATGATCCCTTTGTTGCCGAATTATGGAATGGTGGCTACAACCAAATTTATGCCGCCAATGCCATTCTGGAAGGTGTTGCTGGATCTATCTATTTTACACCCGAGGAGCAAGATCTTTTTAGTGGTGAAGCGCTTTTTATTCGTGGGTTAGTTCACTTTTACCTTTTGAATCTTTTTGGTGATATCCCTTATATTTCAACTACCAACTATTTGGAAAACAAATTGGCTCCTCGCCAAGCTGCTGAAGAGGTATATGCGCTGATTATTGCAGACCTTTTACAGGCGAAAGCCTTGCTTCCAGTAGTGGACAACAGTGGGGAAGGAGTTCGCCCTACCTCAAGTACTGCAACCGCACTTTTGTCCAGAATATATCTGTACACAGAAAAGTGGCAAGAAGCAACAATGTACGCTTCCGAGGTGATAGAAAACAACGGATGGGAGTCAAACATCGAAAATGTATTTCTAAAAACGAGCGCCTCCACACTTTGGCAATTTAGTCCCGATGAAACAAGAAAAAACACCATCGAGGCACAAACATTTGTGGTGTTTGCTGCGCCCCCTTCAACCTTAGCAATGGCCAATACATTGGCAATGGCTTTTGAACCAGGAGATTTAAGAAAAGAATATTGGGTGGGCAATGTTTCAGACGGAACCAATACTTGGTATTTCCCATATAAATATAAACTTGGCTTTGGCGCCAGCAGCTCAGAAGAATATTCCATCGTTTTCCGAATGGCAGAACAATACCTAATTCGGGCAGAAGCACGGGCGAGAATGGGGGATATTGCAGGAGCGCATGCCGACATCAATAAGATTAGAAGTCGTGCAGGACTAGGCAATACTACAGCTAATTCAGAAAATGAATTGCTTGCGGCCATACTACAGGAACGCCGTGTGGAACTGTTTACGGAACACGGTCACCGTTTTTTCGATCTAAGGCGTGCCAACCAATTGGATGAAGTTTTAGGCCCCATTAAACCCGGTTGGAATTCCACGGATCGCATGTTACCTATCCCCGAAAAAGAACTTTTGGTAAACCCAAACCTGCAACCCCAAAACCCCGGATATTAAAGATGAAAAATATTTTTAAAACCCATAGATTACGTTGGATTAGCCTTTACAGTGTAGTTTTTTTCATGTGTTTTTGTTTGACTTGCCCCCTTTGGGGGCAGGCAGACAAAAAGAAAACGCTCGCAATTACGGATTATAGCCTCTGGAATACGCTAGAACTACAAAAAATTTCAAGCGATGGAAAGTGGGCAAGCTATGGTCTGTATTATCAAAAAGGAGAAGACACACTGATAGTGCAAAATATCTTGACAAAGAAAAAACATATTCTTCCCAATGCTTTTATAAGTGACTTCTCAGCCGATGGGAATTGGATGTTCTCTCGCACGCGCGGCAACAAATTCTGGATAGTAAATTTACGGAAGGGAGAAGAAAAACTGGTTGATTCTATAACTTGGTATAGGTGTTCCCCAAATTCACAAACTGTGGCCTATTTAAAACAGCTGCCAAAAGAGGCAAAACCGCAGCTTTATATTGAAAGGCTAGACAATAATACAGTTCTGAAATACCCAAATGTAACAACGTTTAAATATAACGCTTCGGGCGATTACATAGCCTTTATTCAGGAAGGAAAAGGCGATAGAAAAGTCGTGGTGCTCTCATTAATATCGAAAAAAATCACTACCCTTCATAGTAACAAGAAACAGTCCTATAGCCATCTTAAATGGACAGACTCTGGCTGTGGATTGGCGTTTTTTCAAGGGGCTGGCACCAACAAAACGCAAGTGCATTACTTTAAGGATATAACCAAACCTGCGAAGGTTCAGAGCTTTGACCCTTTGTCCAATAAGATTTATATAGCTACTGATAGAAGGCCTGCGTTAGACTTTTCGACAGATGGTACCAAGCTTTTTTTCAATGTTAAATTAAAGAAAATGGAGTCGTCTGCTACAATGGATGAGCCACTAGCTGAGGTTGAAATCTGGAATACCAAGGATCAACTTTTATATCCAGGGTATGGATATTCGAAACAAAGTTTTCACAACCCTTCTATGATGGTCGCTTGGCAACTCAAAAAGGACGACTGGAAATTTATCGGAGATTCAATACACACTATTACACTCTTTGGAACGGATGCAAAATATGCATATGCTTATAGCCATAAGGATCATTCACTCTCCTATCAAGAAAGTGAACCACTCTCAAATATTGATGTCTATAATATTGAAACAGGAGTTCATAAATCAGTAGTAGAAAAACCCCATGGATTTGAATTTCAGATGTCACCTTCGGGTAGGTATTTAGCTTATTTTAAAGACGGAAATTGGTCGGTGTATGACGCAAAATACGATATACACACTAATCTTACGAAAAACCTAAAAACAAAGTTCTTAAATTCAAAAACAAGTAGATACCTTCCACCACCGTCCTATGGCAACCCAGGTTGGTCTACCGATGAAAAAGAAATTCTGCTTTATGATGAATACGATATTTGGGCAATTACTCCAGATGGAAAGAAGGTCGAAAAAATCACGGCGGGTAAGGAAAACTCGACAATCTATAGGCTCTATCGCCTTTCAGAGAGCCGTTTTGAGTATCCTAAATTTGAAGCGCAGTATGCCAAATTGTTTAATCTTAAGAAGGGTGTTTTCATAACCGCCAGAGATACAAATAACGAAAGCACAGGCTACTTTAATTACTCAACTAAAAAGGGACTAGAAGAAATTGTTCTTAAAGATAGTTATATCAAGAATCTAAGAGCATCTAAAAATAGACAACAATTGGTCTATACAGAGGAACGCTTCAATGCACCTCCAAAATTAATGTATCGAGATATAAAAAATACTAATTCAGTAGCGATAGAACAATCCAACCGTCATCATTTCAAATACAAATGGGGTCATTCAGAATTGGTGTATTATACGACTCCTACAGGAGATAGTCTCAAGGGAGCGCTGTTTTACCCTGCCGATTTTGATCCTCAAAAAAAATACCCAATGATTACCTTCTGCTATGAATTGCTGTCCAACCAGCTACACCATTATCAAAACCCTACCCAACACAATACAATTGGCTTTTCCGTCTCCAACTATACCACCCAAGGCTATTTTGTTTTTTATCCCGATATAGTCTATAAGATTGGCGATCCTGGAATATCCGCTACTAAATGTGTAACTGCTGGGGTGAGAAAAGTAGGGGAATATCCCTTTATTGATAAACAGAAATTAGGGCTGTATGGTCATTCCTTTGGAGGATATGAATCTATGTTTATGCTAACCCAAACGGATATGTTTGCAACAATTATATCGGGTGCAGGAGCGAGCAATATGCTCAGTTTTTATCTTTCTATGGCGTGGATATGGGATAGACCACAATATCCACGTTTTGAAAAGGGACAATGGCGTATGGGAGATAGCTATTTTAATATTCCAGAGGCATACGAACGCAATTCACCAATCCACCAACTACAAAATGTAAAAACCCCATTTTTATCTTGGGCAGGAAAGCTTGATAGTAATGTTAATTGGGAGCAGCATATAGAAATGTTTGTGGGTCTGAGAAGATTAAAAAAGGACCATGTAATGTTGTTATACCCTGAAGAAGGACACGATATAAAAGGTTCAGAAAATCAAATCGATTTAACGAACCGCTTGCAAGAGTGGTTCAATCACCATCTTAAAGATAGACCTGCTCCAGATTGGATGACAAATCCCCATTAAAATAGAAAGGCTGGTTAGAAATAACCAGCCTTTCCTTAACCATTTATGGTTTAAATAGTACTCGGGTACAGTTGTTTTCCATACCGAATGCTTCTCCCCACCCTGAAATAGTACAGCCCGGAAGACCAGAGTCCCCACATATTACGGGAGTATCACAAGGTGCATGAACGCTGAGATAGCCAATAGTTGATAAACTATCATCGATTTTTGTAGCATTGGTCGCAAACGCGCCACCAACCGCAAGAGCAATTGCCATAACCGGCAAGAGCAACTTTTTCTTGAAATTTTTCATAATATTAAAATTTTGAAAATGAATTAAATTGACCTACTCTTTTCTAAAGGTTTTCGGTCTCACCCCTTTACTATATAGTGTCTTTAGTTTTTTTTAAAGGTTTAAAGTGCTCCTCTTTTAATTTATATTGTATGAGATAAGTATCAATCAGAGCATAGAGGCTACTTCCATCAACCCTAAATTCATGAAGCTTTTTAAGCCCGCTATGGTACAGGTAGAAGCTGAACAAATAAGTTTGGTTATTAAGATTATAAACATCAATAATAGATGCTGATTTAATAACTTCTTCCGATTCATGTTTTCCCAAACGGTCGCTCTGAATAAAAAGATACTCCCCATAGCTGGAGGCCCGTAAGTTTACGAATATGGGGTTCTTTCCCATTTTTCGTTCGTTCTTGGAGGTAATGGTTCGAACATCCAGTTGGGGATGTGAAATGGTATCTATTGTCTTTCCAATATAATCAAGGGAGAAATCAGTATTAGCAACAACAAATTCATTTCTGTAGAAATACACATAAATTATTTTATGTAATTGGTGGTTGTAAAGCAGAAGACCATCTGTATCAAAAAAAGGATCATCGTGAGCTATTAATAGATCAGGATGGAGATAAGACGCTATAGTATCTCCTATTGTTATTTTGCCTAATACATTTGCCGTAGTATGATTGTCAAACGTGCGAACCACAAAATCATCTTTATTTATATGCTTTACTCTTAAAAATTCTTGAGTTAACTTATAAGATGTTGTGCCAGTTAATGACTTAGTCTCTCCTTTTAAAATAAGTGGAACACTTCCGTCCATTATATAAAACAAAGTGTCTTCAATGACTATTTTTAGAGACTTAAATGGAATATTTGAATTAGGAACTTGGATAGAACGATGTATGGAGTCTTGAAGTTCCCTAGTTAAAACTAATACATGCAATGGTGCGGTAGTATTGCCAAGATAGACACTGTCTTTCGTATTACCTGCAAGATAATATGAGTTATAGCCAATGTCAAAACGTTGTAATTCCTCCACAGGATGGTGTGGATACCTTCGTTGAAATGCATTATTTCGATGCATTTTCTTTTCGGAAAAGACAAACAATAAAGTCACTATCCCTACTCCAATAATGGCAAGAGTGGCAAGCAAAAGCAAGGTCTTTTTGGGTTTTTCCTGCAAGGAAAAAAAGACCGCCACCCCCGCCAAAATGATAAACACCACATTAAAAATAAGGTGCTGCGTCCAACTCAATTTTTCCAGCACCCCACCGCAAGAGCAGGGGATAAAGTCCGAGAAATTTAGGATGATATAGATATAGGCCGTAAACATGACCATCAGCGTAAAACAGGCATAAAGCGCAAGAATTCTAAAACGCGGGAAAACTAAAAGTACTGCAATGACTATTTCAATCCCTGGAACCATCCAAGCAATAACCCCCGCATAAGCACTGAGTAGGGGAGACTGTGCCAGTTGCACCGTAAACGTTTCAAAATCGAGCAGTTTGCTTGTTGCGGCATAGAGAAACAGTAATACAAATAAGTAGCTCGTAACTATTATAATAGATTTACCTATTTTGGAATTTTTATCTTGAACAGTCATTATTTAAATGAATTGGTGTTTCGATAAAATTAAACCCAAGTAAACAACTGTTGGTTTTGAAAGTAAACCAAAATTGATAAAAAGCCATTCAAAATTGAACAACTCACAACTCAAATCAACAAACCCTAAACTCCAAACCTAGCATCTAGATTCTTCAGATTCATCATTCATTCCCAATGAAATCAGCAATCAAAATTCCCCAATCTCCAATCCGCAACCCCTTCTAACTCCGACATTCGATATTCATAATTAAATATTCCTTCATCCTTTCCCATCGCCCTTCATGCCGCCATACGCTCGTGCATCAAACGTCTAGCATCCAGCCTCTAGACTCTAGCATCTAGCATCTATACTCTCCTTTCACCCCTCATACATATCGCAATTCCTTAGCTTTCCGAATCAACGCAGAATCAGATTGATCTGTAATTCCCAGAAAATCCTTTAGTTTATGTTTCCTTCTATTAATTGTAGTTGAGGAGAGAAATATCTTTTTCGGAAGATCAATGTTTTTGGTTCCCAGCGATAATTCGTGTAGAATATGATAATCTATATCATCAACAATATGAAGGTTCGTTCTATAAATTCGTTGCAATTGCAGTATGGTTTTACTAAAGTATATACCGACTTCAATAGTTTCTACAAAAGCTTTTATAATAGTTTCCTGACTAGCATCTGTCACTTCTATAATACTATCTGGATCTATTCTCACACCTAGTTTTCTTAAATTAAACACTGTGGCATTTTGGATTGTAATGATAATCTTGATATTGGGATAATTGGCTTTGATATATTTCAGGAATGCTATTGAGCAATCAAAACCGGTAGTAGGGGATAGTGGGAAATTCTGATTTATACAAACAAGGTGGAGATTCTGATTTTTTAATAGTGCAGCAATTGCATTTTCCGATTGCTCCATGGTGTGGATAATATGTCCATTAAAATTGAAGTGAGATATAGGCGCTTTGGCCTCACCAATTCCATTTCTGAATGCTGATAAGAATGAGGGCAATTGTTCGATTAGCAAGTATTTAATTTCCCGTGGTTTCATAGCTCACATTTTAATAGCTTGAGTGACGATTCATACGCCTATCATTTAGTTTAAGATTCGTTATTCAACATGTCAAAAGTATCAAGACTCCCATCTCAAATCGCATACGAACTAGGCTAGTCTGAAACAAACCTGACAGGTCTCAAAGACCTGTCAGGTTTTAGACTTAGGCAATGTTTTAAGCGTGGTGTTCAATTGCATCACACAAAACATGAATAATCATCCTTTCCCATCTATCTTCGTGCATCTAGCATCAAATCCCAATCATAAATCCCCGCTCAACTTCTACATCGGAAATTTATAACTAAACATTCGCTATTCCTTCTTCCTTCCTCAACGCCCATCGTGCAGCGTAGCGCTCGTGCATCAAACATCTAGGCTTTAGCCTCAAATCCCCAATCCCCAATCCCCAATCGTAAATCGTTAATCCCCATTCCCTCCAGCGCTACAAAAACCCTTCTTCTTTTGCTCTATTCAACAATTGCACATCACTGCTATCTGCTTCAAGATGAAGAATATCCTTTAATTTACGTTTCCTTCTTTCAATAGAAGCCATAGAGATAGGTAGCACCGCAGGTAGCTCTTTGGTTCGTTTTCCTTCAGACAAATAGAATAATAACAGTACATCGTAATGATCTAAAACCATGGGCTTGGATGGAATCTGAGTTAGATATTTCCGAACTGTTTTAGAATAATGTGGTACTTGCTGTAAAACATCTAGAAATGCTAACTTAAAGCCATCAGGATTTATTTCACTTTTAATGAGAAGAGCCTCGGGTTTTACAGAGTCTAATAACTTTTGAATCAAGTGATAGTGATTGTAACCAGTGATAACCATTATTTTGCAGTTGGGATAATCTTTACGAATTGCAACGCCTAGATCCAAGCCTGATAGATAATTTTTGTATTGAGGTAACCCAATATCCAATAGCACCATGTGAAGTTGCCTTTTTTTAAAACCTTCGCTTAAAGTTGCTGTGGCTTCCATAATTGAGTGCGCTTGTTCAATATTAAAATGGTAAGTTTCAGTTTGACTTTCCAATACTCTTAGTACGTCCACATAGCTTTTAAGTATCATAGCGTGGTCATCTATCATTAAAATGTTTAGGTGTTGCTTTTTCATGGTAAAGAAGGGTTAAATGGAATTTGTATGCTGATGGTGGTGCCAACACCTATAGGAGCGTGTATATCAAATTTACCCTTGAGTTTTTGACTTCGGGTTTTTAAACTCTTCATACCAATGCCTATTTTAGATTTAGTAGGATTAAAGCCCATTCCATTATCTTTTATTTCAATATTGAGAATATCCAATTCCCGATATAAATGAGCGCTTACTTTTGAAGCTTGGGCGTGTTTAACAACGTTTTGAAGTACTTCCTCAAATAAACGCCGCAATTGAATTTGAGTTACATAGGGGAGACGCTCCCACACTTCCGGCTCGTTGCATTGGTAGTAAAATTCAAATTTTCCTATCTCACTCTTTTCCAGCCCAATCTTTTTCAAGATTATCGAAAAACTATCTTCCTGAAAAAATACAATCTCTCTAAGCTCATGAGATAAGTTTCTGATATCGGTTTCCAATTGCTCGAGTGTCACTAAAAACTGTTGGTGAAGCATCTCCATGCTAGCTGCTCCCGATAATTTAACCGACTGCCACCTAAATCGAAGTGTAAATAGCCGTGAAACGATATCATCGTGAAGCTCTTGTGAAATACGCTGACGCTCTTCTAACTTTCCCTTTTCTAAGTTTGTTTTTTGTGATAACGCCATCAAAAACATATCTTCATTGTACTGTTGCTGCTCCCGTTCAAATAGAAGCTCCTTGTTTTTAGCATTCTGACGGGAATTTATATAAATGAGAACTAAAATAGTAGTGACAGAAATAGCGATAATAAAAATCCACATCCGCTGGCTAAAAAGCCGCTCATTCTCCTGAATATACTTATCAGTTTCATACTGTATGGCAGTAAACTTATTTCTCAGCCGGCGGTCTCGAGTATTGAGACTTTTGTTTAATGATATATGTTGTGTTAAATAATGGTTGGTGTTATCCGTATCCAATGCAGCCAAAAGCTCAAGCCCGTATAGTACATTGCTGTTTAAGTAATACCCTTTGGCTAAACGAAGTCCTTCCTTTGCATAATCTATAGCTTGTATGGTATCTGTTACCTTTCCGTAATATAATGCAAGACGCATTCTACTCATAACCGAACCCGCAGTATCTTCAATGCTGTCTCGCAAAGCCATCGCAAATTTTAAAGAATGCGCTACATCCTCATACCGACCTATAGAAATCTGACAAAATGCGCTATTATCCAATAACCTTGCGTGTAATGATGGTTCCAACTTCAGAATTGCTGGGTAGGCTAGTGCGTTATTAAAAACAGTGAGTGCCTCTTTATATAATTTCATTTTGTATAAACGAACCCCAAGGTTGTTTAAATTCTCTAATTGATAATATTCTGAATTCTCTAACTTAGGTATCATCCGTGCAGCCTCGTTGTAATAGTGTAGCGACTTTTGAAACTCCTCCAAATCATCCGAATTATTGCCCAACAGATTATAACACCTATAAAGTTGCTTGATATTATTCGTGCTTTCAAAGATTTTAATACTGCGGAATAATAAAATTTCAGCACCTGTAAAGTCATTTGACTGTCGAGAAATATAAGCCATGTTGTACAACATCTTTCCTGCATAGTAAAAACTGTTGGCTGAAGTAAAATACTTGAACGCACTATTGTAATGAAAATAGCTTTGTTCGTAGTCGTGTTCTCGTAAATAATAAGAACCATAATTCCAATGCGAATCTCCAAGTATAGATGGATTATCTAAGGTTTTCGCCAACGCATGATTCTCAGATGCTATACTGTGAAATAAAATAGAGTCTTTTAAAGAACTAGAAATTTCAACTATTTTACTGGTCTTAAAATACTTAATACTATCCGCAGAAATGTGTTTTAACGCAGCGTGTGATTCTCTTAATAGTTCTTTTCGCGTTTCAATGGAAAGGGAAACATCCTGTGCCTTTTTTATAAAATATTCAAAATCAGATGCAGAATCAGTGTTTTGTGAATTGGTTAAAAAAGGAAGTGTATAAATTATGAGAATGACAACATAAGGAAATTCCTTCCAACAAAATATACAGGTGCGGAACATGGTCGATTCATTTGAGGAGAAATCAAAAGTAAGAAAAGCCTTTCTATTTGTAAAGGCTTCTCTTAAAATCAGGTAGTTATGTGTTTTAATCCTTTTCATTATCAGGTTCTGCACTGTGTTCACCACTCGTGCCATAAATGGGCGGAGCATGATAAGTGTTGCTTTCGTTGTTTATCGGAGTAGGGGTACAGGAACTTTGTATTCCTATAAAAATGATAAGGCTGAGGTAAATTAGTTTAGTTTTCATGGTGTACGGGTTTATGTTAAACAATAAAAAGTAGCCTCACTTGAAAAAGCGAGAATCATCGTGCACAATGAAACTGGCAAATAGGCCAGTAGGAGAGCAACTTCCTTTCACTAAAATAATCGACACTTTCGCTATGTCGAAATAAATAACTCTTGAAGTAGTGAGTTTGCTAGCTAGTGAAGTGAGATGCCCTTTTAATAAGCACTTTTGGTATTTTAACACTTGGTCAAAATCTTCTTGATGCCATCAACTTGCGCTAAATAGTGTTTTGTGAAAGGAATATAATCGGAAGTCCCAGCTAATTGGATTCGCTTTTTTAAATAATTTATGCGTCGTACCATATGGGCATTCACTATAAAACTTCGGTTAACTCTTATAAAATTGTCGGGAAGCTCTTTTGAATAATACTTCAAGGTGTTGAAACCGCAAACTGTCTTACCGTCCTGTAATATAAAGTCGGTAGTCCTATTATCGGCCCGAAGAAAGAGTAACTGTTTTAAAGGTATATAATGAAAATCCTTATAAGAGGAAATACAATAATATGTCCGCCTTACTGCAGCTTGGTGTTCTTTGATTTTAGGTAGGAGCGAAGCTAGTTCCATGTCTGGGCCAATTAGCACTCCAACCCCCAAATTATTAGCTTCATAAGCAGTTTTATAGGAACTTGTTATTCCTATTAATTTTGGAGGAAACCCAAAGCTATTACTGATTTTAGTTAAAATATCTGAAATATAAAACTCAAAATCATCTAGATTAATTATAACTAATTCGGGAGTACAATGTATTTTATATTGTAAAATATCTTTTAAAGTATGTAATACAGCTACACAATGAAAACCCTTAACCTCTTCAATAATCGTTATGATTTGAGTGGCCTGAAGTGCTGACTTATTAAAAACTAAATAGTGGCGCATAGCTAATAAATAGAATACGCATATTAAAAAAATGTAATTACTCTATTTGATGGTTGACCCGTCATTATTGAGAGCTCATCCTTCATTTACTATCTAATAATCATAATAAATTGTATTCACGTAACCATTAATTTCCATATTATGAATTTTTATAGCGAAGTACTTTCACAGTTGGAAATCCAATTACAACAACTGGATAACCAATCATCCAATGTGTATAGCAAAGCCGAAAAGGGAATAGCACTATGTAGTGATTCCTTAGAGATGATACGCAAAAGGGTTTTAAAGAATGGCTTTAAAGACATTGAGGAAGAATGCCAATTTTTTAAAACAGTTAAACCTAAAATCGTTGGATTTCTAATTCATTTTGTGAATACGGTTGCTATTGAACGTGCTAAGCTTATGACAAATAACATAACAAAGCAAAATTTTTACGTAGAACAGATCGCTGTATTTAAAAAATATTTTGTCGAGCAAAGAGAATTTTATGAATATTATATTAGAGGACTATCTCATAGGGATTCTTCGTTTTTTACGAGAAATTCAAACATAACATCATATTGTTGCACCTCCATTACATCTATCATAGATCCAAACTTTTCAAGTTCAAAAGACATGGTATTAGCGAAAATTTTAGGTAACACCCTTACCATAAACTACCTAAAGAAAAAGCTATCCCCGAAAAAAAGAAAGTCATTAGACAATAATATAACAACTTCAAACCTCAAATGGACAGGCACCAAAACAGACCTCGTAGAACTAGTGTACGCCCTACATTCCTCCGGACTAGTAAACAACGGTCAAGCGGGTATAAATGAGGTAGCCAAAAATATCGAAGGTATTTTCTCCACAAAAATCGAAAACATTTACCGGTCTTTCCTCGAAATAAGAACCAGAAAAAGAAAACCTACAAAACTCCTCGACACCCTAAAAAAAAGCCTCATAAACAAAATAATACAAGCAGACGACTAACAAAAATCCAACCCCAAATCCCTAATAACAAATAACAATGAATAACCAACATTAAAGAGATATTAATCACCTTACTAATCTTCGGTGCCTGAGTGTTTTGAAAGCTCCAACGTTTATTTAATGAAAGCTCTAATATCATATAGCTCTCAAAACGTAACGAAGGCCAACCCCTAAATTTGAAATCCCCAGTTTTTCACATAACAAAAGTCTTAAGTCCTAAGTCTTTCTGTCTTACATCTCCATTTTTTCCCAATAAATATTGAAAGAAATAGATGCTCCACGGATAAGCCATAGATAAGCCATAGATAAGCCATTAAAAGCCATTAAAAAATAACATACATTTTCAATCCCATTTCGGTCATTTCTACCAAGATTTCCATTCTCTTAAAATACCACCCACATATTCCCCCAACTTGGGCAATAAATGGAAGAAAAAATACGATAGCCTCCCTCAAACCCCCCTCTAAAAACAGCACATCCAATCCGAGTCTAATTATAATTAAATTTAACTATTTCCCTTCCCCCGAGTGGCATATCCTTAACGCAGTCGAAGGGAGCAAAGGGAAAACTCCACGGTAAACCACTCCAATTAACACCCTTCTCCTAAACGCCAGTTGAAAAGCCTACAAACCCACATCTTCATCTTCGTTGCCGTTTTCGATTTCGTTTTCCTCCAGCCGTCCTCAGCATTCTCCATCCCCCAGTAATAAATCAAATTAAAACAATTATATAAAGGTGGCTGAGTGAATTTGAGTGTGCAGCGCAAAACCGAAGTTAGTACCGAAGCCCAACCCCAAATTTTAACTACACCACCTTCACTTAACAAAAGTATTACCTCTCTATTCTCTATTCTCTATTCTCTATTCTCTGTTCTCTGTTCTAAGAACCCTTAGCACCCATCTCCATCCATCACTCAGCATCCAACACCTGAACTAGAAACCCGAAACCCCAACCCCCCAATTCGTACCCAACTTGTGAACAACGCCCTTTCTACCGCCGCATCTTTGCAGCTAACTTTAAATAATTATATCATGGCAAAACAAGCTGGTATTATCAAATTAAAAGGGACCATCGATGATGTTTCTTTTTACAAAACTGAAGACGGGCATCTTGCTCGGGCAAAAGGCGGTATAGACCGCAACAAGATTCTCCACAGTCCCGCATTCGCGAGAACTCGAGAAAACAACTCCGAATTCGGCCGCGCCGGTCGGGGTGGTAAACTCCTTCGAAACTCCATACGTTCCCTAATGCAAAATGCAAAAGATCGTCGTGTGGTGAGTAGACTAACAAGCCAACTTTTGGCCATTATTAAAACCGACCCCGTAAATGCAAGAGGGCAACGTACATTGGATGATGGCAATTTAAAGTTGCTGGAACATTTTGACTTCAACCTAAATGGCAAGTTAGACACCACTTTTTTCGGTCTGTATACTTGCGGTTTCGATCGGGTAGCAGGAGAGGCTTCTATTTCTTTTAATGAATTTAGTGCTACTGCGCAAATTACCGCACCCGCTGGAACAACCCATTACAAAATTGCATTGGGCTCAGCCGAGTTAGACTTCGAAAACAAAGAATTTGTTTACGATGAAATGGAAATGGGAGTATTGCCGTATGACAATACTACTGTAGCAGCTACAAACTTAACAGCTTCGCTGACCCCTAATTCGCCCAATCCAGTAGTGATTGTATTGGGAATCGAATTTCAACAGGAAGTAAATGGTGAGTACTATTCCTTAAAAAATGGGGCCTTTAACGCCCTAAATGTCGTAAAAGTCGATGACATTTAAGAATGGAACTCACGCTAACAAGGGTGTATAAGAGTGGGGGTACTAATGGTACCCTCACTTTAAACGGACACTTCGTCTGTTTCACCATTGAGCTTCCGTGGAAGGAAAACCAAAAAGGTGTTTCCTGTATTCCGGAAGGCAAGTATGAACTCAAACCCAGATACTCTCAAAAGTTTAAAAGACACTTGGAGGTATTGGATGTTTATAAAAGAAGTACAATCCTATTTCATCCGGCCAACAATGCGCTAGAAGAGTTAGAAGGCTGTATCGCTCCTGTGATGCACTTAACGGGAATAGGAACAGGCATTTATTCAAGATTCGCCTTAGAAAAATTACTATCCGTCATTTATCAAGCAAGAGATAGAAATGAGAAAATAACAATAAACATAAATTCAAATCGATATGAATATCTTAGACAGATACAAAAAACCGACACCTAAATTCTTTAGGATATTACGAACACTTGGCGTAGGCCTAGCAACAGCAGGAGGAACAATTCTAGCAGCCCCCGTAAGTATTCCTGCCTGGCTAATCTCAATTGCTACTTATGTAGTCGTTGCTGGCACGGTAGTAACGGCTGTAAGCCAAGCCGCAGTAGATGATGACAATGAGGAGCAAGCAAGTAAAGTGAATGATGATGGAAACTAATTACAACTCAATATGGATGGGTACCGTTAGTGGTACCTTTCTCTCATCTCTAAGCCTAATAAGAGTCGAAGATATTTTAATTACCGCTCTTTTAGCCTCCATTGGTGCCGTAATCAGCTTCGTATTGTCTTGTTTCCTAAACCTCTTCCTAAAACCAAAACTAGGAAAGTTCAAGAAAAAAAGAAAACCTAAATAACTAAACCAAACCTAACCTAACAGGTCTATTCCACGCCTTCATCTCACGAGATAAAAAGGTAAAAGGGCTCACAATTCTTTTGAAACCAAGGAAAATACCTGTTAGGTTTCCCCAATCCAAATCCCATTCCAACCTATTTACAATTCATCTTTACCGCCTATAACAAAGGTTCCCACGTGGCGGCGTCCGTGTCTTCTGCGAATCCTAGATAAACCAACAAATAATATATTGCTCTTAACCATTTATGAATATTCCTAATTGATAATATTCAGTCAAAAGGAGGGAAGCAGCTCCAAACGATCTACCAAACACCCATAAAAAAACCACGTTCTATAAGGTGTCCTGATAGTTTTAAAGCTTTAACTCACTTTAAAAATCTATGTTTACTTTAGGACTTCCGTTATAGAACGTGGCAAACTAGCAATGAAGCTAATTATTATCTATTTTAATTGAGTAAGTAATAAGCGCTTGGCTATTGGCCTTATTCGTTATCTTCTTTATTTTTCACATACTTTTCAAGCCATTCGTGTTGTTCCCATAAAACGTGAAGCACGCTTTCTTTGGCGCTATATCCGTGGCTTTCCTTTGGAAGCATAACCAGACGGGATGTTGCTCCTAATCCTTTTAAGGCGTTGAAATAACGCTCACTTTGCAATGGGTAGGTTCCAGAGTTATTATCTGCTTCCCCGTGAATTAATAACAATGGCGTTTTCATTTTGTCTGCATTCATAAATGGCGACATTGTATTATATGTTTCAGGTGAATCCCAGTAGCTTCTTTCTTCACTTTGAAAACCGAAAGGAGTAAGCGTTCTGTTATACGCACCACTTCTTGCAATTCCCGCAGCAAAAAGATTCGAATGACTTAGTAGGTTTGCAGTCATAAAAGCACCGTATGAGTGTCCGCCAACGCCAACTCGGTTTCTGTCAATATATCCCATTTCCTCAACCGCATCAATCGCTGCTTTTGCGTTTCCAACCAATTGAGTTACGAAAGTATCGTTTGGTTGCTCGTCGCCTTCACCCACAATAGGGAATGCCGCATCGTCTAAAACCACATAACCTTGCGTTACCCAGTAAATTGGCGAACCGTAATATGGGTATATAAATTCGTTCGGGTTTGTAGTGCTCTGTGCTGCACTGCTCTTGTCCTTATATTCACGTGGATATGCCCAAAGAATCATCGGCATTTTTTCTTTACTGTTCACGTCGTATCCAATAGGTAAATACAATGTGCCTTCAAGCTCTAATCCGTCATCACGTTTGTAGTAGATAACTTCCTTATGAACATTTTGAATACTCTTAAACGGGTTTTCAAATGAAGTAACTGGTGTTAAATCATTCTTCTTTTTAATGTTTCTGAAGTAATAATTAGGGTATTCATTCTGCGACTCGATTCGAACTAAAATCTTCCCCTTTTTCATATCGATAGCCGAGTTTAGGTTCTCAAGTTTATCGGTATAAGCAGATTCATAAACACGTTTTGTTTTATGTGTTTTTAAATTAAACTCATCAATAAAAGGGAATTGTCCTTTTTCAGAAAAACCGTCTCCCATTAGGTACGCCGTATTTCTGTTGATTTCCAATACGCGTTCGTTATAATCATTTCGAGTGGTAACAAAATTTCCTGGATCGCTGTATCGGTCTTGATAGCTTCTGTCAAAAATAATCTTTGGCGCTTCTGAATTATTAGAAGGATTGAAAATATAACTTTTCGTATTTCGGTCATTCCACCAATAATCTGAAGCGATTGCGATGTTGTCGTTCCCCCAGATAATACCCGAATAACGATTTATGGTTTTAAGAAGTAATCTTTCTTTAGCTTTAAAAGGAGCTGCAAGTTCATAAACAGCATCTCGGTGATCTACCTTTACTTCAGGATCTCCTTTGTCCAATGCTTCTGCCCAATATAATGTAGCAGGTTTGTCCGAACGCCAATTCATTCTTCTTTTTCCTTCACGAGTAGCCATAAAACCTTTTGGCTGTACTTCGTTTAAAGGCACGTCGTTTACTTTTTGAACTAAGTTTCCGTTGGTGTCGTAAATATTTGTTTCGAATGGAAACCTGTAATAAGGAACTATATATGAGAATGGTTTTTTAATTGTATTTACCATTACATAACTTCCCTCTGGCGAAAACTCGATGTCGTCATACATAGCCGTAGGAAGAAAGTCGGAAACCTCGCCAGTTAAGGTGATTTTTTTAACGGTTGAACGCGCTAATTGCTCAAAGTTGTATTCATCATTCGGACTGCTTAATAAATCCTGATACGTTCTGTTTTGCGCTTTTTCACCATCACTAACCGAAATGGTAGGTCCTTCTGGTACTGCTTCAGAAGTGTTTATCAACTCCTTTCTGTCACTTGGTATTACGTTTACTAACAGTGCATTACTTTCTTTAAACCAATTGATGGGATTTCCCATATTGGCGTTTAATTTCAAGGAGCTTAGCTTTCTTGCAGTTGCATTTTCAACATCAGCCAGCCACAATTGAACACCATCTTCCGAAGTGTTTAAAAACGCAATCATTTTTTGATTTGGTGAAATTGAAAAATTGGAAATCCTCGCGTTTTCTGGAAGTCCAACTACTTGGCGAGCATCCTTTTCAGTAGATTTTTTAACCTTAATATTATTGTAATAGCGGGTTCTGCTACCAATATTGGTTTTTGGGTTTATACGAAGCCCGCCCAGTCGAAGTTCGGTTTCAGTGAGCTCGGCAATAGATTTATAAGCATCGCGATATAAAAGCACGACGTTTTCACCATTACTATCAATCCAAACCGAAGGCGCTAATGGCGCATCTACAAGTTCTAAGATTTCTTTAGGAGGTTTTTGATACGTCAGCTTTTCCTGAGCAATAAAGTTGCTTGAAAGGAGGAGAAATGCAATAAATGCAATAGTGTTTTTCATAGTAAAAAATTTTAAAGGCCTAAAGATATTCAAATTTATGATTGTAATGCGTTTTTGCTAATAGACTGTAATTCCGTGATGGTGTTGTTTCATATTGATAAATTGACGGTTTCAAGTTTCGATTGTAGTCTCCGAATACATAAACTTCAATTTATTTCCGTGAAAAGCAGTATATATGTATCTTTCCCCATTCTTTAAAAACGATGTATATGTATAGTTCAAAAATAACGGGATTAGGATATTATGTTCCTGAAAATGTGGTCACGAATGATGACTTGGCGAAATTAATGGATACCAATGATGCCTGGATTCAAGAGCGAACTGGGATTAAGGAAAGACGGCACATAAAGAAAGGTGATGGTAACTCTACTTCGGTAATGGGGGTAAAAGCCGCAACAATCGCTTTAGATCGTGCAAAACTAGCTCCAGATGCTATAGATATGATTGTTTTTGCAACACTTAGCCCAGATATGTATTTTCCAGGGGGAGGGGTAGAAGTGCAGGAAATGATGGGAATGCGAACCATTCCAGCTTTAGATGTCCGCAATCAGTGTAGCGGATTTGTATATGCAATCTCGGTGGCCGACCAATTTATAAAAACTGGAATGTATAAAAACGTTTTGGTGATTGGTAGTGAAAACCATAGTGGCGGACTCGATATGTCTGACCGTGGCCGTGGAGTCTCCGTGATTTTTGGCGATGGGGCAGGAGCGGCAGTAGTTTCTAGAAACGACTCTGGAAAGGGCGGAATCCTATCTACGCATCTTCATAGCGAGGGACAGCACAAAAACGAATTGTCGTTGCAAGGGCCAAGTACCGAATATTGGGTGCCGCAGATTATAGCAGACAATCCACAAGAAAACATTCCGTATTACCCTTATATGAACGGCCAATTTGTTTTTAAACACGCCATAGTCCGTTTTTCTGAAGTAATTCAAGAAGGTTTGGAAGCTAACAACCTAGATGTAAAAGATATTGATATGCTAATTCCACATCAAGCGAATTTGCGCATATCACAATTTATTCAGCAAAAATTGAAACTGACAGACGATCAGGTTTTTAATAACATCCAAAAATACGGTAACACGACAGCGGCATCTATCCCAATTGCACTTACAGAAGCTTGGGAGCAAGGTAGAATTAAAGAAGGTGATTTAGTTGTTCTTGCTGCTTTTGGAAGTGGCTTCACGTGGGGAAGTGTGATTATAAGATGGTAAACTTAGATCAATTTAAAATTGCCTAACATAGATTTTTAAATCCCTCAAGTGGCATTTAGATAGTCTTTAAAAACCTCTGAGATCTCATTCAGTCCGCCATAGCAGACTCAAACGTTGATTTGTGTTCTGTCATTTTCCTGAATTTGAATTGATAGCAGCATATTGCCGGAACGCGACAGGATTGAGATAACATATATATAAAAAGCCTTTCAGCAAAAACTGAGAGGCTTTCTTGTACCTAAAAAAGGTATAATTCGTTAAAGGCTAATTCAATTAAATTATAAAATGAAGTTTTAGGCAACTGTAGTTTAGACGATGGGACACAGATGTAGTTTCATTACAATTCCTTATTTAACAGAACAATAACATTGCCATATAAAACAAAAGAAGCCGTCTCGAAACCTGAGACGGCTTCCTAAAAGAACCTGTAAACTGATAGTGCTTTAGCCTTAACTTATGAATTTGCCCATACCACTGTCGGGAACGTGGGGTTTTTAATAAGTTGAAGTAGTGCTGCCTCTTATGGTCTGGATTACTCTAGATTAAGATAGTATACTCAAGAGTTGAGCTAAAGCCGAATAAATCAGCGCCATACTCAACCCCGGGCTAGACCACGGGGTTATTCATAAGGTGAAAGTAATCTACACCAGTTTGGTCTGAATAACCCCTAGCTTCAGCTGGGGGGTTAGAATGCAGTAGAGTGGAATGGGCTTTAGCCCAACCTTCACCCTTCTAACCTTTCAAACCCAAACTTCTTAATAAACTCATTATATTCCTGCTGATATGTCT
>NZ_FNNS01000020.1:0-39016 GCF_900106795.1 Aequorivita viscosa | reverse complement strand
AGTAGAGTGGAATGGGCTTTAGCCCAACCTTCACCCTTCTAACCTTTCAAACCCAAACTTCTTAATAAACTCATTATATTCCTGCTGATATGTCTTCTTTTGATGATGAGCTTCTTGATTTTCAATATACTTTCGAACTTTCTCCACCACCGACTCCGAAACGGAAACCGCGAAATACTCCTCTTGCCATTTGAATTTTAATCTTTCATTACCTAGAATATTTTCTTTGTTAATCCAATGGGAGGATTCGCCTTTGAGCAATTGTGCAATTTGTTGGATTGTTTGATTCTTTCCAAGAGAGATAAGGCAATGACAATGTTCTTTATGTCCATTTATCCTATCGATGAAGATTTCTTTTTCCTTTGCATTTTGACGGATATGTTGCCATACTTTTTGCCGAACCTCCAAGGTGGAAAAATATGGATGTCGGTTTTTTGTATTCCAAACTAGATGGACATAGAGTTTGACGTATGACATAATACCCTGAGATTAGTTTCCCAATAAATATAAGTGAAATTCAATTTTTAACCAATTGCTCTTTATAAGGTTATACGCGATGGGTGATTTAGGCTAAAGCCCTATTGAAGCGTTGTACTTTGGTCACCCCGGGCTAAAGCCACGGGGTTATTCGTGGAACTAAAGGTGATTGATTACTTCTGTCAGAGAATAACCCCGCATTAACTTGGGTCATAGATGGTCTACAAAGTGACTTGGAAGCAATTATGAATTAGATGTAGGAGAAACTAATGATTTGGGCTAAAGCCCATTCCCTCAGACCCGTCTCAATCCCCGGGCTAAAGCCACGGGGTTATTAGATAGTTGCATTTTGATTCATCGATGACCTTTAAAAATAAGAAGCCGTCTCGAAACCTGAGACGGCTTCCTAAAAGAACCTGTAAACTGATTGGGCGTTAGCCTAAACTTCTGAATTTGCCCATACCACTGGCGGGAACGTGGAGTTTTTAATAAGTTGAAGTAGTGCTGCCTTTTATGGTCTGAATTATCCCTAGATTAAGATAGTATACTCGAGAGTTGAGCTAAAGCCTACTAAATCAGTGCCATATTCAACCCCGGGCTAGACCACGGGGTTATTCATAAAGTGAAAGTAATCTACACCAGTTTGGTCTGAATAACCCCTAGCTTCAGCTGGGGGGGGTAGAATGCAGTAGAGTGGAATGGGCTTTAGCCCAACCTTCACCCTTCTAACCTTTCAACCCAAACTTCTTAATAAACTCATTATATTCCTGCTGATATGTCTTCATTTGATGATGAGCTTCTTGATTTTCAATATACTTTCGAACCTTCTCTACCACCGACTCCGAAACGGAAACCGCGAAATACTTCTATGGCAAAGGCCAAACTGCGCTATATCCAAAAAAACTTTCCACAGAACTTGGACAAATATGAAAAACATGAAGAAATCTTAGCGGGACGAAGCAGTTATAGCAAAACAGATCCCGATGTTACTTTTATGCGGATGAAAGATGACCAAATGCAGAACGGCCAGCTCAAGCCAGGTTATAACGTACAGGTGAGTTCGGAATCTCAATTTGTTATCCATTATGCCCTGCAACAAACCACCAATGATCTCCATACCCTTATGCCATACTTGCGCTCCTATGAGTGCCTATATGAATTTTAAGAGCGCAAAGAAATAGACACTTATGTGAAGTACAACACCTTGGACAAGGAGCAGGGGATTTTGAAGTTAAAACGAAAAAAGAAGAATGAGGACTTCCGCAAGGATAAATATATTACGATCAGGAGCAGGATCGATATATCTGTCCAATGGGATAATCTATACATAAAATAGACGAACGAAAAAAGAAGACCAAATCCGGCCATCTACATACAAGTGGTCTCTACAGGACGTAAAAATACCAAGGTTGCCCGCTGCGCGGAGCCTGTTTTAAAGCAAAGAGCAATAGACTCGTAGAAAGAAACAATGTTCTGGAAAGATACAAGGAAAGGGCTAGAAGGAACCTGCTTGGCGAGATTGGTGAACAAAAGCGAAGACAGCGTACAGCTGATGTAGAATCTGTCTTTGCACATATAAAATCAAATCGTAACTTCAATCGATTTACAAATAAAGGAATAGAAAAAGCAGAACTGGAGTTACGATTGCACGCATTAGCGCACAATCTAAGGAAGAAAAGCGCCAAAGAAAGGGCGCTTTTTACCAAAACCATAAATTCCTAAAAAGATATCGCGAAAAATGAAAACTAAAAAAAAAACGTCCCAACTTGGTTATTGAGACGGCTTCGAATCTTTGTCGCGATAATGAACACTAACCAGTAAAATTTAAACAACGTGACAAAGAAATTGTTTCTGTATAGACGTGAAACATTAGGAATTATTGTGCTGCTGATTATGATTTAACTAACTTTTAATAACAGTTAGAATTAAGAATTGTAATTTTAGGACAAAAGAAAATATGAATAAGAAAACATTAGTAGTAGGAGCAAGTACCAATCCAGCCCGATATTCAAATATGGCAATTAATCGTTTGGTAGAACACGGACATACAGTCGTTGCCGTTGGACTTAAAAAAGGCGTTGTAGCCGGAATAGAAATAACTCCAGAAAAGGAATCGTTCAAAAATGTGAATACCGTAACACTTTACCTAAATCCTAAAAGACAAGAGGAATACTACGATTATATTGTCTCGTTACAACCGGAACGTGTTGTTTTTAACCCTGGCACTGAAAACCCTGAGTTTTATAAAATTTTGAAAGAAAACAATATAGAAAGTGAAGTTGCTTGTACGTTAGTTCTTTTGGGTACGAATCAATATTAAACCGAAGAAGGTTAGTGTTCCATTCAGTATTAAAATGAAAAACCCGAATTCGAAGTTGAGATATAGCGAGCTCAAATAACTTATTCCGTAGCCTATAAAAGGAGTTGATATAGCTACAAGAGGAACAAGTTTATCTTTTACATTCCAATTTGTAAACAACCCATAAGCATATAACCCTAAAAGTGGGCCATAAGTATAGCCAGCAAATACAAACAGCTTGGCTATAACAGATTCATCGGCAATTACGTATTTGAAAATGATAATTACTAAAATTAACAGTAGCGAAAATAAAATGTGAATTTGTTTTCGAATGCGTACTTGCCTTTTTTCATCATATTTCTTTTCAATATCTAAAATGTCGATACTAAAAGAAGTAGTTAGTGCTGTCAAGGCACTATCCGCACTGCTATACGCTGCCGCAATTAACCCTAAGATGAATAAAATTGCAACTCCAATCCCAAACACACTTTCCTGAGCAGCAAGTGTTGAAAACAGCTGATCTCTATGAGCATCTATTCCATTTTGTTCAGCATACACGGTAAGCAGTAACCCTAAAGTTAAAAAGACAAAATTTACAATTGTAAGCACTATTGTAAACCAAAACATATTCTTCTGGGCATCTTCTAGATTGCGACAAGTCAAGTTTTTTTGCATCATATCTTGGTCTAAACCAGTCATTACAATAGCTATAAATGCACCACTTATAAACTGTTTCACAAAATGATCGCCAGACCTCCAATCGTCAAAAAAGAAAATCTGACTCATATCGCTATCGGCAACAAAACGAAAAAGATTACCGCCAGACAGTCCTAAATCTGTCGCTACATAATACACAGCAACACCAACCGCAATAAGCATAAACAGTGTTTGTAGCGTATCTGTCCAAACTATTGTTTTAATACCGCTTTTAAACGTGTATAACCATATCAATAAAATAGTAATGGTTACCGTAACCCAAAAAGGGATATTCATAGCATCAAAAATCAGACTTTGCAACACTACAGCAACCAAATAAAGTCGAAAGCTTGCACCTACAACTCGTGATAATAAGAAGAACGAAGCGCCTGTTTTATAGGAAGCATTTCCAAACCTGCCTTCTAAATAGGTGTATATTGAAGTTAAATTCAATCTATAGTAGAGTGGAAGAAGAACGGTTCCAATCACGGCATATCCAACAACATAGCCAAGAACTACCTGAAAATAACTGAATTTAGAAGCTTCTACCCATCCAGGCACCGATATAAATGTTACCCCACTCAGTGAGGCTCCAATCATTCCAAAAGCCACCAAGTACCAAGGAGATTGCTTCCCTGCCTTAAAAAAATCTGAATTACTTCCACCTCGATTGGTTAAAAAGGAGATGAGAATTAAAACCAGAAAATAACCAACAATTAAAAATAAGATGTGGATTGGTTGCATAGTTGTTTACGAAAAAGGAAGATACCTAAATTTGGGAGTAAAAATACAAAGATTGATTGCGCCACCGTTAGAATTTTCGATACTTTTGAAATGTTGAGATACATACTTTTTAATTATTTAAAAATGAACAAAATACAGGTAAAATTACTATTTATTTTAGGGTTTTGGATAGCTTCTTATAATGGGCAAGCGCAAGAATACCTAAAAATGATTGATGCCAAGACATTTACTGTTGAGGAAATTAAAGCGAGTGCAGATGCCTATTTCGAGAATCGGGATAAAGGGCGCGGAACAGGTTATAAACCTTATAAGCGTTGGGAGTACAATGCACAGCGGTTGATAAATGAAGACGGATATCTGCCAAATATAGAAGAGCGACTAGGCGAATTAGAACGTTGGAATGCCAATTTGAATGAAACTGCCCAAAACAGAACAGTCCTGCCAGATAGCTGGGAAGACCTTGGACCAACTTCGTGGAACGCTACTTCAAGCTGGAGCCCAGGTGTAGGAAGAATCACCGGACTTGCTTTTGAAGAAGGAAATAGCGACCACTTTATTATCGGTGCAAATACTGGCGGCGTTTGGAGAACAACGGATGGCGCACAAACTTGGGCACATTTAACCGACTACTTTTCACACCTTTCCGTATATTCAGTTGCTATAGATCCTAACAACCCAAGCATCTATTTCTTTGGTTCTTATGGCGGAAACATTTTTAAATCTACAGATTCTGGCGCCACTTGGAGTTTGTTAGGAAGAGCTGGAAATAGTACCGTAAATAAAATTTTAATCCACCCAACAAATTCTGATATCATTTTTGCTACTTCAGAATTTTCAGGAATTTACAGATCTGTTGATGGAGGAGCTACTTGGACAAAACCAGTGTCAGATGATAGAGGCTATGATGTTGAATTTAAACCCGATAATCTTTCTGTAGTATATGCATCAGGTTCTGGATTTCATAAATCTACAGATGGAGGCGCAACATTTACTACAATAGGCGGGTTTTCAAATGGTCCGAAGATGATTGGTGTTACACCAGCAGATAACAACCTTGTATATGTTTTGGAAGCAGAAAACAGCAAATTTGGCGCTCTTTATACTTCTGAAAATGCTGGCGATAACTTTATGAAACTTAATCATGGAAATCTTAATTTCTTTGGATATAGTACAGTAGGACTAGACAATAATGGTCAAGCGCCACGAGATATGGCAATTGCAGTCAACCCGACAAATGCAAACGAAGTGCATATAGCAGGAATTCTTACTTGGCGATCAATGAATAGAGGCGTAAACTTTACTATAACTTCCGATTGGATTCCGGCAAATGCTGCAAGTGCAAATATCGGCTACTGTCACGCCGATACAGACGACCTTATGTTTAATGGAACCACGCTTTATGCTGTAACCGATGGCGGAATTTTTAAAGCTGAAAATACCGAAACCATAAGCGCAGATTATTTTGAAGACTTAACAACAGGATTAAGTATCCGTCAATTTTATAAAATTGGTGTGGCACAAAGTGAAAACCTCATTGTAACAGGAGGCTCACAAGATAATGGAACTTCGTTTTTCAAAGAATCTACTGGGTGGAGAGATTGGCTAGGTGCTGATGGAATGGAAACTTTTGTCAGTAAGTTTAACAACAATTTCTTTTATGGAACCACTCAGTTTGGTGGGCTATATCGCTCAGTCAACGGTGGAAACTCTGTATCTGGACTAAATCCCCCTGGAAACGGTACAGGGAATTGGGTAACGCCATTAGAGGAAGACCCTTCACAAGCTAGCACTTTATATGTGGGGTATAAAAGAGTTTATAAATCAACCAATAATGGTTCAAGTTGGACACCCGTCTCTCAAAATTTCGGCTATAATCTAGATAATTTAAAAATTGCACCTTCCAATAACCAGATAATGTATGCGTCCATTTCATATCGTTTATACAAAACAGAGGATGGTGGAGACACCAATTGGGAGCAAATTTCTAATCCAGGAGGAACAATCAACTATATTGCAATTCACCCTACAAACCCAAATAAAATAGCCGTTGCATTAACATCAAGTAACCGCGTAAAAGTGTCTAATGATGGTGGCGAAACTTGGATAAGCTATAGAAAAAATCTTCCTAACTTTAGCGCCTTATGCTTAGTATGGGACAACAACGGCAAGGACGGACTCTATTTAGGTATGGATTATGGCGTTTACTATATAGACAATACTTTTTCAGAATGGCAACCATACAACAACATGCTTCCAAACGTTATTATTAATGAATTGGAAATTAATGACGTTACGCGTACACTGTATGCAGGAACTTACGGCCGTGGTTTATGGGCTTCACCATTAGTTGAAAGAACAGTTGGAGTAAATGAGGTAACCTTTAATGACAAGGTTGAAATTTATCCAAATCCAGCTTCTTCTGAAGTAATTATTAGTTCACCTAAAAATATTGAGGGAACAATCAAAGTTTTTGATATTACAGGAAAACTCTTGATTTACGAGAAAAATGCTGTCTTGGAGAATTCATACACAATCAATATTTCTTCATTACCAAATGGAGTTTATTTTATCCGTTTAAATACTCCTGAAGGCATGGCAACTAAAAAGCTTATAAAAAATTAATTTGTGTCTATTTAAAATAATTGAAAATCAAATTAGCTAAAGCTCATAGGCGCTTAAAACATTTTTGTTAAGTGATAATTTACAAGTACGTTTACCACTGAAATGTAACAACTAAGAAAGATGCTTACTGTATATAAACTAATTGTCAGCCAATTAAGAAGCAAGTCGTACATCCGCCAGCCAAGACACAGCAGGTAGGCCTCACGTCTTTCAGCCAAAGCGGTCTAACATCTTAGTCGGTAACAACTACAAAAAATAGTTTATCTCATAAAGAACGGCAATGAATGCTTCGGAAAATTAACCTTTTCTGAAGCATTTTTTTTAACTTGCCGACAGTAATAATATTATGGAATTTTCTTCAAAACTTCTTGAAAATGCAGTTGATGAAATGTCTCAACTTCCTGGAATAGGGAAGCGGACTGCTTTGCGTTTGGTGCTTCATTTGTTGAAACAGCCAGAGGATCAAACTAAGAAACTAGCTGGGGCATTAGTGAAAATGCGCGAGAATATAAACTTCTGCGCCAATTGTCACAATATCAGCGATACTAAGCTTTGCGAAATTTGTGCTAATCCTAAACGCGATGAGCAAATAGTTTGTGTGGTCGAGGATATCCGCGATGTAATGGCAATTGAAAATACCAGTCAGTACAGAGGGCATTATCACGTTTTAGGAGGAAAAATATCACCTATGGACGGCATTGGCCCCGGCGATTTGTCTATTACTTCGTTGGTAGAAAAAGTGAAGCAAGGAAAAATACGCGAACTTATTTTTGCACTTAGCTCAACTATGGAAGGCGATACCACAAACTTCTATATTTTTAAGCAAATTGAGCCATACAAAATAACCACAACTACAATTGCGCGAGGAATCTCGGTAGGCGACGAATTAGAATATGCCGACGAGGTTACTTTGGGACGTAGTATATTACACCGAATTCCATTTGAATCTTCTTTAAAAAGTCTATAGCTTTTGAAACTTTCTGTCGTTATTCTCAATTATAATGTGCGCTATTTTTTAGAGCAGTGTTTACGCTCTGTTCAAATAGCGATTGAATCATTGGACGCTGAAATTATCGTTATAGACAATGACTCTAAAGACGATAGCTGCGAGATGGTAAAAACTATTTTCCCCAATGTTATTCTAATTGAAAACAAAGAAAATGTTGGTTTTAGTAAAGCTAATAATCAAGCAGTTGCTGTTGCTAAAGGTGAATATGTTTGTATTCTAAACCCTGACACTGCCGTCGCTGAAGATACTTTTCACCTCGCTATTCAATATTCTGAAGGTATTGAGAATATTGGTGCTCTAGGAGTTTATTTAATGGATGGCACAGGAAACTTCCTCCCAGAAAGCAAACGAAATCTTCCCACTCCAAAGGTTTCACTTATGAAATTAGCTGGGTTTTCTCAGCAGTATTACTCGGAATTAACAGAAACTTCCCAAGGTGAAGTCGAGGTATTGGTTGGAGCTTTTATGCTTATAAAACGAGCTGTCTACAACGAAGTTGGCGGTTTTGATGAAGACTATTTTATGTATGGAGAAGATATCGACCTCTCATACAAAATAACTCAAGCCGGATATAAAAATCATTATCTTGGAAGTACGACTATACTGCATTATAAAGGGGAAAGCACGCAGAAGGATGAAGTTTATTTCGATAGATTTTATGGGGCAATGCACATTTTCTATCGAAAACATTTTAATAAAAACTTCGTGTTGGAAAGTGCTGTTTCTGTAGGAGTGGCAGTTGCAAAAAAAGCAAGTACTTTTTCATCTAGTAAGAAACCTAAAGCAGCAGTCGAGCCAAATAACAATTATTTTTTAACTGAAAATAGTGGGCTCGTTAGTAAGTTCAACAAAGTGTCAGGTGTTGAAAGTCAGAAGGTTTCAAGAAAACTTGTTCAAGAGTTAAACATAAAAGATAGTTTAGTTGTTATTGATGCTGAATATCTTTCTTATGGTGAAATATTCAGTTTAATGAAGCAACTGAAGGGAAAAAACAATCGTTTTCGTATCAGACCTCCGGGTTGCGAATTCATAATTGGTAGCGATCAAAGTGACGAAAAAGGGGGCGTAGTTGTTTTTTAGGAAATTTGAAAGCTCGAACGAACAAATTTTAACTAATTTTGCAGCGATTTTGATATCTCTGCTTTTAGATATGAGTTTGGGAGTAGAGCCGAGAATCTAAAATCTAAAATTGTATATCGGAAATCAAAAAATCGTACATAAAAAGTTATGGCAAAATTTGAATTGAAACTGCCCAAAATGGGCGAAAGTGTTGCAGAGGCAACGTTGACTAATTGGCTAAAAGAAGTAGGAGACACTATTGAAGCAGACGAAGCAGTGCTCGAAATAGCTACCGATAAAGTGGATAGTGAGGTTCCGAGCGAAGTGAACGGTGTTTTAGTCGAAAAACTTTTTGAAGTAGACGACGTGGTTCAAGTGGGGCAAACCATTGCCATAATTGAGACAGAAGGCGGTTCGGACGATAATTCTTCAAGTGAATCACAAAGCGCTCCTTCTCAAGAAACAGTAAAAGAAGTTGAAAAACAAATGGACGCTGCCAAAGAAACTGTGCAGTCACCAATTGAAAATACAGGAGATAGATTTTATTCTCCATTAGTAAAAAATATTGCTGCTACCGAGGGTATTTCACAATCTGAACTCGATGGAATTTCAGGTACTGGTAAAGATGGTCGGGTTACCAAAAATGATATCTTGGCTTATGTAGAAAATCGTTCGTCTACCAAAACCGCTGAAAAACAACCTCAAGCGGCTGCTCCAAAGAGCACACAAACTGCAGCACCAGCAAAACCAAAAGCTCCAGTTGCTGTTAGCGGTGGCGACGAAATTATTGAAATGACCCGTATGGGCAAACTAATCGCCACTCACATGGTGGATAGCGTTCAAACTTCTGCCCACGTACAATCGTTTGTAGAATGTGATGTTACCAACGTTTGGAACTGGAGAAATAAAGTGAAAGGTGCTTTTGCAAAAAGAGAAGGAGAGAACCTTACGTTCACCCCAATATTTATGCAAGCAGTAGCCAAAGCGTTGAAAGATTTCCCAATGATGAATATTGCTGTAGACGGCGATAAAATCATTAAGAGAAAAAACATAAACCTAGGTATGGCTGCAGCTTTACCAGATGGTAACTTGATTGTTCCGGTAATTAAAAATGCCGATCAATTAAACCTACTGGGAATGAGTAAGGCGGTAAACGACCTTGCTAACCGAGCGCGCGAAAATAAATTGAAACCAGACGATATTCAAGGAGGAACTTACACGGTAACTAATGTGGGAACTTTTGGAAGTATAATGGGAACGCCTATTATTAATCAGCCACAAGTTGGAATTTTAGCTTTGGGTGCTATCAGAAAAGTGCCAGCAGTTATTGAAACCCCAGATGGTGACTTCATCGGTATCCGTTACAAGATGTTCCTATCTCACAGTTACGACCACAGAGTTGTAAACGGTGCTTTAGGAGGGCAATTTGTTAAGAAAGTTGCCGATTACCTAGAAGCGTGGGATGTGAATACAGAAATTTAATCTAGAGATTTAATATTTACCCATTAAGGGGATTTGTATCGCAAATCCCCTTTTTCTTTATAATGGATATTGGTGAACTTAATAACATCAGTATCTAGCTATTTTACTCAGAACGTCCTTGAATTTAGTTGACCGTTTTAGTTAGTTTTCAATGTTGATAATTGCTAATTCTAATTAAAACCACCCTTTCCTTTAGCGAGATTAATAATTATAGCCTATAATGCCATTTATTTCTAGCTGCACCTGCAATTAAAAGTTGCTATAGGTGTTTTTTAATATTTGGTTAAAATGGAAGAAATGGTATTTCTAATATATTTCCAATCATTAATCTTTCTAACCTCTAACCTCTAACCTCTAACCTCTAACCTCTAACTTCTAGCCTCTAGCATCTAGTCTCTAATTTCTCCATCAATCCACGCTCTTTTCTTCATTCTTTGCCATCTATTCTCCCTTCTTTGTTACCTTTGTTCATCAAAATAAATCTATGGAACTCAATCTAAAAAAACCGATTTGCTTTTTCGATCTTGAAACAACAGGAATTAATGTTGCGAAAGACCGAATTGTGGAAATCGCAATTTTAAAAGTTTACCCAAACGGAAATAAAGAAAGTCATACGTGGCGAGTAAATCCCGAAAGGCCAATTCCGTTGGAGTCATCGGCTATTCACGGTATTACAGACGAAATGGTTGCCAATGAACCTACTTTTAAAGAATTAGCACCAAAGGTTTATGCCTTAATTAAAGACAGTGATCTTGGCGGATTTAACTCCAATAGATTTGATATCCCTTTACTTGCAGAAGAGCTTTTACGTGCAGAGGTAGATTTTGACATGAAAAAAGCACTTTCAATAGATGTTCAGACAATTTTTCACAAAATGGAGAAACGAACCTTGGAGGCTGCCTATAAATTCTATTGCGATAAAGATCTAGTGGATGCCCACAGTGCCGAGGCCGATACAAATGCAACTTACGAAGTTTTAAAAGCACAATTAGACAGATATCCTGAATTGGAGAATGACATGGCTGCGTTAGCAGACTTTAGTTCGCACATAGATCACGTCGATTTTGCAGGTTTTATAAGTTATAACGAAGACGGCCGTGAAATTTTTTCTTTCGGAAAATATAAAGGAAAATTGGTTGACGAAATCTTAGAAAATGATCCTGGTTACTTCGGTTGGGTACTAAATGCCGATTTTCCGCTTTATACCAAAAAGGTTTTAACACGCATCAGACTTGAAAAGTTGAATACAAAACTATCGTAAGCATTCAATCGTTCATTTCAATAGTATAACTGAAGTGCAAAACAATGATTCGAAAATATTCACATAAAGACAAGCCACGATTAATCGAATTATTGCGATTAAACACGCCTGAATATTTTGATGCTTCTGAAGAAAAGGAGTTTGAAAGTTACCTAAACACGGAAGTTGAAGACTACTTCGTATTTTTAGAGAATTCTGAAATCATTGGAGCAGGGGGAATTAATTACTTTTTAACCGAAAAACTTGCCCGTATTTCTTGGGATATAATCCACCCAAAATCACAAGGAAAGGGAATTGGAAAAAGATTAACTGAATTCAGAATTAATCAACTAAAAAGCCATCCTGAAATTGAAATAATTCAAGTTAGAACATCACAGCGCGTTTATAAGTTTTATGAGAAAATGGGGTTCGAACTGGAAAACACTGAAAAGGGTTTTTGGGCAAAAAACTTTGATCTTTATCAGATGACACTTAATAATAGTAACTAAATTTCGTTTAATTTTAGTCTAATTATATAAACTCTTTTGCCACAATTTTAAAACAAATAAATTTAAATACAGATGAAAATAATCTGCGTAGGTAGAAATTATACAGACCATATTCAAGAATTAAATAGTGCTACGCCCACCGATCCCGTTTTATTTCTTAAACCAGACACTTCAATTCTTTTAAAAAAACAACCGTTTTTCATTCCTGAATTCTCGAATGATGTGCATCATGAAGTTGAATTGTTGGTTCGTATCAACAAGATAGGAAAGCACATTGATAGAAAGTTTGCTCATAAATATTATGATGAAATAGGACTTGGTATTGATTTTACAGCAAGGGACTTACAAGCCGAATTAAAGAAAAATGGTCTGCCGTGGGAAAAAGCAAAAGCCTTTGATGGCGCTGCTGTTATTGGAAAGTTTATCAATAAAGAAGAAATTGAAGATCTCGACAATCTAGGCTTTCAATTGGAAGTTAATGGCAATGTCGTTCAAAAAGGAAACACCAACTTGATGCTCTGGAAAATTGATGCGTTAATTGAATACATTTCTAAGTATTTCACCTTAAAAATTGGCGATATTATCTTCACCGGAACTCCTTCGGGCGTAGGAAAAGTGGTTGCTGAAGATAAACTTACGGGCTATATTGAAGATCAAGAAATGTTTTCAATAAAAGTAAAATAAAACGAGTACAAAACCATAATTTGCAATGCTAGCAGAGATTATTACCATAGGCGATGAGATTCTTATCGGGCAAATTGTCGATACCAATTCGGCATATATTTCCAAAGAGTTGGACAGAGTAGGAGTGAAGGTCTATCAAATAACCTCCGTTCAAGACAATCGTGAACATATTTTAAATGCTTTTAAAGATGCTAAGCAGCACGCCAATTTGGTAATCGTAACTGGTGGACTTGGCCCTACAAAAGACGATATTACCAAACAAACTTTCTGCGATTTCTTTGAAGATAAACTCGTTGAAAACCCGGATGTAGTTGAAAACATTAAAGAGCTTTTTCGAAAATATCAATTAAAACTGCCGTTGTCAGCGAATCTTCTTCAAGCTCAGATACCATCAAAAGCTACAGCCTTGATGAATTATCACGGAACGGCTCCCGGCATGTGGATTGAAAAGGATGAAACCGTTTTTGTATCACTTCCAGGCGTGCCTTTTGAAATGAAGCACCTATTGATGGAAGAAGTACTCCCTCGAGTTGTGAAAAAATTCAATCGCCCTCATATATATCATAAAACATTATTGACCTATGGTCTTGGCGAAACAGGGATCGTTGAAAGAATAGAAGATTGGGAAGATGCCCTTCCTGAAAACATAAGCTTGGCATATCTGCCATCATTAGGAAAGGTACGACTTAGGCTTTCGTCTACAGGAACCGATAAGCAGGCAATTACAAAAGCTGTCGACGATCAGATGGATTTGCTCCACAACTTGCTTTCAGACATTGCAATTGGTTATGAAGAGGAAGCCTCCATGGTAGAACAGATTATGAAGTTGCTAGTGGCGCAAAATAGAAGTTTAAGTGTGGCTGAAAGCTGTACGGGCGGAAGAATTACTTCAGAAATTACCCAATATGCAGGAATTTCTTCCTTTTTTAAAGGTGGAGTACTGCCTTATCAAACCAGTTATAAAACAAAAATATTAGGTGTTCCAAGTGAATTGATTGAGAAACATAATGTGGTAAGTTTACCCGTTGCAGAGGCTATGGCGGCTAGATGTCGTCTACTTTTTGAATCAGATTATGCAATATCTACAACAGGCATAGCGGGTCCAACCAAAGGCGATGGGGATGACGAAATAGGAACGGTTTGTATTGCAATTGCCTCACCTTTAGGAGTTATTTCAGAAAAATATCAGTTTGGCAACGATCGTTTTAGGGTTGTTGAAAAGGCAACAAATAAGGCGTTCGAAATGTTGCGAAAAGAAATATTAAAAAACTAATTTCCTTTTCTTGTACAACACGATAAAAATGTTTAAATTTGCACCTTGTTTAAAAATAACTCAAAATTAAGTTAAGGAAATGTCTAGAGTTTGTGAGCTTACCGGAAAGAAGGCGATGGTTGGGAACAACGTGTCGCACGCAATGAACAAAAGTAAACGTAAGTTTGATGTAAACTTGTTGAAAAAACGCTTTTACATCCCAGAAGAAGATAAATGGATTACCTTGAGGGTATCTGCTTCAGCTATTAAAAATATCAATAAAAAAGGTATTTCCGCGGTCATCAAAGAAGCCCGCGTAAAAGGCTTTTTGACCAAATAATTGCTATAACCAATAAAGTCCCTTACAATGGCCAAAAAAGGAAATAGAGTTCAAGTAATTCTTGAGTGCACAGAGCATAAGGAAACTGGAAAACCAGGAACTTCTCGTTACATTACAACAAAAAATAAAAAAAACACCCCGGACAGAATGGAGTTAAAGAAATTTAATCCAATTCTTAAAAAAATGACTGTCCATAAGGAGATTAAATAATTGGATATTTTCACTTTCGTGAACGTATCAAATAAAAAATATAGACATGGCAAAGAAATCCGTAGCATCGTTACAAACAGGTTCAAAGCGTTTGACTAAAGCTATTAAAATGGTAAAGTCAGAAAAATCTGGTGCATATACTTTTACAGAAGCTGTAATGGCACCTGAATTAGTAAACGACTGGTTGAACAAAAAATAACCTGCCAAAAACTTTTTGGAGGAAGCCACTTTTTTACGAAGGTGGCTTTTCGTATTTTCGTACTTTATTATCGTTATTAAGTCATTTAATGCTGTTTGAATGTTGTTTCCTATTGGAAATTAATTAGTAGTGATAAAATTTAGTATAAATGTTTAACACTCCCAATCTTAGAACCCACGACTAAAAGATGAGCTTTTTTAAAAAAATATTTTCGAAGGAGAAAAAAGAAACCCTAGATAAGGGTCTGGAAAAATCAAAAACTTCCTTTTTTGATAAGTTGAGCAAAGCTGTTGCTGGAAAAAACAAGGTTGATGACGATGTGTTAGACAACCTTGAGGAAGTTCTTGTTTCAAGTGATGTGGGTGTAAATACTACGCTTAAAATAATTGATAGAATTGAAGAGCGAGTTGCCAGGGATAAATATCTTGGTACAGACGAGCTTAATAGAATTCTTCGTGAAGAAATTGCAGGGCTCTTAAGCGAAATAGATGCTGGAAATGCAACCGAATTTGAAATTCCCGCGAATAAGAAACCCTATGTTATAATGGTCGTAGGCGTTAATGGCGTTGGAAAAACAACTACAATAGGAAAGTTAGCCTATCAATTTAAAAAAGCTGGAAAAAATGTAGTGCTAGGTGCTGCAGATACTTTTCGTGCAGCTGCAATAGATCAATTACAAATTTGGGCAGATAGAACTAATGTGCCCATAGTGAAGCAAAGCATGGGTAGTGATCCTGCTAGTGTTGCTTTTGATACTTTAAAAAGTGGTGTTTCCAACAACGCCGATGTAATTATTATTGATACCGCAGGTCGTCTTCACAACAAAATAAACCTGATGAACGAGCTGACCAAGATTAAAAAAGTAATGCAAAAAGTTGTTCCTGACGCCCCACATGAAGTGCTTTTAGTACTTGATGGTTCTACAGGCCAAAACGCATTTGAACAAGCCAAACATTTTACTGCGGCAACAGAAGTTACTTCTTTAGCGGTTACAAAACTAGATGGCACTGCAAAAGGTGGTGTGGTGATAGGTATCAGCGACCAATTTCAAATTCCTGTAAAATATATTGGAGTAGGTGAAGGAATCGAGGATCTTCAGGTATTCAATAAATTTGAATTCGTAGATTCATTCTTTAAATAATAAGTATAGTCATATACGACGAAACATAAATTTAAACCAACGAATTACGATCCATTATTTCTGGTTTTTCAATGCCCATTATATGAAGGATTGTTGGCGCAATATCTCCTAAAATTCCATTTTGCACATATTCAATTTCATCGTCCACTATAATAATAGGGACTGGATTGGTGGTATGAGCGGTATTAGGTGAGCCATCTGGGTTTATCATAGACTCGCTATTTCCGTGATCTGCAATTATTATAGTTGTATATCCGTTTTCCAGCGCTTTTTCTACCACACTTTTGGTGCAGCTGTCTACCGTTTCGCAAGCTTTTACTGCCGCTTCAAAAACTCCTGTATGCCCAACCATATCTGGATTTGCAAAGTTTAAACAGATAAAATCCGAAGTTTTATTATCTATCTCTGGCAAAATCATATCCCGAAGATCGTACGCGCTCATTTCAGGTTTTAAATCGTAGGTTGCAACAGCAGGTGAGGGGCATAAAATACGTTTTTCACCTTCAAAAGGAATTTCCCTACCGCCTGAAAAGAAAAAAGTAACGTGTGGATATTTTTCAGTTTCAGCAATACGAATTTGCTTCTTCCCATTTCTTTCCAGAACTTCTCCCAACGTGTTATTTAAGTTGTCTTTCTTGTATACCACGTGAATATTCTCAAAAGAATCATCATAATTAGTAAGTGTTACAAAATAGAGCGGGAGGGTATTCATCCCATAATCTTCATAGTTTTTCTGGGTTAAGACCTCCGTAAGTTGTCTGCCGCGATCTGTTCTAAAATTGAAAAAAATAACTACGTCATCATCATTAATAGTTGCGGTTGGCTGTCCTTCCGAATTCACTATTGAAATTGGCTCAATAAATTCATCTGTAATTCCTTCAGCATAACTGTCCGTAATGCTTTGAATTGCATTGGTAGACGGACTGCCTTTTCCAAAGCGCAGTAAATCATACGCTTTTTTTACACGTTCCCAACGCCTGTCACGATCCATCCCGTAATAACGACCTATGATAGATGCAAGTTTTCCGCCTGTTTTTTCTAAGTGACTTTGTAAATCGGCGATAAATCCTTTCCCAGAATGCGGGTCTACATCGCGGCCATCGGTAAAGGCGTGAACATACATATTTGTAACACCTTCTTCTTGTGCCGCCGTTAACAATCCTTTTAAATGATCGATATGTGAGTGAACACCCCCGTTAGAAACAAGTCCTAAAAAGTGAATTTTTTTATTATTTGTCTTAGCATATTGAAACGCTTTTTGAAGTTCTGGTTCATTTTGTAGCGTTGCATTTGCTACAGCTAAATTTATTTTTGCCAGGTCTTGATAAACAATTCTACCAGCGCCCAAATTCATATGTCCGACTTCACTATTACCCATCTGACCTTTCGGCAGACCCACGTTTAATCCATCGGTTAGCAACTGCGCGTGTGGATATTTTTTATAAAGTGAATCTATAAATGGTGTGTCTGCCTGTGCAATTGCAGAAACAGCTGGATCTTGCGTGATTCCCCATCCATCGAGAATCATTAAAAGTACTTTTTTATTCATAGGGTAAAGATATAAAGCGTTTTGGAAATTGCGTATATGAGTTTAAAAAGTTTGTGGGAATATAATTTCAGAAAGTGTAAATTTTCAAATTTTCAATGTTTTACAAATCAAAAAACCCCTTCAAGATTAGCGTATCCGAAGGAGTTTTTAAATTTATAAAGAAATGTTTTCTTCGTTATCCGTTCATCGAAATAAGGAATTCTTCGTTGTTTTTGGTTTGCTTGATTCTGTCATTTATGAATTCCATTGCTTCCACAGGGTTCATATCTGCTAAATACTTGCGTAAAACCCACATACGTTGAATTGTGTTATCGTCTAGCAACAAGTCATCACGCCTGGTACTTGAAGACGTTAGGTCAATAGCTGGAAAAATTCTTCGGTTCGATATTTTTCTATCTAATTGAAGCTCCATGTTTCCAGTTCCTTTAAACTCTTCAAAGATAACCTCGTCCATTTTAGAGCCAGTATCGGTCAATGCTGTGGCGATTATACTTAACGAACCACCGTTTTCGATGTTTCTTGCAGCACCAAAAAATCTTTTTGGTTTGTGAAGTGCGTTTGCATCAACACCACCACTCAATATTTTACCACTAGCAGGTTGCACTGTGTTGTATGCTCTCGCCAAACGTGTAATAGAGTCAAGAAGAATTACAACATCGTGACCACATTCTACCAATCTTTTAGCTTTATCGATAACAAGGTTTGCCACACGAACGTGTTCAGTAGCTTCTTTATCAAAGGTTGAGGCAACTACTTCGCCGCTTACATTACGTTGCATATCGGTAACCTCTTCAGGGCGTTCATCGATAAGCAGAATAATTTGATAAACTTCAGGATGATTTGCCGCAATTGCATTTGCAATATCTTTAAGCAACATTGTTTTCCCTGTCTTAGGTTGCGAAACAATCATTCCACGTTGCCCTTTGCCAATAGGGGCAAACAGGTCGATAATTCTTGTAGATATTGTACTTCGTTTATCGGCAATATTAAATTTTTCCTGTGGGAAAAGCGGTGTTAAGTGTTCAAATGAAACGCGATCTCGAACCACGTTAGGACTTAAACCGTTTATTTTATTCACTTTAATTAATGGAAAGTATTTTTCACCTTCTTTTGGAGGGCGTACTTCGCCTAGAACGGTATCTCCTGTTTTTAACCCGAATAAACGAATTTGAGATTGGGATACATAAATATCATCAGGGGAAGATAGATAATTGTAGTCGCTAGAACGCAAAAAGCCGTAACCATCTTGCATAATGTCTAAAACACCTTCACTTTCTATTATACCGTCGAATTCATAATCCGGTTCGCGGTAACGATTTCGAGAGTCTTTATTCCCGTTTTTGTTATCGTGCACATTCCCATCCTTATGTTTATTGGATTGGTGTTTGTGACGGTTGTCATTATTGTTATTGTCTGAGCGCTGGTGCTTTTGTCTGTTGTCCTGGTCGCTAGAGCTTGATTTTTGATGATGATGCGATTTCTTGTCGCTTGATGATTTATCTTGAGATCCGCGTTTGTCATCCGATGTTTTTTTATCGGAATCATCACTCTTTTTAGATTGATGCTGTTTGTGAGGCTGTGATTTTTTGTTCCTACTATCAGTCGCTTGGGTACGCGGTTTAGAATCTTTCTTAGGATTACTTTTTGCAGGAGGGGTAGCCTTTTGCTCTGGTTTTTTAGTCTCAGGCTTAGGGTCTTCTGTCTTTATTACAGCTTCAACTGCCTTGGGATTGGCAGCTTGGTAATCAAGAATTTGATACACCAAGTCAAGTTTTTTTTGAGTGCGATATTTAGGCACATTAAGTTCTTTTGCTATCTCCTGAAGCTCAGGTAGCTTTTTACTCTTTAATTCTGATATTTCAAACATCTAAAAAATCGTGTAGTTTAAGTTTATACTATAAATTTCCTTTGAGAAGGCAAGTACGTTGAAAGTTTTTTTGAAGACTAAGTAACCTTGATTGAATTGGTTACACATAGATACTGCAATGATACGATAATAAATTAAATTTTGTGGGTATTTTTTCTAAAAAGAAACAGTATTTTTGCCACACAATTGATTTTTTAAAAGATGATTCAGCGCATACAAACCCTATATTTAATTGTTTCTGCCTTGGTAATGGCAGCACTGTTTATATGGTTTCCTACAATTTTAGGAGAAGATGGTTCTGTACTAATAGAACGCAGTGAACCATTAATTTTTGGATTGATTTTTCTTTCTATTATTTTTGCAATTGTTTCAATTTTTAGCTTTAAAAAACGACAATCACAATTTGTGATCAACCGTTTAAACATATTATTAAATTTTGTATTACTAGGAGTTTTCGTTTACAGATCGCTCACTTTATCCGGAGAGACTTTGGTTTCAGAGAAGGGTATTGGGGTTTTTATTCCCATCATTTCTATCGTGTTTTTAGTGCTGGCCAATAAGGCCATTAAAAGGGATGAGGACCTCGTAAAATCTGTTGATCGTTTACGGTAAACCAATCTTGGTATATTAGTGCAAAACCCTCAGAGAACGCCATCTTTGAGGGTTTTTTGTTTTTAGTTTTGAAAAGATGTCCACCTCTAATTAAGCTAATTATCAAGAAAATAGTAAATCCCGTTTTAGATCAAGGGAAGCTTAGTTTCTTAATAAGAATTTCAATTACTTGTTTAGGCCAAGGTAGCTGAGTGAATTCTTCTTTGCCCAGCAAATGTAAATTCTTACCGAAGTTCGAACTCAATAACTTCTAAATTCTGAATTACTTCTCCATCAATTTCAAATCGTAGCATCGTTCGCACCTTGTGAAACCCGTGTTTTCCTACGGCACCTGGATTCATATGCAGTAACCCAGTTGTTTTGTCGTGCATAACTTTCAGAATATGGGAATGCCCACAAATAAAAATCTTTGGAGGATTGGTATAAATTTCTTGTCTAATAGAAGGGTTGTACCGCCCTGGATAACCACCAATATGGGTAATCCATACATCAACACCTTCACACATAAAACGATTGTGAAGTGGAAATTCCATCCGCGCCTCTTTACTATCTATATTACCATACACAGCACGTAGAGGTTTAAGTTCTTTTATGGCATAGGTAACCGAAAGATCACCAATATCACCAGCATGCCAAACTTCATCGGCTTGTTTAACGTGCTTTAAAATTTTATCGTCTATATAACTATGGGTGTCGCTAAGTAGCAGAATTTTCTTCAAAATAGAATATTGAAATTACAGAATTGCGAAGATATTTATTATTTTGGTTTCATCCCGTTAATAAAGCAGACTCTGCTATAATTGGGAAAACTTTTAAACTTCTAATGCCTGAAACTCCTAAACTAAAATCGTAATTTTGCAAATTCTGAAATAACAATAAATTGCGGTATTTTATTGAAATAGCATATAACGGGAAAGGGTATTATGGATGGCAACGCCAACCCAAACAGATTAGCGTACAACAAGTTTTGGAAGAAACGCTATCAACTTTACTTCGGAAAGAAATTAAAATAATGGGAGCGGGAAGAACAGATACTGGCGTACACGCAAAACAACTATTTGCGCATTTTGATTTTGAAGACCTCAAAAATAATGAGCAATTTGTATTTAAGATTAATTCTTTTCTCCCCAATGATATTTCAGTTAAACGTATCGTACACGTTAAATCTGATGCCCATGCGCGATTTGATGCAATTCAAAGAGCATATGAATATCGAATAGCACTCGGGAAAGATCCGTTTTCACAGGATTTTGCCTATCAACTTTACAACAGACCGAATGTACATTTAATGAATGAAGCTGCACAATCGTTATTGTACCATAACGATTTTCAATGCTTTTCGCGGTCAAAATCCGATGTAAAAACGTACAATTGTAAAATCGAAAAAGCTTATTGGGAATCTAACGGGAATTCATTACTATTCACAATTGCGGCAGATCGTTTTTTGCGAAATATGGTCCGTGCGATAGTTGGAACGTTATTGGACGTAGGCTTTGGAAAAACCACCTTAGAGGCGTTTCAGAAAATATTAAAAAGTAAAAATAGGGGAGAAGCGGGTGCCTCAGCACCAGCCCACGGATTATATTTAAAAAAAGTAATTTATCCCGAAAATATATTTCTGAATAAATAAATAGCAATGAGGCCATTTTTTTTAAGATTAAATAGCAGCATAGCTTTGAAACTGATTCTTAGGTCTGAATTAAAACAGACCGTTTTCAAATTAAATAATTAAAAATAAAAGTGTCAAAAAACACAGGTAACGCATTCGATTTTAAACTGTTTAGACGGTTGTTGGCATTTACAAAGCCGTACCGTTTGGCATTTTATTTTGTAGCCTTAGCAGCAATTATAATGTCTGGGCTAGCTGTATTGCGGCCATTCCTATTAAAATTGGCGATTGACGACTCCATTGTTCCACAAGATGGGGAAGGCTTTATGAAATACGTCATTTTGATGCTAGTGGTCTTAATGCTAGAGGTCATTTTTCAATTTGCCTTTATTTTCTATGCCAACTGGCTCGGTCAAAGTGTAATTCGTGATCTACGTCAGAAGTTATTCCGACTTATGATGAGCTTCAGAATGAAGTATTTTGATAAAAGTGCTGTAGGGCGATTAACTACGCGAGCGGTTAATGATGTGGAAACAATATCCAGTATTTTTAGTGAAGGCTTGTTTATGATAATAAGCGATTTGTTGAAAATGATAGTAATAGCTGGGTTTATGCTTACACAAAGTTGGCGATTATCATTGATTGTTTTTATCGTTTTACCGTTTATTCTTTATGCAACACGGGTTTTTCAAAAAGCGATGAAGGTTGCTTTTGAAGATGTGAGGAACCAAGTTGCTAACTTAAATTCTTTCGTGCAGGAACGTTTAACGGGTATGAAAATAGTTCAGATTTTTACTCGTGAAAAAACAGAATATGATCGTTTTACCGAAATAAATAAAAGCCACAGAAAAGCCTGGATTAAAACCGTGTGGTATAACTCGATTTTCTTTCCAATTGCAGAAATGGCCGGGGCTATAGCAACAGGTTTGGTTGTTTGGTACGGAGGTCTAAATGTTATTGGGGGCGGTTTTGTAACCTTAGGTATTATTACAGCGTTCATTCAATATGCAGAAATGCTTTTTAGACCGTTGCGACAAATTGCCGATAAGTTCAATACCCTACAAATGGGTATGGTTGCTGCCAATAGGGTTTTTGGAATCTTAGATACCAAATCGCATATTGCCGATACGGGTACGATAGATTATACCAATACTAACGGTAAAATTGAGTTTAAAAATGTTCATTTTGGATATAACCCAGATGAAGAAGTAATAAAGGGAATTTCGTTTATCGCAAACCCTGGTGAAACCGTAGCTATTGTGGGTTCTACAGGAGCTGGAAAAACAACTATTATCAATCTTTTGAATCGTTTTTATGAAATAGACAGCGGCGAAATATTGATTGATGATATCTCGGTAAAAGATTACAAATTGGCTTCACTTCGAAATCAAATTGCTGTAGTGTTGCAAGATGTTTTTCTTTTTGCCGATTCAATTTTAAACAATATTACCCTTAATAACCCTGATATTTCTAAAGAAGATGTAATTGCGGCAGCCAAAGAAATTGGTGTTCATAAGTTCATTGAATCTCTTCCCGAAGGTTATGATTACAACGTAAAGGAACGTGGTAGCATGCTATCGTCCGGGCAACGACAACTAATTTCGTTTTTAAGAGCTTATGTTAGTAAACCGAGTATTTTAATTTTAGATGAGGCTACTTCTTCTGTAGATACATATTCAGAAGAAATGATTCAAACTGCGACTTTAAAAATAACCAAGGATCGGACTTCTATTGTTATTGCTCACCGTTTGGCAACTATTAAAACAGCTGATAAAATTATAGTAATGGATGCTGGGAAAATTGTAGAAGTAGGAAACCATAATGAATTACTGAAAATTGAAAATGGTTTTTACAGAAACCTGTACGAAGTCCAATTTATGAAGGAAGAGGTCGTTTAGATTTATAATTGAAACCTAAGTTGGATTAGTTGAGCGGCTCCTTAACTCAAATCTTTCTTTAAAATTTTGAGCAACTCCTCCGTATCTTCAAAAAGTACAAAGTCACCATCCCTTACATACGAAATTTGTCCGTTTTCTTCAGAAACCACTAACGAAACAGCATCAGTTTTTTCGGTAATTCCAACTGCAGCGCGATGGCGTAAGCCAAATCGAAGCGGAATATTTCGGTCATTGGTAACAGGAAGAATGACTCGGGTTGCAGTAATTCTATTTTCTTCAATGATTATAGCCCCATCGTGCAGCGGACTATTTTTAAAAAATATGCTTTCTATAATGGGTTGATTAACCTCAAGGTTCATTTGATCTCCAGTGTTTTTTACAAAATCGAGGCTATTATTTCGTTGAATAACAATTAAAGCCCCCGTATTAGATTTCGCCATCTTTTTACAAGCTGCCATAATGCCTTCTAAATTCATTTTTGGTCCACTATCAGTTCCAAAAAACCGAAATTGTTTAAGAATCCGTCGTCTTGCATTAAAATTTGTCGACCCCAACATTAGCAGGAACTTTCGAATTTCGGGTTGGAAAACTACTACTAAAGCAAACATACCAACACCTAAAAACCCTCCGAGAATTTTGCTTAGCAATTCCATTTCGAGTAGCTGAGTAACCACGTAAATCGTGTAAACAATAATAATACCCACCAAAATATTGATGGCCACAGTTCCTTTTACCAAATTATAAAGGTAATACAACAGCGAGGCTACCAATACAATGTCTAGAATGTCTAAAATCCTAATGTCTAGAAAATCCAAAGGCGATTGTTTTTTGTAAAAGTAGTTTAAAAAAATCAATGATTTGCGGTCACGGATTTAGGTTTTCAATCAATTTCACACACTCAACAGCTTCTTTAACGTCATGAACACGAAGTATTTTTGCTCCCTTCACAAGGGCAACCGTGTTTAGTGAAGATGTACCATTAAGTGCACTTGCGGCATCGATTCCTAGCGTTTTTTGAATGAACGATTTACGCGATATTCCAACCAAGACAGGTACATCCAAATTCTCAAATAATTCAAGATTACCCATTAATTCGAAATTTTGTTCACGGGTTTTAGCAAAACCAAATCCTGGATCAACAATGATGTCATTGATTCCTGCCGCATGGGCATTTGCAATTTTCCCCGATAAATCTTTCAGTACATCAACTGTAACATTGTTATAGTCTGTAAGCTTAGACATTGTTTTAGGTGTGCCCCGCATGTGCATCAAAACGTAAGGAACCTTCAACTCGGCTACAGTACTAAACATATGGCTATCCAGCGTTCCGCCAGAAACGTCATTTACCAGTACAGCACCCGTTTCAATAGATTTTTTTGCGACATCACTTCGGAAAGTGTCTATAGAAATTAAGGTTTGCGGGAATTTTTTTAAAACTAGTTCAATAGCGTTTACGACTCTTTTAGTTTCTTCACTTTCAGAAATTTCTTCGGCATTAGGGCGCGTGCTATAACCTCCAATATCTAGAAATGTAGCGCCGTCAGAAAGCATTTTTTCGGCTTGATTTAAAATGTTCTTTTCAGAAAAACTTTTACCTCCGTCATAAAATGAATCGGGCGTAATATTGATAATACCCATAACTTTGGGCGAATCAAGTTCTATAAGGTTGCCGTGGCAATTGAGGGTTTGCAATTTTTTAGATTGATTTATTTAAGCGAAATTTACACAAAATCTTACACCTAGAAAATGGAAGACACCTCAAATCAATACAATGAACAAATTGAAAAATGCAGAGCGCTGTTTATCAATAAAATGCACGACTATGGAAGTGCGTGGCGAATTCTGCGACTCCCATCGTTGACCGATCAAATTTTTATCAAAGCACAACGCATACGAGGTTTGCAACAAAACCAAGTTCAAAAAATTCAGGAGGACGAAGCCAGTGAGTTTATAGGAATCGTAAATTATGCTGTTATGGCCTTAATTCAAATTGAGAAAGGCGTTGTTGAGCAACCTGACCTCAATCTAGAAGAAGCAACCCAACTTTATGACGAGCACGTTGCCGAAACAAAGCAGCTAATGATGGATAAAAATCACGATTATGGTGAGGCTTGGCGGGATATGCGCGTGAGCTCATTAACAGATCTGATTCTTCAAAAGTTATTGCGGGTAAAGCAAATTGAAAACAATCAAGGTAAAACAAGGGTTTCTGAAGGAATTGAAGCAAATTATCAAGATATGATTAATTATGCAGTGTTTGCGTTGATACATTTGGATAATAGAAGAGAGAATAAAGAGCAAAGAGAAGAGAATAAAGAATTAAGAAAATAGACGAATGAAAATATTAGTAGCAATATCTAGATTTATTGTTGGAGCGCTTTTTATAATTAGCGGATTAATAAAATTAAATGATCCAGTAGGTTTTTCTTTTAAACTAAAGGATTATTTCGCTCCAGAAGTGCTTGGGCTCGAATTTTTGGTTCCTTTCGCGCTTTTAATAGCGATCGTTTTGGTTATCGTCGAAGTTTTACTCGGAATTGCCTTGCTTTTAGGCCATTTTAAAAAACTAACTATCTGGTCGCTTTTATTAATGATCGTATTTTTTACATTCTTGACATTTTATTCCGCTTATTTCAACAAAGTAACCGATTGTGGCTGCTTTGGCGACGCCATGCCACTTACACCTTGGGAATCCTTCACAAAAGATATTATCTTGCTAGTGTTGATTTTGGTGCTATTCTTTGGACAAAAATATATTCACCCTATTTTCACAAGTAAAGGTCGCGGTTTACTTATTCTTACTTCATTTATTGCGTGTTTAGGAATAGCATATTATGTGTTAATGCACCTGCCTATAATAGACTTCCGCCCTTATAAAATTGGAGCTAATATCCAAGAAGGAATGAGTACACCTGATGATGCCCCTCAGCCTATTTTTGATTACCACTGGCGATTTGTGGTAGACGGAAAGGAACAAATTATTACAACGCAAGGCGACTACCCACAAGTACATGGTGAATTTATTGATGTTGAAACAAAAATGGTTCAAGAGGGTTATGTGCCTCCAATCCACGATTTTATGATAGAACGTGATGGCGAAGACTATACTTCACATTATTTAGAAGAAGAAAATTTAATAGTTGTTATAGCATATAGCCTCGGAAATACTGAAAAAGACGGATATCCTGCCGTTAAAAAAGTCACCGATGAAGCCTTGAAAAATGGTTACAATGTTATTGGACTTTCTGCCTCTTCGCAGGAATCAACTGAAGCTTTGGCAGAGGATTACAAACTAAATTTTAAGTTTTATTTCTGTGATGAAACTACGCTGAAAACTATTGTTAGGAGTAATCCTGGAATTCTGGAGTTGGATAAGGGAACCATCAAGCAAAAATTACATTGGAATGATGCACATAAATTGGAACTTCCCGTTCTTCAAAATGCGAAACCGAGTCTCGATTTAAATATGAAACGGCACTTGGATAGCATTGGAGCACTCGATCAAAAGTATCGAAAATTGATGCAGGCAAAATCTCCAGAAGAAAGGGCGGCATTAGGGGAGAAGATGGGGCTTACTGAAGCTGAATACAGCGGCGATTTGTGGAAAATGCAAGTTGTTATCGATAGTTCAAATATGAATTATATTGAAAAAATATTCAATACTAAAGGTTATCCAGGGAAGTCGATGGTAGGCGAACCAACCAATACCGTTGCATGGTATGTGTTACAACATTCAAATAAAATTGCGCAATACCTTCCTATTATTAAAGAAGCAGGAGCAAAGGGCGAAATTCCGATGAATTTAGTAGCCATGATGGAAGACAGATATTTAATGAATGAAAATAGACCACAAGTTTATGGTACACAGGGTAGAATGGAAGACGACGTAAATTTTATCTGGCCTATAGAGAATCCTGAAACCGTTAATGAGCGCAGAAAGAAAGCAGGTTTTAATACAACGATTGAAGAATATGCCAAACAGCTTTTTGGAGACGATTTTGAGTACAAATCATTAACAATGAATGATATAAACGCAGGATAAATTGACAATTTACGTACTTCAAAAACTTGGATATGCTTTGTTAACCCTTTTCGGAGTGGTAACTATTATTTTTATCTTGTTTACCATTCTTCCAGGTGACCCGGCTCGTATGATGCTCGGTCAAAATGAAACCGCTGAACAACTGGCTGTTGTAAAGAAGAAGTACGGCTTTGATCAACCCGTTTCTGTTCAATATATCCGATACCTGAATGACTTGTCTCCCATTTCATTTCACAGTGAAAACCCAGAAGACTATACTTTTCTTAAAGAAGGGAAATATACGGCTACAAAATTATTTTCGATTGGAAATACAACCACAGTTTTAAAGTTTCCTTATTTGCGGGAATCATTTCAAAAAAACGGAAAAGAAGTAAGCGAGGTTATTGTCGAAACCCTTCCAAATACTTTTGTGTTGGCTGTATCCGCTATTATTATAGCCATGGTAATTGGCGTTATTTTGGGGATTCTATCCGTGCTGTTTAAAGACGGAATTATAGATAAAATGATTCAATTACTAAGCACCTTAGGAATGAGTATTCCGTCGTTTTTTAGCGCAATTATCTTTGCTTGGATTTTTGGGTTTCTGTTGCACGAATACACTAATTTAAACATGACCGGTAGTCTGTATGAAGTTGACGATTTCGGAAACGGGAAGTATATACAATGGAAAAACCTGATTCTTCCAGCGGTTGTTCTAGGAATTCGACCACTTGCAGTTGTGAGCCAATTGATGCGAAATTCACTATTAGAAGTTTTAGATCAAGATTACATTAGAACAGCCAAAGCAAAAGGCTTGTCATATTATAAAATAATTACGAGGCACGCCTTAAAAAATTCATTAAACCCAGTAGTTACTGCTATTTCAGGGTGGTTTGCTTCAATGCTGGCTGGTGCTGTTTTCGTTGAATATATTTTTGGCTGGAACGGTCTGGGAAAAGAAATAGTTAACGCTCTAAACACTTTAGATTTGCCAGTTATAATGGGCGCGGTACTGGTTATCGCTTCATTGTTCATTTTAATCAATATTTTTGTCGATATTGTATATGGATGGTTGGACCCGAAGATTAGTAGGCAGTGATTCAGTAAATCAGTAATCAGTATTCAGTAATGATATTAATTTTTAAGAAAGGATGTTTTATGTCCTTTTAAAATTTCTAAAATCGATTAAAAATCTATTTAGTACAATAATAACTCAATAACTTAATAACCCAATAACTCAATAACCCCAATAACCTAATAACTTAACAACTCCAATTATGAGAAAGAAAATAGCAGCAGGAAACTGGAAAATGAATTATGACTTGGCTGAAACAGAAATGTTTTTAGTCGACTTAAAAAAGCAAGTAATTCCAGAGAATGTGGAAGTTATGATAGCTCCTGCGCACACCAACTTGCACCACGCTTTTACGTCGCTACGTGATCATCCAGTAACAGTTATTGCTCAAAATATGAATCAAAATGAATCGGGCGCTTTTACAGGTGAAGTTTCGGCTAAAATGCTAGCTAGTGTTGGTGTTAACACCGTTATTATTGGTCATAGCGAGCGACGTGCATACTTTAATGAAGATAATGCAGTTCTTGCCGAGAAAGTAAATACTGCCTTGGAAAACAATATGAAGGTGATTTTTTGTATCGGAGAAGAATTAGAAGATCGTAAAAACGAATCTCATTTTGAGTTAATTGAAACCCAAATAACGGAAGGTTTATTTCATATTTCAAATGAAGCTTGGAAGCAGGTTGTTATAGCTTACGAGCCAGTTTGGGCGATAGGCACTGGTGAAACTGCGAGCCCACAACAAGCGCAGGAAATGCACGAGTTTATTCGAAATACGATTGCAGATGCTTACACAAAAGAAGTGGCCGATGGCGTTTCAATCCTATACGGCGGAAGTGTTAAGCCAGAAAACGCCAAAGAAATATTTGGACAGAAAGATGTAGATGGCGGGCTTGTTGGTGGCGCTTCCATGAAAGTTGATAGTTTTATGAAAATCATTAATTCATTTTCATAAGAAAAGGGAGTGGGGTGCGGTGCTAAGAATTTATAGATTGATTGAATAATTTTGGACTAAAACAAGGTTATTAGAAACCGAAGTTTTGAAAAGTATAATCTTCTCGCCCTTAATTTTTTCTGCTTTATTATTTTGTCTAGTCTCTAGAATCTAGACTCTTTTATTTACGCTTTTAAACCAAAAAATATGTCGCAAATTTATATAGAATACATTTTTAAAGTGGCGCCGCTTCAACCCGGTACTGAAATATTGATTGCTGAATTGGGATACGCCGGATTCGAAAGTTTTGTGGAAACCGAGGAAGGAGTAACAGCATATATCCAAAAAGACGAATGGAACGAAGCTATCTTGGAAACGATTGATATATTAAATTCTGAAGAATTCCAGATAGATTATAGTCATTTAGAAATAGCACAGGTAAATTGGAATTCGGAATGGGAAAAAAACTTTGATCCTATTGAAGTGGATGGAAAATGTACCGTTAGAGCTCCGTTTCATCCCAAGAAAAGTTTTGAATACGAGATTGTAATAGAACCAAAAATGTCATTTGGTACAGGACATCACGAAACAACTTTTATGATGTTGCAATTTATACTTGAAAATGACTTTACAGGTAAAACCGTTCTCGATATGGGGTGTGGTACTGCCGTACTCGCCATTCTAGCCGAAATGCGTGGTGCGTCAAAAATTGAGGCCATAGATATTGATGAATGGTGTTATGAAAATTCAGTAGAAAATACGCAGCGTAATAATTGTAAAACAATTACCGTAGAGCTTGGCGACGCTTCATTGCTTCCTGGAAGGAAATACGATTCAATTATCGCCAATATTAACCGTAATATTCTTTTAAACGATATGGAAACCTATCAAAAGAGTTTGAACAAAGGTGGAACGCTTTATCTAAGTGGTTTTTACAACGAAGATTTACCTATTATAACTGATTGTTGCAATAATTTAGGAATGGAGTTCGTTGAGAATAAAGAGAAAAATAGATGGGTAGCTGCTAAATTTGTAAATTAATACGTTTAAAGAGTATTGATTGATTTGTCTTTTCAAATTTATTTTTAGAATTTTATAGAAGTTATGAGTACCAAAGAAAAAATACAAGAAGATATATCGGTTGCTGAACAGGAAAGCAATCAGAACGAAATTGTGCTATATAATGACGAAGTAAACACCTTTGATCACGTAATAAATACACTTATTTATGCATGTGATCATACTCCCGAACAGGCAGAGCAATGTACCATACTTGTTCACTATAAAGGGAAGTGTACCGTTAAAACAGGCGATTTCAATGAGTTAAAGCCACGTTGTACAATCCTTTTAGACGCCGGATTAAGTGCCGAAATAATTTAATCATCAATTTTACGATTTTACTTGTGGTAAGTGTTAGTATTTTTTATATTTGCACCCCATTAGAACAATATAGCAAGCCAAACCAACGTTCAAAAGCTTGTTTTTAGACTGATAAGTCTATTTATATTATAAAAATCACGGCCTTGTGGCGCAACTGAATAGCGCACCTGATTACGGCTCAGGAGGTTCCAGGTTTGAATCCTGGCAAGGTCACAAGTATTACAGCTTAACAGGCTAATAAACAGGGTGTTAATTAATTTTAGCACCCTTTTTTTGTCCGTGAATTGTCCGAAAACATTTTTTAGGCTCTTATTTTGAGTTAAAAACGGGATATTTTTTCTAAGGTAATTAAATTATTTTATAAGATACAAAAAAACCCGCTCGGATGATGAGCAACCGAACGGGGAACAAACCTAAAAAGCGGTTTTGTTTATATTATAAAAATAACGGCTTTTCGCCTTTGTGGTCGTACTTCTCAAAATAGGCACTAAGGGAATCAATAATTTCCGCTTTTGTTTCGTCACCTGAAATAAATATTCCATAGGCTTTTGATAGCAAGGTTTTTATTTGCCTATTGTTTAACCCTGTCTGGGTTATAAATGTCAGTAATTCTAAATTTGTCCGTATCTGTACTGATTGTTTCATATTCCTTTTTTTCGGGATCATAAAAACTAATTTCTAAAACGTTTTTTGTGTCCTCTACAATATCGGTTGCTTTTAATGTTGGTAGTACAAACTTTGATAACTTTAAAAGTATATTAAGCCTTTCAAGTGGTTCTAAGCTATTCAAGTCGTCCTGAAACTGGGAAAGATTGTTTTCTATTAGCTCCTGAAACTTTGCCCGTACTTCTGCGGTGCTTTTATTTTTGCTTCCCTTTGGTCGTCCTACTTTCATTTTTTACTATTTGTTTATTCGATTTTATTGGTTTGGTCGCCTGTTCTACTTTATTCGACTTATTCGGTCGGGGTTTGGTATTGCCCTCGTTTGGTGTGGGTTTGATGTTATGATATTACCAAATAAAAACAACTTATGGGCGTTGCTTTCTGGAATGTATTTTTCCTCTATTGCTGTATTTATTAGGTCGCTGATTTGAACGGCCAATTCGTACCCTCTTACTTGCTTGTCGTTTTCGGTGAAGGTATAACAGCCCTCAATTTGTTTGGGTTCTGCTACCAATTCAAAAACTCCGTTTTCATTTTGTTCTATTGGATAATTCCGCCATATTGGATAATTCCCTTTTATGAATTTTTCCAATGGTTCAAGGTCAATACCTAAGATTTTTAAATTTACGTTTTCGTCACCCTCTGGGAATGGAAATTGAGGTTTTAAATACTTTTTAATGTACTCCATACCTTCGTCACGTATGCCGTTCCGCTCGTCTTTTGAAAATGTGGTTTTACAAACCTTTTCACTTTCTTTTATTAAGTTGTTCAAGGTTTTTGCCGAATTGGTGGCTTCATTTTTTATTAACTCAATTTTTTTATTGTCTGTTTTTAATAGTATCCTTTTCATTTGTTCGCTTTTTTTAAGATATTAATTTTTACTTGTTTGTACCTTATCGGTTAACTCTATTAATGTATGAAGTTCAGCATCTGTTAACTTGCTTAAATCCTGTTTTTGCTCTTGCTTCTGGGTTGCTGTTAAGTCCATTTGCATCTGTTTAGGCACTAAGTATGGTAACATCTTTAAAAGGGCGTTAATCTTTTCTTTTGGCTCTAATTGGTCGAAAACCTCATCTAATTTCTCAAATTTTCGGCTCAAAAAATCCCGCATAAAATCCCGCATTTCCTGTGTCGTTTTATTGGGTGTGCCTTTTGTACGCCCTCCAAACTTTTTACCTGTTGTATTTGCCATAACTACTTTAAACTACTTTAGATTAGAAACTGAACATTTCCACTTTATCGCCTGTTAGTATTGCGGTGCTTCTAATGTCCTTAAATACTTCCTTTGCCATAGCTCCGAAAATTACTTTTCTGTTATGATGTCCTTTGCCTTCAATTTCCTTTTGTATTGAAGCTCTTAACCGTTTTGATATTTCATACTCCATAATATAAAAATAAGCATTAAAAAGGCTTGTTTTTCGCTGTTTGTCAGTGTTTTATCCAATTGTTATTCACATTTTAACACTATTTCCAGTCATCAAAATCCAGCTGGGGGAAATCAATTGTTTTTGGTTTTAATGCTTTTACTGTTTTAGGGGTTTCGTTTAATTTGTGAAATCTCAAATATTCATCAAAAAATTGGCTTCCTCTGCTGTATGCTTGCTCTATTTCAATATTGAATGCTGAATGTTTTAATGATGTACAAAAGTCTTTTAGTGTGGGGATGTGGCTTTCAATCTCCTTTGGTGGTTTTGGCACAAATAAACTATTAAAAGCCTTTTCCGCTTGCTGGGTGCTTTTGTATTCCGCTCCTGTTATTTGCTGAATTAGAAACGCCTTTTCCTTTTGGATCGTTTCGGGATTGGCTTTGATGCTTTGGTCTATCTCCAATCCTGTAAGCTCGGCCAATATAAATAAGTATTGAATAACCGTTTCCCTGTTGTTTATTAATCGGTTTACTCTTAATAATTCCTTTTCATAGGCTTGTATTTTTCGTTGTATTAATCGGTGTTTGTTTGCCTTTTTATGATGCTCAAACCTGTAATTTGTACCCTCTTTATAAATAATACTATAAAGAGGGTTCGTATTAGCGTTTTGAGCATAGGTGTTTCTTATTTTTCCAGTGATTAAAACATTAATTCTCAACATAATAGTCTTTGCAAGTTCGTTTGTTTTTGCCTTTCCCTTCATTTTGTAGTCGATAAAAGAGAAATCTTGTTTTGAAACTCTCTTTTCCAGCGTTCGGAATAGGTGTTTCAATCTTACTTTTTTGTTTACTTCTCCTCTTGCTTTATTTAACGCATTTAGAAAATCAATTTTCCTTTTGAATGTTAGGCTTTCTGTTAACTCAAAATCTCTTTGCCTTGTGATAACATCGTCAATTCGGGTTCTTTGCTTTAAAAGTTCCCTATAAAGAAATCTAAGATTAAAAATTACGTTGCTGTTTTGCCGTATGTGGGAAAGGATTAAATACAGTAATGTTTTTGAAATTGGTTTGCCGTTTAAATAGTTAAGAGTAGAAACCATTTCCCTACAATTGAAAATAAATTCCTCAAAACTGTATTTTTGGTTGAGGTCAAAGGATGCTGAAATATATTCGTATTTCTCGGTGTAGAATTTAAAGCCGTTTGCTTCTCCTTTTACTTTTGGCCTTGTCAATACTTGTTTACGGATTAAATTTTTAAAATCTTCGTTTGTTGCTGGTGGTACGCTCGAAATGTAGGCAAATCGTAAACTTTTGTTTGAATAACCAAAACTATTTGAAAATACGGGTTTCTTTAAAACACTCATTCCAAATTCGATTAAACCGTTTTCGGCCTTTAGGTTTAAATCCTTCATTCCACTATCAATAAACAAAACAGAATCGTGAAGGCGCACGGCATTTTTTAAAGTATTAGTTTCTATAAAATCTTGTATTGCGCATTGCTCCAATTCGGACATGTGGACTATAAATTTTATTTTGCCATTTGTGTATTTCGTTATCTCATTTGCTGGTGTAGCTGTATAACCACATTCAATTAAAAAGTTTTTTATTTGCTCTTTGGTCTTATACTTTCCACTATTCAAATGAGAATTGAATAATACTTTTGCATCGGATCTGTTTATATTTTTCCGCTCCATTAAATTAGTATAAACCTCATCTTTTATACGTGATCCAGTTTGAAGGTCAAGGAATGAAGGAAAGGCACTTTTAATGTCGCACTCAATCACTTTAAAGGGGGTTTCCGCTCTTAATATTTTTGGGCATTTAGTTAGTGGGTTGTATTCTCTAAAGTCCTTTAAAGTAGTTTTAAAATGGTTTGTAGGAATTTCTAACTCTTTACATACCAAGTACAGAATATAATAATACCATTGTTCAACAAATTTAAAAGCGGGTTCGCCTTTGGGGTGGTGTTTTGTATTTCGCTTTTCATCAATTCGGGCATATTTCCGAAATAGGTCACCTTTGTCATATTGATATTTATTAACTGGTAATTGTTCGCCTGTCCTTATGTAGTGGCTCGCATATTCCAAATATTGATGTCGTCCGAAATGCTCTGAATTAAAAAACCAAGCGGATTGAATTATAAGGTAACAGGCACGAAATAAGGCCGTATCTCTTAACTTGTGATAGGTTGTATCAATTTCATAAATAGGGGTGTAGGGGGTGTTATTACAGGCGTCAAAGTAACCTTTAACGGAATTGATACAGTAGTCCGAATCCTTGAGCGGTACATTTTCGGGAAATATACGCTCAAAGAAATAGGCCATTGCTAATAAAGCCAATTCCGAAAACGGTACGCCTTTGGTTTCTTTATTGTCGCCCTGAATGTTCTCCAATGCTTTTTGAAAGTTAATTTCACTTTCATTTGAAATACGGTTTTGAATGTCCGTTTTCAAATTGCTATTATTGAAAAAATCCAGTTTGATGTAATGAGAAATAAAGGCTTTTTGTGAAGCCTTTACACTCATTTCAATAGTTCTCTATATTGGTCTGGATTGGTCGTTAAAAACCTTGCTGGATGCTTTGTAAATGGGCAAATCCTTTTCTTTGCGGACGCTATCAAACGTCCTTCTTTCTCTAATTCTCGTTTCCTACGTGTTCCAGCTTCAACGGGAATTTTTAACGCTTCGCAAATTGCCTTGTTTGTCGTGGTAACGTAATATAAACCAATTTTGTAAAGTTCTCTTTGGGTGTGGTTTTTCCTAAGTAATTGGATCGGTTTGCCTGTCTTATCTTCAATTGTTCGGATTATGTAATCCTTCAAAAGTTGCTTATCTTTACGCTGTCTAATGTTGCTCAAAAGACTTTTAAGGCTGTGGGAAATACTCTTTCTCATAGCCTTATTTTTTTACAATTGAATTTAAAAGCTCCGAACGCTTAAAGAATTTTTTACCTCCAATGCCATAAGGGGTAACACGCCCTTTCTTTTCCCACCTCCATAAAGTAACTGGGGTACATTGTAAAAGCTCACACGCTTCTTTCGGTGTGATGAGGTCGTCCGCTGGATTGGGAACGGTGGTTTGTCTTGTTTGGATGAGTTCGGCTGTTCTGGTCGCTATCCTGTCGATAAGGTTGCCAATTTCAATTGGACTTAATAATACATTTGTCATAACTGTGTTTTTTTAATGTTATAACAAATGTAATGTCACTTTTAAGTCTAATTCATTGATTTGCAGTTGATTAAAATTGACTGAATTGATTAAATAATAAAATCAAGCTATATTATTGTATTTTGATGTTTTATAAGTCTGATTTTCTCTTTTGTATCATAATGTAATTGCGTGTCCTTTTTGTTATGTCTGTTTTTCCAATGGGCATTAAATCCTGAATAGGTTCCGCAATTTCCTTTAAAAAATTCTGCAAAGGAATGAAAAACTGCTTTTTGATGTCTAACTTCTAAATAATCAAAATCTGATAAAGTAATTATTAAATATGCAAGTTGTTTAGGTTCAGAAATTGGAAATTTTTCTTTAAATTTTTCTAAAAATAATTCACTCGATTTCTTTTCAAATTTTAAATAACTGTGAGCGGGTTTTATTTCGACTTTTGGTCTTCCAACTTTGGCGGGTGTTTTATTTTCCTCATTCGAGGTTTCGGGAAATCCTATTTTTAAATTTAGCTCCTTATTTAAAGTTACTATGGAATGAAGTAAACCGTTATAATAACCCTGCTTATAAATATTTTCTTCTGTCCATCTTAAAATGGTTTTATTCATTAAATCCTGTAAGCCTTTATGATTTGGTAAAAAATCCCTTTGGTAAAAAAAATGCGTTAAATCCTGTTTTATTAGCTCTCTTTTTTCGGGTTTATTATAATCCCTTCTTTTAACACCTTCCTTTGTTTCTAAGTGGTTTAAACCCTCCGCAAATCCTTTGCGGTACACTTCTACAAACTCATAATACTTTAATTTGTTTTCCTTGTCATTCAACCACATTAACCCGCTCAAATCGGCATTGTAATAGTAAAACATTTGTCCTTTAATTGTGCATTTATGCGGTAAAGGGTTGTTCCTGTTTATTTTCTGCAAATCGCTTCCATTGTAACTATTCCGATAAAAGGATTTTAAATCTACTGGTGTTATATTGCTTTTGTTGCTCATTGTATCAATTATTTAAACATTACCGTAACTAATTCGTTTTCCTTTTTGGTTGTCCTTCTCATTAACATAAATTAAAAAGGATTTTGATGAGGTGTGGCCTGTGATGTACATTAACTCATCAATTGGCATAATTCTAAAAAAATTAGTTGCAAAAGACCTTCGTCCAGTATGGCTTTGAATTAATTGCCATTTCTCAAACTTTCCTGTTTGTTTTCGATAGTTTCCGCTTTCAGTTTTTGCGATTTTTCCGCCTTTAACACGCTCTTTAATCTTGGCCATTCTGCATATTCGTTTTATGAATTTATTATATTTCTGGTCTGTTATCCTTTTTGGAAATTCTCCGTTTCGTTGGTCTAAAATCTCAACAATTTTTGGATGCAAAGGAAAATCCATTAAAACGCCTGTTTTCTCTTGTTTAAATTTTATAAAGGTTTGTTCCTGTCCGTTAATGTCTTTATCCTTATAAAGCATTGTTTTATTAAATCGCATAAAATCCCCAATTCTTTGCCCACAATAACACGAAATTAATAGCCAATCCCTTGCATCCTCTAAGGGCGGTTTGAGGTCTTTAATTTTTGCTATTTCGTCCAGCTCGCTAAAAGAAAGGGTTGCTTTTAGCTTCTGCGTTTTCTTTTTTTGTTTGGAATCAATCTTTATTTTGAAGTTATCCAGCTCTGGGTGTGTTTCTACATTTTTTGTTCGGGCGTGTTTGGCAAAGGATAAAATATGTACCATGTCACGTTGGTATGTGGCAAAGTTGTATTCCTTCATTTTAACAAATGAAATAAATTCAACTTTTAAGGCATTGTTAATGTCCTTTATTAAAATGGATTGCCCTCTGTACTCTTGAAATGCTGTAATTTTATTTTGAACAACTTTATAGCGGGTTTTCGTGGTTTCGGAAATTACTTCGCCTTCTGCTTCTCGGGATGAAACATAAAAATCAATATAAGAAATTAAATCGCTGGGGATCGTTTCGGCTTTGCGTGGATTGCTATAAAGAGAAACGGTGTTTTTTAACCATTCATTATTGACTGTTTCGGGTTGTGTAACCTCATCAAACTTTGCAATAATAAAATTTTGTAGGCTTTCGGTTTTTTCGTCAATAACCTTTTTTAAATCCTTTTTGTAGTCATCTTGGAATTTTGTGTTTTTACGGTACTCATCCCAAAACTTTTTTTCAACTTTTATTTTACTTCTGGCTTGAAAATCTTTTTTGCCGTGTAGTCCTGTAAGCAAACAGGCGGTTAAAAATCCCTCATTCTTTGTTGAACGATACCTAAAAAATACGCTGGCCATAATACAAGTGTTTTAAATGCTCTTGTAAATGTCCGTAATTTGTCCGTAATTAGGAAATAGAATGTAATTTGTTTTAATGAAGTTGTCAACAAAATCTTTATAACATCTTTATAATTAGTGGGTAATAAAGTAAATTGAGTTACAAAGGTTTTCTTTGGCTTTCTTAATTTTATTCCTGGCAAGGTCACTTAGAGCGAAAAGTCTGCACGATAGTGCGGACTTTTTTTATTCCCAAAACTGTCAAATGTATTTCACATTTGTAAGGGATCAAGGGATCAAGTCCAAAAGTTGTGGGATTTCAGGATTATGCAAAAATTGTTGTTAGTCTAAATAGGAAAAAATCTACGTTCCTTACCCCTCTAAATTGTGCTCTGAATGCTTTTATTTTAGCGTTGAATGATTCTGCTGAAGCATTAGTACTTCGATTATCAAAGTAGTTTAATATGTTCATATAATGTATTGACATTGTTCTGGCGATAGTATTGAAGCTTTTAAAGGTCGCCTGTCTTACTTTTTCATACCATTTTGCCAAGCGTATGAGTGCGGATGTCTTATCTTTTGTGTTATTAAATATCCAAGATAGGTTCTGGCATAATTTGTAAGCCTTTTCAATATCTGGATAGC
>NZ_FNNS01000015.1 GCF_900106795.1 Aequorivita viscosa | reverse complement strand
TGAGTAGTCTTTTTGGGTACGTTTCCTATACCCACTGTTTTCTGATGTTTTCATTACTCTAAGGTTTTAGTGTATCGCTATTTCAGGACGGGACATTATACCATAAAAAGAGGCGTTCGAATTAACGGACGCCTATTTTTATTAATACAACTCTGTGAAATTACGTTCACAGCTATTTCATCAATCAATTATTAAAACCAAAGATTCCAAGGAATTCTACTTAGCATTAACACTAAAGCGATACTGTAGAAAATAGATAGGGTTTTAAATTTTTTATGCGAAAGCAAATTCTTTTTATGTTTTGAATACCCAATTGTTATAAAAACGACTGCTAAAATCATAATAAGAGGGTGTTCAACCGCAAAAAGACGTGCGGTAGAATCTTTCATAACTGCAGCCATTCCCATATTTGTAATGCTGCTTAATCCCCAAACTGGTGAGGTAAAATACAAAACCAATCCAATTAATAATTGAATATGTGTTACAATAAGTCCAAAAAGGGAAATTCTGAAGTCTTTCGGCGCATATTCCCTTTTTGAAAAGAATGCGGCAAGCGCATTAATTGTTGCAAGTACGACAACAAGCAACACTAGATAAGCCCAATAGGAGTGGATAATTTGAATAGATCTGTCCATTTTTTCGTTGATTTTTTTAGATTTTCAAAGATAGCGTTTATAAACAAAAAAAACGTCAGGAAAGATTAGATGTATTTCTAGAACACAATACAGTCCAACTTCTCTTTTAACGGTGTTTGAATTGAAAAATAAGCATCGTGTAATTCTTTTGGAAGTGGTTTAGAAAATGGAGTATCATCCTGAAACGGATCTACCTCTTTACCGTGTTTCCAGAAACGATAGCAAACGTGCGGACCGCTTGTATTTCCGGTCATTCCAATCCAACCAATAATATCCCCTTGACTTACATATTGGCCAACTTTTACATTTCTAGCTTTCATATGAAGGTATTGCGTTTCGTAGGTTCCGTTATGTCGGATTTTAACATAGTTTCCATTACCACCTCTATATTCCGATTTAGTAACAACCCCATCTGCCGTCGCTAAAATAGGAGTGCCAATAGGCGCAGCAAAGTCAGTACCTCTATGCGGACGTACTTTGTATCCATAATATTTAATTCTTCGGTTAAGGTTGTATCGAGAAGATATTCTACTAAATTTAACTGGCGCTTTTAAAAATGCACGTTTCAAATTATTGGCTGCTTCATCATAATATCCAGAAATTTTTTCAGGAGAATCTATGTCAAATTTAAAAGCATATAACGGTTTTCCACGATGTTCAAAGTATGCTGCTTTTATTTCTTTCAAACCAGCAGGGATGGTATCGTCTATAAATTTTTCAGTATAAATAACCTTAAACCGATCTCCAGGCTGAAGTTTAAAAAAGTTAATAGTCCACGCATAAATGTTTGCTAATTGATCGGTCATGTAAGGGCTTAGGTTTTGCTCTTCCATTGTAGCTGATAGCGAACTGCTTATTACCCCTGAAGCTTCACGTTCTTCATATCGAACAGGTTTTTGACGATTATTTATAGAAATAGAATCGCGAAAATCAACGGCTGCATAGTCTATTTTGTTAGATTCATAGATAAAAACCTGCGTGGTATTGAGCGAATCTTTCGAATTAAGTAAAACATAAGGCTTGCCAACAACCATTCGGCGCACGTCGAAACTATCTCTAAACTTGGTTGCCACTTCCATGATTTTATCGTGAGAAACTCCGTTGGCAAAAAGTATATCACCAAAAGTATCGCCCGGTCTAATTGTATCACGAACTACATTAAAGTCGTTAAGTAAGTAACCGTATTGCTCTATTAAAATTTCGGTTTCAATTTCTGTTGGTTCGACTATTTCATCAGTATGATTTTCGCAAGCTGTAAAAAGTGAAATAAACAGTACAGCTATAAATAAATTCTTCAATGCAGGGGAATTTTCAGTATTATAAATTATTATTTTGCTATTATTTTAAATGAGTGTTTTAACCCTTTAAATTCCGACAAGGTTGCTTTAAGCGATCCCACGGCCAAATTAGCTTTAATAAGTAAGGGGATTTTATTATCGTCGTCACTTACCCACACAGTTAGACTCTCTTTTTCTTTAAAAACACGACCAGATTGCACATACGGTCGAAAGATAAGCGTATTAACCCGGCCAAAATTAGTGCTTAAAACTTCTCGACCAATAAACTTTAACTGGAATTTGAAGTTTTCTTTATCAAAAAACATATTCATTTCAATAACATCACCTTCTTTTATTGTTTTTGTGTCTAAATTATTTCGAAGGTAGTAGAAAGCAGAAATCATGTCCTGCGTTTCCTCAGGGAACGAGAAAACTGAAGTTTCATTGTGTTTTTTATCTTTTACTGTCGCCTTTTTTAGGTTATGGTCAAAATCTACTTCAATATCTTTAGTATATCCACCTTCGTCTATTTTTCGTATAAATTTATAAGGGATATTTTTTTCGCTATCGATGTAAGATTGGTAATCGTCTTCTACTTTAAAAAACCATCTTGAAACCCCCACTGTTTCTCCAAATCCGCGTACGTGATACACTTCTTTCCCTTTTAGGGTTTTACTTTCAACTCCAAGGGTTGCATAACCAGCGGTTACGAAACCATAATGGACTCTAAATTTAAACCATTCTCCATCGCCATAGGCCTCTTTTTGCCCAAAGGATATTGCGGTTATAAAAAGGAGTAAGAATATTGGAAGTATTTTTTTCATAAGAATAATAAGTTCTGTTTCGAAGAAAATTACAATTACTGTTCCAAAAAAATGACAACATGTTTTTTAAGCAAGAAGGGCGTAAGAAAAAGAACCAAAAGTCCTCGATTATTTTCTTACGCCCTAAAACTTTAATGTACGTTGAGTAAGTTACAAAGTACCTCTTTGGGCTTGCTCACGTTCAATTGATTCGAAAAGTGCCTTAAAGTTTCCTGCACCAAAGCCTTTTGCTCCCATTCGTTGAATAATCTCAAAGAACAGTGTTGGCCTATCTTGAACAGGTTTGGTGAAAATTTGTAAAAGGTAGCCTTCTTCATCAGCATCAACCAATATTGAAAGTTTTTGAAGCTCTTTGATGTCTTCTTTCATTATTTTCATATGGTCTCCCAATCTACGCGGAATATCGTCGTAGTATGCTTGTGGCGGAGGTGGTAAAAACTCAACCCCACGAGATCTTAAATCTGCAACGGTTTTAATTATATCGTCTGTAGCAACTGCGATGTGCTGAACGCCTGGACCTTCATAAAAATCTAAATATTCTTCAATTTGTGATTTTTTGACTCCTTTTGCAGGCTCGTTAATAGGAAACTTGATTCGTCCATTTCCGTTACACATTACTTTACTCATTAGCGCTGAATATTCTGTAGTAATTTGTTTGTCATCAAACGATAAGAAGTTCACAAAGCCCATTACATCTTCATACCATTTTACCCATGTATTCATTTCGCCCCAGCCCACGTTTCCAACCATGTGGTCAACAAATTTAAATCCTGTTGGCGCTGGATTGTAATCTGAGTTCCATTCTTTAAATCCAGGTAGGAATTTTCCGTTATAATTCTTTCTTTCTACAAACATGTGAACGGTTTCGCCATAGGTATAAATTCCGCTACGCACCACTTCTCCGTGATCATCCTTGTCTACCGTTGGTTCCATAAAGCTCTTGGCACCTCGTTTGGTGGTTTCTTCATAGGCGGCTCTAGCATCCTCGACCCAAAGTGCAATAACTTTTACACCATCTCCGTGTTTTACTATATGGTCGTTTATTGGGGATTTGCTATTTAAAGGAGAAGTAAGTACTAAGCGAATTTTATCTTGCTTGAGCACATAACTAACAGTGTCTTTTGAACCGGTTTCCAGCCCTCTATAGGCAAACGATTGAAAGCCGAAAGCTGTTTTATAATAATGTGCTGCCTGTTTGGCATTTCCCACATAAAACTCGATATAATCTGTTCCCAACAGGGGCAGAAAGTCTTCTGCTCCTTCAAAAATTTTTTCTAGGCCGTACTCGACCGACTTAATTTCTTTACTCATAATATTCAATTAAATGATTTATTAATTAGCGGAATAATACTAATCAAAAGATTAGATTACCTAAATCCAACAAACCGCTAAAATAGCTTATTATTTCTTTTTACCCGAACTATTAACTTTATTCAAGATTTTCAAAATATCTTAAAGTAATCAGTTATAAAACCATAAGGATTACTCCAACCAACTTTGATAATATGTTCCATCAGAAAGTTTCATTCCATCTTCAGTAACTTGTAAAGGTTTAAATGTATCGACCATTACGGCTAATTCTTCAGTTTCGGTTTTTCCTATACTTCGCTCCGCTGCTCCTGGGTGTGGCCCGTGCACGATTCCTGCAGGGTGCAGCGTAATCTGTCCTTGTTTAATGTCGTTTCGGCTCATAAAATCGCCATCTACATAATACAACACCTCATCGCTGTCGATATTACTATGGTTATATGGGGCAGGGATGCTTTCTGGATGATAATCGTATAAACGTGGCACGAAACTGCATATTACCATTGCGGTCGTTTCAAATGTTTGATGCACCGGTGGCGGTTGGTGTATGCGGCCTGTTATTGGCTCAAAATCGTGAATTGAAAAGGCGTAGGGATAGTTATAACCATCGTATCCGACAACATCAAAAGGATGCGTGGCATAGACCATTTCAAAAATATCGTCATTCTTTTTTACTTTTACCAAAAACTCCCCTTTTGCGTCGTACGTTTCCAATTGCTCAGGTTTCCTGATGTCGCGTTCACAAAATGGCGAATGCTCGAGCAACTGTCCAAACCAGTTTCTATATCTTTTTGGTGTGTAGATGGGTTGTCTCGATTCTACAATAAAAAGCCGGTTGTCTTCGGAATCAAAATCGATTTGATAGATAATTCCACGCGGAATCACTAGATAATCGCCGTACTTGAAATCGATATTCCCTAAGAAGGTGCGCAGTTTTCCGCTGCCTTTATGGATAAAGATTACTTCATCGGCATCGGTATTCTTATAAAAATAATCTCTTAGCGACTCCTGTGGTGCGGCAAGGATAATACTACAGTCGCTATTTGTGAGCACTGTTTTTCTGCTGCTAAGAAAGTCTTTTTCCGGTTTTATAGCGAAGCCATCAAGTCGTAAGGAAAGCATATTATTGGCACTTGCAATTTTTGGCGCCACGCTGTACTGTTTTTTAATTTGCTTTACTTGCGTTGGTCTGTGCTCGTGATAGATATTGCAATACATCCCGTCGAAACCTACGGTGCCAAAAAGTTGTTCGGAATATAGACTTCCATCTGGCTTACGGAATTGAGTATGACGTTTAGGTGGAATTTTACCTAGCTTGTGATAAAAGGGCATAATTTCAAATGTTTATCCCACAAATATCGAAAAAAATATCCTGATATCGAATAAATGGAATACTAAAAGAAGCTTACCCACAATGCACTTATAAAGATTACGTAAAGACAGTCTAGTGCAATATATACATTGACTATATTCTTAATAATTTTAGATAATTCGACGCAACGTAATAACGCATACGAACCAATTAAGAAAAAGAACAGGTTTTAAACTTCTGGAACTCTTAAAAACGATATCCCAACGCTACATACCATTCGCTTTCAGCAAGCTCAGGAGAATAGGAGTATTTAATTTCCATTGGGCCCAGAATGGTTTCTAATCCATAGCCTAAAGAATAGCCTGAATAATCTATACCATCAATCCATTTTCCATCTTCAAAAAGATCATTTCCTACGTTGGCAATATTAACTCCAGCAGTGATATGGTTTTTTTTGAAAATTTCGTAATCTAACGTTAGAGATGATTTGAGATACGTGTTCCCTCGAATTGAAATAGCATCATACCCCAAAAATGGAATAATGTTGTTCATTTCTTTAAATCCATAACCGCCGAGAGCAAAATCTAGTGTAGATGTTTCATTTCCTCCCAATTTAAACCCTCCTTCGGCAGTTATATGAGCTGATAAATCTTCATAAAATGTATAGGCATATCCCATTTTTGCTTTTGCAATAGAAAATGGTTCAAAATCTATATTCATTCCATGCGAAAAAAGATACCAGTGAAAATCGCCAGAGAAATATGCTCCTGTTTTTGGAAAGAAACTATTATCGTAGCTATCGTACTTTAAAAAACCATAAGCGCTGTAGTAATTGGTGCTTTCAAAAACTGTGCGAGGCAAGTTGTTTCTGTCGGTTCCGATGGTTTCGGATAAGTATCGCAAGTATTTATGTTCTGCACCACCACCTAACACAAAGGTTCTTCTAAAAGGAGTTTGAAAATATAATTGATTGGTAAAATCGCTATACTTTATAGACAATTTATTAATTGGTAAAGGTGTATCTATTGGAGCATCTACATTGACAAAACTAAGTGGCACACCTGTTTCAAAAAAATGGTACTTGGAGCTAAAACCTACACTCCAGTAATACCCTTTATCTATATAATAATCAAAATTATACCGAAGATTATCTCCAGCAATAAGGTCTAATGAAGCAATATCATTGTTTGTAAACAATCGCTTGCGTGTAATATTAACAAGAGCGGCTGTTCGAAATAAATCGTCATAATGTGCACCAAAGCGTAGGAACATTTGAGAAGTATTTTCTTCCAACTGAACCTTTAATTTGTTTTTACCTTGATTGTCGATAACAAACTTATAATTAATACTTTGGAAATTACCGGTAGCCGAAATATTATTAATACCATCTCTAAACTCTTTATAAGATAGCTTGGCGGGCGTTTTTAGTTTCAGCTTTCCCATTACATAACTTCTTGTATAGCGCTTATTACCATAAATTTCTACTTCATCTATGGTAACAGTATCCAGATTTTTAAAAGTTATTTGCTCCTTTTTTACAGGTTTCTGAAGTTGTGCAAGTTGCTTTAACTCTTCTTTAAACTTAGATGCGCTTTCTTCTCCCGAAGATACTATATTACGACCCGCATCGAAAGAAATTACACTAAAATCATTTATGTCTGGGTCGATGTATATATCTGTTTTTTTACGTTTATCGATCATATCGTGAATGGTTCGGTAGTTATTTACCTGAACCAAAACCTGAAAAGCAGATTGCAGTTTGTCTCGCGTTTTTAGACTATCTTGTACATCAACTCCAATAATTATGTCCATACCCTTAGCCCGGACCTCATCTACGGGGTAGTTGTTTACTACGCCACCATCAAATAACACCGTGTCATTAATTACTACTGGTCTAAAAAGAGATGGCAATGCGCCACTAGCAGATACGGCTTGAGGAAGATATCCTTTATCCAAAATCACCTCTTTGCCCGTTTCTACATCGGTTGCGACGCAAAAAAAAGGAATTGGTAATTTTTCAAAGTCTGAAACATCGCTCACGTGGTTTGTGAGTCGGGATAGCAAGTTATACAGATTTTGACCCTTTGAAAGCCCCGAGGGAATACCTATTTTAAAATTCTCAAAAGGTAAAATAAGCGCATATTTTTCAGACTCCTCCTTTTCGTAAAAAGTTTTAGAACCACGCGGAATTTCATCTTGAATTAAAGTTCTAAAGTTAGTTTGCGTAAAAATACTGTCTAACTGTTTTGCCGAATAGCCAGAAGCATACAAAGCCCCAATTATTGCGCCCATACTAGTACCACCAATATAATCTATTCTAACGCCAGCCTCCTCAATTACTTTTAACGCACCAATATGAGCTAAGCCCTTTGCTCCTCCTCCACTTAACACCAAACCTACTTTTAGGTCGTCTTTCTTTGTTTCTTGTGCTAAAGAAATGCCCGTAATTATTACGAATAGTATTAAGAGTAGTTTTTTCATTTATTAGTCTTTTAAAGTGACGTTGGATATTAGATATTAGGAGTCCGAATGCGCATTATAGATGTTATGTTGCATAACACTTATGGTATTTCTTAAATCTCAAATCTCACCACGTCTCACTCCTTTTTGGCAAAGTGTTGAATCAATTTTTTAGCTCTACTCGCTCCTACAACTTTTGAAAGTTCTTCAAAGCTGGCGGCGGCAATTCGCTTTTTACTTTTAAAATGCCCCAAAAGCTGTACAATCGTTTTCTCGCCAATGCCCGGAATTGTTTCCAATTCGGTATCTAAAGCTTGTTTACTGCGTTTACTTCGGTGAAAGGTAATTCCAAAACGGTGTGCTTCGTTACGTAATTGCTGAATAATTTTTAAAGTTTCACTTTTCCTATCTAGATAAAGCGGAATGGGGTCATCGGGATAAAAAAGTTCTTCTAAGCGTTTGGCTATTCCTATTATTGCAATTTTTCCTCGTAAACCCAATTGGTCTAAGCTTTTTAAAGCCGAAGAAAGTTGTCCTTTTCCCCCATCTATGATGATTAATTGCGGCAAGGGATGCTCCTCTTCAAGCAATCTTTTATAACGACGATACACCACTTCTTCCATAGACGCAAAATCGTCTGGACCGACAACAGTTTTTATGTTGAATTTTCGGTAATCTTTTTTGCTAGGCTTTCCGTTTTTAAAAACCACACAAGCAGCCACCGGATTGCTTCCTTGAATATTACTGTTGTCAAAGCATTCAATATGGCGAGGTTCTTCAGAAAGGCGGAGATCTTTTTTCATTTGTGCCATAATGCGTTTTTCATGACGTTCTGGGTCGACTATTTTGGCTTGCTTAAACCGATCCATTCTATAATATTTCGCATTTCGTTTAGAAAGATCCAGAATATGCTTTTTATCACCGAGTTTAGGAACGTGGGTTTTTATGCCTTCGCCCAAATCTATTTCAAAAGGAACATACACTTCTTTAGACAAGGAATTGAAACGCTGCCGAAGTTCTACGATAGCAAGCTGCAACAGATCTTCGTCGGTTTCATCTAATTTTTTCTTAATTTCTAACGTATGCGAACGGATAATAGCTCCGTGTGAAATTTGAAGGAAATTTACATATCCATACAGCTCATCCGAAATAATGGAAAACACGTCTACATTGTTTATTTTTGGGTTTACAACGGTAGATTTTGCCTGATAGTTTTCTAAAACATCTATCTTTTCCTTTATGCGTTGTGCTTCTTCAAACTTTAAATCGGAAGCCAATTGTTTCATTTGGGATCTAAACTTGTGAAGCGATTCTTTAAAATTTCCTTTTACAATATTTCGAATGGCATCAATATTCTCGTTGTATTCGTTTTCAGAAAATAAATCTTCGCACGGCCCCAGACAGTTTCCTAAATGATACTCCAAACACACCTTGAATTTTTCAGCTTTTATATTTTTTACCGATAAATCGTAATTACACGTCCGCAACGGATATAATCCTCGAATTAAGTCCATTAGAATATGAACGGTTTTCATATTGGTATAAGGACCAAAATACTCCGAACCGTCCCGAATTACTTGGCGTGTGGAAAAAACGCGCGGAAAACGCTCTTTCTTAATACAAATCCACGGATAACTTTTATCGTCTTTCAGCAACACATTGTAACGTGGCTGATATTTTTTAATTAAGTTGTTTTCAAGTAACAGCGCATCGGTTTCAGTTTCTACAACAATATGCTTAATCGTCGCTATTTTTTTAACAAGAATGCGCGTTTTATTATTGTCGAACGTCTTGGTAAAATATGAAGAAACCCGTTTTTTAAGATTTTTCGCCTTACCTACATACAGAATTTTACCTTCTTTATCATAATATTGATAAACCCCAGGCGAATCTGGAAGCGTTGAAACTTGCAGGGTTATTGAAGCATTGTCCATAGGTTCAAAGATACTTGATTGCATCTTTTATTTGAAATGATTTAGGAATGATTTAGCAATGAAAGCAGATAGCTCGGAATTAAGATTTAACTCCTTTTAAACAATTATTGATTGTCCGCAAAATACCATAAAGCTATGAATAACAACTTTGATATAAAGTCTCCAACAACAAATACTTCCATTTATTCTGCGTTAATCCGCTTGATTGGCGGGATATATTTCGCATTCTCAGATTTTTGTTTCCCGCTGATTTGCTTCGCCAGTTCGCTATCGCTCGAGTCGCAGATATTCGCAGGCCTTTTTACTGGTATGACAAAAAACGGATATACAAAACAATTATGAACTAAAGTAGCATAGGCTTTAAAACAGACTGAAAGCCTGTCACTTTCGTGAAATAGATCGTAAATCATTTAAGCTAACGTTTTCAGAAAACGAGTGAATTCGTGAAAATTCATGATCCCGAACCTTCGGAAGTGGCTATATTTATTAAAAGTTAAAGCTAAGCCCTCTAGTTTAGGCCCAATAGTCTTCAAACCAACTGAAACAATTTCCCTGGCAAGGGCCTAATCACACCTTTTAGCTCCATATTCATCAAAATAGTTGCCACTTTAAAAACTGGCAGGCTACATTCAAGGGCGATAACATCCAACAGTTCTTTTTCCTTATCTTTTAAAAACCGAAAGATTATTTTCTCTTCTTCATCAAGTTCAACAAAAAGCTGTGTTTGCCTTGGTTTTGAAGCCTCCTTTAACTCCCATCCAAGTTGATAAATAATGTCTGCCGCCGTGGTAAGTACTTGTGCTTTTTGTTGTTTTATCAAATTATTACAACCTTTACTTTGCGGGTCTGTTGCTCTACCGGGAAGTGCAAAAACCTCGCGGTTATAAGAATGGGCTATATCGGCAGTAACAAGGCTTCCACCCTTCTCTGCAGATTCTATAACAATAGTGGCTTCCGAGAGCCCAGCGATAACTCGGTTACGTTTTAGGAAATTCGTTTTGTCAAATTTGTCGCTACTCCAAAACTCAGTATAAAAACCTCCGTTTTCTTCAATTTTAGCAATGTATTTTTTATGGTCTTTAGGATAGATTTGATCTAAGCCGTGCGCCAAACAACCTATTGTTTGAAGCTTGTTTTCGATAGCCGCTTTGTGGGCACAAATATCTACTCCATACGCCAGCCCAGAAACAATAACAGGATTCAAAGGCGCCAATTCTTCAATAAGGTTTTGACAGAAAGCGTTTCCATAACTTGTTATTTTTCGAGTACCGACAATACTGATGATTTTTTTGTTGCCCAAATCGATGTTTCCCCGCTGGAAAAGTAAAACAGGGCCATCTAAGCAGTGCTTTAATCGCTCTGGATAATTTTTATCCTGAAAATAACTCCATGCCACTTTATTGTCTTCAATAAACTGAAGTTCTTCATCAGCCTGCTCCAGTTGCTGTTTCATGTTTATTTCCCTGAGACGCACTACCCCAATGCCATCTATTTTGGCGAGATTGCTTTTTTTCTCATTAAAAACTCCTTCAGCCGAACCCACTTTCCGCAGAAGTTTCTTAGCGGAAACGTCTCCCAAATTAGGTATTCGTTGCAAAGCAAGGGTATATCGAAGTTCTTGTTTAGACAGCATAGTCATTGAGTTTCAGTGGGGAGGAAATTTAAAAATACAATAATTTTTGTTGTTAATAAATTCCGAAAACAAAAATTGGATAGCCCTTAAAAATGGCTAACTTTGTTTCTATGCAACTTTCCACATACATATCCGATTTATTGTACCGTTACGAGTGCGTAATTATCCCTGGTTTTGGCGCTTTTTTAACGCGATATAGACCTGCGTCTATCGACGAAAACTCCAATACATTTAACCCTCCATCAAAGGTTTTGTCGTTTAACAGGCAACTTCAGGTAAATGATGGATTGTTGGCTAACTATGTTGCTTCAGTGGAAAAATGCAGCTATGAAAGTGCGCTTCAGAAAGTTCGCAATTTTGCTGCTCGTTTAATTTCAGAATTAAATTCGGGAAATACTGTTTCGCTTGATAAAATCGGAAAGTTCTCATTGAATGAAGAGCACTCTATCCAATTTGAGCCACTTCATAAACAAAACTTCAACACTGCATCATTTGGACTTGCTAGTTTTGTATCACCACAAATCAGTCGTAAAGTTGAAACGGAAACTGTTTCAACACAAGAGAAAGCACCTATTGTTCTATCTCCCGAAAAGAAAGGCACAAGACCTTATTTAAAATATGCCGCCGTTGCAGCGATTGCAATTCTAGCAACAGGTTTTGGTGGGATGAAGTATTATGAAGGCGAAGTTCAGAAGTATAATTTTGCAGAGCGCCAAAAAGCCAATTCCTTAATGGAAAGCCAAATTCAGGAAGCTACTTTTGTTATTGAAAATCCGTTGCCAGTTGTAAGCCTTCAACTTCCAAAAGAAATTGGCAAATATCATATTGTCGCTGGAGCTTTTAGAATGGAGGAAAATGCAGACAAAAAAATAGATCAACTACGCGAAAAAGGATATTCACCTATGAATATTGGAACCACCCGCTTTGGTTTACACCAAGTAGTTTATGCAAGTTTTAAAGACAGAATTGAAGCTTTAAATAAACTTCGGGAAATACAAAGTAGCGAAAATCCTGATGCTTGGTTATTAGTGCAAGAAGTAGAATAAAGCTCTTTGGCTTTCAACTATTTTATTAATTTGGAAAGTTTGTTTTTTGAGCGATGAGTCCTTGTATTTCAAAAAACGAATAAACCTCTTTTATTCTATAACTTTTTTCTCCCTGCATCTTTTTATAGTTCGGTATCTTTGCGAAAAAAACATTGAAAATGACAGCCAAAACTCCAAGTGAATCTGCCACTATAATAACCGACTTGGTTTTGCCAAGTGAAACCAATCCCATTGGAAATATGTTCGGTGGTGAATTATTAGCACGAATGGATCGCGCAGCAAGTATTGCAGCCAGAAGGCACAGCAGACGTATTGTAGTTACTGCTTCGGTAAACCACGTTGCTTTCAGCAAAATGATTCCTTTAGGAAGTGTCGTTACCGTTGAAGCAAAGGTTTCCAGAGCATTTTCTACTTCCATGGAAATATTTATGGACGTTTATATTGAGGACCGTGAAAGTGGCGAACGAAGCATTTCTAACGAAGCAATTTACACTTTTGTAGCGGTAGACGAGACAGGGAGGCCTGTAAAAATCCCTGAGTTAATTCCAGAAACAGCTATTGAAAAAGAACGTTTCGAAGCCGCACTTCGCAGAAAACAGTTGAGTTTGGTGTTAGCAGGAAAAATGAAACCAAGTGATGCCACAGAGTTAAAAGCTTTATTCAAATAGCACTGATTAACAACTGTTTAATTGTCGAAAACGACTATAAACCATATCTTTTCACACTTAATTGCAACTATAATAACCCGCTATGAACATTGCCATTCTCTCTCGTGGGGAAGCTCTTTATTCCACAAAAAGTCTTTTCAATGCTGGTGAAGCACGAAACCATACTATTGAGGTTTTAGACCCCTCATATTGCAATCTTGGGATTGAAAACGGAAGAGCCTTTCTTCAAGCTCAAGGCGAGAGAGTGAAAGACCTTCACGCAATAATACCCAGAATAGGGGCTTCAACAACTAATTTTGGCGCAAATGTGGTGAGCCATTTTGAAGCTATGGGAGTTTTCACTGTAGCTTCTTCTGCTGGAATTTTAAACAGTCGCAATAAATGGACTTCTTTTCAAATAATGGCTAAAAACCAAATTCCAACGCCTAAAACACTTTATACATCCTTCTTTGATTACGAACAACAATTGGCAACATTCAATGGAAAGCCAATTGTTATTAAACTATTAGAAGGAACGCACGGCGAAGGAGTTATTTTAACCGAAAGCCCACAAAATGCTTTGGCTACCGTTGAAACATTAACCGCAACAGGTGCAAAGTTTCTGCTTCAGGAATATATTGAAGAATCTAAAGGAAACGATGTACGAGCCATTGTTGTAGACGGCGTAGTTGTAGCTGCAATGAAGCGCAAATCGAAGGTTGGTGAATTTAGAAGCAATCTACATCGCGGTGGCACTTCTGAAAAAATAACCTTATCGATTGCCGAGGAGAAAATAGCTATAAGTGCAGCTAAAGCAATTGGTCTCGGATTTTGTGGGGTGGACATTCTGCAATCTAAAAACGGGCCATTAGTACTTGAAATCAATAGCACTCCTGGTCTTGAAGGCATCGAAAACACTTCAGGTAAAAACATTTCAAAAAGTGTAATTGGATATATTGAGAGGAATAGTCGGTAGTCAATACTTAAAATCGATAATAACCTGATTTTTTTGTTTCACTTTCATCGTTACTGTTTATTTTAATTTGATGCGATTAATTATTCGTGATTTGTCTTTTGAAACTTATATTATTTATATTGCAATAACCAAAAAAATTTATATTGAAAATAAGCATAGGAAGAATAGACAAAGCGGATTTTCCACAACTAAATCTGTTTGATATCGAAGTTAAAATCGATACTGGAGCTTATACCTCTTCTATTCATTGTAAGAATGTAAAAGTGGAAGACGGTTATTTAAAGTGTAATTTTCTTGACGAAGAGCACCCAAGCTATCACGAAAAGGAAATTATTTTTGACGAATACGATGTAAAAGTTGTAAAAAGCAGCAACGGTCAATCCGAACCCCGATATCGGATAAAGACCAAGATTATTCTTTTCGGAAAAACTCAAGATATATATTTAACCTTAAGCGACAGGGAGGAAATGCGGTTTCCAGTTCTATTAGGTCGCAATTTTTTGAGTAAAAAGTATATCGTGGATATTACCAAAACAAATCTTTCCTTCAAACTAAAGAACCAAAAATGAACATTAAGATATTATCTGCAAACGCAAATCTATATTCCACAAAACGCCTTGTTGAAGCTGCAAAAGCCCGAAAACACGATGTAGAAGTTGTAAATCACGCAAAATGCGACATTGTAATCGAGAAGAAAAATCCGGTTATAATGTATAAGGGGCATAAATTAAGCCATACAGACGCCATAATACCCCGTATTGGCGCTTCGGTTACCTTTTACGGAACAGCAGTGGTACGCCAGTTTGAAATGATGCACGTTTTTACTACAACCGAATCGCAAGCCTTAGTTCGATCTCGCGATAAACTACGAAGTTTACAAATTCTTTCGCGTGCGGGATTGGGATTGCCAAAAACGGTGTTCACGAACTACTCTAAAAACGTGAAGGAAATTGTAGATCAAGCAGGTGGAGCGCCTGTAATAATCAAGCTACTTGAAGGAACCCAAGGAATTGGAGTAATCTTGGTAGAAACCAGAAAAGCGGCTGAATCTGTTATCGAAGCATTTAACAACCTTCAAGCCAGGGTAATTGTTCAAGAATTTATTAAAGAAGCTGGTGGAGCAGACATTCGTGCTTTTATTGTTGATGGACAAGTAGTTGGAGCAATGAAAAGACAAGCCAAAGATGGTGAGTTTCGCTCCAATTTACACCGTGGTGGATCTGCTACCGTAATAAAACTAACCGATGAAGAAGAAACCGCAGCTTTAAAAGCAGCACGTGCTATGGGACTAGGAATCGCGGGTGTAGATATGCTGCAATCTGCTCGAGGACCACTCATTCTAGAAGTAAACTCTTCTCCAGGATTGGAAGGAATCGAATTAGCGACAGGTAAGGATATAGCAAACTCTATCATAAAATATATTGAGCGGAACGTATAATTATGGCAAAGAAAGAAGAACGTGACATTGTAATCTTAAACGAACGAATTGCCCTTGGTGAAAGCAGAAGGTTAGATTTCAGTATTGCTAAGCTCTATACTGCTACCAAGGTCGAAATTCCGATAATTATTGAACGTTCAAAAATTCCTGGACCTACAGTTTTAATTACTGCAGCAATTCACGGCGATGAAATAAACGGAGTGGAAATAGTTAGGCAACTAATTGCTCGAAAGTTTAACAAACCCAAGCGTGGCACTATCATTTGTATTCCAATTCTCAATGTTTTTGGATTTTTAAACGGAGACCGCTCTTTTCCTGATGGCCGTGACTTAAATCGCGTATTTCCAGGAACAAAATCGGGCTCACTTGCCAGTCGGGTAGCTTACCATTTTACAAAGAAAATTCTGCCACACGCCGATTACTGTCTCGATTTTCATACAGGTGGCGCTAGTAGGTTTAACGCGCCTCAAATACGTATTAAGCGTGGAAACGAAAGATTGTTAGAGTTGGCAAAAGTTTTTAATGCGCCATTTACGGTTTATTCAAACACCATAGAAAAATCATACCGAATTACGTGTCAGAAAATGGATATTCCAATTCTACTTTTTGAAGGCGGAAAAAGCCGAGAAAGCAACAAACATATTGTAAAAGAAGGGGTTGATGGGGTTCTGCGATTCTTGGATCATTTAGACATGTTGGGAAAAAGATTTATCGCCCCAAAACCAACTGAAAAAACAGTTGTAATAGAAAAAAGCAAATGGATTCGCGCTCAAAAAAGCGGTTTACTTCACGTAAAAGTAGAATGCAATAAACTCGTAGAAAAAGGTGAACTTTTGGCTACAATAACCGACCCGTATGGAAAAATGCGATTTAAGGTTTCATCGCCCCATGAAGGATATATAATAAATGTAAACCAATCGCCCATTGTAAATCAAGGAGATGCTATTTTTCATATTTCTACATTAAATACGTTGGGAACTGAAAATGAAGAGACGGAGGATTAGTTTCCCTTACCGCAATAAGGAAAGACAAACGAACAGATTATCTTTTTTATAAGATCTTAAAATCTTCCTTGAGCTATTAATTTTTATTATGATTGACAAATCCACGTTAAGAAAAAAATACAAAGCATTACGAGAAAATCTAGCCGATGATTCTATAGAAGAACTGAGTCTTAAAATTGCAAATCAAGCTTTAAAACTTGGAATTTGGGATAAAACTTATTACCATCTTTTTCTTTCAATTACGAATAAAAAAGAGGTAGACACAACCTATTTAATGCATATTTTACAAGGAAAAGATAAAAGTATCGTTGTTTCAAAAGTTGATTTTTTAAGTAATGAAATGAAGCATTTTTTATTGCAGGAAAACACTGCTTTAAAAGTTTCAAAATACGGAATTCCCGAGCCTGTTTCAGGAATTGAAATCTCACCAGAGACCGTAGATGTAGTTTTTGTTCCCTTGTTAGTTTTTGATCATAGCGGAAATAGAATTGGGTACGGAAAGGGTTTTTACGACCGTTTTTTACAAAAATGCAACTCAAATGCTGTGTTTATCGGCGTTTCATTCTTTGAACCTGAAGTTGAAATCCCACACGAACCCACTGATATTCCATTACATTACTGCATTACACCCGAAAAAACATTTGATTTTAGACATAACCAATTATTTTTATAAAGTTAAATCATTATCAACCAATTAATTAGAACAAATGCAAACCTCAACCAACCAAAACATTGGAACGCCCCCAGACAACAACTTAGTTTGGGCTATCCTTTGTACCGTTTTATGTTGCATGCCTTTAGGTATTGTAGCTATCATTAAATCAACCAAAGTAAACGAATTATGGGCTCGTGGAGATTACGCTGGAGCTCAAGAGGCCGCTAATGACGCGAAGAAATGGGCTATTTGGGGCGCTATAGCATCAGTTATAATTGGAGTAATCACTGCTATAACAGTAATATTTAGTTTAGGTGGAGCTGTGGCAGGATAGAACTAAGCTTTGGAAAATAGCCCTCATTGCATTACTGCTTGGGGGGTTTATTCTTGTTTATTATTTTATAAATCCCTCAACAAGCTTCTTTATACCCTGTCCTATGTACTATTTCACTGGGTTTTATTGCCCAGGTTGTGGATCACAAAGAGCGATTCATTTGTTATTACACGGCGATATTATTGGAGCTTTTCGGTTTAACCCATTGATGGTTTTAACAATTCCAATTATGGTTTATGGCGTAGGAATTACCGCCGCCAATTGGATATTTGGCACTAGTTATAGACTGCTCCTTTTTTACAGTAAAGTTTTTATTTTCGGTTATTTCGGATTGGCTATTCTATATTGGATACTTCGGAATTTGCCATTTTATCCATTCAATCTTCTTGCGCCTACAGGTTAATTCGATGTAAGTAACAGGATTGAAGTTTATTCAATTATTCAGACTGTTCTTTTTTTGGAAATGCCTTCTTATTAAAGAGTAATAAGAGTCCTACTCCCACGCTAATTGCGGAATCTGCAACATTAAAAACAGGATCGAAAAAGGTAAAATACTCTCCGCCCCAAAATGGAATCCATTCTGGTAACTTACCGCCATACAATGGAAAATACAGCATATCTACTACCTTTCCGTGGAATAAAGTACCGTATCCACCAGCTTCTGGAAACAATGTAGCTACTTGCCTATAGCTGTCGTCAAAAATAATTCCGTAGAAAACTGAATCGATAATATTTCCCATTGCACCTGCGAAAATAAAGGCAATAGAGATAACTAAAATTCGAGGAGCTTGGTTTCTAATTGAATCCCAAAGCCAATAACCTATTCCGCCAATGGCCACAATCCTGAAAAGGGTGAGAATAAGTTTTCCGTGTGTTCCCGGAATTTTAGCACCCCAAGCCATTCCTTCATTTTCGACGAAAAGAATACGGAACCAATCAAAAACCCGAATTTCTTCACCCAACATAAAATGGGTTTTGATGTAGACTTTTGAAATTTGGTCTATCAATAAAATAAGAATAATAATTGCGGATGCTTTTTTTAGGCCCATATTAGTTTTACATGCTACTCCGCTCAACAAAATATTTGATGGAATGTCTGTTTAATTATAATTTAAGAAGCCGAATTGCTTCAACAATTGGTAATTGTTCTAATTCAGCTACTTATTGCGAGCGCAAAAATAGGAATATTATTTGGTTTGTTTTAGCGAAATATTATCTAGGTTATAAAGCGAAAAAACAGCATTATAGCCTCTAAAAGCTAATCCTTTTTAAAGGTAAATTCACCTCCACCTTGTTTCAGCACCATGATTTCTTCTGAAGGATTAAACTCTAAAACTACACCAGCGGCATCAAATTTAAATATGTCTGTTTCAGTTGCCTCCAACGGAAAAGAAGGTTGTCCTGTAGCTTGCCCAATTAAAGTAGTATTTTCCTTCGTAATCGTAATTTTTAATGGAATTTGAGAAGATGAATACACGCCCAAATACTTATCTAAATCTTCAGAAGTAAGTGCAAATGAAGTGAATTCTGGCAATTTGTAAGGTTCATTGAAAACAGCACTTAATACAGCAATTGAAATATCATTGTTACTAAAATTTGTTCCATTTGAAGTTAAAGTATACGAAATGTTCTCATCTTTAAAATGAATTAAAACTGAAGTAAATCCGTCTATACCGCCAGTGTGTCCAAACCCAAGTTTCGTTCCAAATGGAAATTGAAAAAGCCCCATTCCATAATCTTCCTTTAAAGTTTCCATATGCTTTAGGCTTTCTTCCTTAATAACTTTTCCTCCAAACAAAGCGTCACTAAATTTTACAAGATCACTCGGTGTTGAAACTATTCCACCAGCACCCAGCGGTATTGAAGTATCAGTTTCGGGCTCTTGCCTCCAGTTTCCCATCCATCTGTACGATTGACTTTCATTATTGCTTACATCAATTTTACGACCCAAATATGTGTTTTTTAACCCCAATGGTTGGGTAATATATTTTTTAAAAATTTCAGCAAACGGTTTTTTAAAGGTCTTTTCTAGGATATAGGAAAGAAGCACATAATTAGAATTACTATACTCTGATTTACTTCCAGGTTCAAAATCGCTGCCACCTTTTATGATGATATCCATCATTTCTTGTTCAGATTTCGCCTAAGTATTCCAAGTTAAATAATCTTCATTATTTGTAAAGCTATGAATCCCACTTCTATGGTAAAGCAACTGTGCTATGTTTATTTTACTAGCATTGGCTATTGCCGGGAAAAAGGTATCGATAGTCTGTGTAAGTTCTAATTTACCAGCTTCTATAGCTTTTAAAATCATTACGGCAGTAAAGGTTTTGGAGATAGATCCTATTCGGTATTTTGTGTTTACATCTGCATTTATTTCATTTTCAACAGCTGCAAAACCTACTGCTCTTGTGTAAAGAATTTTACCATTTTGTGATACGGCAACGCTGCCCATAAACTTGTCGTTCGCTTCAAGTGCATCAAAATAACTATCCAGTTTATTATTGTTGAAATCTTGAGAGAAGCTCAATTGCGACAAGAGAAGTGCGAATACGAAAAGAATGAAATATTTTTTCATCAGATTAGTTTTTTATGTTGAACAATGAGTCCCGTTTTTTTACAATTTTACAACACGAACTACGAACGTCGATCTATTAAATCAACAGGCTTTCTACTCAATGGTGGAAAACGAAGTGTTTGAATTTCTTCGGAAGTAGCAAATTCTATTTTTGGTGCCACGCGTAATTTTGCTCTAAAATGATCTTTTATATCGAGTAAAAATTCTTCCGACCAATTTCCTGAAGCAATTTTTATCAATATTTCATCGGTTCCCAATTCGTTATGAAATATTTCAATAACATAGTTTTCCACTCCTGAAAAATCATTCAGAATATTGTACATCGCCGGCGGATAAAGCGTTGTCCCCTTGTATTTTATCATTTGCTTTTTTCGACCAACCACGGGGCCTAGGCGCATTGTATTTCTACCACAATTACAAGGATCATTGTACGCTTGAACCATATCACCGGTTTTAAATCGAAGCAGTGGCATTGCCTCAACTCCCAAAGTGGTAATTGTAAGCTCCCCAACTTCACCATCGGCAACAGGTTTATTGCTTTCATTCAAAATTTCAGCAATAATCAACTCTGGGTGATGATGACCGCCAAGGTGATATTCACACTCATTAAAAGCGGTACTCATTTCTGTAGAAGCATAGGTTGAAAACAGTTCAATGTTCCAATCTTTTTTAATTTTTTTCGCCAAAACATTCAACGAAAAATCTTGCTCCCGAATGGGTTCGCCGATGCAAATTGCAGCTTTAAGGCTAGATTTATTTGGGTCGATACCGCGTTGCTGTGCCGATTCTATTAACTTTAAAAGAAATGAAGGTACAGTAATTAAATATGTAGGTTTAAACTTGAGAATGGAATCCCATTGTAGTTCTGGAATTCCAGATCCAACGCGAATGATTCCTGCGCCCAATTTGCGGGCTCCTAAAAAATATGCCAAGCCAGCCATAAACCTGCGATCTATGGTGGTCATTAATTGCAAAACATCTTCCTTTTTAACACCTGCACATTCAAAAGAAATAGCCTCGTTGTATGCCAAGCGATCTAGGTCTTTGTCTGATAGTGCAAACGTCACAGGATCACCCAATGTACCAGAAGTGGTAACGTAATCAATTATTTCGCTTCGTGGAACACAGAAAAAATCGTCATTGAATTGTTGCAGATGATCTTTCGTGGTTACAGGAATTTTATGAAGATCGTCCATCCTAGAAATCGTTGAAATATCAATATTGTTTTCTTGGAAAAAGCGCTGGTAAAACGGAGAGTTTTCTTTCAAATATTGAAGCGTTTCTTTCAATTTTTCTTCTTGAAAGACCTTAATTTCTTCTCTGGATGCTTTTTCTATTTTTGGAATCATATTTCGCTTTTCATCAAGACCTACAAGGAGACCTCGTGCCTCGGCAACACCTTGCAGGTTAATTTCGATAATTATTTAATTCTATTACTTCAGCTTCCGAAGGTATTTCTCAATATTTTTTTTATCGGGAACGGTTGTGATTTCTTTGGTTAAAGCTTTTTCAAAAGCTAGTTTTGCCGCAGCATCATAATTTTTTCCAAAGTAATACTTTCCTGTTAAATAATAAGCCTTCCAATACTCTGGGTTTTTTTGTTGCAAAGCTGAAATCGTTTCAGGAGAAATAGATTCGTTTTCTGAAATCGCTTTTTCAACCTTACGTTCCAAAATTCGATATTCTTCGTAATCTGTGTATTTTTTTGAATGAATAAAAGCGTCTTCAGGGATATTTCCTTGGGTGTTTGAAACTGAAGCAATAGCCGGATTACCATCTCTATTTTTAAAAACTTCATTTAAGTCATACTCCACAAACTCGCCTAACTGATACGGATTTGAAGAAACCCAAACTTTTCCGCTTTCGGGTTTAAAAACAATGCCGTGATGTGCTAAAAGTTGATTTAGTGCTTTTTCATTTCCAAAACCTATTTCCTTGTTATCCAATCCTTTTTTATTCCGAAGGATGGCAACAGCATCAGGAACATTCAGTTTTTCTTCTTCTGCAATCAATTCTTCCATTCTTTCAAAACGGTACATCGAATGGCTTTCCGCAATCCATTTTAGATTTCGAGTATCATTTTTATAGGCTTCACTTTGAAAATGATTGCTACAAATAAGCGCATCGGTATTTTCAACATTGTACACGCCAAAATTATCAGGTGCGACCTCAATTATCGCTGCTTTTTTCTCCTTTGCGCTTCCTATAAAAATAGCTTCGGAAACAAATACTTCACGTTTTTTCGCAATGGTTATAGCCTCATCAATAGTTGAAGCGTATTGGAGAATTTCGCGAGTTACAATTGAAATTGGAGTTTTTGCAACCAGCGGAATTTCAGATTTTCCAGCGTTTATAGTAACCGTTAAACCTTGGTCATTCATTCCTGACACCACACCTATCATTCCGCCCCAAGTAACCGAGATAAACTTGTGCCCTTCGGAAGGGTTTACGAATGCGATTATTTTTTCCTCGGCAAAATCATCACCTGCATAAAAATCGAAGTTTCTGGCAATGAGCAACTCATTATCCTCCGTTTTATCGCCCCAAACTGCGAAAGAAGAGCAGCCAACGAGCATTAAATCCTGCAAGGCGTGACCAATGTCGTGGGCGCCGTGCAAATAGAGTAAGCGTAAATACGGCTCGCCAATTTCACTAAAATTTGAAGCTGAATATTTTGACAGCCCATATATTTCAGCTTTATATTCTTCAGGAATGTGTTGGTACATTTTTCGGTTGTACCACGCCAAAAACTTTCTTAGAAAATATTGCTGCATTTTTGAAGGCACAATTTCTTCTACTTTATTAAAAAAAATGGCCTCTTGCTTTTGCATTACATCTTGGGTAAGACTTCCTGTGATTTCGCCTATTTGCAACGGATTACCTTCAACATAAAGCTCCCATTGACCTTGTTTGTTCTTCAGAAAAAAATTATTCCCAGCTACAAAAGTAGAGTCGTTAATTTTTACTTTTTCGGGAATTGAAGCATCGTAGCCACTAACATCTGGCCGATTTTTTATAGATTTTGATACTCCGCAAGAACTCAGCAGAATTGACAAAACCACAAATGCGAAATATTTTAAAAAATCCTTCATGCTAGTTTTTTCTCATCTTTGAAATACGCTTGTTGGTTCTCGTGTAAGTGAGATTTTCTTTATAATCGATCCATTTTTGTCCGAAGGATTTACGCATTAAATTTTCAAAATGCCGCATAAAAAATCACATTGTACAGCATATTCCCCAACCGGCCAAAATTTCTTGGAAAGGCTCGAAGCGTCATTGAAAACCCACCGTCCAGATATTTTATATAGTGCCAATAACCACTAGGCATATAGAGTGCATCGCCGTGTTTCATTGTGGCTTGTATTCCTTCTAAATATTGAAGCGCAGGGTGTTTTCCAAAGTCTGGATTGTCTAAATCTATGCTTTCTAAGTTGTGTACAGCGAAGGGGATTTTATATAAGTACTTTGTTTGATTTGGAGCGAACAAAGTTACACTTTTGGTGCCTTGGAAATGAAAATGCACCAAATCGGCAAGATCCATATCGTAATGCGGTAACACTTCAGAACCTTCGCCACCAAAGAAAAGGACGGGCAGTCGTTTAAAAAACTTCAAGCCAATATCTGGATATTCAAAATCTTGAAGAAGTTCGGGCAGTTTTACTTTAAGGTCGTAAAAGAATATGCGCAAATCGGTAGGCTTGGTTTTAATAAGCTCAATATAATCTGCCATTTTCATTTCGGTAGCTGGTTCGGCAGAATTTTGTTTCCCTTTGGTAGGTTTGTTGTTGTAAAGTGGTACAATTTGATTGCCCGCATGTTGCTGGATATAATCTAAATTCCATTTTTGAAAAGCCTCCCAGTTTTGTGTTAACCCTTCGATTAAAACAGGTTTCTGTGGTTTATAATATTTTTCAATAAAGTCTTTTTTTGAAATATTTCGGACCCTTTCAACCGGTATTGTTTTGATATGTCCCATTTCTAAAAAACGTTAAGAGGTTTTTTCTTGTTTAGATGCTTCCAATATTTTATTCAATAAATATTCGCCGCCCAATATTTCGGAACACGTTACAACGCCGCTGATGGTAACACCCAAAATGCCGTGCATATTTAAACTTTGCCCTGTGAAATACAAGTTTTTAATTTTGGTTCGAGGCGATACAAAAGATTTTAAAGGATTGTTTGCATCCTTTACATAACCATACATTGAACCTTCGTTACATCCAATATAATCGCGATAAGACAAAGGGGTAGACGAATATACAGCTGCAATGGATTCGCGAAGATTTGGAAACTTCTTCTCTAATTCTTTTATAATTATTTGAGCTTTATAGGCTTTAAATTCCTCATAGGTTTGTCCGCGTTCATTTTTATTTGCTGCAGTATTAAAAGTGTTTATCCACGGTTCCATTTCTTCAAAACGCATATAGGTCATAACCGTAATGTTATCACCATATTCATCACCGCCTTTCTTTATTCCCATGGAAACCATATAAGCTTCAGGCCAACTTTCTTCGGTGTAATTATGTACGTCCCAGATAGAAGTGTAATCTTTAAAATGGTAATAATTATGATTTAAATATTTAAAGCTGTTTGGTTTTAAAACAAGATACAGACTGAATGCTGCAATTGTGCTTTCTATGTTCTCGATACGACTTGTATACGACTTTCTGAAATGGTTTTTACCAATCATATCCAACGTCATTTTAGGATCCACGTTTGATATAAAAATATTGCCCTGTATGGTTTTTCCATTGGCGGTTTTCACCGAAGCAACCAAACCGTTTTCAGTTTCAAACTTAACAACTTCGTGACGTTTAAACGCTTTTCCGCCGTGTTCCCGGAACCTTGCGAGTAAGGCTTTCGTAATCTGGCTCCCTCCATTCACACAGCGATAGGAGCTTTCTATATACGAATTTACCGAAAGCGCATGCATATAAAAAGGAGTTCTGTTACCCTCTCCTGCATAGAGCAAATTACTACCTCCCAAAACAGCTCGCAGCTTTTCGTTTTCGGTAATAGAATCTATAAATTCTTTTGCTCGAACTTCAAAAAGTGATGTGTTTTCATAATAAGGTTTCCCAAGTTTTAAGCCGTATAGCGGGAAAAAGCCACACGTGTCTTGCATTTTTTGGATATATGCATCTAGCGCTTTTTCTTCTTCTGGAAATTCGTTTAGAATTGTCTTTTTAAAGTTTTCGTATCCCTGAGCGTGTTTGTATTCTTTTGGATCATTATCGAAGGTGATTCTGTCAAAACCATCCTCATCCATTTTTTTAAGGGTGATGTCATCCAGAATATCTAAATATTTAAAGTATCGATATAGATTTTGGCCTTCCGAAAGTCCACCAATGTAATGCACTCCCGTATCAAAAATGGTTTTATCGCGCACAAAAGTTTGTAGGTTGCCGCCGAATTGTTGGTTCTTTTCGAGCACACATACGCTATAGCCTTCTTTGGCAAGAATAATAGCCGAAACTAGTCCTCCAAGACCACTACCAACGATTACTACATCATATTTTTCTGTCATTCTGCGTTGTTTCCCGATTTTTTAAAGATACTAATATTCAAATTTTGATATATTCTTTGAAAGCCCAATGTAATAATATTTTCAGTCTCCGCAAGTGAAGCCTGTTTCAACAAAACAATAGTTTGAACAGAAAGATCTGACAATTGGTTCATTATTTCGGCAAGATGTTTTTCTGAAGAAAGAATCAGCATCTCAATATCTGAATTTAATATTTCTGAAACCGAAGCCTTAAAAAAGAGCTTTTCGTACTTATGCGTTATATAACTATTTTGAAGGATTGTTCTACTTTCACTCTCTTCAATTAAACTATAGATTTTCCTATCGGGACTATCGAGGGTTAAAAGGAAATCGAGTTGCCCAAAATCTTCCGAAATATGTGCGATACTTCCTCGTTTTTCTAGTTGACGTATTACTTGGAAGTACACTTCGGCATTTTCTATTAAATCCCTTTTGACGGTTTTATAAATTGAATCGCCTTTATATCGGTATTCTTCCAAAACAATATGATGGAAGTATGTTTCGTCTTCAATTTCATTTCGCAAATTCAAAAACTCATCTCTAAAATAGGCGCCTATTTTCTTTGCTTGTTGCGTATGGTTTGTTCCAAATGACTTGTCTTCTGCTTTTATTCGTGGTAAAATTATAACGGATATACTTCCATCTTTAATGATGAAACTGCCCTTTGGGTTTACTTCGCTATTCCCGTGAATTAGCACTGGAAGAATATCCAGATTGAATTGATTTGCCAAGTAAAACGCGCCTTTGTGGAAACGCTTTATTTTATTGGTGTGACTCCGGGTTCCTTCAGGAAAAGCCATTAAAGAATACCCTTGTTCAATTTTCTTTTGAAGCGGTTCCAAGCTGTTTTCAATTCCGCTAGAAACAGGATAGAAATCTGCTTTTTGCACCGCTTTCCCGAAAATTGGCGAATTATACACCCAGTCGTTCACCAAAAAGCAAATTTTTGGATGTAACATACCAACGGCAACAATATCAAGGAATGAAGTATGATTTGCAATTATTACCGCCGGTTTCGAGAAGTGTTCCCCTGCCCTATTTATGACTTTTTTCTTGACAAACGGATTGGTATAAAGCACCGATTTAAAGAATTTTGCAATTACGATATGAAACCATCCCATCTTCATTTTCTTACTAAACGGCAAAATTGGCATAAGTGTAACGCTGTAAATAGACAGGCAGATTCCGCCAAGCCCAAAATAGCTGAATGACAATACAGAATGTACAAACATTCTCGGGGTTATGGGGCGTTTTTTTGAACTCCCGATAAATAATTTAAAAAGCAATGGTTGCACTGTAAAAGCCGTAAACATTGCTGAAAATATTCCGATTATCGAAACTATAGAAATTGAATATAAAGCGGGATGTTTCGCAAAAACCAAAACGCCAACACCTAATATTGTGGTTAATACCGAAAGCATTATCGATGTTTTATTTGTCACCATTACCTTTTCGCCAGTGCGAAGTTCTTTGAGCAATCCTTTGGTCATAAAAATGCTGTAATCGATACCCAAGCCAAAGATGAAGGTGGAAATAATTATATTGAATATATTAAATTGAATATTGAAAAGTCCCATTATTCCTAGCGTTAAAAACCAGGTTAAAAATATGGGCGTTGCAGTAACGATAGTGAGCGAAAGACTTCTGAAGAAAAGAAACAGTATCAATAAAACCGCTAACAAACAATAACCAATGAGACTATTGAAATCGTTTTTGAGATTTCCCAAAAAGGTTTCGTTCATTTCCTGTCGGTCAATAACTAGGGTGTTGGGAGTTTCATTAAAGATGTTTTTTATGCCTAAATCATTTTCGTCATTGAGTTTTACAAGGGTTGTAATTGTAGTAAAATCGGCTTCAGTTTTAATGTAGTCTTCTAAAATTACAGAAGGAATCTGCTGATAATCTTCTGGTTTCAAAGTTTGGAAATCTGTATTCAGAAAAGCATAAAACCTATTAAAAGTTGACGGTTTAAAGCCTAATTGCTCGCCACTTCTAATCAAATTATTTTCGGTGCTGTCTTTTCGAGATTTGCTCCAGAATTGTTGCCACTCGGCAATTTTATCTCGTTGGTCGCGCTGTGATTGCACTAAAGCTCCAATAGAACTAAAACTGCTTATTTTTCCTTCTTCTTCAAGAAGTTCTAAGGTTTTGTAAATGGAATCATTGAGTTGAAGCGTGCTTTCAACAGATTTGCCATACGTTGCCAAATAGACAGATTTTGAAGAAATATCGGTCAATTCATCCAAATGTTGCATCGCTGCTTTTATTTCCTCTGACTCGTAATTCAGTTTTGAAATATCTTTGTTGAATTCAACTTTATTAAAAGTGAAGAAACTGACGATTAAGGCAGCTCCCAGCCCGATAAGCAACCATTTATTTTTATGAAAAGGATAATCTGCTACTCTATCCAGAACATTAATTTGTTGTTTTGGTGAAAGCGGATTTTTATACACTAAAGGGATAAACAGCAGTGCAAAAACCGAAGCTCCCAAAACACTTATAGCGGCAAAAACACCTAAGTCCTGCAAGGCTTGAGAGTCTAAAAACAGAAGACATAAAAATGCGAGGGCCGTAGTTAAGCTGCTCATTAAAATTGGTTCTGCAACATCTTTATATAGACTTTCAACCGTTTCGTTGTTTCGGATGTGCGTTAAAATATGAAGCGAATAATCTAAGGTTACACCCAATAAAACAGAACCAATTCCGAGTGATATAGCCGAAATATTATCTCGTAATAAATATAATAATGAAACTGCTAATAGCCCTCCAAAAAGTGTAGGAACAAAAAGGATTATAGGCACATATACCTTACGGTAGAAAAGCATGAAAACTAAAATAAGCACGGTAAACGCAATGCCTACGGTAAATTGAATATCACTTTTTATCTGTTGTGCATTGGCGACTGCAATTAAGGCTGCACCAAAATATTCGCTCTTTACTTGCCCCGAATATTTTTGATTTAAGGTGTTTTGTAGCGAGTACAAATCTTCAGCAAACTTGCTGTTTTCAGAAGTCTCACTACTCGCGAATTTTGGAGTGATAAAAAGTAGCAGGTTATTTTCATCCTTACTTACTAGAAAGCCATCTTTCAAAACAAATTCGTCTGCAACACCGAGCTGTCTCAGTTTCTTTAAAGCGATAAAAGAAAGCCCGAGCGGATCTTTGAGAATAACATCTTTTGAAACAATTCCAGAAGGCGAAATAAGGGTTTTGTAATTCGCTTCGGTTAACGCGGAAACACTATCTTTTTCAAGCTTATTGGCGATAGTTTTATAATCTGCTTTATCTAAAAACAACGGCAGATTTTCATAAACAAAATCCATTGTTCTAAGTAAATCGTCATCATCTACTTTTCCGCGGATATTCTTGATGTATTGTGATGAATGAGTCTCAAGACTGTCGATAAACTCAGTTGCATATTGCGTAAGTTCGGTAACATCAACAGAATCATTCCTTCGAATCGTAACAATAATTTTATCGGTAAAATTGACTGTTTTAAGTACTTTTTGAAGGTTCTGCGACTCGCCATTTATAGGAATTAACTTTGAAATGTCTTCTTCAAAACGGGTTTTGGTAACAAGAAACACCAATCCCGAGAGCAACAAAAGAAAGACAAGTGCCGTCCCGATTTTATTCTTCTGAAGAAATTGATGTGTTTTATAAAACCATTTACCCATTGTTGAAAATCTTTTTACGTTCAAACAACGTTAAGATTAAGTAGCCCGAAAGTCCGCAAATAATCGCTGCAGAAACAGAAAGCGCCAAACTGCCAACAATATAAGATTTTAAATATTTCACTAGCTCTAAACTTGGATCTATTTCGTTCATTGAAAGCACGAAGTTTTCGCCTAAAATCCAACCTCCTAATTTTAAACTGAAATAGAGTATAAAAGGTATAAATGGAGGCAAACTAACATTTGAAAAAGCGAAAGCAATGACTTTATTCAACCTGAAAAGTAGTGCCATAAAAATTACAGAAACCGTATGAAAACCCCAAATTGGAGACAAGCCGATAAATACTCCAAGAGCGATTGAAAATGCTTTTTTTTCAGCAGAATCGTTGCTGTGAAGCAGATCTTCCTTTAAAAACCTTTTAAGTCCTTTTTTTTTTAGTTTTCTGAAAAGGTTTCTGGGTTTTATATAGAGAAATGTGATAATAACTAACCAAGTATTCAAGATACTTATTCGGGTGAAATCTTTAAAAGGCCGGAAATGTGACACTCTGTTTTCCAATTCGTAATGAATTTTAATTGGAATATTTTTCACTTCGATTTCGCTCCAAGCTGCTTTTACGATGGCTTCAATTTCAAATTCAAATTTATTGGTGTAAAAGCGCAAATTTTTCATTGCTGCAATTGGATATAACCTGAAGCCCGATTGGGTATCCTGCAAACGCGTTCCTGTTTCAACCCAAAACCAAAAGTTTGAAAATTTATTTCCAAAGCTGCTTTTTTTCGGGACTCCTTCTTGTCCCATATTTCGCGCGCCAATAAGAAGGAGTTTTTTATTTTCGCTGGTTTCTAACGCTTCAATAAAAACTGGAATATCTTCTGGAAAGTGCTGCCCATCGCTGTCTATTGTAATGGCGTAATCATAGCCTAAACTTTCAGCGTGTTTAAATCCCTGACGGAGTGCGTTGCCCTTTCCTTTATTTTTTGAAATGTGAATTTGCTGTATTTGCGGAAACTGCAATAAAATTTCTGAAGTGGAATCCGAAGAGCCATCATTAACAACGATAACATTTTTAGTATAAACCAAAACACCTTCAATAACCTGTCGCAACGTTTTGTGATTATTGTAAGTAGGAATAATCACACAACACTTCAGGATTTCGAAGTTTTCTGAAAGTAGATTTTGGTTCATGTGGAGGCTTTACACTCAGCATTCATTTGCGTCGCTGTGGTTAAATTTACACCGCAGCGGCATCGAGTACGCAAAGCAAATATAGGGTTTCGGAATTAAATTAGAATTGAAGAATTAGAATTGTTTAATTAAGGTGGAAATCATAGTAATTCTAATTTTTCAAGGTCCGAAAACGCTTCAGACTTCAATGCAAACTCTTTAATAATGCCTTTCAATTCTTTTGAAGAGGTAGTTTCATAATTCTTCAAAATAAAGCCTTTATCTGCTTCAATATCCTTATTATACTTTAAAATTTTTGGCGCGTTTTCTTGAACCGAAAGGCGGATATAACGGATTTCAATATTTTGAGGATTGGCTTTTACAGCAGATTCGAGTAATGAAACCCCCTCCTTGAAAAACTCTTTTTTAATCTTTCTATCTTTTGCAAATTTTGCTTTCAGTGTTAAAATTGATCCCTTGTAAGCCAGCAAAACTGGGGTACTTGAGGAATTTATGTTTGAAAGTTCTTTGTCGAGTTTAGAAGAAACCTCATCGCTTTTTACAGCTTCTGGATATTGCGAACGTATCTTACTTAAATCCTGCGAAGTAGCGAGGACTGAAACAAAAAGTGCAAGGATAATTAATAATTTCTTCTTCATATTTGTTGCAAGTCAAAACCCCAAAGGTCTTCCTCCTACGCTGAAAAAGCTTCGGCGGACAGGCTGAGACCTTTGGGGTTTAATTTAATCAATTACTTTAAAAGTTGCACTTAGTTTCAGCGCAACGGTGTCGTCAAAAGATGTTGTGTTCTTCACTTTTACTTCACCCTTTTCTTCTGTGATATCAATAGCTAGCTGCAAATCTGGATTTTTTTCAGGATTAATGATCGCCATAAATTTTATGTTAGATGAAACTGCTAAAAACAAATCCTTTCCAGTGGCTTCCTCAGTGAGTTCCTTAATCATTTGAATCATACAAACACCTGGCATTACTGGGTTTCCAGGAAAGTGGCCTTTAAAAATTTCGTGATCCTTGTGCAAATGTACTTTCGCCAAAATACCTTTTTCGGTGTTTTCGTTTGCGATAACTTCATATAATCCTTCTATGAGCATATTATCATTTTTTGAATTTTTCCAAGTCTATTCTTAACTTGATATTGTTGTGTTTAATGCTGATGATGTCTGCAATATTTTCTTCGATTGCTGTATAGGCAATTTCAACCTTTTCTTTGGTTTTTGAGGTATTGACAATTTTAGACAGCTTTTCAGTTTCTTTATCTAAAAAGTAAAAATTATATCTTTTATCAGACTTGGTTTTAAATACGCTCTGATTGTCAGACTCATAAGCCATTAAAACATTCGCTTTTTCATTTATCAATAACTTAAAATCATCTCTTAAGATATTGATAATAAACTTTCTGTCTAAATCTTCAACCACGAAGTTCTTCGTAAAATCATCTCCTTCGAACTTAAAATCGAATAATTTACTTCCAAATTCAGTAGTAAAAACAACTCTGTGGGTTTTAATTCCCGTTTTTTTTATGATAAGAATTCCGCCAAAGTTTTTATTGTAAACTTCAATTTTTGCCTTGTAAACATAGTCAATTTCAGGGTTTGAGAAATAAGGGTTTTCAACTTCAACCTTAATGAAATCGACCTGCCTTAGACCTTCTGTAGTCTTTAAAGCGCAAGAAGTTAGAAAAACAATTGAGAGAGCACTAATTATTAAAAACCGAATCATTAATTGTGCTGTTTAAAATTCGATTGGTAAAAATTATTCTTGTAAAATCTTGCGACGGCTCCACCATTTTAACCTCATAAACTTGTGCGTCATCTTTGTTAAAAAGCAGTTCAAAAGATGCTATGTACTTCGCTATTTTCGGGTCTTTCGGAACAAAAACCGCTTTGTTATATTTTGAAGATTTGTAAAAAGAAACCGTAAAATCGGCATCGTTAAACATATTCCCCTTCACGCTATTTACAATTAATTGATTTAGCTTTTTGAAGAGTTCACTGTTACCGATATCGACCTTGCTTTTTGTTCCTCCGTCGTTAATAAGCAATTTGTCTTCCTTGAAAATCACACTGTATTGGTACGGATTGGTATATTCCCATTTTACCAGATTTGGTGCTTTAACGACCATTTTGCCTGATGTTTTTACATCTTCTGACAAAAAATCTAAATGTTTATACTGTACAAAATCTGATTTAATGGTTTGAGTGGCTTTTGCTGAAGTGATCACTTTTTCTTTAAAAGTAGCAGTTTCGGAAGCATGCATTACGGCATCCTGAGCTTGGATTGAGCTCCCAATGAAAACAAGAAATAACAATAAGAAGTAATTACGCATAAGCTTCAATTTCGAGCAAACGATCTACGGGAACCGACTGCAATTTGTGCGGAGTTAAAGTTAACAATAACTGTTCCAATACAGCAACGGATTTATCACTGCTGTCGTGGAGTAGAATAATATCACCTCTTTTTAATTCAGAAGTTATGCGTTTTAAAATTTTTTCACCAGAAAGGTTTGTCGTGTCTAGGCTACGTTTACTCCAGCCGATTGAAAAATGTCTTGTACTCTTCAATGCCTTTTTAATATTTGGGTTGGTTACTCCAAAAGGCGGACGAAACATTTTGATTTCTTTTCCTGTAATTTGTTTTAAAATTGAATTGGTTTGCTTCAACTCATCAGTAACTTTTTGAGAAGAAAAAAAACCAAAATTATTGGTGTGAGAATATGAGTGATTCCCGATTGTGTGACCTTCTGCAATAATCTGTTGTACTAGGTTTGGGTGTTTTTCGGCTTTTTTACCAATTAAAAAGAAGGTGGCTTTTGCGTTGTGATCGTTGAGAAGTGATAAAACTTTAGGCGTAAATTCTGGATTTGGACCGTCGTCAAAAGTTATTGATATGTAATTTCCTGATGTTTTATAATTGTGGTTAAAAGACTGAAGGTGATAATTTAACCTAATTTGAAAAGAGCCGATAGCGGTAATTACAATCCAAATAATTATAAAGACCACATATAGCCAAACTGGAACATTTCCCAAAAAACCTGTAAGTAGTAATCCGCAAAAAACCACTAATGCCAAGGCGTTTATGGTGTAGAATTTCAACATTTTTTCAGAAGTACAAAGCTGTGATTTTGACCGCGATATTGGTTATAACACAAAATGGTTTTTATCTCTGAAAGATTAGTATCGTTAATTTTTACAATTTCAGGAATTGTTTGTGTTTTTAACATTTTAGAGGCTAACCAAACTCCAAATGCGGAGACTGTATTGTTTTCTCCAACCAAATGTTTGTAATAAACTTGTTGGGTGTTTTTAAAAATAGCGTCGGAAAGTTGATTGTAAAAACCATCAAAATCCACATCGCCATTATTTCCTAAAACCACTAAATCTATATCTGCTAATTGTACGTTGTTTTGCTGCAAAAAGCTTTCAATTGTTTCAGAAACTTTTTCTTTTTGAAGCGTGTTAAATGTCTCAACGGCGATTAGTTCTGCATAACAATTTTGAAGTTTTTCATTTGAAACCACAAAGAAATTAGCACCTTCACTAAAAACAGCTCCTTGTGTGTTTGATTTTAACATTTCTGAAAGTGAAACGGAAGTTGGTTTTATATGGTTAATAGCCTTGTGGACTTTTGTGGTATGTTCGCCCAATTCCTCGACCCCTCCTACTAAAATATTTTTGGCCTCATCATTTTCTAACTGCATTTTAGCGTCTAGCAGCGCCGATTCAAACGAAATTGCGGAATGTACGTAAGTAAAGTTGTAAGCCTTGCACTCCATCCCTAAAGCTATTTGCCCTGCAACTGTGTTGTGTGTACTTTGAATAAAAGAAGTAGGCGTTAAATATTGTTCGTTATTATCAATAATCGCACTTACGAACTTTTCAGAATCTATCATACAGCCCATCCCCGTTCCGGTGATAATAGCGTCTACGGTTTCGATTTTGGCTTCATCCATAGCTATTTTGGAAGCTACTACGCCCATTTTTATGCCTTTTGCCATTCTTCGCGCTGCGGCTGGTGCAATATATTGTTTATAGTCTGGGTCATGAGCAAAAATAACAGGCTCACTATATTCTATTATTGTATCTAAGAATTCAGTATTCTCAAAGGTTTTCTGTGACGAAATTGAAGCCATACTATTTATGTAAACCCTTTTCATTATGCTTCTTTTGAAAATATTACGGTTGAGCAATTTCCACCAAACCCAAGTGAATTTGAAAGCACAGTTTTCAATTCCTTTTTCTTTAATTTTGTTTGCGGTATCATCGAAAATTCCTTCATCGGTGTTTTAAAATTCAGATTTGGGAAAATTACATTGTGCTGTAAGGCTAAAATTGAATAGACCGCCTCAATCGCTCCTGCAGCTGCCAAAGTGTGACCTGTGTATGCCTTTGTGGAACTAAATTCTGGCATTTCATTACCAAATATTCGAAGTATTGCCCTTCCTTCTGAAAGGTCGTTATTGCCAGTAGCTGTTCCGTGGACGTTTATGTAATCTATATCAGAAGGTTTTAAATTAGCAACCTTCAAGGCTTTTTCCATTGCCAATGTTGCACCATCACCATTCTCTGAGGAAGCTGTTTGATGAAAAGCATCGTTTGCATTTCCATAGCCTTTTACGTAGGCAAGTACTTTTTTGTTTTCAGCTTTTACTACCTTATCACTTTCTAGAACAAGATATGCTGCAGCTTCACCAAGGTTTAATCCCTTTCTATTTTCGTCAAAAGGTGTGTTATAGGTATCGCTTAAAATCATCAAGGTTTTAAACCCGTTGATGGTGAATTTTGAAAGGCAATCGGCTCCACCCACCACTACTCTATCGAGCTTTCCTGATTTAATTAGTCGCGCACCCAACATGATTGCATTGGCTGCCGAAGAACAAGCGGTGCTTATGGTAGTTACTAAACTTTCTTCTATGCCCAACTGTTCGGCAATTTTTTGAGTAGAATCGCCAGCGTGGTGACTTTCTATATATTTTTGAGGTTCTTTTTCGGTAAGATATTCGTAGTAATATTTCTCGGTCATATCCATTCCACCAACACTAGTCCCGGAAACAATTCCTGTTTTATACTTTTTAATATTGGTAATGTGCGCGCTATTTATGGCTTCTTTTGCCGCAATAACCCCTAGCATCGCAGTACGGGAATAGTTGTTTTCTGGCGGAAGATTTAGTTGCGCGATTAATTCGGCATTAATGTGCTTTATTTCACCAACCATTATTTCATCCCGCTGAATAGTTTCAATATTATCTACCCGAGTAATTCCTTTCTTTTCGTTTATGAGCGCATCATAGTTTTCGGCCACATTGTTTCCAATGGCAGAAATAATACCCATTCCGGTTATGGCTACGCCTTTGTTCATATTACATTTGGGAGTAAGACATACAAGGAGATTTTCTTTTTATGTTCCGCAAAAAGAAAATGACACCTTGCAGGTCGATAAAAATTACTTCGTGCGATGTTCTTCAATATAACTCGCCATTACTTCTACAGATTCAAAAATTTTACGTCCTTCTTTTGGGTCGCTTAAACGAATACCGTAATCTTTGTCGAGCATTACGATAAGCTCCAATGCATCAATAGAATCTAGGCCAAGACCATCGCCAAAAAGTGGGTCGTCGTCAGCAATTTCTGCTACTGAAACGTCTTCAAGATTTAGTTGTTCTATTATTTTTGCCTTTAGTTCTTCTTTTAATTCGCTCATAATATTTTATATAATCTAATTATTTCTTCCGTGTTATGTTCAATCTCGCCATTGCTTTCAACTAAATAAAGAAAAGCTTCGTAAATATTTTCTTCTATATCGACCCATCCGCACAATACTTTTTCGGATTTTTCACTTCGCAATAAACTGTTGGCATACAGTTGTAAATGCTCGGGATTGAAGCGGTCAAAGATAAAAAAACTATTCTCAGAATAAAGTTTGTGTTTAATACTTATCTCACCCAAACAAATATTTGGCAAGGTGTAGACAAAAATGGCCGGACTGGGGAAATATTCGGCATCGTTTTTAATAGTGGCTTGATGCTTTCGATCTGTATCGAGACTAGATGCTTTGTTTGAAAATATAAGGGCTATATTGTTTTCATCTTCATTTAAATCTTCTTGTTTCAGCAAAACGTCGGCTGCTAAAAATGCCAATTTACTAAGATTATCCATTTTAAAAAACTTGGAATAACCTGTGTCTAAAAACTTATAAGCAGCTTTTATAAATGTTGTGAAGTCTTCGGAATCATCCGTAAAAAGCACATTACCATTGACTGAAACAGTTTGGTTTTTAATGTGGGAATAGCTACTTATTTTAAACTCTTTATTCAAAATCGATTATAAAATTGAAATTCTTTATAAATCTGATACGCGGGTAATCGTTATTTCTTTTTACAAACCAACATGGTGTGATAATCGCCTAATTGGACGTCTTTGTTCAATTCCAAACCAGCTTTATCGATAAGTTTAAGAAAAACACTGGCAGGGTACATTTTACTGTTTCCGTTGGCTAAGACTGTAAAATATAGCGATGTTGCCTCTAAAATAAACTGAGAAGCCTTAAAGGCCTGTCTATCGGTAAAGGTTTCGACTATAATCAATTCGGCATTTTCGTCCATAGATTCTGCACACGTGGTCAAAACCTTCAAAATCTCTTCTTCAGAAAAACAGTCTAAAAATTGGCACATCCAAATAACATCTGCACCCTCTGGAATTGTTGGATTTTCGGAAAGCCAATTTATTGGATATGCTTTAATTCTATTTTTAAAACCGTTTTGATCTGCATTTTCCAATGCCATTTTAAGTTGACCAGGCAAATCGATTATGGTCACATTTACATCTTCATTAAAACTACAGGCTTTTATAGAAAACTTCCCTGTGTTGCCACCAATATCAAAAAGTGTTTTCGGTCTGTTTTTAAAAATGTGTTCAAGTGCTTCGTCAAAAATATCATCGGAATAATGATGGTCGAAGTCGAACCAAGCTTTTTGTTCGTCTGGTTTTAATTGCGAAAGACCTTCATAAATAGTAGACCATTGGCCTAGTTCTTTTAGGCCTTCTGGTTTTCCATTTTTAATGGAGTCGTTTAAATGAAACAGCCCTTTATAACATACATCGTGTGTAAAATTAAGGTTTACGCTTGCGGTTTTATTGTAATTTAGAAAATAGCCAACCTTAGTTAGTTCATATTTTTCAGCTTCGCTTTTGCTCACAATATTTGAGGTCTGCGCAATTTCCAATAAAACTCCAACGCCGTATTCACTCACTGAAAGTGCTTTGGAAATTTCTGCGACAGTTGGCCCGCCATTATCGCGATTATCGAAAATATAATCGAGGATACCGAGTCTACGGAGCGCTACCGAAGCCTGAAAAACAAAGGGCGCAAAAGCAATTCGATGCGCTTCCTCCAGAGCTTCAATGGCGTTTATATTTTTGGTTATTTTTTGCATTTATTTTAGGTTAGTTGTTTGTTTTTTAAAAATAACCGCCGAGTTACAGCCTCCAAAACCTGAAGCAGTTTTTAAAAAAATATGAAGTTTTTTCGACTCATTTTCTTTAATAACATTAATTTCTTTTGAGACACCAAGGTCGGAAAATCCTTTTGAATAAAATAAAACATTTCGTTCCATAAAATGCATTCCCACAATGGTTTCCAAAAGTCCTGAAGCGCCCAAAGTATGCCCAAAATATCCTTTTAAACTATTGAGTGGAACTTTTTCCATCCCCAATCGATTAAAGGCTATCGCTTCCATTTCATCATTAAACAAGGTGGCAGTGCCATGGGCAGAAATATAATCGATTTGTGAGGCAGTTAAATTTGCTTCATTTAAAGCAGCTTTTATACTTCTATAAAGACCTTCCCCAGTTCGGGATGGGCCCGAAATATGATTTGCATCATTACAGGTTGAATCACCTAGAATTTCTATAGCTTCAGTTGATAGTTTATTTTCTTCTGAAGTAACCAAAACGCTCGCCGCCACTTCTCCCAGGTTAATTCCTACTCGGTTTTTGTCATACGGTTTGCAAGGTTCATCAGATAGTGCTTGGAAAGAGTTAAAACCAGAAAGAATAAATTTTGAAACCAAATCGCCACTAGTAATAAAAACGTGATCGTATTTTCCTTCCGAAATAAACCGCTTTGCTACAGAGATTGCTAAAACACCAGAAATACAAGCGTTTGAAAGTACAATGGCTTCATTTTTAAAACCGAAAAAGTTTTGAATTGTTTTGCCTAATTCACTTAAGTAAGCGCGACTTTCGGGGAAACCGCTATTCTTTTCAAGCACATCTATATTTCCTTTTGTGGTAGAGATAATAAGCCCAACTTTTTCATTTAAAGAAATATTTGAAGCTTTAACAACCTCATTCAACGAAGCAATCAGCATCTTCTCTAACTTGGTGAACTTTGAAGCGCCTGCAATTTTGTTGAACTGTTCGTTTACTGTTTCGGAAGAAACCCGTGAAGCGCAAAATGGAACGGGCAAAAGTGAAGTGTCTTCGTATTTTTTAAGCCCTGTTTTCCCTTGTAACATATTTTCAATTACCGTTTCGCTATCAAGGCCTAGGCTGCTGAAAATATTATTATATGAAAGGAAGGTTTTAGTCATTTTTACAATCCCATTTTCTGTTTCCATTTTGCAAAAAACTCTGGTTGAGTCAATGAAAGTTCACCTTCGTCATTTAAAAACACTTGAATGGTTTCGCCCAAACAGGCTACTCTTCCTTTGGGATCAAAAATTCGATATCGGAATATCAATTTTGCCGCTGGGGAATCTATAAAAGTAGTTTTAATGGTTGCCACATCGCCATAACGCAGAGGCAGTTTGTGTTCGCAGGTAGACCTTACAATTGGTGATGTATAGCCATTTGCTTTCTGCTCTAAATAGGAAATGCCGTGCTCTCGCCCAAATGCTTCCCTACCATCTTCAAAATATTGAATGTAATTGCCATGCCACACAATTCCCAATGGATCGGTTTCTGTGAAGCGAACACGTATTTCGGAAGTAAAGCTTATTTCATTATTGTTATTAGACGGCATTCTTCTTTTGATTATAAATTATTGCTATTAAAATTGTTATAATGAAGAATAACAATAATAACGAAATTTCAGGAAGGATTTTAACAAAATTCACATTTCTTAAGAACACATCATAAAACGCTTCCAATCCCCAATTCATTGGTGATATTTTTGAAATAGATTGCATTAATTTCGGCATTACAAAAACAGGCACCCAAACCCCGCCAAGTGCTGCTAAAATAACAACCATTATTGCTCCAAAAGGCGCTGATTGCTCTTGAGTTTTTGCAATTGTTCCTAAAAGTAACCCCAGACCAATTGCCGCCAATCCTGAAAAAAGAGCCACAGCATAAAGCATCGGTAATTTACCGGAAACATCAAGTTGTGGGAGTCCGATTGCTGGAAAAAGAAAGATTCCAACAAGGAGCATTAACGTAAATTGTATCAGGCAAACCACTAAATAAACGATTGTTTTTCCGCCCAAAACAGTTGCGTAATTAACTGGTTGCGTTCGCAGACGAACGAAGGTTCCTTGATTTTTTTCTTTCACCAAATTAATAGAGAGCGGCACGACAATAAAGAAAATAGCAAAAAGCGCCCAGGCCGGGACATTGTGCTGGGCTGAATTTGGAATAATTTCTTGGTTACCTTTTGTTTGGCGAACTTCTTTAAAAGAAATGAAATTTTCTGTATCGAAAATAGGCACGGCTTCTTCTTCACCTAATTCTGTTTGAAAAGCTTTGTAAATGCTTTGGGTTTCGATTTTTGAAATCATTTTATCGATTCCGTTTTTAACCGACGACTTAAAGCTTAGTTGCGTTGCGGGGTCAAAGTACAATCTCACTTCCTTTGCAGGGATTGCTTCTTTTTCAACTAATGAGTTATCCTCTTCTAATCCGAATTTTGATAAAATCCCTTCTACATTTTGATTTACTTTTTTCTGAAGTGATGCAGATAGGTTTTCTGGAATTATAATTGCCAATTGATATTTTCCTGCAAAAACAGCCTCTTTTGCTTCGTCTTCGGTGTTTTTTTGAAGAATTTCGAATGAATTGGATTCTGAAAGGTTATCAATAATGTTTTTTGAAACTTCGCCATTGTCATTATCAACTAACAAAACTGGAATCTTCACATCGTTTATCGTTTTAAACGTGCTGTCTTGAACGAGTGTAATAACGATTAGCAACAACATGGGCATAATGAAAAGAATTGCTATCCCCCCCAAATCGCGGATTAACAGGAGCATTTCCTTATATGTTGAAGCCCAAAGTTTATGCATAATCGCGAAGGGCTTTTCCTGTTTGTGCTAAAAATACGTCTTCAAGATTATTGGCGCCTGCCTGAGTTTTTATAAGTTCTGAAGGGATGCCTTTTATTATAATTTCACCTTGGTCGATTATTGCCACGCGAGTGCAGAAAACCTCAGCTTCAATTAAATGATGAGAGGTGTACACAATTGTAGTTCCCTGTTGGTTTAAAAACTTTAAGTGGTCAATAATAACGTTTTTGGATTGTACGTCGACGCCCACGGTAGGTTCATCTAGGAATAACACTTTGGGTTGATGAAGAATTCCAGCTATTAGGTTTACACGGCGCTTCATTCCTCCCGAAAATGTTGCGGTTTTCTTAGTAGCGAATTTTGAAAGCCCCATAATTTCTAGATGTTCAAGAATGGAATTTTTTAAAATTTCGCCTTTTAATCCATACATACTTCCGAAATATTCTAAGTTTTCAAAAGCAGTAAGTGTTGGATAAAGCGCATATTCCTGCGGGACAATTCCGATTAATTGTTTTAATTGATTTTTATTCTCTTTGAAATTAAGTCCGTTTATTGTAAAAGATCCAGAAGTTGGTTTTAACAGTGAGGTCAACATCGAGATAAGCGTTGTTTTTCCTGCTCCGTTTGGGCCTAACAAACCATAAATTTCACCAGTTTCAATCTTCAAACTAAGGTCTTTAACCGAAAAAAATTCGGCCCCTTTGTATTTTTTTGAAAGTTGGTTTATCTGTATCATTTATCCCCCTAAAGCCCCCCAATGGGGACTTATACCATTATATCTAATTAACTTTTTAAACTGCCTTTTTCAGCTTTTTAAAAAACACTTTTTCCAGATCGGCTATATAGTCTAATTGGTCAGCTACTTTATTGTAGCTATCAGTTTTTGCACTTCTATTTTTATAAATTCTTGATGCTTCTACGGCAAAATCGCGCCATAAATCGCCAATTTCGGTCATTTCTTTTGAAAGTTCATTCAGCTTTTCATTATTTAATAATTTGGCAGACTCTTGAAGAAAAGCAGCATAAATATATCGGAATCCGCCGCCGCCAGTTCCTATTTCTTCTTGCATTCGCACTACTTGACCTAAATAATGGTTTGCTGTTTTAACGTCTTTTTTCTTTGGCCATTTGCGTATCATTCCTGCTGTTGTGTGTATTCCGTTTACACCAACTATAGGAATGGGAGCCAACATCGTTTTACACGTATCCTTAATTCCTTTTACAATAGCTTTTTCAAACTCAAGCTTTTCTGGAAATGAAACTGGATAATACATATGACCTTTTGGGGCGAACGCTCCTTTTGCAAAACGCACTTTTTCGAGCTCTTTATCTGAAAGCGAAGTAACTTCTTCCATTACAGGGTCGCTTATTAAATAACGATCTCCTTGTTTTCCGTAAACCACCATGTTGTGGGCATTAAAGTGGAAACGATATTCATCAGGAAAGTATAGTAGATTATAAACTCCAACTTGCAAACCAACAGGATTGTTCTTTTTAAGGTTTTCATCCAACCTTGCTTTGGCATCTTTAGGGTTGCTGAATTTTTCGCGCTTCATTTTTACTCCTGTACGCTTGGCGAATTTTTTAAAAATTAAACCAGGCATAGCACGATATGTAAATACAGGCGCGTGATTTACTTTTAGAAATGGAATATAACAAAACAACAAGCCGCTACCGATACCAAAAACCATGGGTTCGCTGACGCTAAAACCGTTGTGTTTCATCAAATTTGAAACTACACCGTTTTCGCAGTGGGCAGCTTGATGGTGGGTGAAGTTAATTATGGTTTCTTCTTTCAAGATTTATTTTTTTATCCCCAACCCTTGAAATGATATGTTTCGAGCACTTTAGGACTAGGATAATTTATTTTCAGTTTTTTAAAAAGGCTTTTAAATTATTCGATTTAAAGGTAATTCCGGTTCCAACTAGAATCACTAGTGAATTCCGAACGAGCAGCAGGTGAGTTATTCTAACTTTTTTAATTTATCTACTGATATCTCAAAAACGTCGGCGTATTTCTGCAAGGTTTTATTATTCAATTTTTTAAAAACAGCAGGTTTAAAATGTCTTTTAACCCGCCATTGCCAAAGGCCAACATAGCTTGCTAAAATACCAACATCCATTTTATGGAGTTCCATGCAATATTCAATTGGGCTCGTTTCACCTTTTTGCACTCGGTTTTTTGCATCTTCTATTCGCTCATTGATTTCCTCAATAGCATTGTTTAAGGCAACTGTTTTTGGCTCCCAACCACTGCTATTTGCAGTAGTGTATTTTCCGTCTTCATCTACTGCATAGCAGAGTTCGCGGAAATTTGCCGATTCTAGATTACTTTTATCTTGGGGTACTTCTTTCTTCTTCATAATCAGACCTCATGGATTAAAAAATTCATAGTAGAAGATACAATTAATTTTTCATCGAGAAATGTTTCTGTTTCAAAACTACACATTGTCATTTCGCCAGTATCAAACCTTGAAAGGAGTTTTGCTTTTGTTACGATAGTTTCATCTACTTTAGGTAATTGAAAAATTTCAATTCTTTTAATTGCACTTATGTAACCAACTAATTTGTTTCCTGTTCCTTCCACGTCATTCTTATCAAAAAAAGTCTGCCCAACTACTCCAGAAGCGGTTTGAGCGGCATTTTCGATAAGTCCAGCCTCCGACAGGTTTTTATTTTTTAAGAAAATACACGTATCTGCGATTTGAAAGTTTGTGGCAACGGAATTTTCATCTATTTCCAATACCGAGCTAACCATCAACATCGGATTTCGGTGCGGGAGAAAGTTTGAAATGTCAATATTTGAAATATCGGAAGACTTCATTAGTTCGCTAATACCGTTTTCATTTCACTAGAAGCAATTACTTTACCTTCGCACTCAGTTTCGGCTGTGACCAAGGTAACGCCCATTATATCGTGAAGTATATTTACTGTTGTTTTTAGCTCTTTTCCAATTGATGGGAGCTCAAAGATTTCAGCTTTTTTTATGGCGCCTATATAACCTACGGGGGCATCTTCTTCTTTTAAATAAAACCGATAGCCCGTATAAAGCGCCACTGTCTGCGCCATATGTTCAATTAAGCCAGGCGCCGTAAATATATTGTTTAGCGTAAATATATTATCTCCGGAAATGGTTAGCCCTGCAACCACCTTGCTTTCTTCAAAATGAAGGAGTTTATCGACCATAACGAACGGTGTTCTTTGCGGAATTAGTTTTCCGATGAAGTTTTTATCCGTTATTTTATCAGTAAACACTTTCATTTTAAACAACCGTTAAGTAAGCGTACGAATATGCGAATCGGGCACTTTCGGGCACTTGAAGGAATATTCTGTCGCCTTTTTTAAGTTTTCCAGAATTGATCAATTCTTCTAACATCAGGTAGATAGATCCAGCGCCAACATTTCCAACCTTTTGAAGATTTAAAAACCATTTTTCCCAAGGCATATGGAGTCCTTGATTTTCAATTTCTTTATATAAGTTTTCTTTGAAATAATACGAAGAAATATGAGGCAAGTAGTACTCTATATCATCTTCGGTGATGTTGTGTTTCTCCATTGCCAATTTCATACTAGCAACACCTTTTTTAAGGATGTTTTCACTTAGTAATTTTACATCTTGCTTCATGGCAAAAAGTGACATTTTCCCCCATACATCTGCTGGATATTCGCTCCACGGTTTTAGGTTGCCATCTTCTAATTTTTCTCCGCCCGCATACATACAGGTTTCAAGTTCAAAAGCGTAGCTATAACCTTCCATCCATTCAATTTTTAATGGTGTTTTTCCGTTTGGTTCACTTTCTAGAAGCACTGCTCCAGCACCGTCAGAAAGCATCCAACGTAAAAATTCTTTGTTAAAAGCTAGAATTGGTTGTTGTTCAACTGCTTCTAAATGGGCCACTTCATCTTCAAAAATATCAGATTTCATCCAAGAGGAAGTTCTTTCTGAACCTGTACAAACTGCATTTTTAACTTGATCTGACTTTACGGCCATATAGCCGTATTTTAAAGCGTTCATTCCTGCGCAACACGCACCCGAAGGAGAGTTTACCTCAAGGTTTCCGCTCTTTAAAAAGCCGTGAACCATAGCTGCATGGCTTGGCAGAATTTGATCTGGGCTTGAGGTGCCACAAGACAGGAGTTCAATTTCGCTTTTATTGAAAGTATCATCACACAAGCCTTCTACAGCTTTTGCTACAAGTTGTGCGTTATTATGAGTTACATTGCCTTCTTTATCTAAGGCGTAATAACGTGTTTTAATTTGGTTATTCCGAAGTATAATTCGGCGAGCTTTGGATGCTTTTCCATTGATGATTCCGAGTTTTTCTTCCATTTCCTCGTTTTCGACGGGCTCGTTTGGTAGAAACTTCGCAATCCTAGTGATGTAAACGTTCTTCATTAATCCTTCTTTAATTCAACTGATGAATAATAAGCTTTATCTTTTTGTATTTTACGATACATGGGGATGTATGTGAGCAAATACACGATGTATACAATTGGGGCGATAAGCCAAATTGCAAATAACAAATAATATTTAAAATAAACGAGCCATTTTTTTCTTTCTTCGCCATTTTTCTTAATTAAATGACTAGCCCATTTCGCAAAAACAACATTACCTCGAATATCTGTTGCAATTAACGAAGGATCTACTTTAACGGCGCCGATTTTTAATAGATTTTCTTGCAGATTTGAATATTCGTTCTGCAACAATGAATTTTTAATAGATGTTCCAAAGCGCGAAGCAGAGTTTATATCGTTATCCGAAACTCCTGGCTTTGGAAAAATGCCAAGCATTCTGGTTTTCTTTCCACCCATTAACCAATGCACAATTGTAATTACGCTAATATGATTCATATTTCTATCAACCAACGCGATGTTGCCAACAAGTTTTGCCTTGTTTTGAACTAGCAATTTCTTCACTTTTTCCTGTGCCATGATCCACATATTTCGACTAGCGGAAACGGTAATAACCGGAGTATTTGCGAGCAATTGGTTAGCCTCTTCAGATTTTAAAAATGAATTCACGGGGATAGATGGTGTTAAATACCAGGTGGTATACCCTAAAATCACCAAGTCATATTTTTTCTGAATAATTTGAGATGGAACAGGTTCTAAAGGAGTGGGAATTTGCAAAAAGGTTTCTGGGAAAGCACCGTAAAACTCTTCTTGTTTCCAGGGGAACGGAAACTTTTTTTTAGGAACAATTTCGTGATAAGAAATAGATACTTCTTCACCAGAAAGTGATGAAGCAATATTCTTCAAGACATCAGTTAACTGACCCGTTTGTGAATAATATATTATTAATACTTCTTTCATACAATAATGATATACCTACAAGATCTTAGAGACCTTGCAGGAAAACCAAGCAAAATCTAAAAATTAGTCATCCGTTTCCCAAAAGTCAAAATAATTAAACCATTGCAGAGGATATTTTTTTAACATCCATTCAACACTTTCGGTATATTTTTTTAGCAATCCTTGAGCGTCACGATTTTTCACATTCGCTTGGCGTGCGTATAAATGGTAGTGCTTATTAGTTTCTTTCATTACATAAACAAAGAGCACTGGTACTTTTAACCGACTTGCTAATAGAAAAGGGCCTGCCGGAAAATTTGCTTCTTTGCCTAGTAACGACTCGGTTAACACCTTTTGGCCTTTCATATATCTATCACCCGTAAAGCAGACCAATTCACCATTACTAAGGGCATTGTTTATTTCGAATATATGCGATAGGTCTTCTTTCACCAGTATGAATTTCACTTTGGAACGTACGGTTACTTTTTCCATATATTCCTTGATGTTTTGATGTTCGGCATCTGTTGTAACGAGACTTATCTGCGAACGCGTGTCGATTTCTTCAAAAAAGAATTCAGCTATTTCGAAGTTTCCAACGTGAGCGCTAATCATAATACCTCCTTGTTGTTTATCAAGCAGGTTTGTTATGTTTTCGATTCCATCGCACTCGTACGTAAATTGATTTTTTAGGCCAGAGGAGATTGCTGCTTTATCGATAATAGTTTTACCGAAGGTGTAATAACTTTTATAGATACTGAAAAGACTTTTAAACGTGGGGTATTTCAGTCTTTTACGACAATAATAATAGATTGATTGTGTGCTTTTTCCTGCGAAAAACACATAATATAGGGCTACAAAATAAAGCAGTACGTATGCTGCCCGCACCCCTAATTTTCTAATAAAAAAAATAAAGATTTTATATCCTAAAACGGTGCCTTTGCTTTTGCCTTCCCATTCGCCCGCCATAATAAGTTACTGAAAATTTCAGCTAATTTTGGTTTCAATAAGATCGTAAAAATCTTGAAGTGTAATTACATTAAGGAAATCTTCACCGGTTAGTTTTACGCCAAAGTTAGCTTCAATAGCAACAACTAGATCTACAAAATCCAGGCTATCTAACTCAAGCGTTTCTTTTAAGTTTGCATTAGGCTCAATGTCATCGCTCTCAACCTCAAACTCATCTACCAAAAAGTAGTTTATCTTTTCGACTATAATTTCTTTATTCATTTCTACCGTTTGCATTTTTTTATAATTAATGCGGAATTGGTTCCACCAAATCCAAAAGAATTGGACAAAAATACATCAATTTTTTTGGTTAACGTTTTGTTAACAAGGTTTAATTTTAAAGCAGCCTCATCGGGAGTTTCAAGATTGATATTTGGTGCAACGAAGGAATGTTCCATCATTAACATTGAATAGATTACTTCGCTAGCTCCTGCCATCCAACATTCGTGGCCAGTCATTGATTTTGTTGAACTTACGCAAGGGCCATTTTCTCCAAAAACATCGGCTATTGCAAGGGCTTCATTTGCATCACCAACTGGGGTTGATGTTGCGTGAGCATTTACATAGTCTATTTCTGAAGCATCAATATTTGCTTGTTTTAGTGCCATTTTCATTGCGCGTGCGGGGCCATCTACGTTGGGTGTAGAAATATGGTCGCCATTTGAAGAGAAACCATACCCAATAATTTCGCCTAAAATAGGTGCTCCACGCTTTACCGCACTTTCGTAACTTTCAATTACTAATGTTGCAGCGCCGCCACTTGGCACTAAGCCATCTCTATCTTTATCGAACGGGCGACTTGCTTTTGCTGGATCTAATTGCGTTGAAAAAACACCCAGGCCATCGAAGCTTCCCATAGCAAGTTCATTAATTTCTTGTGCACCTCCCGAGATTATGCAATCCTGTAAACCATTTTTAATTAAGAAATACGCCATTCCAACAGAATGTGATCCGCTGGCGCAAGCTGCACTAATTGTAAAGTTGATACCTCGCAATTTAAAGATAGTTGCAAGATTCATTGTTACAGATGAGTTCATTGCCTTGAAAATAGCGCCCGAGCCCACTAATGTTGTATCTTTCTTTTCGCGAATTTTATCTACAGACTCAATTACAGATTTTGCAGTACTATCATTTCCGTATAAAATCCCTACTTCGTTTTCATCGAGGAATTTTTGATCAATTTTGGCGTTTTCAAGAGCTTCGACTGTTGCTGCATACGCATACGCACCTTCTTCACCCAAGCTAACTCGTTCGCGGCGAGAAAGAAGTTTTTTCAAATCTGGTTCTTCCACCCATCCTGTTAAACAAGAACGGTAGCCAAAATCCTTGCGTTTTCCATCGCAAATAATACCAGACTTGCCGTTATATAACGATTCCTTTACTTCTTGCAGGTTTTTACCGATGCAAGAATAGATTCCCATTCCGGTTATAACTACTCTTCTCACTTCTAATTCAATTTAAGAATAAATTCCTCCGTTAATATTAATTACTTCACCAGTTATATACGAAGCCTTATGCGATGCTAAAAAACTAACCGCATGAGCCACTTCTTCAGCTTCACCAAAACGATTGGCAGGGATCATTTTTTTAAGTTCTTTTTCGTCTAAATCTGCTGTCATATCACTTTTTATGAAACCTGGGGCTATTGCGTTTACGGTGATATTTCGCTTTGCAACTTCTTGGGCTAACGCTTTTGTGGCACCAATAACCGCACCTTTTGCAGCTGAATAGTTTACCTGCCCTGGAGTTCCTTTTAATCCGGAAACGGAGACCATATTAATAACCCTGCCGTATTTATTGACGAGTAGTTTTTGGATTAACGCATTAGTAACGTTATAAAAACCATTTAGGCTTGTATTTATTACGCTATTCCAGTCTTCGGGTTTCATCCACATAAACAAGCCATCTTTTGTAATTCCCGCATTGTTTACAATTACTTCAATAATAGCGTCTTTATTTGCTTCGTGCCATACGTCAAATGCCTTATTAACTGCTTCTGCGTTTGTTACATCAAACTGCATTATTTCGCCTTTTCCTCCAAGAGCTTCAACTTCGTTTAGCGTTTGTAGGGCGGCTTCTTTATTGCCATTATAATTAATGAGAAGGCCGTAATCCAAATCTTTTGCTAATTGAATACAGATTGCACGACCAATACCGCGTGAACCTCCTGTTATTAAAGCGTATTTCTGTTTTGTCTTTTTTTCTTCCATTTATTTTCTTCTAGCAAAGTTTTTACTTCAAACTTATACTGCTTATCAAATACTTAGCTTTATTTAGAAGTATCTACAAACGTTTCTGCATTTTGAAACCATTTGCCTACTACTTCGCCTTCTTCATTTATAAAGCCCCACTCTTTCTTTTTCTTTACCCGTGCAAGTCCGTTAACAAAGCCTTTGTCGGCTCCTTTTTGTAAAAAGCCAAACATTCCAATTGAAATATCATACTCCATCGGGATCACTAATTTGCCCGATTTATTAATGAAGCCCCACAGCTTTTTTTCCTTTACAGGAGCTATTCCATTGTCTGAAAATATTTCGGCATCCCTGTATTTAAAATCGATTACTTTTTCGCCTTTTTCATTTATGTACCCCCATTCTTTTCCGAGATTAACTGGAGCAAGACCTGCATTAAAAGCACGTGCTTTATCGTATGTAGGTTGGATTATCCATTCGCCTTTTCCGTTAATGAACCCCATTTTTTTATCACTTCTAGCGTAGGTTAACGGAGAGTCGTTAGTGAAGTTCCATATTTTTTCTACATTGCTAATTGGGGTAAATTTTCCGTTGTTAATTACACCAAAACTATCGTCTTTTCTTGCCCAAAGGCCATTTTTACTAAAATCTCCTATTTCGTTATAATCTGCAGGTACGAATACCTCGCCCTTAGCGTTCAACAATCCCCAATTGTCTCCATCTCTATATTTAGCATATCCGTTGTTAAAACTCTTTATCTCTGTGTATTTTGGCTCTAGGATAGCTTTCCCGCTGGTGTCGATTAATCCAACTTTATCGCCATTTCTAATAATAGCTACGCCATTGTCAAAATCATAATACTTATCTGTAGCAGGGGTATTTAAGGTTTCGCCTTTTGCGTTAATATATCGCCATTCTTTATTTTGAAGCACTAAAAAATAGCCTGAATTGTATGGTTTTATGCGGTCAAATTCTGGCTGGAGAACCCATTCACCTGAATTATTAATCACGCCCCACTTTTTATCTTTCATTACAGCTGCATACTTACCAGAAAAGCTATCGGCCTTGTCGTATTGTGGCTTTATAACAAATTCACCTGATTTATTGATATAGCCAAAGCTGCCATTGTCTCGCACCAAAGCTAGTTCCTGAGCTGTTATAGAAGTGATTCCAATAAAAAGAACACACACTAATGTGTAAATTACTTTCATAATATTTTTAATTTAAGTTAGTTAAGGTTAAAATAAGCAATTTCAAGGAAACTACACAAGCTTATTCTGTAATATCCATTAGAAACTCCTTCACGCTATTTACATACGGATACATAACTACGTCTTCTTTAAACACAGGGACTATGGCACGTATTTGATCGTACATTTTTTTGGTTTCGGAAGAAACTTGGTCTTGTACTTTAAGATATTCGATTGCTTGAACGATTGTTATTAACTCTATTGCAACTACTTCAAAAGCATTTTCAATTACTTTTTTGGTTATCAGTGCGGCATTAGTTCCCATACTTACAATATCCTGATTGTCGTTGTTGTTAGGAATACTATGAACATACATTGGATTGCTGAGCATTTGACTTTCTGCAGTTGTTGAAGTTGCGGTAAACTGAACACCTTGCATTCCGAAGTTTAATCCAAGTTTGCCTAGGTTTACAAAGGGCGGAAGTATATCGTTCAATTTGGAGTTTAGCAAATAGTTTAATTGCCTTTCTGAAAGCATTGTCATTTTCGCAACTACAATCTTCAGCTTATCCATTTCTAAGGAAACATAATCGCCGTGGAAGTTTCCACCGTGATATACATTTCTTTTTTCTACATCGACAATAGGATTATCGTTGGCAGAATTCACCTCTTCAATCAATATACTTTCAACAGAGTCCAAGGTATCTAAAACTGGTCCTAAAATTTGAGGAACGCAGCGCAACGAGTAATATTCTTGTACTTTTTCAACAAAAACATCTTCATCTTTATTTCCGTTATACAGATGGTGCTCCCGCTTTCTAGTAAGCGAACTATCCTTTAAGTGAGTGCGCATCATTTTGGCAATTTTACGCTGGCCGTCGTGTCGTTTTGTTTGGTTCAATTCAAAAGAAAGATGATCGTCATACGCTTTTACTATTTCGTTTATGGCCGATGATGCTTTTATCATCCAATCCATAATTCGTCTTGTGTAAAGTACATTAACAACGCCAATACCTGTCATTACAGAAGTTCCGTTCATTAATGCCAAACCTTCGCGCAACTCTACTTTTATAGGTTCAAGGTTTTCGATTTTGAAAACGTCTTCGGTTTTCTTTCGCTCGCCTTTGTAAAAAACTTCGCCTTCGCCTATTAAAACCAATGCTAAGTGTGCCAGTTGCACCAAATCGCCACTGGCTCCAACGCCACCATGTTCATAAATAAGCGGAATAATGTTCTTGTTAAGCAATGCGCTCATCAGTTTAATAACCGAAGGATGTACTCCGCTATTTCCTAGACTTAAGGTGTTTAATCGCGCAAGCATCGCTGCTCGAACGTGTTGTGCTGGAATTGGATTTCCTGTACCCGAAGCATGGCTCCGAATAAGATTGTATTGCAACTGAATTCGCTCTTCATCCTTTATTTTATACTGCGCCATAGGGCCGAAGCCTGTATTAACACCATAAATAATCTTGTTTTCAGAGAATTCTTTCAGAAAATCAAAACTGATTTGAACTCTTTCTATTATATCTTTGTGAAGTTGGACTGCTTCGTTTTTGAAGATTATTTTATCAAAATCGGCTGTCTCCAGTTTTCCGTTTAATATTGGCATCTATAGTTGAATCAAATTTTCGATTAAGTGTTTACTGCGAAAATAATTTACTAACTTTCGACTGCAAATTTAAATTTTTTTTAACAATCTATTTCTTAATTCAATGAATGATATTACTGTCGACGTATTAATTATTGGTGCTGGGCCTTCTGGCTGTGTAGCTGCTGCATACTTAAATAACAACGGAATAAGCTGTAAAGTAGTTGAAAAAAGTACATTTCCGCGGTTTGTAATAGGCGAAAGTCTTTTGCCAAGATGTATGGATCATTTTGAAGAAACCGGATTATTAGATTGCTTAATGGAGCAAGGATTTGAAATAAAAGCTGGGGCTCGATTTTTAAAAAATGATATAGTTTGCAACTTCGATTTCGGCAAAAAACATACGCCGGGTTGGGATTATACTTGGCAAGTGCCACGTGCCCATTTTGACCACACGCTTGCCAAAGAAATTCAAAAGAAAGGTGTAGATCTATCGTTTGGCCAAGAAGTAACCGATGTAGTTTTTGATGAAAAAGGACATTCTACAACCTCGGTAAAATCTGAAAATGGAACTGAATACACAATAAAAGCTAAGTTTATAATTGACAGCAGTGGCTACGGAAGGGTTTTACCGCGCTTACTCGATCTTGATAAGCCTTCGTCACTTGATGCAAATTCAGCGATATTCACTCATGTTAAGGAAACCAAGCGTCCCGAAGGTGTTGAAGGCACACTAATTACTTTTGATGTAGTAAGGGATGATGTTTGGTTATGGGTTATTCCTTTTTCTAACGGCGTTACGAGTATTGGCTTTGTAGGACCAACTGAGTTTATAGAATCTTACGAAGGAACAAACACCGAAAAGCTGAAGGAAATGCTTAAGATTTCGGATTACTATTATAATAGATTGAAAGATCAAGATTTCCTTTTTGACCCTTATATTATTAAAAATTACTCTAAAGCAGTAAAGCAACTTTACGGAAAAGGGTATGCATTAACGGGTAATAGCGCCGAATTTTTGGACCCTGTATTTTCTTCAGGAGTAACTTTTGCAACTGAATCTGGATTAAAATCTGCTAAATTAATAACGAAAGAGCTCAAAGGCGAAACAGTAGATTGGGAAGAAGAATACACTGGTTACATTATGAGAGGTGTAGATGTATTTAGAACCTACGTAAAGGAATGGTACACAGGTAATCTTCAAAAAATATTCTTCCACCGACCAGAAAACCCTGTGATAAAAGAGCAGATTTGCGCTGTACTCGCTGGTTATGTTTGGGATGAATCCAACCCTTTTGTGAAAAACCACAATCGTTTAGTAAAAACGGTTGCGAAGGTTATTGATATGGAGAATGAACAAAAGAAATAACCGATATATCTGAAAAAAAGCTATCTTTAAAACTCTCTTTAATTAACCTGAGTTGTTTCAATCGATAAAAGATAGCTTTTTTCTTTTCATCTCGTATCGTTAGGTACGCGCAAAATGCGTTTGTAACGGTATTCAAAAAAACCTGTTATTATGAAAAACCCTTACCCCCATCAAACCTTACTATTTTTTATTAGTTTCTTTTTTAGTTTTGGGCTTTTTGCTCAAGGTGTTATTGTAGAAGAAAGCACCAATAGAAACTGGAATACGCTTGAACATCGGAGTGATTTTGATAAAAATGAATACGTCAATGTTATAGACACAGATGCGGAAAGGGTTTATATCGCTACCGAAATTCTTAGCCCCAACACTAACCAAAATAATACTGGCATTGAAAGCAATGTGTCTTTAAACCTAAATCTCACTTTCGATTCCAGCATATTTAGCCCGAGCTACATTATAGTTCAAAATGAAAGTGGACATTACGACATTGGAGTATGGCAAGGGTCCAATCCTCTTGTATTTAATGTTCCCGATGGAGAAAGTTATGATGTGTTCATTCCTTTTAATAATCAAATCACCAATCAAAGACATATTGTTGTAAAAGAATTGGTTGCTGTAGGAGGAAACACAACCGTTAATGCGAATGTAACAGAAGCTCAAAACTACATTAGCCTTGATATTTATGATGAAATTGGGACTGCCATAAAGCCTGGAATTCCAAACCCACAAAACGGAGCGATCTCCAAAGTTTCATTAGATACTTATCACTATTTCAATCCAACAAACAACATGTTTTTAACGAAGACTCACGCTAGTGACGACCCAGTTTCTGGAGACAACCGTTGGAATTTTTACATCAATAATGTCAGCAACCGATACACCTTCATTCATAACGCAGCAATTCGAAATTATAAGGATGGATATTATTTTTCGAAATTTCCTGAGCTGACTACTATTTCTGGAGATGCGGACATTAGCAATGACCCGAACAAATGGGCTTCTCATCAAGAAAAATTTGAACCGAGTTTGCTAGGCGCCACCAACGATTTACATAAAGGCTATGCAACATTAACCCTGATGAACGGCTATGTTCAAAGTGAAGTTAGATCATACCAGGACGACCCTTTTGATGCTACTGAACAAGTGCCTTTATGGTTAAATAATTCTTTTGATGGATCCACTAGCGATTTTCTAATTTCGCCTATCTTAATTGACTATAAAACCGAAATAGACCCTGCACGAGGAGAAGAAAGGTTCTTTATAATGGGCAACCTACTCCATTCGGGTGATAATGGTGAGATTAACTACGCTTCGCAAAATATAACTTTCGGAAACCGATATTTCGACGGACTTAATTATTACAAAACCATAAATGGAACAAAGGTTTTACCCTTACATCCAAAATTCACATTTTCAAGTAATCAATCTTCAGAAATAGTTCAAGGTAATAATGTGCCAATTTTTACGTATTCAACGTTTTTAGGAGAACTTACCGTGCTGTACAAAGGGCGCTTTGGAGAATTAAGGCAAAGTGATTTCATTGCGACAGATGTATCTGTTATACACAACGGAAGCAATGTTTTTACAGGTAATTATATAGACTTTACATCATATAACATTCCAGCTTACGGCTCTTTAGAGATTTCTTTTTCAAATGAAAACACAAATGCATTTGGGGTTAACGGAAAAAATGAAGCGAAGTTAACTTATGTAAGTGATGGAAGTGAACGTTTCCCTCCCACCCTTCAAATGTTACAATTTAGAGATACCGACGGAAATGTTACAGAATTATTTGCAACAGCCGATGAAGGAACTGTGCGTTTAGCTGCCGGAGATTTTACCTTCAATTCTTCTCAATACAGTTATGTATATAATCCTGGGAATACAGTAGAAATGTATTACAGCATCCACAACGAAAACAACTGGACAGAACTGCAACTCACAGAAGATCCATCCAACTTTCAAATGCCTGCATACGGAGATTATTACGAGGCATCGCTTTCATCTATAGTGAACACCCAAGATGATGTTTGGTATGACGCCAAGATAATTTGTACAGATGCCAGTGGAAACAAGCAGGAACAACTGATATCACCAGCATTTAAGATAAACGACACTTCCCTTAGTGTTGATGAAACAGGAACTAATTCGACGTTAGCTATATACCCAAATCCATTCTCAAATGAAGTAAACATTATACTTCCAGACAATATTTATGGCGATTACACTTTTAGAGTTACTGATATGCTTGGAAAAACAATCCACACAAGTAGTCGAAGTGAAAAATCTTTTACCTGGGATGCTTCTTTATTGACACAAGGAATTTATTTTCTATCGATAGAAAGCAGTGGGACGGTAATGACAAGAAAGGTAGTCAGGAAATAGATTGCCGCCTTAAGTTGCATTAAATTAGGGCGAATAACCTATTGTAGCCTAAACATTCGCTGTTTCTCGTAACGATTGTAACTTACAGGTTATGGATAAAGACCACTTTTTCAGGATATAAATCTTCTTGACGCTCTAATTAAATTATAAAGCATATATGAAGACCAAATTCTCATTAAATAATCTACAATTATCAAATACCCTTCTAGAGAATAGCTTGCACCCCGAAATGGATTCATATATATGAAGAAATTTTCAAATCCCTTTCTAAAACCTTCTGATGTTGGATTGGAAAAAGAAAGAAATATATTATCAAATCCATCAAAAAACAATACTACTGAAAAGAGAATAAAATTTCCAACAAACAAGTATAAAAACGGCTTAATAAAGCTTTGTCCATAATTACTAAATTTATCACTCCAAATTAGGTTAAGTTTAACCCAAAATTGATTAGTCCACGGACCTTTCCATTTTAAGCTTTCAAAATCTCGATTTCTTTACAACGATCAATCAGCATCTCAACGAATTCTTGAAAGGACATTGTTCGATTTTCAAAATTTGAATTCATTGATTAGTGTTTTAGAAATATACAGACAAGAAATTTTAAATTTAAGGAATTCAATGCGCTTTTAACTCAAAACTCTAATTATTTATATTCTACTAATTCCTATTTTGTATTGACCCTTAAAGACCACTGCGATTCTTGCTATATAAGCATTCAATGCAAACTAGTTTATTAAGCTAATAATTTTTTATTTAGGCGGAAACTAATTTATGTATAAGACAGTAATCGCCCCACAAGAAGGCTTGATTTAGAAACTTAAGGTGAATCGATAATTAAATTTTAAAGTGAATGTGAGTATCGGAAATATTAAGGCGGAATAATAGGTTGGCAGTGGTGTAATCTAGGAGTATCTATGGAGTATAGTCGGCTTTGAGTCGGCTTTGAGTCGGCTTTAGGTCGGCTTACAGTCGGCTTTGAGTCGGCTTTGAGTCGGCTTTGAGAAGAAATAAAGGAGCAGTTTACTTAATTTAATCGATCAAAATATACGATCCTAGCACTCTCTCTGATTGTAAGTCGTTAAGAGTGTTCTAATATACATCATTTGGAAGGTGATGTCAAGTTTATTTGAAAAATTACGAGCTTAAAGTTTAGGTGCTGATTTTATGAACGGTAAAATAAGTCAAGTTGCATTTAGCCGCTTTGCCACTAAATGATGAGCAATGACATTCCATTCTAGGAATAAACTCTGTAACTATGACAATCGAAGCTAACGGTTTCCACCGAACTATTCAGCGCTAAAACGTAGAATTATTACTCTTTAGGTTAACTACATTTTTGTTACTGAACCCTTGACTCTACACTTCTCATCCCTATGTCATTAAATAAAAAATCCCGACCTTTTTCAAGATCGGGATTTCTGTTGGCCCACTAGGGCTCGAACCTAGACTCTTCTGGACCAAAACCAGACGTGTTGCCAGTTACACCATGGGCCAATTTATAATTGGAATTAACTGTAAGCAGTAAATTACTTTCCGCTTAGGTGGCGCAAATTTAATATAAACTTTGGCTTGTACAAACATTTTTATCAAAAATTTTTCCTCCTTACATCGAGTTATAAAATCAAGTTGAAAAATAACGTTGTTTATTGTGCGTTACCCCCTTACAACATGCTTCGTAAGTAAGCATTTTATTACTAAATTCGCACGAACAAAATTTGAACGCACATATGGGGTCTTTTAACTTTACCAAATGGAATAAAATTACAGGATGGCTTGTCTTTGCTATCGCATTGACTACTTACTGGCTTACAGTAGAGCCAACTGCTAGCTTCTGGGATGCGGGCGAATACATTACAACCTCCAGTAACTTAGAAGTAGGACACCCTCCGGGAGCGCCGCTTTATCAATTAATTGGAGCCTTTTTCTCCATTTTTGCACCAGACGCTTCTTATATTGCACTCACCATTAACTTGATGTCTGTTTTCGCAAGTGCCTTCACCATACTTTTTATGTTTTGGTCGCTTACAATTTTGCTGCCAAAAATGATTTCTCAACATGAAGAAATCAATAAAACTAAATCTGTGGCAATTCTAGGAAGTGCCGCCATTGGTGCTTTGGCATTTACGTTTACCGACAGTTTTTGGTTTAATGCAGTAGAAGCGGAGGTTTATGCAATGGCCGCTTGCTTAATGTCCATACTGTTTTATAGTGCCCTGCGCTGGGAACGCGAAATGCTTGAACCTAGAGGAAACCGATGGGCAGTGCTCATCGCTTTTATTATTGGTCTTTCATTCGGAGTTCACTTTATGGCTTTGCTAACTATTCCTGCAATTGGCTTTTTATATTTCTTTAAACACACAGAGAAGGTAACCGTCAAAAACTTTATTGTCGCAAACTTCGTTACAGTGGCGATTTTAATGTTCATTTTTATTTTCTTGTTACCGATGTCGATGAAGTTTTTCAGTGCTTCAGAAGTGTTTTTTGTCAATAGTATCGGTTTACCTTTCAATAGCGGAACGGTTATCGCAGGCCTTATTTTTATCGCTGTTTTCTATTATTTATTGCGATATACCCGAAGCAAGCATTACGTAAAACTCAACACCCTTGTATTATGTGTTTTGTTCATTTTTATTGGATTTTCAAGCTGGTTAATGCTTCCAATTCGTGCAAATGCAGGGACGGTTATAAATGAGAACAACCCAAACAATGCTCGCGAATTATTAGCATACTACAACCGAGAGCAGTATCCAGAAACCCATCTTTTGTATGGCCCATTATTCACTGAAGTATATGTTGGTTTAGATGAAAAAAACCCTTACAAAGACGACAAACCCAATTATGAAAGAGACTACGAGACAGGTAAATATGTAATTGTAAACAACTACAAAAATGCCAGTCAAAATACAGATGATTCCCAAAAAGGATTCCTGCCCAGAATGTGGAGTATTGATCATGCTACAAATTATATGGAATTTACTGGAGGGCTTGAGATTTCTGTTAAAAGCGAATATTTAGACGAGCCACGATTAGTCGAAGAAGTCAATAAATTTAAAATGGCTCACAGACAGGGCTTGGTGGATACTTCAGATTACGATAAATTTTTGAAGAATTTCGGGCAATTTCTAAATATTGAAAGACCCTCCTTTATTCAGAATATGAAATTTATGTTCGAATTCCAATTTGGATATATGTACTGGCGTTACCTTATGTGGAATTTCACAGGGAAGCAAGACGATATTCAAGGTCGCTACGACGATTTGCACGGAAACTGGATAAGCGGTATTAAGTTTATAGATGAAATGCGACTCGGAAACCAAGATATGCTGGCAAGCGATATGAAAAATAATAAAGGCCGAAATACTTACTTCTTCTTGCCTTTAATCTTGGGAATAATTGGTATAGTATTTCATTATAAAAACGACAAAAAGAGCTTTTGGGTCTTACTAGTGCTATTCCTATTTACAGGTCTGGCCCTTAAAGTATACCTCAACGAGCGACCTTTTGAACCTAGGGAACGAGATTACGCACTTGTTGGAAGTTTCTATGTTTACGCTATGTGGATTGGTTATGGAGTTTATGCACTTTTCGATTTGTTGAAGAATTATGTGAAACCAAAAGTCGCACTCCCCGTTGTTTTAACAGCTACTGCTTTGGCAGCACCAATACTTTTAGCTTCTCAAAACTGGGACGACCACGACCGAAGCAACCGATACACAGCCCAATCTATGGGTAAAATGTACTTGGATTCTTGCGACGAAAACGGAATATTGTTCACCATAGGCGACAATGACACGTTTGCACTTTGGTACGCCCAAAACGTGGAAGGATATCGCCAAGATGTTCGTATTGTGAATACGAGTCTATTTCAAACAGACTGGTACATAGACGATATGAAGAAAAAAGCGTTTACGAGTGATCCAATTCCATCGCAACTTACGCACGAAAAGTATCGTTATGGCACCCGTGATTTCATTGTTCATCAACAAACTTCTAGAGACACAGTCGATATTAAAACGTGGATGAACTTTGTGGCTAACGAATCACCAGCGACACAAATTGAACTTCCTAGTGGACAAGTTGCACATACTTTTCCATCAAAAGTAATTCGGATTCCTGTGGATAAAGAAGCCGTATTGAAAAACGGTATAGTCGATCCGAAAGATGCTGATAAAATAGTTTCAGATATTTATATAACATTAAAAAGCGACATCATTTACAAAAATCGAATGATGATGCTGGATATAATCGCCAATAACGACTGGAAACGCCCTATTTACTTCAGTGGTGGTAGTTTTGGCGATGACGACTACTTATGGATGAAAGACTACTTACAACTTGATGGTGTGGTCTATAAGCTTGTGCCGATTAAAACAAAGCTCAGCAAAAACAGTCCGTTTGATATGGGCAGGATTGATACTGAAAAAATGTATAATATCGTGATGAACTGGGATTGGGGTAATAATGGCAGTCCAGACATCTATCACGATACCGAGACTCGAAAAAATGGAATCACCTATAGAAGCAACCTCGCTCGTTTAGCCGAAGCACTTATAAACGAAGGCGAAAATGAAAAAGCTGAAGAAATACTCGATCTGGCAATGGAAAAAATGCCGATAAAGTATTTTGAATATTACTCGCTTTTAGAACCATTTGTCCTGGGCTATTACGAACTTGACAAGCCTGAAAAAGCACGGGCTGTTTATGAAGAGGTTTCAAAGATATATCAAGAGCACTTGATTTATTACAATAGTTTAAAGTTTAATAGGCAACGTAACATTGCTCAGGAAATTATTAGCGACATGGAGCGTTACCGAAGCTTAGTTCAGATTGTTGCTGTTTATGATGAAGAAGCTTATGGCCGTGAAGAGGCTAATAAATTCAATGAATATTTATTGCGCTTCCGTCATTTCTACTCTCCAGATGAAGCGATGGATTTAGATCGAGATATGGAAGAAAGCCCTTCAATGGAAATTCCATTAGACTCTAATTTGTTGAGACAATTCGAACAACAGACGCAACAAAATGAAGAACAACCTCCTGTAATTGAATAAATTTGAGTTTTAAAATAGTCAAAATGCCCAAATTTGTCCAGCGGTTTTACCCTGAGCGAATTTGGGCATTTTCTGAAGATAAAGCTTCCGTTTACATCACTTTTGACGATGGCCCAATCCCCGAAGTTACGCCTTGGGTACTTGATGAATTAAAAAAACACAACGCCAAAGCCACATTTTTCTGTATTGGCGAAAACATTCAAAAGCATCCAGGTATTTTCAGAAGAATTATTCTAGAAGGACATTCGGTCGGCAATCATACGTTTAACCATTTGAACGGTTGGAAAACGAAAACTTCTGAATATGTTGAAAATGTTGAAAAGGCGGGAAGGCAGATGGAAGATAGCAGACTGTTCAATTCTGAAATCGTTAATCGTCAATCGAAAATCGAAAATCATAAATCGCTTTTGCGGCCGCCATATGGCAAGATAACTTCCAAACAAGCTAAAATACTTCAGAAAAAAGGCTTTAAAGTAGTTATGTGGGACATTCTAAGTTATGATTATGACGCAACTGTTTCTGAGGAAAAGTGTCTTCAAAATGTTTTAGAAAATCTAGAACCTGGAAGTGTGGTTGTATTTCACGATAGTTTAAAAGCAGAAAAAAACCTTCGATATGTATTGCCGAAGGTTTTGGAATTTATTGCGGAAAAAAAGTGGTTTTGTAAATCAATAATTTTAAATTCCTAAACTATCGTGCTGTAAGGTTCAAAGAAACTGTAAACATTTTTCCATTTCCCGCTGTTCGCTCCGCCCAAATTTCAATATATTCATCTTTTTCCAAAGCTATCGTTCCCACAATTTTTGTGGCTTCAATGTCATTCGTACTTCCTACACGAGCATACACTTTTGTATCTTCCAATAATGTTACTGGCCCCGAACCTTTTCCTTTTACGAAAAAAAGGACTACGGTAGTGCTTGTATTTGTTAACTGATAGGAAAGGGAAGCATTAACGCGAAAAATTCTCTTTTTTGAACCCCTGTAGGTTATTCTATTATTTCCATCCCTTGTAAAACGATACAAGTTTTTTGAATTTGTGTCGCCCCAAACTTTCTCCATACTACCCCCATTAAAAGAAGTAGTATATCCATCTGCACCGGTTACAGTTCCTGGGAAATTTATATCGCCTGTTGCCACAGCATCACTTTCTCTCGGAATACCAGGAGCATCTACTGTCCAAAAATTATTAAAATTGTAACCTGTATAGGTTCCGGTAGTATATCCTTTAACATATCCTGAAGGAGCTGTCGTGGTGCCTGAAAAAGTTACACTCTGAATAACCCCATTGCTCACAGTAGGATTCGAACTAAAGTCCATGGCAACCGAAGAGCCACTAACAGTACTAAAACCACTCACTTTTCCAATTAATCCAAAAGTACCTGAAAATGTTTCAAAAGCCCCTTGGTTATCTGAGAACCATCCCTGATTGATTAACAACAGATTTCCAATATTTAAATATGTCATACCATTTGCATTTCCTTTGTATTGGATAATGTTACCAAAATAAAGACCTAATCCAGAAATTGTTCCTACACTGGTTGTCATACCGTCAATTACTGTGTTTTGAACAATCAAAGAAGTATTTGTATTCCTGCCTGGTCCTGTAATATTAAACGCACCCCCGCCCTTTAATGTAATATTTCTAACAGTTCCGCCAGTGTTTCCTTGAAAAATGATCCCTCCTGTACCACCTGAGTATTGTATAATATCTTCAAAACCATCTCTTCCCACTACAGTAGCGTTATTTAAATCAATAGAATTGGTCAAATTTACAGTTCCATTTATTTCATAGACAAAATCGGGATTTAAAGTAATTTTACCGCCAGATTGGGCTGGAAAATCAGCTTCACTCTTCACTAGGACACGTTTACTTCTTTCATCAAAATCAGAGGAAATTTTAATCCATTTTGGGCTTGGAGGTATAGAATCGTAATAAAAAAATGCACGTTCATCTGTATCATACACCAAAAGACTATTGGCTGGTTGAGAAATATTTGTACGGTTTAAAGTTGTCATTCTAGGGAACAAAACTCCTAGAGATTGAGAGGCAACCTCCAATGCAGAAGAGGAAGATGGATTTGAAGTTCCTATTCCAACTTGGGAAAATGCAGGAAGGGTTATGATAAAAAGAAGCACGTATAAAGCTTTCTTTTTAATAAAAAAGGATATGTATAGGTGAAAGAATTTCATAATCTTGAGAATTTAGATAGTTCGATGCCATTAAAACTAAGTAGACAACTATTTAGTCTATTGTGCCGAAAGGCTTAGGGAATGAACATTCATCTGGGCACTCCCTGAATAGCGTTCTGCCCATACTTCTATATAATCGTCTTTTCCTAACTCAATTGTCGCTACAATGGGAACAGACGAATAGGTAGTACTTGAAGCTGTTCGACCATAAACTTTTGAATCTAGAACTACACTAGCGGCCCCTGAACCACTTCCTTTAGCTATATAAAAAATATAAATGGTAGCGTTATTAGTAGTTGATTGAAATGATAGCGAGGCATTGACTTGAAAATATCTCTTTTTCGATCCTCTATAGATAATTTTATTATCTCCAGACTTTTCGAAGCGCAACAAATTATTGGAGATTGTTGTACCACTAAGTTTTTTTCTACTACTTGCACCAGTGCCGGTGAAAGTTGTAGATACACTCGACCCTACACCTAGATCCAAAACTATATCGCCCGTTGCTACACCATCACTTTCGTGAGGAATACCAGGACAGTTTACAGTCCATTTATTTGTAAAATTATAGCCAACATAGGGTGCAGGAGCATATCCTTTTACATATTGAGTACTCGTTCCTGAAAATGCGACATTTAAAATAACACCATTACTTACGGTAGGATTAGAACTGAAATCCATAGCGACAGCAGATCCATTGGCAGTACTAAAACCACTTACTTTTTCGATTAAGCCAAACGTACCTGTAAATTTTTCATAAGTCCCTTTGTTGCTGTCAAACCAACCTTGATTGCTCAATAGAAGGTTTGAAATATTGCTGTAGGTAATACCAGCATTGTTGTTCAAATATTGAATTATATTTCCAAAATACATCCATACGTTAGAAATAGTCCCGACGCTAGCCATATTAGAAATAATGGTATTTTGAACAATTAGCGTAGTTCCACCCGTAATTTGAAAAACGGTACCTCCACCCGTTATGGTCAAGTTTTTTATACTTCCTCCATTGGTTCCTGTAAAAACATTTCCAGAAGTTCTAACCAATATGTCTTTATTGGTATTAACCCCCGATATATAAGCGTTATTTAAATCTATGGGAAATGCCAAATTTATAGTTCCGTTAATTTCATAGAACGTGTTTGTATCTAACAAATATTTAGAACCACCACCACTAGCAAGCTCTGGAGCCAAATCTGCTACAGATTTTACAAGTTTAAAATTATTCCTTTTTTGAAATTCGGACGAAATCTTAATCCATTTAGAATTAGAAGGTGCGTCGTCGTAATAGAAATATGTTTTTAAATCTGTGTCGTAGACAAGGAGGCTGTTGGCAGCATCAACTATAGCTGTACGTTCTGCAGTGGTCATTCTTGGAACCAATAGTCCTTGCGAATTGGACTTAATTTCTAATATAGAAGAAGGTTGAGGATCTGTAGTTCCAATTCCTACTTGAGCGTTGATACTGACACTAACAAGGAGCAACCATACATATACTAGTTGCCTGTGAAAAGGTTTCTGAAGGTTGCTAAATTTGGAAAAATTCATATTTCAGGGGTTTTGAAAGTTTAATTATAAATATACAACCTATTTAACTGAAATAAAAATGTTTAACGACGCATTAAGGATTAAAACTGGTTTAAACCTAAGAATGTTTAAATATATTCATTTACAAGATCCATCAATGTTTTTACATCTTGTTCCCCACTTTGGCGCCATTTCATTTCGCCGTTTTTATAAATCATTAAAGTAGGAAGTTCCTTAATGCGTAATGCATCAGAAAGTTCTTTGTTTTTATCAACGTCTATTTTTATTACCCGTGCCTTATCTCCAAGTGTAGCAGCGATATCTCTAAGTACTGCGTTCATTTCATTACTGGCTGCATCGGTGCCAGAATAAAAATCTAACAATACAGGTGTACGGGCTTCAATTAATTCTCCAAATTTTGACATATTCCTATGGTATTTAGGTTAAAATCAGTATTACAAATATAACATTTCCCGAAAATTATACAGTGCGCTGTTTCCTTTTAAGTTGAATTACTGTAATCTCTGGCCAAATTCCAACCCTTCCTGGATATCCTAAAAATCCAAATCCGCGGTTCACGTTGATATACCTGCCCTTCGCTTCATAAATTCCAGCCCAGTGTTCATATCGGTATTTAATTGGACTCCATTTAATAATTCCCGGTATTTCAATTCCAAATTGCATACCGTGTGTATGACCACTTAGGGTTAAATGAAAATTACGCGGATCTTCTTTTATCTGTGCTTGCCAATGGCTAGGGTCGTGGCTTAAAACTATTTTAAAATCGGTATCAGAAATTCCTTCACAGGCTTTGTTTAAATCTCCCGCTTGCTTAAAACCATTCAGGCCCCAATTCTCTACTCCGAGCACTGCAAGCCGTTGGTCATCCTTTTTTATAATGCTATTTTCATTAAGTAGCAGCCTCCAACCCATTTCTTTCTGAATATCTTTTAAACGCTCTAGATTTTTCGCCTTCGCAGCATTACTTTCCCACTGAACATAATCGCCATAATCGTGATTTCCCAACACGGAAAAAACACCATCCTTCGCTTTTAAAGTAGCGAATAAATCTTTCCAAGCAAGCAGTTCATCGGCTTTATCGTTAACCAAATCACCTGTAAAAACAATCATATCGCTTTGCTGTTCGTTTGCAAGATTTACTGCATATTCTACTTTTTCACGATTGTCAAAACTGCCACTATGAATATCACTTAGTTGTGTGATTTTGTAACCATCGAACGCTTCGGGCAGATCGTCAAACGCTATAGCATATTTAAGGACTTTATAATTATATTTTCCGTGAATCATTCCGTAAATCAATGAAGCAAAAGGCAATGCTGCAATTCCCAAAGCAAGTGTGCTCACAAATTTTCTTCGTGAAGCCATAAAAGGAGTTTCGTCGCTTCCAGCAACTTTCATAAAGATTCCGACAAAAAACCGACCAATATCTTCTGCGAACATAAAGAGGATAATAATGAGTTTTGGAACAAATACAGCGAGGAAAATTCCGAAAAAATATATTTTGGGTGGCTGCATCATTTTTCCTGAACCTGCAAACGAAAGTTCATAGAAAAGGCCTGCCAAAACAACAATTGAAATCAGGAAATAAAACCAAAGTACCCACGGACTTTTGGTTAGCGTTCTTACAGCCTGAAAGGCGTAAATATCAACAAGAATGTAAATGAGAATAAATAGGATCCAGCGCATAGAAAAATAATGCTAAAGGTAGCAAGATTGAAATTATAGTAACTTGGCTTCACTTTTATTTAACGATATTAGTATCTTTCCTAATTAATTTGTCGCTTCCTAAGTTGGGTAATTAGAATATATTAAAAACGCAGCTATAGGCGTAAACTTGGCCAAATTGTAAACCGTGTTTTGATTTTTTTTTTGAAGCTAATTCTATTTGGTTTCTATAAAATCGACACCGATTATAGATAAAAAGACCAGCAGCAAAGCCATAAATTAGAATTCACGGAACCATAACCAAATCTAATAGGTTTTAAAACTTTCTAGGTCTGAAAATTAAATTGAAATGAAACGTAGAAAATTCATTCAAAACTTCTCGCTTTCCACCTTAGGAATAGCAGTTGGGAGCACGGTCTTGGCATCGGAAAAAAATAATTATAAAACTGAAGCGAACACAGCTGAATTTGAAAACCCTGAAGGATACCCGATGGTTGTAGCAACTTGGGACGTAAAAGCTAGTACTGAAGCAGCTTGGGATGTGTTACTTAAAGGTAGTTCGGCTTTGGATGCCGTAGAGCAAGGGTGTAGGTATGAAGAAGCAAATGTAGATGACCAAACGGTAGGAATAGGAGGATTACCCGATAGAAACGGCAATGTAACCCTGGACGCCTGTATTATGGACAGTAAGGGGAATTATGGCGCTGTGGTTTACTTACAGAATATTCTTCACCCTATTTCCGTAGCACGAAAAGTGATGGAAGAAACACCACACGTTATTTTAGCTGGAAAAGGAGCTGAAGCATTTGCTATTGAACAAGGCTTTGAATTGATTGATTTGTTAACAGAAAAATCGAAAGAAGAATGGGTGGAATGGAAAAAAACTTCGGAATACAAACCCATCATAAATATGGAAAACCACGATACCATTGGAATGCTCGCCATTGACAAAAATGGAAATATAGCTGGCGGATGCACTACAAGCGGACTTGCATACAAAATGGCTGGACGCGTGGGTGATTCAGCAATTATAGGCTCAGGTTTGTATATTGATAATGAAATTGGCGGTGCAACAGCTTCTGGTTTAGGAGAAGAAGTTTTAAAAACAGTAGGTAGTTTTTTGATTGTCGAGTTAATGCGCCAAGGAAAAAGTCCGCAAGAGGCCTGTGAGGAAGCCATTGCGAGAATTATAAAGAAAAGCCCAGATTATAAAGATTTTCAAGTTGGGTTTGTCGCTGTAAATAAAAAAGGGGAAATTGGGTATTATTCCATTCACGAAGGTTTCTCTGTTACAAAATATCATCAAGGTACAAATAAAAATATTCCTTCAGATTATTATGAGAAGAAGTAAAACCTTTTTATTTAAGCTCTAATTAACTTTAACGCGCTATAGCCTATATGTTGAATTACTTAATAGAAGTAAAACCACAAAAACGGTTATCTCGCATTTAAAACCCAAGTCAAGGCTTTTTCTTTGGTCGCTCTAAATATGGTATTGTGCTTTTCATTGGGTTCGTCGGAATACTTCCACGTTAATTGATTTGGCGATTCTGTTTCTAACGTTTTTGCTAAATTATTTGTGTGCTTTGAAATATCTTCTGCCCCAGAACCGGCAAACCAAAGTCTGGTTTTCTTATTTGGAAAGGTTACTAATAAATTAGATGCATTTCTTTCTAAGTAGTGATTATTCCACCAAAGTGAAGGGTCCATAGCAATATAAAAATCGAATGCTTCGGGGGTTAAAAAGAATGTTTCCATCACAAAAAGCCCAGAAAGTGATTCGCCAATGAGTCCTTTTTCGGCTGTGACTCTATATCTCTCTTCTATTTCTGAAAACAATTCGTCTGTAATAAAGGCTCTGAAGTTTTTGGCACCATCTGTTAACGGACAATATTCCGCATCTTCTTCTACTTCAGAAAAACCCGTTAAATCTCTTCCTCTTTCAGTATTTTCAATGCCAACAAGAATAATAGGCGGAATACTTTTTTTGGCGATCAATTCAGAAAGCGTGTTTGCAATATGTGGAAAATCCTCTTTTATTCCGCCATCGGCCATATACAAAACTGGGAGAGAGTGATTTCCTTCCTCATAATTTGGCGGGGTCCACACGTTTATAACCCTAGTTTCATTAACTAAGTCTGAATTAATAGTAAAATCGTCGTGTGTAGGAATTGGGCCGCTAATTATAGTTTGCCCCCCGCATCCCACGAATAAAGCTGTAATAACAATTACAAACACTGTTTTTATCATTATACTCATTTTTAGAAATTAATTATTGCTAGAACGAAAAACCAAGCGTATAAACAACCAATAAATAAGTGTTTTAACCCCTTTAAACTTTGAAATAAATTATTCAGCAAAAATCATTTCACCCTTGTTTTCCAATTCTTTAAAGTGGGTAACTAGGTCTAAAGCGTCAGGAATTACATCACTACAACAAATGATTAAAGTGCCTTTTTTAGCATTTTTAATGGCGTGAGTAATGGCTTCTTTTTCTGACGGTATAATGGTTGTTTTAATATTTGGATCTTGCTTTTTAATGCCATCATCAAGCATTTTGATAATTTCTTGTTCCGATTTTCCACGTAAATTCTTATCCTGGCGAATTATAATTTCATCGAACATTTGCGCCGCTATACTGCCCAACTCCATTGTATCTTCATCTCGTCTATCACCTACTCCTGCAATTATTCCTATTTTTTCGGTGGCTTCAAGATTATCGGTAAACTTTTTCAAGGCTCTCATTCCCGCAGGGTTATGTGCATAATCTAAAAGAATACTAAAGTTTTCAAACTTGAAGAGGTTTAATCTTCCTGGTGTTTGGGATGCAGAAGGAATAAATGTTTCTAAAGCAACTTTCATATCTTCTATACTAATGCCTCGAACATTGGCTGCAATAATTGCCGGAAGTATATTTTGAATCATAAATAATGCTTTTCCTCCATACGTAAGCGGAATATCTTCAGCTTTCATCACTCGCATTTTCCAAGTTCCTCTGCAAAGGGTTACATAACCATTTTCATAAACAGCGGTTATTCCCCCTAGTTTTTGTAGCGCTTTAATTCGTGGATTTTCCTCATCCATTGAGAAAAGTGCCAAATTACAATTTATCGCCCGTCGCATTTCGTATACTAGATCGTCGTCTGCATTCAAAATTGCATAGCCATCTGGAAGCACTGTTTCAGGAATTACTCCTTTCACTTTCGCCAATTGCTCGATAGTGTGAATTCCTTTTAAGCCCAAATGATCTGCCGCTACGTTGGTTACTATACCAACATCGCATTTTTTAAAACCAAGCCCGGCACGGAGCAATCCGCCTCTAGCACATTCAAGTACCGCAAAGTTCACTGTAGGGTCTTTTAACACAAACTCAGCGCTTGCGGGACCCGTACAATCACCTTTCATCAAAAGTCTGTTTTGAATATAAACCCCATCGCTGGTAGTATAACCAACGCGATGCCCTTTCATTTTTGCAATATGTGCTATAAGTCGTGTAGTTGTTGTTTTTCCGTTGGTTCCAGTAACCGAAATAATTGGAATGCGACCAGTATCACCGTGATTTGGAAACAATTTATCAACTACAGGAGCTGCCACATTTCGAGGTAGTCCTTTGGTTGGCGCCAAGTGCATTCTAAAACCAGGACCTGCATTAACTTCTAGTACAGCGCCACCAGTCTCTTCAAGTGGCTGACTAATATCTGTTGTCATGATGTCAATTCCGCAGATATCGAGATCAATAATTTTTGAAATTCGCTCTGCCATTGAAACGTTAGATGGGTGGACAATATCCGTTACATCCTCTGCGGTTCCTCCCGTACTTAGGTTTGCAGTATCTTTTAATATAACCATTTCACCTTCTGGCGCTACTGAGTCTTCGGTATAACCGCTGGCTGCCAGGATTGTTCGTGTTAAATCGTTAATCGTTATTTGGGTTAGTACGTTTTCATGGCCATAGCCCCTTCTTGGATCTTTATTCGCTTCGGCAACCAGTTCTTTAATTGTAGATTTACCATCGCCAATTACGTGGGCCGGTGTGCGCTTAGCTGCTGCTACCAATTCATTATTTATAACTAATAAGCGATAGTCTTCGCCCGTAATATACTTTTCAATTATAACCTTCCGCGAAACCTCTTTCGCTGCTTTAAATGCGACTAAAGCGTCTTCGTAATTGTTAATATTAACTGTAATTCCGCGTCCGTGGTTACCATCAATTGGTTTAACAACCAATGGATAACCAACATAACGACAAGCTTCCTCTAAACTGCTTTCACGGGAAATAATATCGCCGCGAGGGACTAATACCTCGGCCTGTTCTAGTATATATTTTGTGTCTTCTTTATCACAAGCGAGTTCTACTCCAATGCTACTAGTTTCAGAAGTTACCGTAGCTTGTATTCTTTTTTGATTGGCACCATACCCTAGTTGGCAAAGAGAATATTGATTTAATCGAATCCAAGGAATTCCTCTACTTTGGGCTTCTTCTACAATAGAACCCGTACTTGGCCCAAGTCTTTCACTTTCGCGTAATTCACGCATTCGTTGAATGTCGGTTTCTAAATTATAATCTTCTCCAGCAATAAGTGCCTCACAAATAGCTACCGAAGCTTTTGCGGCATAACGACCTACGTTTTCTTCTATATAGCTAAAAACCACATTATAGACTCCTTTTTCGCCATACCCTCTAGTCCTACCAAAACCAGTGTCCATACCTGCTAGTGTCTGTATTTCCAGTGCAATATGCTCAATTACGTGCCCCATCCAAGTTCCTTCTTCCATTCTTTGGAAAAACCCTCCAGGCTCACCAACGGAACATCGATGGCTATGCATGCTGGGAAACATTGCTTTTAATCTATCATTAAACCCATCGATTTTATTGGTAGGAAGCTCTTCCATTTCTTCGAGGTCTAAGACCATTACAATTAATTTATGGCGGCGTATAGACCAGTAATTTGGCCCTCGCATAGCATTGATTTCCCTAATTTGCATAAGATGTTAGTTTAGTTGGTTTATTTCGGAATTGATAAATATATAATTTATTTCTATAACATTTAGCGTATTTTTGCCTTCAAACAAAAATTATCCATGAGCATAAAAGGAATTTTAATCCCCATAGGTGGAAATGAAGATAAAGGAAATGGGAAAAATGAACGACATACATTAGAATATATCGAAGAAGGTATTTTATCCCGTGTAGTAAAAGAAAGCGGAGGAATTGAAGCAACTATTGTTGTAATTCCAACAGCATCGAGTATTCCTGTAGAAGTTAGTGAAACTTACCAGAAAGCTTTTGAAAAACTAGAGTGCACCAATGTTCACGTAATGGACATTAGGAGCCGTGAAGATGCTGAAAACCCTGAATTTCTGGAGTTAATGAAAAGAGCTAACTGCGTAATGTTTAGCGGTGGTGATCAATCTAAAATAGTTAAATATATAGGCGACACCTCTTTAGATAAAATAATAAAAGAAAAGTATAAAAACGAGAAATTTGTTATTGCAGGAACCAGTGCGGGTGCCATGTGCATGAGCGAAGAAATGATAACAGGTGGAGGCATTCAAGAAGCTTTTACTAAAGGAGCTACGAGTATGGGTAAAGGAATGGGCTACATCCATAACTTTATTATTGACTCTCACTTTATACGTCGTGGACGATTTGGAAGATTGGCAGAAGCCGTAGCTAGGTTTCCAAATAGAGTAGGTATTGGTTTGGCTGAAGATACTGGCCTAGTAATTAAAAAAGGAAATAAATGTGAAGTAATTGGTTCCGGAATGGTTATTCTTTTTGACCCAAGAAGATTGATACACAATAATCAAGCGGTAGTAAAAGAAGGCTCCCCAATGTCTATTACCAACCTGAAAATCCATATTCTTGCTAATGGCGATTTACTGAATATTAAAAAGAGAAAGGTGAAGTTTTCACCCATGCACCTTAAATTAACAGATGCTGAAACAGTTTGAATTAGTGGGCAGTTGCAATAGCAGTGGGCAATAAATCAGTATGTAGTTTCACTTTCCCTTTGGGGCCTGCCTATTGTAGGAAGGGGCCAGGGGAACGTTTTATTTATAGATTAAAATCTCTTTTTCGTTTTCGGAAGTTTTAAAAGCGCGGTACATTCCTTCGGTATTAAAAGGCATGGCTATAGTACCTTTGGCGTCTACTGCAATTAGGCCGCCATCACCGCCTATTTCTAAAATACGCTTATTTATTACTTCTGTTGCGGCGGCTTCCAGAGACATTTCTTTGTATTCCATTAAGCAAGAAACATCGTACGCTACAACACCACGAATAAAAAACTCACCACTACCTGTGCAACTTACTGCACAGGTTTTGTTGTTTGCGTAGTTTCCAGCGCCAATCATTGGGCTGTCGCCTACGCGTCCCCAACGTTTATTGGTCATTCCTCCTGTTGAAGTGGCAGCGGCAACATTTCCTTCTTTATCACAAGCAACAGCGCCTACGGTTCCAAACTTACTGTCTTTTTTTAAACTATGGTCTAGCTGAAAAGAATCGCTATCCTTTATTTCTTGCCATTGTTGGTAACGAAGTTCATCATAAAAATACGCTGGCGATTCCAAACCATACCCCAAGCTATCTGCGAATAACATAGCGCCTTCACCTGCTAAAAAAACATGGTCGCTTTTATTCATCACATCACGAGCTAACGAAACTGGATTTTTTATTCCGGTAATTAATGAGACGGCACCGGCATTCAACGATTTTCCGTCCATAATAGCGGCATCCATTTCATGCGTGCCTTTATTGGTAAAAACACTTCCTTTTCCTGCGTTGAATAACGGAGAATCTTCCAGTTTTTTAACCGCTGCTTCAACTGCGTCGATTGCTTTTCCGTTGTTTTCGAGAATAGCATAACCAACTTCCAGAGCTTCTTCGAGAGCTGTTTTGTATTTTTCTTCTTTTTCGGGTGTCATCAATCCTTTTACCAAAGTGCCAGCACCGCCATGAATTGCCAAAGAAAATTTATTATTCATTATTACCTAAATTTATTTCAACAAAAGTACGCTTTGATTTTAAATGCATTACGCTTAAATGAAATCTTTTCCCAATTATGTTTTCTAATTTATTTTAAAAAAACATTAACCCGTTGTGCATTATGATTTAAAAGAAAAAAGTTGTCCATATTACTGATAATCAGCATCTTGTTTTAGCTATAAAACATTATATATGAACAACTTAAGTGCAAATTACGAAAGAATATTGGAAGTTTTAAGAAAAATATCAAAAGATCAACTTTTACCCTATCAAAGGCGAGAACCAAAGCTCTGTGACTTGGAACTGATAAGTTTGAGTTTAACGGCTGAGTTTATGGGCATAGATAGTGAAAACGATCTTTTCAGAAAGCTTCCCGCAATGATTTCTTCAAAAATTGAGCGAAGTGTATACAACAGGCGAAGGCGAAGGCTCGCCAATGAGCTTGATAAAATTCGCTTAAAACTGGCATCGCATTTCAATGAATTTGAAGATTATTTTGTCGTTGACAGTATGCCCTTGGAAGTTTGCAAACTATCACGAAGCTACCGATCGAAAATATGTAAAGAGGCTACCTATGCTTATCCCGATAGAGGTTATTGTGCATCTCAAGGTTCCAGTTATTATGGTTATAAGCTGCACGCGGTTTGTTCGGTAAACGGTGTTTTCCAGAGTATGGATTTGAGTCCCGCTTCAGTGCACGATGTTAAATACTTAAAAGATATCCAAACCCAGATCAGCGATTGCATCTTGATTGGCGACAAGGGCTACCTATCGGCAGAAATACAGCTCAACCTTTTTGACAGCTATAACATAAAATTGAGCACGCCGATGAGGAGTAACCAAAAAGAATATAAAAAACAACCTTATGTCTTCAGGAAAAAAAGGAAAAGAATTGAAACCCTTTTCTCGCAACTATGTGACCAATTTATGATAAGACGTAATTACGCCAAAACCTTTAGAGGTTTTAAAACCAGAATAATATCCAAGATTGCTGCACTGACAACTGTTCAATATATCAATAAGTTCATCTTCGGGAGAAACATCAACAACATTAAAATCAGCATTATTTAAAATGCACAACGGGTTATATAACTAAAAATCACCAAAAGGGGTGAGCACTTGGAAGCCTTGTATCCGTAGTTTTGATGTATAAAGTTTCCTATAAATAAGAGCTAGTTTTTATTTCATAATTCAACTAGTTTTGGGGGAAAAGTCGCTGTGGGGGCGACTTTTTTTTATGGATTAAAGTGTTCTAATCAGTTTGATATTTACTCTACACCACTTTTTAAAAACATCTTTGATCGTTTCAATTAGAAAAAATCACCTAAAAAGGCGAGAAGGCTCATAAGCATTTATAATATTTTTGAAATACAAAGTTCCTTTTAGTTAGGAGCTAGTGTTGTTTTCATAATTCAACTAGTTTTAGAGAAAAAGTCGCTGTGGGGGCGGCTTTTTTTTATTGGTATAATGACCAAATTCCAAATACTTCTTTCTACTTTTGAAGCATAAGCTTCTTTATTATGTCAGAAAAAAAACGTCTTTTCCTTATTGATGCCTATGCGCTTATATTTCGTGGATATTTCGCATTTATAAAAAACCCACAAATAAACAGCAAAGGGCAAAATACCTCAGCCATTATGGGGTTTATGAATTCACTTATAGATGTAGTAAAAAGAGAGCGTCCCGACCATCTTGCCGTTTGTTTTGACAAAGGTGGCAGCGAAGCACGAAACGATATATTTCCAGATTATAAAGCTAATAGAGACGAAACTCCAGACGCTATTAGGTTTGCTATTCCTTATATTTATAATATTCTGGAGGCCATGAAAATTCCAATTATGGTAAAAGAAGGCTTCGAAGCAGATGATGTTATTGGCACCTTAGCAAAAAAAGCCGAAAAGGAAGGATACACAACTTATATGGTAACGCCAGATAAGGATTTTGCCCAATTAGTTTCAGAAAATATTTTTATGTATCGCCCCGTTTTTGGTGGTGGCTACGAAACTTGGGGTATTCCTGAGGTTCAGAAAAAATTTGAAGTTTCAGATCCGTTACAAGTAATCGATTTTCTAGGAATGATGGGCGATAGCAGCGACAATATTCCCGGACTTCCAGGTGTAGGTGAAAAAACTGCTAAAAAGTTTTTAAAAGAATTCGGCTCTATGGAAGCGCTCCTTGCCAATACCGATAAGTTAAAAGGTAAAATGAAGGAAAAGGTAGAAGCCAACGCAGAAATAGGATTATTGAGCAAGCAATTAGCAACTATAATGCTCGATGTTCCTGTAGAATTCAATGAAGAAGATTTTGAAGTATGTCCGCCCGATACTGAAAAAGTTTTGGAAATCTTTGACGATTTAGAATTTAGAAGACTTAAGGACAACTTCCTAAAATCCTTCTCGGTAGAAGCAATGGCATCTAACGGTACCAGCCGTGAACCCAACAACAATACCAACCCCACATCTAATGTTTCAAGGAAATCTGCACCAACATCAGCTGAACGTGGTTCGAGTGCGGGTCAGGGACAATTCTCGTTATTTGGTGGCGACGGTGAAGCCGCAGTAGGCCCTAAAGGCTTCAACACCCGCGCTACAATAGAAAACACCGAACATTTCTACCAAACCGTTCAACCTGGAATAGGAACCAAGTTGTTTCTTCAGAGTTTGATGAAGCAGAAAAGCGTATGTTTTGATACAGAAACCACAAGTTTAAATCCGTTAGAAGCAGAATTGGTCGGAATTGCTTTTTCGTGGGAAAAGGGAAAAGGTTTTTACGTTCCCTTTCCTGAAAATCGCGAAGAAGCACAACAACTTCTGGAAGAACTGCGTCCGTTTTTTGAAGACCAAACCATTCAAAAAATTGGCCAGAACTTGAAATATGATATTAAGGTCCTCGCCAAATATAATATATCGGTAAAAGGAAAATTGTTTGATACAATGCTCGCCCATTACCTCATAAACCCAGATATGCGTCATAATATGGACGTTTTGAGCGAAACGTACCTCAATTACACACCTGTTTCCATTAGCGAACTAATTGGCAAAAAAGGAAAAAACCAACGCAGTATGCGCGATGTTGATGTTACGAAACAAACCGAATACGCTGTTGAAGATGCCGATATTACTTTTCAGCTAAAAGAACATTTTGAAAAAGAGTTAGGTGAAGCCAATACGCAAAAACTTTTTGACGAAATTGAAGTGCCGTTACTTCGTGTTCTTGCCGCTATGGAATTGGAGGGAATTAACCTAGACAAAGAGTTCCTGGCGAGCCTTTCAGGAGCTTTAGACAACGACATTCTTAGACTGGAAAAAGAAATTTATGAAGAAGCGGGTGAAACCTTCAACATCGCTTCTCCAAAACAGTTAGGCGAAATTCTCTTCGGAAAAATGAAACTGATAGACAAGCCGAAAAAAACCAAAACGGGACAGTATTCCACCTCTGAAGATGTGCTTTCTTTTCTAGCAAAAGATCATAAAATAATTAGAGATGTACTTGAATATCGTGGTCTTGCCAAACTAAAAAGCACCTATGTTGATGCACTACCTAATCAAGTAGAGCCTACAACAGGGCGGGTTCATACAGATTATATGCAAGCCGTCGCCGCCACAGGTCGATTGAGCAGTAACAATCCAAACCTTCAGAATATTCCGATTAGAACCGAGCGCGGCCGTCAAGTGCGAAAGGCTTTCATACCACGAAATGAGGATTATGTTTTGATGGCAGCGGATTATTCACAAATTGAACTTCGGATTATTGCTGCATTAAGCGAAGAAGAAAATATGATCGACGCTTTTAAAAATGGCGAAGATATTCACGCTTCTACGGCTGCAAAGGTTTTTAATGTTCCTTTAAATGAAGTAACCCGTGAACAAAGAAGCAACGCCAAAACTGTGAACTTCGGAATTATTTATGGAGTTTCTGCTTTTGGACTTAGCAACCAAACCGACCTTTCAAGATCTGAGGCAAAAGATTTGATTGACACCTATTACAAAACGTATCCAAAACTTCGAAATTACATAAGCGACCAAATTGATTTTGCACGTGAACACGGATATGTGCAAACAGTTTTAGGCCGCAGACGTTATTTAAAAGACATAAACGGCAGCAACCAAGTTGTTCGTGGCGCAGCAGAAAGAAACGCTGTAAACGCACCAATTCAAGGTAGCGCGGCAGATATTATAAAAGTTGCGATGATTAATATTTACAACAAACTTGAAGGAGAAAATTACCAAAGCAAAATGCTACTTCAGGTTCATGATGAATTGGTTTTTGATGTTTACAAACCAGAATTAGATAAGTTAAAAGCAATGGTAAAACACGAAATGGAAAACGCATATAAACTTACCGTTCCATTAGATGTTGAATTGGGCGTTGGGGAAAATTGGTTAGAGGCGCATTAAGCAAATAAGTAGTTTTCTGGGGCTGTTGTACTTTTAGTTGAAGAAAAGACCGATTAGATGAGACCCTCTAAACCATAATATTACTGTCAATTTCAAATAAATTAACAAGCCGTCTACATAAATTGCAGAAAAGCAAGAAGCCGTCTCAATAACTAAAATGAGACGGCTTCTTCGCTTTATAAAAGTATCTTAAAGCTTATGCCAAAGAAACTCTTTTAAATCCAACTACTTCTACATCACCAAACGATTTTACGTGATCGGCAACATTCTTTTTGTCGTCTTTAATAAAGTTTTGGTCAAGTAACGCTTTTTCGTGATCTAACGTAGTATTGTCACTGATGAAACGCTCAATTTTTCCAGGAAGGATTCTATCCCAGATTTGTTCTGGCTTTCCTTCAGCTTTCAGTTCGGCTTTTGCATCTTCTTCTGCTTGTGCCAATACTTCTGGAGTTAATTGCGCTCTAGAAATGTATTTTGGTACATTTTTAAGTGCTTTACCCAAACGACCTAACTCAATATTGTCTTTTTCAATAACGGCGATTCTTGCCTCAGTTTCTGAAGCGATAAAATCAGCATCAAAATCTTTGTAAGAAAGCGTAGTAGCTCCCATTGAAGCAACTTGCATAGAGATGTCTTTTGCCAATTCTTCAGCATTATCAACAGCTTTCGACAAACCTGTTAAGGCAGCAATTTTGTTAACGTGTACGTAAGACCCTACGAATGGAGCTTCTAATATTTCAAAACCACCGATTTCAATTTTCTCACCGATAACACCAGTTTGCTCAGTTAATTTTTCGGCAATAGTCATTCCGCCAAAATCTGAAGCCAAAAATTCTTCTTTTGAAGATGTATTTAATGCAACCTCAGCCATTTTGTTTGCCATTTCAACAAATGAGTCGTTTTTAGCAACAAAGTCAGTTTCACAGTTCAAAGAGATGATAACACCCTTAGTATTATCACTGTTTAATTTAGCTGTTGCAACACCTTCACTGGAATCGCGATCTGCTCTTTTTTCAGCAATTTTCTGACCTTTTTTTCTAAGGATAGAAATTGCTTCTTCCATATTTCCTTCTGCCTCAACTAAAGCTTTTTTACAGTCCATCATTCCGGCACCTGTAGCTTGTCTTAGTTTATTTACTTCTGCGGCTGTTATTTTTGCCATTGTTTTAAATTTTATAGGTTTAATATTAAAAAAGTCGTTCAATTAATTTTCAACAAAGAAAAGAACCAAACGACTTTTAAACTTTAAAATGTTGTTATTATTCTTCTTCGTTAAGAACTTCCTTCTTAGATTTTTGACGCACTGGCTGCTTTGCTTCTTTCATAGCTTCTACATCTTCTTTATCAGTAGATGGCACCTCAGCTTTTTCTTTCTTAGCTGGTTTTGCGTCTTTGTCTTTTTTGGCTGCTTTTTCCATTTTTACCTCATCGTCTCCATCCTCAGAACCTCCAGATTTTCTTTCAGAAAGTCCTTCAATAATCGCTTCAGAAACAACACTCATAATAGCTTCAATAGATTTTGAAGCATCATCGTTACTTGGTATTACGTAATCAACCTGACGTGGATCACTGTTAGTATCTACCATTGCGAAGATTGGAATATTCAATTTCATTGCTTCTGCAACTGCAATGTGCTCACGTGTAGTATCTACAATGAAAAGTGCAGCAGGAAGACGGCTCATATCGGCAATAGAACCTAAGTTTTTTTCCAATTTAGCGCGAAGACGATCTACTGCCAAACGCTCTTTCTTTGAAAGCGTCATAAAAGTTCCATCTTGCTTCATTCTGTCTATAGACGACATTTTTTTAACAGCTTTACGGATAGTTACAAAGTTAGTAAGCATACCACCTGGCCATCTTTCAGTGATGTAGGGCATGTTTGCAGCTTTTGCTTTTTCAGCAACTATGTCTTTTGCTTGTTTTTTAGTAGCTACAAAAAGGATTTTGCGACCACTAGCTGCAATTTTCTTTAGAGCCTCGTTCGCCTCGTCGATTTTTGCAACCGTTTTGTAAAGATTGATAATGTGGATTCCATTACGCTCCATATAGATATACGGTGCCATGTTTGGATTCCATTTGCGCGTAAGGTGACCAAAGTGTACACCTGCGTCTAGTAATTTTTTTACTTCTACTCTTTCTGCCATTTTTGTTTTAGTTTACGTTCTGTGAAAGGATAGCCAACCTCTCCGCTAGGCGGATATGATTTAGATGCTAAACTAACTCCGCCGTGGCGGATAACAGCTTTTTTAATTAATAATGATTATGAACTTTCAACTGTAATTGGGCACCTCCAAAGAGATACCCAATCTAGTTGAGTAATTTATTTTCAACAAGTACTCGTAACCAAGGTTATCGAGCCAAGCCGAAGTATTAACGTTTCGAGAATTGGAATTTCTTACGAGCTTTCTTCTGTCCGAATTTCTTACGCTCTACCATTCTTGGGTCTCTTGTAAGTAAACCTTCTGGTTTCAAGATGCCACGGTTTTCATCGTTAAGCGTACACATAGCGCGTGAAATTGCAAGACGAATTGCTTCTGCTTGTCCTGTAATTCCTCCACCAAATACATTTACTGTAATATCGAAAGTATTTTCGTTTTCTGTAAGTACTAAAGGTTGTTTTACTTTATACTGAAGCGTTCCTGTTGGGAAATAATTCTCCAATTCGCGCTTATTAATAGTAATATTTCCTTTTCCTTCTTTAAGGTAAACTCTTGCAACTGCAGTTTTTCTTCTGCCTATTTTGTGAATTGTCTCCATTATTTGCCGTAGTTAAGGTTAATAGTTCTAGGTTTTTGTGCTTCTTGACCGTGATTGGCATCTGCATAAACCTTTAAGTTTCTGAACAATACTGCTCCTAATTTGTTTTTAGGCAGCATTCCTTTTACAGCTTTTTCAACAAGCCTTGTAGGATCTTTTTTGTACATCTCTGCAGCGGTAAGGCTACGTTGCCCTCCAGGGTATCCTGTGTGGCGGATGTAGGTTTTGTCATCCCATTTGTTTCCAGAAAGGCTTACTTTACTGGCGTTAATAACGATTACGTTGTCACCACAATCTACGTGAGGGGTGAAACTTGGCTTGTGCTTACCGCGCAGTAAAACTGCAATTTCGGTAGCAAGACGACCCAATGCCTGGCCGTCCGCATCTACCACTAACCATTCTTTTACAACGGTTTGATTGTTGGCAGATACTGTTTTGTAACTTAATGTATCCATTTAGTTTTTGTCAATTGTTAATAAATCATTGTTTTCTCACCCTCAAACAAATAGGATTTGTCTAAGAGGGGTGCAAATGTAGTGTTATTTATTTGAATTACAAGGGATGAAAATAAAATTTTGAAGTTAACACCACTTATAGGAGAGACTTATGTTAAAACCATTTTGACGCAAAGTCAAAGCCACTTTACTATAGCGTGTAAAAACTATGCGCCTTACGGATTTGCGAGTATACCAACATTCGCAAAGCCATCAAGGCGCAAAGTGAATAGTTAAAAACCCGTTGTGCATTTTAAATAATGCTGATTTTAATATTGTTGATGTTTCTGCCAAAGATAAACTTGTTGATATATTGAATAGTTGTAAGTGCCGTTATCTTTGAGATTATCCTTGTTTTGAATCCCTTAAAGGACTTTGCATAATTGCGTCTTATCATAAACTGGTCACATAATTGTGAAAACAACGTTTCTATTCTTTTTCTCTTTTTTCTAAATATATAGGGTTGCCTCTTATATTCTTTTTGGTTCGTTCTCATTGGTGTGTTGAGCGTTATGTTACAGGTTTCAAAAAGGTTGAGCTGTATTTTTGCAGACAAATAACCTCTATCGCCAATTAACGTACAGTCGC
>NZ_FNNS01000060.1 GCF_900106795.1 Aequorivita viscosa | reverse complement strand
AATGAAAAATATGCAAAAAACAGTGTTTTGGCTTAGTGCCTTAATCAAAATTATAGTAATTTAACACCGCACTGCGCATAGCCGTAACCGTTGTGGGAAATTAAAAAAAACCGAACAAATGATAAATCAAGCACGTTTTTCAGAAATAATTAAATCATTTTTGATAGAAAATTATCCTGAATTTACTGCAACTATTACTGAAAATGACGACAAATCATTTGATTGTGACTTGAGAAACCCAACAAATGAATTCTCAATTTGGATTGCAACATATAATTCAGAAATAACGATTGGAATAGAAGACCCAAATGGAAAAACTGATATTCATACTCATATCTCGTGTTACGAGGAAGAAGATATTGATGACGCATTAATAGAACTGACAAAAACTATAAAAGAAATAAAAAACGGAAAATTAATTTTGTATCATAGCGATATAAAAGGTTATCAATGGACAAATGATATAAAATTGGTTATTGAAAAGAAAAAAGCATCTGAAAAAATACGTCAGTTTACTTGGAACAAAAATTAGTATGAATAAATAACTGCACACAACACCGTGTATAAACCATTGCTGGGTCTGCGCTTATTTGGAAAATTCCTGCGGAATTTTCACGTAGATTTGTACTTGGAATGGTTCGTGCTTTAACACGCAACGGTCCATACACATAAACGTTGTAAAACATTTAAAAAAAACCTCGAACTTGAAATTTATATTGAAAATAATTTTAGTAGCAGTAGTTATGTTCGTAGTTGGAATAACTGTTTTTCTTATTGCATTTGGAGACCATACAAATAGAACGAATTTTAAAATTTACTCTGCCGACAAAAAACAATGTGTGACTATCATTACGCAAGGAAAAATGAGATATTTTATAAACGGAGAACACAATTCAGTTCCAAAAACGGAATATATAAAAATTGATAAAAGTGGAATTCCTCTTATTGGAGACGAAATCGGAATTTGTTGGAAAAATGAAAATTACGAATGGGAAATTGTAAATCACCAATCAAAAATTATCGATGTGAAATTAGACACTCTGAAATTTAAATTTAACACGAGTTGGGAGAAAGATAAATTTGGAATTCCAAGAACAACTAAATATACTCAACCGAACTGTGGAACAATTGGACTTCAGAATATGAAAACATATAGCGAAAATATAATTTTGGAAAACTGAACTGAATAAAAAACGTTTTACAACACCGTGTATAATTCATTGCTAGTTCTAGCCTACTTACGAAAGTCCTCGCGGACTTTCTATCTGTGATTTATTTGCTAAATTAGTAGCTTATAAACGCAACGAAATCATACACAATTCCGTTGTGGGAGAGTTTATAGAGGTAAATTTTGATGAAGTTTACCGTAAATCCGCAACCAAAAGTCAGGGCTTATTTTCGACAATTAAAACACGGTTTTTAGGCTGTGGAATCACAAAATCCCCTC
>NZ_FNNS01000006.1 GCF_900106795.1 Aequorivita viscosa | reverse complement strand
ACAAAGAGAGTACCCATTAATACACCACTCTGACAGGGGATTGCAATATTGCTCAAATGACTATCAAAAATTATTGGACGATAATGGGATCACCCCAAGCATGACTGAAAAATACGATCCTTACGAAAATGCAATCGCAGAGCGGATAAATGGAATTTTGAAACAAGAATTTGACATAGCAAAAAACGTCAAGGATTTTAGTTTAAAGCGACAACTTATTGTAGCAGCAATAAAAACATACAATAATGTAAGACCCCATTTTTCCAATCACATGTTGACACCAAGACAAATGCACGAACAGAATAAATTGAAAAGAAAACAATACAAATCAAAAAAGCTGAACAATGACGTCATTGTTCAGCTTTAATTAATAAATTTAATCCTTTAATAACCTGTATCGGTTATTTAGGACTAGACATAAAGTTAATGTTTAAGAAAAGCTGAGTACAGGGTTATGAAACAACTGAACACCAAAACTTGTTATTCTTCTATGTATTCCCAGCTTATCGTTTCCATTAATCTACGCATATCTTCTCGTAGATAGACTACGGCAGGATATATAGAATCAAAATTTGGTTTTGCCTCAAAATATAAGGTGCCGTTTAAAAAGTGGTTAATACTGTCGGTTACGTAAAACCCTGCTTGTGTAGCGGCATTACCGTTTATCATATAAAACATACCGTAAACCTCTTCATCAGGGTTTACAAATGGTTGTTCAGGAATGCTATTGGCTTTAATTGTATGGTCATATGCAAGTTTTTGTGCATCACGCAGCAACGAATCTAAATTATTCCGAACTGGCTGATAGGTCATATACAAAGTGGCTTTCATGTTTGGGTAGTCGATGTTAACATTGCAGTTTTTCTTTGTAACCATTCTTGCATTATGGTTCATTTCAAAAGAAAAAGGGCAATCTATATCTACCAAACTGTAGTCTGGTTTTGGATATTCTAAGCGCAACTTGGCAGCTGGCTTCACCAAAACATCATCCTTACAAGAAGCGAAAATAAATAACGCTGAAAAGACTATTAAAAAGAATCCTTTATTTTTCAATGGTAAGTTTTATTTGTTTTATGCGTTTTCCTTCGAACGCTTCAATAGTAAACGCATAATTGTGGAAGTAAAGTATCTCATTTTTTTTCGGGAAGCCTTTTGATATTTCTAAAAGAAAACCAGCAAGTGTTTCCGCTTCTCCTTTTGCATCTTCAAAAAGCTGCGGGTCTTCGGGCAATACCACCTTGTAAAAGTCCTTCAATGGCGTTTTTCCTTCAAAAACAAAAGTGAATTCATCCAGTTTTGAGAAAATCATATCTTCATCGTCAAACTCATCACTTATCTCACCAACAATTTCTTCAATTATATCTTCCATAGAAATTAAACCACTCGTTCCTCCATATTCGTCGACAACAATGGCCAAATGCATTTTCATTTCCTTAAACTCGTTTAACAAATCGTCAAGCTTTTTGTTTTCAGGAACAAAATATGCTTCACGTTGCAAAGTTTTCCAATCTAGGTTTTTTCTATCGGTGTACGGAATCAAGTCTTTTACGTACAATATACCTGTAATATGGTCTATATTGTCTTTGTAGACAGGGATTCTGGAATATCCGTGCTCGATAATTTCAGGGAGAATTTCTTTAAAAGTTTGGTCTTCACTCAACGCAAAAATATCCATTCGGTTTTTCATTACCTGCTTGGTGTCGGTGTTTCCAAAAGTAACAATGCCTTGAAGGATTTTTTGCTCCTCTTTTGTTGTGTCCCTGTTTGAAAGTTCTAATGCTTGCGACAAATGATCTACGCTAATATTCGATTTTTGCTTTCCGTATCTATCGTGAAGAAAAATTGTTGCCGAACGCATCGGTAAACTTATCGGTGCAAGTAGGGTGTCGAGTATATTAAGTGGCTGTGCCATAAATACTGCAAAAGAAACACCATTGCGATTGGCGTATATTTTAGGCAAAATTTCGCCAAATAATAATATGAAGAATGTAACGACCCCAACTTCTAAAATAAAGTGCAGATTTATTCCATAAAAGTCTGTTTGTACTCTAGCAAACAAGAAGCTGCTCATAGAATCAAAAAGCAGAATTATTGCGATGTTTATAAAGTTGTTCGCAACGAGTATTGTAGCCAAAAGCTTTTTAGGTCTTTCGAGCAGTCGTTCAACAATTGCCAGTTTTTTTGCTGTTTCTTTTTTTTCACTGTCTTCAAAATCGGAAGGTGTTAAAGAAAAGAAAGCCACTTCGGCACCAGAAATGAGTGCAGAACAGGCAAGTAAAGCAAATAGTAAAATAAAACTGGTTATTTGGGTAAAATCCAAATTATCAAGAAATTGCAAACTTGGGGGTTCCGTATCCAATTTATATGGTTTGGTTAGACATTAAAAAGGAAGATCGTCCGTCTCCTCTTCGTTAGAATTAGAAGTTCGTTGTTGTGTTGCTTCAGGTTTTGATTGTTCTGGTTGCGTAGTTGTGTTTGGCCCTGCAATTCCTCCAGTACTCTCACTTTTTGGCGTTAAAAAGTTAAAATCTGTACAGTGAATTTCAGTGCTATATCTATCTGCTCCACTTTCATCCTGCCATTTTCTAGTTTTTAAACGACCTTCAATGTAAACCATATCTCCTTTCTTTAGATATTTTTCACATATTTCAGCAGCTTTATTTCGAACTACAACATTATGCCATTCAGTATTTGTCACTCTTTCGTTAGTCGACTTATTAATATATGTTTCGTTAGTAGCAAGTGGAAAACGACCTAAACAATTTCCGCCATCAAAATAATGCATTTTTACATCATCGCCCGTTCGTCCAATCAACATTACTTTATTCAAAGTTCCATTACTCATATTCAATCGTCTTTAAGTTTTTTGCAAATATACTTTTTGCGAATCTAAATATACGGATTTTAAGGATTTTATAGGCTTCATTTTTTAATCTTTCGTTTTTCCCCATTTCACCTTAATTGCTGCGGCATTATACAATTGATAAAGCAAGATGTTATTCTGGAAGATTTCATGATTAAAAATGAGTTTTTCAGTAATTTGCAAAGAATTCCGAAACAAAATTTTCAATCAAAACAGGTACTGCATACTTTGTAATTTTTGAAATAGGAATAAAATCATGTTGCTCTTTAAAGGTTTCTATAATCCAAAATTGAGTGATTAAATGTTGGTGCGATAGTTTGTGGGTTATTGGCTCATCGTTGTAAAGCGTTATAGATTCAAATTTTAAATTCTGTGTGTACTCTTGAAATTGAGGGAGCGTTTTTAGCTTTTTTGCGTTCACTTTTTCTGAAGTTTCAACAAGTGGGAATTCATAGAGTTTGTGCCAAATTCCTTTACCTAATCGTTGTTGGAGTATCGTTTTTTCGTTCTTGGAAATAACCACTAAATAATTGAAATAGCGTTTTTTTATCGGTTTCGCTTTAATTTTTACTGGGAGTTGGTTTACTGTTTTTGTCTGGAAAGCGATGCAATGAGGGTTAAAAATGCATGCATCACAATTGGGGTTTTGAGGAACACAATAACGGGCTCCAAACTCCATAATAGCTTGATTATAAGTGCCTGGTTGTTTTTGGTCGATAAGTTGTTGGGCTAGTTTTTTAAACTCTTTTTGTCCAACGGTAGAATTTATAGGGGTCGACACGCTAAAAACCCTTGAAAGCACTCGAAACACATTTCCGTCGACTACTGCTTCTGAATGGTCGTAGCAAATACTAGCAATGGCGCTTGCCGTGTAATCGCCAACGCCTTTTAATTTTATTAATTCCTTATAGTTATTGGGGAATATTCCATTCATATCGTTTGCAACCATTTTTGCTGTGGCGTGTAAGTTTCGGGCGCGTGAATAGTAACCTAAGCCCTGCCAAAGTTTTAGAACATCAGATTCTGGTGCATCGGCTAAATGCTTTACACTCGGATAGGCTTCAATAAACTTTAAATAATAAGGAAGTCCCTGAGCAACCCGTGTTTGCTGAAGTATTATTTCGGATAGCCAAATTCTGTAGGGGTCTTTAGTAGCGCGCCAAGGTAAGGTGCGTTTATTTTGCAAGTACCATTGTATGAGATTATTGGCAAAAAAGGCATTCGTTTTCGGCATTTGACGAAAGTAATCTATATTCCTTTTAATTTTAAAGGATTATGCTTTGAATTATTGATTTTAAAATTCTTATATTTGCGGTCTCTAAAAAAAGTGTTTTTAAAAGACAATAATCATAAATTTATAAGTAATGACTAAAGCAGATATCGTAGCTAAAATTTCAGATAGGCTAGGAATGGAAAAAAATGAAGTACAGGCTACCATAGAAACCTTTATGGATGAAGTGAAGAATTCCTTAGAAGGTGGAGATAACGTATACTTACGTGGTTTTGGTAGTTTTATCATTAAAACGAGAGCCGAGAAAACTGGAAGAAATATCTCTAAAAATACAACGATTAAAATCCCTGCACACAATATCCCAGCCTTTAAGCCTGCGAAAGTTTTCGTTGAAGGTGTTAAGACTAACGTGGAAGTAAAATAATATTAATAACCCGTTTTGTCCCATAAAAAGTATTAAACGATTTAGGGATTAGACATAAATAACAACTTCAATATGCCAAGTGGTAAGAAAAGAAAAAGACATAAGGTAGCGACTCACAAGCGCAAGAAAAGACGTCGCGCTAACCGCCATAAGAAAAAGTAGTTTTCAAACTACTTTTTCTTTTTTAGATGTATTCTGGATTTAAAAAGGTCTTAACCTCTTTTCAGAATTTACATTTCGTTCTTTGACAATGAAATTGCTGTGAACTGTATATGTTCACAATAGTAATTTCGCCGGGTTCTTGTATTTTGAACCTGTTAAATAAAAATTGTTTAATCAAAAAATTAATGTAACGTGAACTACGAATTATTCATAAGGTCCGGTTCACAAGCAGTTGATTTTGCCCTATTAAAAGATGGGAGATTAATAGAATTGCACAAAGAAGAAGAGGACAATAACTTTACGGTTGGTGATATATTTTTAGCCAAAATCCGTAAAACTGTTCCTGGCCTTAACGCCGCCTTCGTCAATGTTGGTTACGAGAAAGATGGTTTTTTACACTATCATGATCTCGGGCCAAAGGTGCTTTCTCTTTTAAAATTTATTAAAAGCGTAAATAGCGGAAAACTTAAAGATTATTCTTTAAAAGACTTTCCGTTTGAAAAAGAGATTGATAAAAATGGCAATATAAATGATGCCCTAAAAACCAATCAATCTATACTTGCGCAAATAGTAAAAGAACCTATATCCACAAAAGGTCCACGCTTAAGTTCCGAGCTTTCAATAGCAGGAAGATATATAGTATTGGTGCCATTTTCGGATCGGGTTTCGGTTTCCCAAAAAATAGAATCTAGTGAAGAAAAAGATAGGCTTAAGCGCTTAATAACAAGCATTAAACCTAAAGGATTCGGTGTAATTATACGCACCGTTGCCAAGGGCAAAAAAGTAGCAGAACTGGACAAAGATTTACAGAATCTTATGGAACGCTGGACGGCGATGTGTAAGAAGCTACAAGGGGCGCACCACCCATCAAAGGTGCTAAGCGAGCTAAATAGGGGAGCCTCTATCATCCGTGATATGTTCAACGACTCCTTCTCTGCAATACATATTGACGATGAGACCCTATACTTGCAAATAAAAGATTATGTGCAGGAAATTGCACCAAAAAATGACAATATCGTTAAGTTTTACGATTCTAATGTGCCAATGTTTGAAAAATTTGGCATAGAAAGACAGATAAAAACTTCTTTCGGTAAAACAGTATCAAGTAGCAAAGGTGCTTACTTGGTGATTGAACACACCGAAGCCATGCACGTAATAGACGTGAATAGCGGAAACCGAAGCAATAAGCAAAAAACACAAGAGGGTACAGCGCTTGAAGTGAATTTAATTGCAGCTACCGAAGTAGCAAGACAACTGAGGTTACGTGATATGGGTGGAATTATTGTAGTAGACTTTATTGATTTGGCTAGTGCCGCACACAGAAAAGAGCTTTATAATCACCTTCGGGAAGAAATGAAGGATGACAGAGCCAAACATAAAATACTACCCCCAAGTAAATTTGGGTTAATACAAATTACTCGTCAACGCGTTAGGCCAGAAATAAATATCAAAACTCGCGAGGAAAACCCAAATGTTGGGAGCGATGGAGAAATTGAAGCGCCTATTATCGTTGTTAATAGAATAAACGAAGAGGTGAAACGCCTCTTTAAAAAAGATCATAAAAAGATAACGCTTAATACGCATCCTTTTATAGCTGCATTTTTAACAAAAGGATTCCCAAGTGTACGAACCAAATGGTTCTTAGAACACAAAAAATGGGTAAAAATCCAACCGCGAGATGCCTATACATATCTTGAATATCATTTCCATGATAAAGACGGAAATTTGATAAAATAATTAAAACCCCTTTTGAAGTATATCTTCGGGAGGGGTTTTTGCTTTCTACCAATTTTTAATGCTGAAATCAGACCTCACAGGCCTCAAAGACCTGTGAGGTCTTTCTGCAAAGGCATTGTTTCAAAACGTAAAATTGTCACAGTTCTTTTAGGTGGAAGGAAAAAGTTTTACCTTCACATACTATTTTAATACTGACTTTGAATACTCACAAAACATACACCGTAGAAGAGGCTAAGAGGCGCATGGAGCGTTACTGTGTCTATCAGGAGCGTTGCCATAAGGAAGTGCATCAAAAGCTCTATGAAATGCGTATGATTCCATTAGCGATAGATGAGATAATAGATCACTTGTTGCGACACAATTTTTTAAATGAAACCAGGTTTTCGCAAGCTTTTGCCAGGGGAAAATTCCGAACTAAAAAGTGGGGGCGAAATAGAATTGTGAACGAGTTGAAGCTTCGGCAGATTTCAAAGTTTAATATAAAAATTGCCTTAAAAGAAATACCAAATGATGAGTATTTCAAAACTTTTGAAGCCTTGGCCGAAAAGCGATTGCAGCAATTAGCTTCTGAAACTAATCTTCAAAAGAAACGAAAAAAACTTGCGGACTATCTGTTTTATCGCGGGTGGGAGAGTGAGTTGGTTTATGGGAAGGTGAATGAAATTCTCGAGTAATATGTTTTTTTGCTTGAAAGGTTAACCAAGAACCTGAAAGGGAAAACTCGCTTGCTCTCTAAAGTTATTTGTTCTGAAGTAACCTTCTATTTGTTCTAATTACTGCCTGTTCATTCTTCCAGTCAATCCATTTCTGGCCTTTTAATTTTCGCATCAATTGATCGTAATAGCGCATAATCGCAATGTTATATACAGCTTTCGCTAAATTTTTTGGTTTTCTTGGAATTGCCCTTAAACTCATTGAAAACCCAGGGGTGAGGTAGCGCATGTAGTGCCAATACCCTTCGGGCATATACAAGGTGTTTCCGTGTTCCAGATTTGCGACATACCCTTTTGCTTGTTTCAGGGCAGGCCATTTCTTTAAATCGGGATTATGAAAATCTATGTCTTCACGGGTTATCAATGAATGTGGTATTTTGTAGAGATGATCGGTTTGTTTTTGGTCAAAAAGAATAACTTCCTTTTTACCTTGGAAGTGGAAATGGAAAATATTTGCCAAATCGATATCGTAGTGCATAAAGGTGTACGAATCTTTGCCACCAAAAAATAACATAGGAAGGCTTTTCATTAATTTCAGCCCAAAATCAGGGTAGGTAAAGTCTTTTTGAAGCTGTGGCACTTCTTTAAGTATGTTCCAAAGGAAAATACGGTATTTGGTAGGTTCTTTCTTTAGGAGATTGACGTACTCCGTCATTTTCATTTCAGCGTGGGGTTCATTAAAATCGTCTTTATGGCTCACGGGGCGATCGTCGTATAGCGGAACCATCTTGTCGCCTGCCATTTCGGCCATATAATCCAGATTCCATTTTGAAAAAGCCGGCCAATCTTCTTTAAGCTTTTCAATTACAACTGGTTTTTGCGGTTTGAAATAATTTTCTAAAAAGTCCTTTTTCGTAATTGACTTTACCCTATCTATTTCTTGTAATTGCATAAAAAATAACGATTTATACAAATTTACAAAGCAGTTATGTTGATAAACAGGACGTTAATATAACTTTAGGTTTTAAAGTTAGCTTTTCTGAAGCAATGTGAGAATTAGTTCTCTTTTTAGATACCGAGAAGGGAATCAAGAAAGCGAGGTTATTTGTTTTTACGCGATTTTAAAAGCTAAAATGAAGCATTAAAAAATCCCAAACTCCGTGATTTTGGAATTTGGGATTGTATTTTTTAGTTGATTTTCTCTTAAGGCTTATTAAAATTTATACTTAATCGAAATTGTACCGAAGCTAGTCCGCCAATATCATCACTCGGTTTTTGTTGCACTCAACGGTTCCTCCCGTTATATGAAGAATCCATTTATCGCCTTCTTTTGAAAATTTATCCTTGAAAGCTTTAGAAATTGTTGGGTTTCCCCTAAACTTCACTTTTCCTTCCTGTAACACAGAAACAATAGGTGTGTGATTGTTCAGCATTTGGAATTCTCCTTCCACACCAGGAACGGTAACACTTTCTACTTCTCCAGCAACTAAGGATGCTTCGGGATTTACTATTTCAAGATACATATTTTATAGTTATGAGTTATGCGTTATGAGTTATGGGCAACATTGCTCTCACAACTCATAACCCTGAACTTGTTTTTAAACTTCTGCAAGCATTTTTTCTCCTGCAGCAATAGCTTCTTCAATGGTTCCTTTAAGGTTGAAAGCTGCTTCTGGAAGGTGGTCTAATTCGCCGTCCATAATCATGTTGAAACCTTTGATTGTTTCTTTAATATCAACCAAAACTCCAGGAATACCTGTAAACTGTTCTGCTACGTGGAATGGTTGTGAAAGGAAACGCTGTACCCTACGAGCACGGTTTACTGCCATTTTATCTTCTTCAGATAATTCTTCCATACCAAGAATAGCAATAATATCTTGTAATTCTTTATATCGTTGTAAAAGCTCTTTCACTCTTTGAGCACAATCGTAATGCTCATTTCCTAAAATTTCTGCAGTAAGGATTCTTGAGGTAGAATCTAATGGGTCTACTGCTGGGTAAATACCTAATTCTGCAATTTTACGGGAAAGTACTGTGGTAGCATCTAAGTGAGCAAACGTGGTTGCCGGCGCTGGATCCGTAAGGTCATCCGCAGGAACGTAAACCGCTTGTACAGATGTAATAGATCCTCTTTTTGTTGAAGTAATACGCTCTTGCATTGCCCCCATCTCTGTTGCCAAAGTTGGTTGGTAACCTACCGCTGAAGGCATACGTCCAAGAAGTGCAGAAACCTCAGAACCGGCTTGAGTAAAACGGAAAATATTATCAACGAAGAAGAGTACGTCTTTTCCTTGTCCTTCTCCAGAACCATCACGGAAATATTCAGCAATAGTCAATCCTGAAAGTGCCACACGGGCACGCGCTCCAGGAGGCTCATTCATCTGTCCGAATACGAAAGTAGCTTTCGATTCTTTCATTGCATTTTTATCTACTTTAGAAAGATCCCATCCGCCTTCTTCCATCGATTTCATAAAGTCTTCCCCATAACGGATAATACCAGACTCAAGCATTTCACGAAGTAAGTCGTTCCCCTCACGAGTACGTTCCCCTACACCGGCGAATACTGAAAGACCACCGTGACCTTTCGCAATATTGTTAATCAACTCCTGGATAAGTACTGTTTTACCTACACCAGCACCACCGAAAAGACCAATTTTACCACCTTTTGCGTAAGGCTCAATAAGGTCGATTACTTTAATACCTGTAAAAAGTACTTCGGTAGAAGTTGAAAGATCTTCAAATTTTGGAGCTTCACGGTGAATAGGTAAACCATTATCGCCTGCTTTAGGCAAGTTTCCAATACCGTCAATAGCATCTCCAATTACATTAAAAAGTCGGCCGTAAACAGCATCCCCAATTGGCATTTGAATTGGTGCTCCCGTTGCAACGGCTTCTACTCCACGGCTTAAACCATCGGTGGAATCCATTGATATGGTACGAACTAGGTTTTCACCAATGTGAGATTGAACTTCAAGAACCAATAGGTTTCCGTTGTTGTTAACCTCCAAAGAATCGTATATTCTTGGAAGTTCAGCTCCGCTGTCGAACGCAACGTCAACTACTGGGCCAATAATCTGAGCAACTTTTCCTGTAACTTGTGACATTTCTAACTGTTTATTTTATAGTTATCTAGAGATGAATATACCACCCCTGTTTTGAACGGTGCAAAGATAGTTTTTTATTGATTAAAGTTGCAACGTCATTGCTGAAAAATTTTCAAGCTATATCTCTAGACTTTAAATTGCTTTAAAACCGTTTAAAATAAGCGTATACTGAAAGATATACACAAGAAACCCGTAATAACGGAAACAATTTTTAGCCTCAACTTAATTTTGGAGTATAGTGATGTACTGTGATTTGGGAATGTTTAAAATGCAAATCTTAGTTTGGAATAGTTTATTCTATTTAATGTTTCAACCAAGGTGAAGCGTTCTGTTGTTTTCTGTAATTTTACCAGTTATTTATGACCATAACCGACATTTCCTTCAAGCGTATTCAGCAACTCGCTATCCCTGCAATAATTTCGGGAATCGCCGAGCCAGTGCTTTCTGCTACCGATGCTGCCATAGTAGGGAATATTCCAGAATTTGGTATGGAATCCCTCGCCGCAGTTGGTATTGTTGGCTCATTTCTTTCAGCACTTATCTGGATTTTGGCACAAACTCGTAGCGCTATTTCCACCATCGTTTCGCAAAATCTAGGGGCAGGCAAATTAAAGGATTTACAGAATTTTCCAGCTCAAGCTATTTATTTCAATATTGCACTTAGCATAATCGTACTATTTTCTACCTATTTCTTTGTAGAAGAAATTTTCTCGATGATGAATGCAAGCGGAATTGTATTGGATTTCAGTATTGATTATTACAACATTCGGGTTTGGGGTTTTCCGCTTACTTTATTCACTTTTGCTGTATTTGGAATCTTCCGAGGCTTGCAAAACACTTTCTGGCCCATGATTATTGCTGCTGTTGGAGCTGGTCTGAATATCGGCCTCGATTTTGCTTTGGTATATGGCATAGATGGAATAATTGAACCATTGGGCATAAAAGGTGCCGCATGGGCAAGTCTTATTTCTCAATTTTCGATGGCCGTTATTGCTTTTGTTTTTTTAATGAAAAAGACGAATATTTCTCTAAAACTTAGGTTTCCGCTACATCACGAAATTAGGCGACTTGTATCTATGAGTCTTAATTTATTTCTGCGTTCGGTTGCGCTAAATACGGCCTTGATACTCGCAACTCGTGAAGCTGCCGCTTTGGGAAATGAATACATAGCAGCACACACCATCGCTTTTAATATCTGGATTTTCACGGCATTTTTCCTCGATGGATATGGAGCTGCGGGCAATATTCTTTCCGGAAAACTCTTGGGCGAACGCAATTTTAAATCACTCTGGGAGCTTACCAAAAAAGTCAATTTATATAATATAATCGTCGCTAGTGTGCTGGTATTAGTCGGTTTGATACTGTATGAACCTGTCGGGTTCCTATTTAATAAAGACGAGAAAGTGCTTTCTGTTTTTTACGGAATGTTTTTTATGGTGCTTATTTCACTTCCGCTGAATGCAATTGCCTTTACATTCGATTCCATTTTTAAAGGATTGGGCGAAATGGGCTATCTTCGAAATGTACTTTTGGGCGCCACTATTTTTGGCTTTATTCCCATGCTATATTTTTCTAAATATATGGATTGGGGGCTTTTGGGAATTTGGATTGCAATGAACGTCTGGGTAGCATATAGAGGAGTGGCACTAATCATTAAATTCCGCAGAAAATATATTCCTTTGATTTAGAATTGGTGTTTTTATAGGAGAAAGAAGAACAAAGAAGAAAGAGCAAAGAACAAAGAGCAAAAGTAGAGAATCAAGAGTAGTTTTTTAATTTTGACTACTGATTTGAAAACGCCTTACGAAATATTCAAAAACAAGCCCGAGCTTCTCGAAAATCCCGAGGTTAAGAAACTCGTTTCCGAGTATGAGGAAGTTTGCGATACGCTTATAGATTTGCAGCAAGTTTCAGAAATGAGCAAGGAGAAATACTTGCAAATTTTGGTTCGTGAAATTCGTGAAAGTATTTCGATGGAATTGAATTGCGATTTGGAAGCTGAACGTTTTGGTGAAAGTGAACGCGTCAATTTTAAAAAAGCAACTGAAAACTTGCGAGATTATATAAATGATTACTGTCGCGATCACAAAATTTACCTTTAGGTATTTAGAGACTAGAGACAAAAAACTGCTTACCGTGTCTTCAACCAACCTGTAATACTCATTCGTTCCGATTCTTTTACAACTTTTACTTCGTGTTCTAAAATCTGGCTTTCAAAAATTACAACCCTTCCCGGAAGTGGTAAAACATCTAACGCGTCTTTTTCGGTGTAAATGGTAAGTTCGCCCCCGTTTTCCCGAGGCCAATTTGCTTCGTTTAAATAACAAACAATCGAAAGTTTTCGTCGGTCGTCGTTTTGAAACGTATCTAAATGTCGCTTATAAAACGTTCCTTTTGGGTAAACGGCATAATGAAATTCTTTGTGTAGGATTCCTAAAAAACACGTTTGATTCAAATAATTCACTAAGTTATTTATCTTATTAAAGAAAAGTGTTTCCGACTCGTTTGCGTTTTTTTCATCAATCCAAAAAATGAAATCGCCTCGAATTGTTTTATCTATTTCTTCATTTACACGATTCCCGATAGCCGATTTTTTAAACTTATCTGCTTCGTATTTTGCAACAAGTGAATTTCGCAAAACTTCAACTTCTTCTGAAGAAAAAAAGTCGTTTACAATGCTGTATTGTTGAGTGATTAAATCGTTGATAATTGATTCAAACAGCTGATTCTCAATGAAATTCAATTGTTCATAAAGTTCTTCGGTCATTTTCGATTATTTAAAAAGCTGGTTGTAAATGTAATGCAGAAATGGGTTCGATTTACATTTAGGTTTTATGTTTTTTACTCGAATTAAAGAGGAGTTTTATCTCATAAATTTCAAGTCTAACCGAAGGAAAAGAAAGTTGTATCTTTGTCGTCCAATTTTTAGCAATGAAACAAATTCGAATTACCAAGATTTTTTCTTTTGAAACGGGCCACGCACTTTTTGGCTACGATGGCAAATGTAGGAACGTGCACGGACACAGCTACAAGCTTTCTGTAACAGTTATTGGAAGCCCAATTTCGGATAGCAATAATGTGAAATTTGGAATGGTGATAGACTTTAGCGATCTGAAAAAAATTGTAAAAGAAGAAATCGTGGATGTTTTTGATCACGCCACAGTTTTCAACAAAAACACACCGCACGTTCATTTGGCAAAGGAATTGAGTGATCGCGATCACAGTGTGCTGTTGGTAGATTATCAACCAACCAGCGAAATGATGGTGATTGATTTTTCAGAAAAAATAGCAAAACGTTTGCCTGAAAGTATAAAGTTGCATTCCCTTAGACTTCAAGAAACTGATAGCAGTTATGCAGAGTGGTATGCTTCGGATAATTAAATTTACATTGGTGCCCAGAACGTAGCTGAAGGATCTTTTTCTATATATTTGAATATGCAAATTCCACAAGGCAAGAAAATTTATTTTTCCAGCGATAATCATCTTGGAGCTCCAACGTATGCCGAGAGTCGACCGCGGGAAAAGATTTTTGTTGAATGGTTGGATACCATAAAACACGATGCGGAAGCGATATTTCTGCTTGGCGACCTGTTTGATTTTTGGTTTGAATACAAAACTGTTGTTCCAAAAGGATTTGTTAGAACACTAGGGAAATTGGCAGAATTACGAGACAGTGGGATTCAAATTTATTTTTTTGTTGGAAATCACGATTTGTGGATGCACGATTATTTTGAAACCGAACTCAACATTCCAGTTTTTCACAATCCGAAAGAATTTACATTCAATAACAAGCATTTCTTTGTAGGTCACGGCGATGGAAAAGGACCAGGCGACAAAGGATACAAACGGATGAAAAGAGTTTTTACCAATCCCGCTTCAAAATGGTTTTTTCGTTGGTTACATCCTGATATCGGAGTCCGACTTGCCCAACATCTTTCGGTAAAGAACAAGCTGATTTCTGGTGATGATGATAAAGAATTCCTAGGTGAAGAAAAAGAGTGGTTGGCGCAATACGCAAAGCGAAAATTGGAAAGCAAGCACTATGATTATTTCATATTCGGACATCGCCATTTACCAATGGAAATCAAGGTGGGAGAAAAATCAACTTACTTCAACCTTGGCGATTGGATTAACTTTTTCACCTACGGAGTTTTTGATGGCGAAAAATTTGAGTTGAAAGAATTTAAGGAATAAATTTCTGTAAACTCAAGATTTCCTTCGATGTATCGAAGACAAAGACACTTCCTGCAAGGTTTTCAAAACTTAGTAGGTCTTTAAACTAATTGTCAAATCACTCCCGAATATCCTTCAACCGAAGTTGTAAACTCACATTCCCCTGCCATTCATTTTCATCGATGCTGTAAACTGCTTTAAATGGTTTACCGTTACAAGCTATGTCGCTTTTATCTGCCATTCCAAATCCAATTCCCGTAAATTGATTTGAGTTTCCTTGTTTTACTACAACTCGTAAATGCAATTCATCTTTGCCTACACATTTTCCGAAGCCCGTATCCATTAAGTTTTGAGTCATAAAAGTAGGGGTCATATTTCCAGGGCCAAATGGGCCGAATTGTTTTAATATTCGGTAAAATTTAGGGGTAATATCATTCAAATTTATCTCGGCATCGATGCTAATTTCTGGAGAGAGCAGTCTGGGCTCTATAGTTTCTGAAACCACACGTTCAAATGCGGCTTTAAATTTTTCAAAATCTTCTTCAAGTAAGGTTAGTCCTGCGGCATACTTATGTCCTCCGAATTGTTCAATATGTTCCGAACAACTTTCTAATGCATTATAAACATCGAAATCTTTTACGGAACGGGCAGAGGCTGCCAACCTTTCACCGCTCTTGGTAAAAACTAAGGTAGGTCGATAATAAGTTTCTGTTAATCGCGAAGCTACAATTCCAATAACGCCTTTGTGCCAATCTTCTTGATAGACAACTGTTGTCATTTTTTCTTCTTCCTTATTTTCGATAATTTGCTGCAAGGCTTCCTCGGTAATTCGTTTGTCCGCTTCTCTTCGATCTGTGTTATAGGTTTCAATTTCGGCAGCGTACATTTCGGCCTTTTCTGAATCGGTTTCTGTGAGCAATGTTACCGCGTGATTTCCGTGTTTCATCCTTCCAGCGGCGTTGATGCGTGGGGCGATAATAAACACTACATCTGTAATTGTAAGAGTTTCTTTTTTGATTTGGTTTAAAATGGCTTTAAAACCAGTTCGAGGGTAACTGTTTATAACTTTTAAACCGTAAAAGGCAAGCACTCTATTTTCTCCTGTTATAGGCACAATATCCGCACCAATAGCGGTGGCAACCAAATCGAGATAAGGTAGCAAGTCGTTTATTTGTAAACCCCGTTTTTCAGCTAAGGCTTGAATCAATTTAAAACCAACCCCGCACCCACAGAGTTCCTTGTAGGGGTATTTACAATCATCGCGTTTTGGATCTAAGACCGCAACAGCTTTCGGAATTTCACTCCCTGGTCGGTGGTGATCGCAAATAATGAAATCGATGTTTTTTTTGGAAGCATACGCAACCTTGTCAATAGCCTTAATGCCACAATCTAGTGCAATAATTAAGGTGAAATCATTGTCGTGGGCAAAATCAATTCCTTTGTATGAAATGCCATACCCTTCGTCATAACGATCCGGTATGTATGTTGAAACATCGGGATAATAACTTTTCAGAAAAGAAGAAAGTAAGGCAACACTGGTGGTTCCATCTACGTCATAATCGCCATAAACCATAATGTTCTCTCCTTCGGCTATGGCTTTTTCAATTCGCCATACGGCCTTGTCCATATCTTTCATTAAATACGGATCGTGTAGATCTTCTAAACTCGGACGGAAAAACTTTTGAGCTTCTTCAAAAGTTTTCACACCACGTTGCACTAAAAGTAAGGCAATTATCGGCTCGACCCTCAAGGCACTTGAGAGTGATTTCACCTTTTCAGAATCAGGTTTTGGTTTTAGAGTCCAGCGCATATACTTCGTAAATTCTATTTTTTAAAGATACAAATTCCAGAAATGGGTTGATTTTGACTTATAATCAAAAGGGGAGAGTTGTAAAATTACAAAATTATGATAATTGTTTACGCTCTTTCTCCTTTACAAAGCGGGGTTTATTTTCTGAAGACATCAAATAGTGTGTTTAGATTGCTGAAGAATTGATTTTTTCTTGGTATTTGGTATTTCGGCTCCGCTCAGTGACCTAAATAGGATGACAGATTTAATTTTTCGGACTAGCTTTTGGAATTTGGGTTTTGGTATTTCAATATCAATAAAGCATCCCAAAAAGATATAAGGGAATAATGTTCAATGCCCCAATTTCAATATCATCCCGAAGTACGAAAGCATCTTTTATGCCTGTAATCTGTTGCGTGGTTTTGTTCTTACCTCCAATTTCAATAGTGTATTTTCGGTTGACAATAAAATCTCCTTTTGGAGCCAAATGTATTTCGTAGTTGTGTTTTAGTTGGTTGGCGAAAAAAGTTTCTCTTAAAGTGCCCTGTTCTATTTGACTTTGACCCAATGCATAAATCAGATTTGTATTATTTAGGTACAGTTTTTCAGGTTTCGTAAATGCACCGATTCCTTTTGAAGGCGTAAAAAACTCGTGTATAAGTTCGGCACGGTCTAATATTTTCAGCGAATTCAATAAGAAATTTCTTGAAAACCCCAAGCGTTCACTCAGTTTGGAGACATTGGGGGTGAATGGCGCACTTTGAGCGATGGCGACAAGGAGCTTCTTTATTTTTCGGCTTTCCTGGAATGGGATGTTTTCTACCGAACTTACGTCCACTTCAAGCATTAGGTTAACGGTGTCCAAAAGTTTGGGATAATATCGCTCGATACCCTCAAAACTATAGGGATAGCAACCATATTTTAAATACTCATTAAATTCAGCAATGGGAAATTCTACCTGTTTTTTACACGCTAAAGCGACTTCCTTTTGGTTGTTCAGGATGTGTTCAAAATCAAAAGCAGGCAAATCCAGTTTGTGTTTTATGTTTAAATATTCCCGAAACGATATCTCCTTCAAGATATATTTGACTGCACGCCGACTCAAGTCGGATTCGCCTTTGTTTATTTCAAGAATTGAAGAAGATGTAAATACCACTTTTAGTGAAGGTAATTGGTCGTAGATTAATTTTAGCTCGCGAGACCAGTTGGGGTATTTGTGGACTTCATCCAAAAATAAATGAGTTCCTCCTTGTAAAGCAAATTCCTCCGCCAAACCTATCAATGTGTGATTCATAAAGTATAAGTTGTCCAACGAAGTGTACAGCGGCTTTTCTGATTCCGTAAGATGAAATTTTATCCGTTGTAACAATAATGTCGTTTTCCCGGAACCACGGGCACCTTTTACGCCAATGAGCCTTTGTGACCAATCTATCTGTGCCAATAGATACCGCTCTTGACGAATGTTTAAATTGTCAAGGATACGTTCACTTAAAATAATTAACTCTCGCATATTGTTGTTCGTGAAGAACAAATATATTAAAAATTGTTTTTATTGAAAAACAAAAAAGAATTAATATTGTTTTTGACCGAAAACATATATGGTGGTCAAATCATTTCTTCCCAGTAATCACAATGTCAATATTCCCGCGGATAGCTTGCTCTCTAGATGTTTTACAAAATGAGCTGATATTTTCAGTAGTTTGTGTTTAGATTGCTGAACATTTAAATGCATTTTTGGAATTTGGTGCTTGTCTTTTGGTATTTGCCATTGGTAATTCCTATCTTCGGGTAAAATAATTTAAAATCACCGATGCCATTAGTAACTCCACTGTCCCCAAACCACGACGCAGACACCAAACAACTAGCCGAATTTTTCAACGAAACACTTGGTTTTTGTCCAAATAGTGTGCTCACAATGCAGCATCGCCCAGCCATAAGTAAGGCGTTTATCAATCTCAATAAAGCCGTTATGGCAAATGAAGGTCGTGTTACTTCAGCCTTAAAAAGAATGATTGCTTGGGTAAGTAGTAATGCTACTGGGTGTCGTTATTGCCAAGCCCACGCAATTCGCGCGGCAGAACGCTACGGAGCAGAGCAGGAGCAACTCGACAATATCTGGGAATACCGCACGCATCCAGCATTTTCGGACGCCGAGCGCGCTGCACTTGATTTTTCTCTGGCAGCCAGCCAGGTGCCAAATGCTGTTGATGATGAAATAAAACAAAGACTTTACAAATACTGGAATGAGGGTGAGATTGTGGAAATGCTCGGCGTTATTTCACTCTTCGGTTACTTAAACCGATGGAACGACTCCATGGGAACCTCAATTGAAGAAGGTGCTGTAGAAAGCGGTGAGCAGTATCTCGGAAAGCACGGGTGGAATAAAGGGAAACATATTCAGTTCCCATGGATTATGGTGGTTGTTTTAAAAAATCAAGAAATTTTTTCTTCTTGATTTTTTAAAACTTTCCGTTGCGTTGTTAAAAAGAGGGTGCTGTAGAAAGCGGTGAGCAGTATCTCGGAAAGCACGGATGGAATAAAGGGAAACATATTCAGTTCCCATGGATTATGGTGGTTGTTTTAAAAAATCAAGAAATTTTTTCTTCTTGTTTTTTTAAAACTTTCCGTTGCGTTGTTAAAATGAAGGCGCTGTAGAAAGCGGTGAGCAGTATCTCGGAAAGCACGGGTGGAATAAAGGGAAACATGGGTGATTTATGATTTTAGATTCACGACTTACGATTTTAGATTTCTAAATATTGAAAAGTGAATTTCTACTTCTTCCCAGCAACTACAATCACAATCTCCCCCTTGGGTGGCTTATTTTCAAAATGCTTTAAAACTTCTTCAGCAGTTCCGCGAACAGTTTCTTCGTGAAGTTTTGATATTTCACGCGAAACAGAAACTTGTCTATCAGCCCCAAAATATTCAATAAACTGAGCCAGGGTTTTAAGTAGCTTATGCGGTGATTCGTAAAAAATCATAGTTCGGGTCTCTTCAGCTAAAAGCTCAAACCTTGTTTGTCGTCCTTTTTTTACGGGAAGAAATCCTTCAAAAATAAATTTGTCATTGGGGAAGCCACTGTTTACTAATGCTGGGACAAAAGCCGTAGCACCAGGTAAACAATCAACTTCAATTCCTGCTTCCACGCAGGCGCGTGTAAGTAAAAATCCAGGATCGCTTATTGCAGGAGTTCCCGCATCGCTGATAAGTGCAATATTGTCGCCTCCCTGAATTCGCTTTACAATACCCTCAACTGTCCTGTGCTCATTGTGCATATGGTGGGAATGCATTTGTGTGGATATGTCGTAATGTTTTAGCAATTTCCCGCTGGTTCGAGTGTCTTCAGCAAGTATTAAATCTACTTCCTTCAACACTTCGATGGCGCGGAAAGTCATGTCTTTTAAATTACCAATGGGCGTGGGTACCAAATATAGTTTTCCCATAAATTAGTTTACGGATATTATCAATTAAAACTTCTTTCTATAATAGCCATAAAACGATTACTATATTCCTCTTTATTTTCCCAATTATTATAATCTGGTTTTACTTTTTGGTTAATGAAACTATGTGCTTCTTCGTAGTTATCCAAGGTGTTAATTTGAGAAAGTACCCGAGTGTAATCCTCAGTTTGCCCTTCAAAAAGGTGTTTTATAAATGCCAAACGATCATTTAGACCAATATTTAGTCCTTTGTTTAAGGTATCGTTTAAAGATTTTTTTCGGGTATCAGTAAAATTACTACTCGGCGTCTTTGTCCCGGTAGGAGGTGGGGTGTGTTGTTGAACTTGCTTTCGTTCAAATTCGGGCGTTGTTTGATAATTTGCGGCAAATTCTTCTAAATCATTTTTCGTGAATTTTTTCTCCTCAACTTTCTTCTCAATAGGCTCAGCTGCTGGTTCTTCAACTTTCTCTTCTACTGCAGTTTGTTTATTGCTTTTAGGAAGCATTTCGTCCAACAATCCATCAATACGTTCACTTTCTTCAGGCATTTGTGCCACAATATCCTTTATTTTTTCCATTAAAGGCTCTATAAGGTCCTCCTTATGTTCTGGTTGTGGAACAGGTTCGGGCTCGGTAAACCAATTTTCTTCGCGAAAGCTTTTTGAATCAAGTGATTCTTTATGTCCTACTTCGGGAATATCTTCAAGTTGATTTTCGAGATATTCAAGCACTGTCAGTTTTTCGTGAAGTTCTATCACCAATTTTCTCATTGAGGAGGTTTCGAACGTTCTTTCTTTTTCTAAAATCTGATTTGCTAGCATTATCAAGTGCTCACGGAGTTTCTTTTTCATTTTGACTGAATATTTATCTTATAAGAAATAAGGTCTGCGTTATAAAATTTTTGTTCAAAATTTAATAACGTAAAGGGCATTCCATATCTTTTTAAATTAAACTGAAATTCTATTTTGTTTTTATAAATTTACGCATCCTTTATGTAAACGTCAACTTTTTTTGTTTTCCTGCGTAAACGTTTTGTTATGTGTCAGTTGCAAACAATTCTCAAGTTGAACATTCATTTAGAAATAATGTGATGCTGAATGTTTCGCGTAAATTTAAACTATGTTTCTCGAAAATACCGTAAATCAGAAAGAACAATTTGGTTGGATTGAGGTTATCTGTGGTTCTATGTTTTCAGGAAAAACAGAAGAACTAATCAGAAGACTTAAGCGCGCTCAATTTGCGCGTCAGAGAGTTGAGATTTTCACTCCCTCCGTAGATACTCGCTACGCCGAAGATGCCGTGACTAGCCACGATCGTAATCAAATTCGTTCTACTCCTGTGCCAGCAGCAGCGAACATCCCTATTTTTGCTGATGGCTGTGATGTTGTGGGTATTGACGAAGCTCAGTTTTTTGATGACGAAATTGTAAAGGTTTGTAATGACCTTGCCAATCGTGGCGTCCGGGTGATTGTTGCTGGGTTGGATATGGATTTTAAAGGCAATCCCTTTGGACCTATGCCTGCTTTAATGGCAACTGCCGAGTATGTAACTAAAGTTCACGCTGTTTGTACCCGTACCGGCAATCTCGCGCATTATAGTTATCGAAAAGCGAAAAGTGAAGCTCTTGTGCTTCTAGGTGAAACTGAAGAATATGAACCATTAAGCCGAGCAGCATTTTTTAAAGCTTCTATGCGAGACAAAACTGCAAAGCAAGAAAAAAAAGGAACCGAGAATCTTTTTTCTAATTCTGAATCTAATACTCCTGAAAAAACAGACATTCAAGATAGTCCTTCCACTTGAGCGATTAATTTATTGATCCATAGAATTAATTGAAATTAAAGACCCCACTTTTAAATGCCTAAAGCCACCGACACTATATTGGAGCTAGACTTAAATGCTCTTGATAATAATTACAAATACATAATTTCCAAAATCTCCCCAGCTACAAAACTATTGGCTGTAGTTAAAGCTTTCGCATATGGAAGCGATTCGGTCGCTATTGCAAAAGAATTAGAAACTCTAAATGTAGATTATTTTGCGGTTGCATATACGACAGAAGGAGTGGCATTGCGAGATGCTCAAATTAAAACCCCAATTTTGGTTCTTCATCCAGTGCCAGCCAATTTTGAAGAAACTGTGAATCGTTGTTTAGAACCCAGTATCTATTCAAAGAAAATATTAAAAGAGTTTATAGCTGTTGCCGAATCGAAAAATCAAATTGACTACCCTATTCATCTAAAGTTTGATACTGGGTTAAACCGATTGGGCTTTGAGATAAACGAGATTCCTTTTATTGCTGAAATGCTATCAAAAACCAACAGTGTTAAAGTGAAATCAGCTTTTTCACACTTGGCCGCGAGTGAAGATTTAAGTGAAAAAGATTTTTCTGTGGGACAAATAAATAGTTTTAGAAAAATATCTGAACAATTGACTTCCCAAATAGGATATAAACCGTTGCTTCACTGTTCAAATACTTCGGGCATTTTAAATTATCCCGAAGCCCATTTTGATATGGTGCGTTCGGGAATAGGACTTTATGGCTTTGGAAATGATAAAGAACACAATAAACACCTGAAGCCGATTGGCACGCTAAAAACCATTATTTCCCAAATTCATAATGTGGCAGAAGGAGAGAGTGTTGGTTATAACCGAGGTTTTTTTGCATCAAAACCAACCCGATCGGCTACACTGCCTATTGGTCATGCCGACGGAATCCCACGATCTTACGGGAAAGGAAAAGGTTGGGTGACTATTAATGACAAAAAAGCTCCAATTTTAGGAAATGTCTGTATGGATATGATTATGGTCGATGTAACTCATATTGAATGTGAAGAAGGCGATGAAGCCATAGTTTTTGGTCCCTCTGCTAAAGCTGATGAATTGTCTGCCGCAATTAATTCTATTTCGTATGAATTGATTACCGCTATTTCTCAACGAGTTAAAAGGGTTGTGTGTAGAAAATAGAGCATTCTGTTTTTAGATTCACATTAGTGATTTAATTATTTTCCCGTAGTTTTGCTAAATTATAACCCCTAAAACCAAATAATATGTTAAAAGAATTTAGAGATTTTATTATGACTGGCAACGTTATAGATCTTGCCGTTGCTGTAATTTTGGCTGGAGCTGTTAGTCTAGTAGTCAAAGGATTTACTAACGATATGGTTATGCCAGTTGTAGGTCATTTTACTGGAGGAATGGATTTTGCCGATCTTAAACTTGTTTTAGATGAAGCCGTAGTCGATGCCGATGGCGAAGTAACAAAACCTGAAAACGCTATAATGTGGGGACAATGGGTTAACTCTATTATAAACCTTGTAATTGTTGGTTTTGTATTGTTTATAATAGTTAAAGGATATTCTAAAGTACGTAAGAAAAAAGAAGCGGCTCCCGCTCCAGATCCAGGGCCATCCGAAAAAGATATCTTGATGGAAATTCGTGATGAACTCAGGAAAAAATAATTTTTTTAACTTAGTTAATATAATACAGTATTAACGCTGTTTATACTATAATCCTAAACCTTCTTTCAATTTATATGAAAGAGGGTTTTTTATTTAATTGAAAATCAATTACTTTTATTGAGCAGTTTATTAAATACACCTATGATACACTATTTAAAAATTTTCGGTTTAACATTATTGCTCTTCACATTCTCATTTTCGTATGCGGGTGAAAAAATTATAGTTATTGACTTAGGGCACGGCGGAAAAGATAATGGCGTTGAGGTAGAGGGCGTTTTTGAAAAAGATTTAGTTTTAGAAATCGCACAGAAAATTCAAGCTCTAACTGCCAATGCTGAGTTTAAAATCATTTTAACAAGAGAGTCGGATGTTTCTTTATCACTTAAAGATAGAGTGGATTACATCAAATCCTTAAATCCAGATTTTGTTATTTCGCTTCATATTAATGCAGATCCCAATACTCGTGTTAATGGATTCGATCTTTTTGTAAGTCCTCAAAATACTAAAAACCTAGAATCATTAGAATTGGCTGAAAGAATTGAAACCTCACTGTCTAAGGAGTTTACGAGCAATGGAATAAAGGAGTCTAATTTCTATATTCTAAAAAATGTAAATAGGGCATCAGTTACCCTTGAATTAGGTTATCTCAGCAATCCTGGAAATAGATATTTGTTAACTTCAGAATATGGACAGCATAGAATTGCTGAAGCTATATATAATGTATTAAAGTAAATCCTTAGTTTCAAAGGACAATCCGCTACACCACTAGTTTAACTCTAAACCCTTCAAAATAACCGCTAACAGTTTTGAAGGGTTCTTTTTTCGCGTTAATTCAGGGATAGCAGCAATGCAAGATGCAATTTTGTTTAAATAGGAAAGTATTTTTGAGACTTTTCACTTACCCGCTATTTCATTAATACTATCCTATACTTTATTGATTTATTTTCGTTTCGTGATGCTTTTCCAATAGCGAATTTATTAGTTCTATGGAATAATATCGATTGTGCTTCAGGAATTTTTCAAATATAGGTTTAAGATCCTTAATAATTCCCTTGCTTTTTGCGACTGACAGAATTCCAAGTGTACCGATACATTTTATATTAAAATTCTCAGCGATGTTTCGGGCTTTTTTATCATCAATAAGTAGAAAGTCGGCATCCAGTTCTCTATAGAGAGTCACAGATTCTGATTCTCCATAATCCATAACAAAAGTGAGTTCATTAAAGCCTTTGATATTGACAATTTTTGGTTTAAAGAAAAGTTCTATTTGCTCATAGAATCCGGTAGTTTTGTCTAAACTTATTTCTTCCCAAACAGCTTTTGATATTTTAACTTCATCAAAAAGATGATTCAACAATTCCAATTCATTAATAATTGCCAATGAAAAAATAGGTCCTGCATCCGCAATTACAATTCCGTTTTTCATTATGTCAACTTCTCCGAATCATTTAAAACATCTTCTTCCGTCAGGTTTGAAATGGGAATTTCGTTTTTTGAAAGCTCTATTTCAAATTCGAGTCTTGACAAACCTGAAAGTTGAGCGGCTTTCCCAATTGTGAGTTTTTGAAGTTTGTACAAATGGATGGCCAACATCAGTTTAATCCGCTTTTTCAATTCAGTTTCTGATTCATTCAGTGCCAGGAGAATGTCATTTGGAAAATCTAGTGATATTGTTTGAATACTCATCTCAATTAGTTTTACTTCCAAATTTAATCATTTTATGGTAATTTGTGGTATCTCGGTTTTTTGAACATGTGGCATAACAGTTTTGAAGGGTTCTTTTTTCGCGTTAATTCAGGGATATCAGCAATGCAAGATGTAATTTTGTTTTATGTAAAATATTCGAATACTTAGTAATTCGTTTTAAAGAGTGATTAATTAAAAGATTACATATGAAATTAGCACTGATTGGTGCCACCGGAATGGTTGGCGAAGTAATGTTAAAAGTCTTGGAAGAACGCAATTTTCCCGTAGATGAATTGTTATTAGTAGCTTCAGAAAAATCTATAGGAAAGGAAATTTCTTTTAGAGGGAAAGCTTTTAAAGTAATAGGTTTAGAAGAAGCGGTGGCTGCAAAACCCGATATAGCCCTTTTTTCTGCTGGTGGTGCTACTTCTCTTAAATGGGCCCCTAAATTTGCCGAGGCTGGAACAACCGTAATTGATAATTCCTCCGCGTGGCGAATGGAACCCGATAAAAAACTGATAGTTCCCGAAATTAATGCGCATCTACTAACAGAAGATGATAAAATAATAGCCAACCCAAATTGCTCTACAATTCAATTGGTGATGGCTTTGGCGCCTCTTCACAAAAAATATAAAATGAAAAGAGTGGTGGTTTCAACCTACCAATCGGTTTCTGGTACTGGTGTGAAAGCAGTTCAGCAATTGGAAAATGAAATCGTTGGTACAAAAGGTGAAATGGCTTACCCGTATCCTATTCACAAAAATGCACTTCCGCATTGTGATGTTTTTGAGGATAACGGATACACTAAAGAAGAAATGAAATTAGCTCGCGAACCTCAAAAAATATTTGATGACCGTAGTTTTTCAGTAACGGCAACCGCAGTGCGAATCCCAACCATAGGTGGGCATAGCGAAGCCGTAAACGTAGAGTTTATAAATGATTTTGACCTAAGTGAAGTTAGAATGATGCTACATAAAACCTCAGGAATTAAACTGCAGGACAATCCAGACACCAATACGTATCCTATGCCTTTTTATGCACATGGGAAAGATGAAGTATTTGTAGGGCGACTCCGACGGGATGAAACGCAACCGAATACCCTAAATATGTGGGTTGTAAGCGATAACCTTCGGAAAGGCGCAGCGACAAATGCAATTCAAATTGCTGAATACTTAATAGAAAAGAAGTTGGTTTAACTTTTTGATGCTAGCTTACCTTATTTTTAATGAATATTTGAGTTCGTAAATTCGCAAAAAGTATTGATTAAATCGATTAAATTAATAATCCATTGCGGTAATTAATGTTTTATTAAAAACATTTAGGCAAAAAGTAGGGGTTGGTGTTATTTTGATTATATTTAAGGAATTAACCTTAAACTAATCCCTCATGAACTCTACTTTTACAAAAATTATCAGGCTCATTTTAGGTTTAGGCTTACTTTTCTTTGGAATTAGTAAGCTAGTTCACTTTAACTTCATGCCAGTTCATATCTATACTGGTGATGCAGCTCTTTTTATAGACTCCCTTAGTAACTCAGGTTATATTTTAAAAGTTGTTGCTGTTTTTGAAGTTTTTATCGGCTTAATGCTAGTATTTGGAAAATGGGTGCCCTTTGCACTGCTTTTATTGGCGCCAATTTCAGTAAATATTTTACTTTTTCACCTGTTCTTGGACACCCCAGGGCTTCTAATAGCTATCGTCGTAATAGTATTAAATATTATCCTCATCTATAAACATTGGAGGGTGTACCGATTGTTATTTAGATGAGAAAAAATGTACAGTAATTTAAAAATGGCTTCTATTAAGGAAGCCTTTTTTCAATTTAACCTTATTTACTTTCAATATAAAAAACAGTACATTTACACCTACTTAAGTTGAAAAAAATATGAAAATTACAATTATCCCGGCAATTTTGGTACTTGCACTTATTGGCTGTAAAGAAGAGCCTAAAAAAGAAACACTTTCCTTGAACTATCCACAGACAAAAAAGGTCGACACAGTAGACACTTATTTTGGTGTTGAAGTAAAAGACTCCTACCGTTGGCTAGAAGATGATCGAAGCCCTGAAACTGAAGAATGGGTTAAAGAACAAAACAAGGTTACTTATGATTACTTAAATACTATTCCGTTTCGTGCAGAATTAAAAGAACGCCTTTCGGGCCTCTGGAATTATGAAAAAGTAGGAGCACCATTTCAAAAAGGGGATTACACCTATTTTTATAAAAACGATGGCTTGCAAAACCAATTTGTACTATATCGTTACAAAACAGGAGAAAACCCAGATTCGGCAACCGTATTTTTAGATCCAAACACGTTTAAAGAAGATGGAACAGTTTCATTAGGTGAAACTAGTTTTTCTAAAGATGGAAGTAAATTAGCATACAGTATTTCTGAAGGCGGAAGCGACTGGCGTAAAGTTTTAGTTATGGATGCTGAAACTCGTGAATTAATTGGAGATACATTAAAAGATATCAAATTTAGTGGTCTTTCTTGGAAAGGCGAAGACGGATTTTATTACTCTAGCTACGATAAGCCAATAGGCAGTGAGCTTTCGGCAAAAACAGATCAACACAAAGTGTATTACCACAAAATGGGAACTCCACAGAGTGAAGATAAAGTAGTTTTTGGCGGTACTCCTGAAGAAAAGCATCGCTACATTGGAGCTTCGGTTACAGAAGATGATAAATATCTGGTAATAAGCGCAAGTGTTTCAACATCTGGAAACAAACTATTTATTAAAGATCTTGGTAAACCAGATTCAAAATTTGTAACAATCCTGAACGATACCGATTCCGATTCTTATGTATTAGAAAATGTAGGTTCAAAATTATATATCGTTACGAATAGAAATGCACCTAACAAGAAAATTGTTACTGTAGATGCAGCAACGCCGCAACCAGAAAATTGGAAAGATTTAATTCCTGAAACTGAAAATGTGCTTTCGCCAAGTACAGGTGGTGGCAATATATTCACTAACTATATGGTCGATGCTGTTTCAAAAGTGAAACAATACGATTATGACGGAAAATTAATTCGTGAAATTGAACTTCCAGGAGTAGGTTCTGCAGGGGGTTTTGGTGCGAAAAAAGAAGAAACCGAACTGTATTACTCGTTTACTAACTACGTAACTCCAGGTAGTATTTATAAATACGATATTGCAAGTGGTAACTCAGAATTATTTATAAAGCCTGAAATCGACTTTAATCCAGATAATTTTGAAAGCCAACAAGTTTTCTATACCTCCAAGGATGGAACAAAAGTACCAATGATTATTACCCACAAAAAAGGCCTAAAAATGGATGGTAAAAATCCAACAATCCTGTATGCCTACGGAGGGTTCAACATTAGTCTAACTCCAAGTTTTAGTATTGCCAATGCTGTATGGATGGAGCAAGGCGGTATCTATGCAGTTCCTAACCTTCGTGGCGGTGGTGAATACGGTAAAAAATGGCACGATGCTGGAACAAAGATGAGAAAACAAAACGTTTTTGACGACTTTATAGCAGCAGCACAATACTTAATCGACAATAACTTTACATCTAGCGATTACTTAGCAATTAGAGGAGGTTCTAACGGAGGTTTACTAGTTGGAGCAACAATGACTCAACGACCAGACTTAATGAAAGTAGCACTTCCTGCTGTTGGGGTTTTAGATATGCTGCGTTACCATACGTTTACTGCCGGAGCAGGTTGGGCGTATGACTACGGTACTGCAGAAGACAGTAAAGAAATGTTTGAATACTTAAAAGGGTATTCGCCACTACATAACGTAAAAGAAGGAGTGGAGTATCCAGCTACACTTATAACTACTGCCGATCATGATGATAGAGTAGTGCCAGCACACAGTTTTAAATTTGCTGCCGAATTACAGGCAAAACAAACAGGAAGCAACCCGGTTTTAATCCGAATTGAAACAGATGCTGGTCACGGTGCAGGAACTCCAGTGAGTAAAACTATTGAACAGTACGCAGATATTTACGGATTTACCCTTTTCAATATGGGGTATAAAGAATTGCCGAGCACTAGCAAGTAAAAAAATAATATAGCGCTAATAAAGTAATTTGAAAAAGTTAGAAAATGCCTCTTGATTAAATGCACTTTCTAACTTTTTCTTCTTTACGATAAACCAAGCGGTTCCCCACGAAAAATATTGGTTTTTAAACTTATTAATCAAATTTGAAGTGATGCTCTAAAAATATAAAGATGGAATCGAATTGGGATAAAAATATCAGCTCCTTTATTCAATTGGCCAACAATCATGAGGTAAGAATGATTATGGTCGGTAGCGGAGCAATGGGCTTTTATGGTGTAAAAAGTCATACTTCAGACGTGCATTTCTGGATAGCCGATACTTCTAAAAACTTGAGTATGCTAATGTTGGTTTTCAAGGAAATGAGCACTAACTTGACAGGTTTTTCTGCTCCTGTATTAATCCGAAAACAAGATATATCACTTCAGTTTTCATCTACTTCACCTAAACTTGAGTTGATTGCAAATTTTATTGTTAACAAATCCTTTTCTTGGGCTTATGACGATAGTGTTGAAGCCTTTTCATCACAAGACTCGAGTTTAAAATGGAAGGTTCTGGCATTAGAAGATTTGATTGTTTCTAAATCTAAACCTCAAAACATACAAGACAGGATAGATTTTGAAGCATTAAAACGAATTTATGGAGAGTAATTTTTCCGTCTATTAATCCAGTTTTTCCGTTAATTTTTTAAACACCTTTTTAGGGTCTTTGCCTTCATAAAGAATTTGATAAACAGCATCTATTATTGGGGTTTTAGCTTTTTTCTTACCCTTTTGTTGGTTTAGCTGATAGGCACTTTTCGTGGCATAATATCCTTCTGCAATTTGACTTAATTCAACTTGAGCACTTTTTACAGTGTAGCCTTTTCCTATCATGGTTCCAAACATTCTATTTCTACTAAAGATTGAATATCCGGTTACTAATAAATCACCTAAATAAGCGGAGTCATTGATGTCTCGTTTCATTTTATGCACTTTTTTCACGTACTTTTTCATCTCCCGAATGGCATTGCTCATTAGTACACTCTGAAAGTTATCTCCGTAGCCAAGTCCGTGTGCTATTCCCGCTGCTACAGCATAAATGTTTTTAAGCATGGCTGCGTACTCCGTTCCTAATACATCATCGCTTGTGGTGCATTTAATGTAATCACTTCTCAAAGCATCGGCAACTACCTCAGCCTTTTCATTGTCGGCACTTGCAATGGTTAAATATGATAATCTTTCAAGAGCAACCTCTTCTGCGTGGCAAGGACCAGAAATAACGCCAATATTATTAAAGGGAACTTTGTAATACGTATTAAAATGATCGCCAACAATCAGGCTGGTTTCCGGAACAATCCCTTTAATAGCAGAGAAAATGACTTTTTCTTCTAATGAAACTGTTAGTTTTTCAAGTTCCTGATGTAGAAATGCAGAGGGAATCACAAAAATGAGGTAATCCGCCCATAAAGCAGTTTCATCAATATTGTTGCTAAGTTTTAACTGGCCAAGGTCGAACTCTACAGCGCTTAGATAATTAGGATTATTACCGTGCTTCTTTAAATGGTCTATTGCGGAAGTGCTGCGCATATACCAACCCACTTCCTTTGCGTTTTCGCATAGCATTTTTACAATGGCAGTGGCCCAACTTCCTCCTCCAAACACTGCAAATTTTGGTTTGTCTGACATCTAGATAATTTAAAAATTATATTAATTTGGAAATTTACACCCATTGGTTTTGGGTTTGAGATAGTAGGCTTATGAGCCTATTTCCAATGTGATTTATTTCTCACTATTATACCCTTAAAATAGGATGGAATTTAATGATAAATCAAAAATACACAATTCTTACTGAAACTGTCAAGCACATTGTATAAGCAGCTTGTGAAATTTTAAGTACAACTCTTAGTTTATGAAAAAGTGAATAAACGAAAGGAGACTTATTTTCGGTAAAAATTCATTTCGTCCACATATTTCCATACTTCTTTAGTAAGCATAGGGCGTATGTTCTTTTTTTCTTTTACACCTTTTCTAATTAAAGTAGAAGATAGCTCAATTATCGGCGCGTTAACCATAGTTATCTTTTCGTGATAAACCCCTTTACCTCCTTCAACAGGAGTATAGAATTGGTTATCTATGACACCTTCTGAAATCCTTGGATACACGTAAATAGGATAGCGGTCTAGAATAACATCGTAGTTTTTCCATTTTGGAAAACTCTTTAAGTTGTCCTCACCCATGATTAAACAAAACTGTTGTCTCGGATATTTTTCTTCTAAGTGAACCAAGGTGTTTATGGTGTAATTGGGTTGCGGAAGTTTAAATTCAACATTACTAGCCCTTAGTTTGGGATAATCTTCAATTGCCATTTCGACCATGGCAAGCCTATGATAATCTTCTAGCAGATTCTTCTTTTTCTTATGAGGATTGTGCGGGGTAACTACAAACCAAACTTCATCCAAATCGCTATATTCTACAATATAATTGGCGATAATTAAATGCCCAATATGTATGGGATTGAACGTACCGAAGAAAAGCCCTATTTTTTTTGGTGATAATTTGATGGTGCTCTGAATTTAAAGTTTAATAACCCCGATTATTTATTTTTAATAAAATCTTCAACCAGTTCTTCCGCTTCTTTTAAAGCGGTTTCCAAATCATGGTTTTTAATAATATAATCAAATTGAGGGGCAGTTGCAAGTTCTACTGAAGCTTTCGCAATTCGCATATTGATACGATCATCGCTTTCTGTTTTACGCTTTTTAAGGCGTATTTTTAATTCGTCAATACTCGGGGGTTTAACGAATACAGCTAGGGTTTTTTCTGGAAACTTCTTTTTTATCCGCAGTCCGCCCACTACATCAATATCAAAAATAACATTCTTTCCATTACTCCAAATGCGCTCAACTTCCGAATTTAAGGTTCCGTAAAAATTGTCGCGATATACTTCTTCCCACTCCAGAAAATCACCATTTTTAATATGCTGCTTAAAATCTTTTAATGATATGAAATAGTAATTTTCTCCATCCACTTCATCGCCACGAGCTTCGCGGGAAGTACATGAAACTGAAAACTCTAAGTTTAGATTTTCCTGTTTTAATAAATGTTGCACTATTGTGGTTTTTCCGCTTCCGGAAGGTGCTGAGAATACTATTAATTTGCCTCCTTTTTTTGAATCCATTCGTTGCTTTAAGACTTTAATTTGGGCTGATTTTATTTACTGAGTAGTATGCTTGAAGTTGAAAAGGAAGATTCCTTTTGCTAAATTAAAGCACGTTTAGAGCCTGTTCCTTTATTTTTTCGAGTTCGTCTTTCATTTGTACAACCACTTGTTGCATAGGCGCATAATTTGCCTTACTGCCAATGGTGTTGACTTCTCGACCGATTTCCTGGGTAATAAATCCTAGCTTCTTTCCGTTAGAATCAGCAGATTTTAAAGTTTGATTAAAGTAATCTAAATGGTTTTTCAACCGAACCTTTTCCTCTGTGATGTCGTACTTTTCTAAATAGTAGATTAATTCCTGTTCAAAACGGTTTTCATCTACCTTTTCTTTTAAATCAGCGACTGCTTTTCGCAATCTTTCTTTTACGGCATCTATACGTTCGGGATCAATTGCAACAACATCTTCTAGCAACTTGGAAATCGTTTTTGAACGCTCGATAAAATCATTTTCCAGAACTAAACCTTCATCCGACCTGTACTTATTAATTGCCTCTAGTGCTTTTTCAATTCCTTTTAAAATTGCTTCATATTCTTTGTCGTCAATTTCTTCACGTTCGGTTTTTAATGCGTCGGGCATACGAACAGCCATTTTTAAGAGCTCAACTGGATCGCCATTTACAACGTTTGCGAGTTGTTTTATATATTGCCTTACAGCGATTTCATTTAATTGAGTAGAAACTTCTTCGCCAGTTACCTCTATATACAGTGAAAAATCTACCTTCCCTCGTTGTAACGACTTTGCAAGTAAATCTCGGATTTCAAGCTCTTTTTCCCTATAAGCAGAAGGCACGCGTGTGTTGATGTCGAGCCCCTTACTGTTAAGCGATTTAATTTCAATGGTAATCGTTTTGGATGGCAATTGGACAACTTCCTTGCCATAACCCGTCATAGATTGGATCATATTCTTAATTTATTGAAGGCAAAGGTAATAAAATAGTCGTTAGCGGACTGTGGATAGTCTATAGAGGTTAGTAAATTCCTTCATTTAAAAATGCTACAGTTCTCGCTTCACTGTAATACTGCGCGTTAGTTTGATGAAAGCCAACATGACCTCCGTATTTCGGGATTTCTAAATGTAAGTTTTTCATTTTTGAAGCCAATTGTTCCGGATAACACGCGGCAGATAGAAAACTGTCATTTTCAGCATTCAAAAGATAAACAGGGATATTGATATTTGGAATAAATTGTAGACTGCTGTTTTTTTCATAATAATCATAAGCATCCTTAAAGCCGTGGGCTGGCGCTGTATATAAATTATCGAACGCCAATAGTGAAGTGATTTTTTTATAATCTAAAGCAGTCATTTTCTCAGGAAAATCCTTCATTTTCATTCGATATTTTTCCCTAAGCTTTATCAAAAATGATTTTCGGTACACCCAATTTGAAAACTCGTTTAATGATTCTAACGAACCTCGCAAACTTACGGGAGTTGAAATGGAGACCGCTTTTTTAATTTCCTTAGGAAAAGTTCCGCGCTCGCCTAAATATTTCAATAATAAATTCCCACCAAGACTAAATCCGACCAAGGCAATTTCAGAATATTTGTTTTTGTTGAGAATTAAATTTATTACTGCCTCCAAATCATCGGTTTTTCCAGCATTATATGATTGATATGAAAGGTTCGGTTCTCCACTACAACCGCGGAAATTTACAGCCGCAACGTTCCAACCGTTTTCTACTAATATTTTAGCTTGTCCTACGATATAAGTTCGTTGAGCGTTTCCTTCTAAACCGTGAAGCAGAATTGCGACTTTTTGGGATTGCTTTTTTGAAAAAGACCAATCAACATCCATAAAATCTCCGTCGATTAGCTCTAAACGTTCCCGCTCTTGTGCTAGTTTTGGCGTTGGGCGAAATTTTGAAGAGTAAATAGTTGAAAAGTGCCCATTTTTAAATGGAAATATAGGATTATAGGCGCTTTTTATAAGTGGCATTTTTTAAAATAAGTTTTAACACAAGCTAAACAAATTTACTATGCTTGCATAACAAAAGTAGGCTAAATTTGCACAAAAAAACAATATGTATACAAAACAATTCGAAATCCGCTGGAGTGATGTAGATGCAAACCGTCACTTGCGAAATAGTGCTTATATTGATTATATGAGCCATACGCGTATGGCTTTTATGATGGAAAACGGGCTAGATCAAAAGCAATTGGTAAAACATAATTTAGGGCCTGTGGCATTTTATGAACACATGTATTACTTCAAAGAAGCGTTTCCTGGAAAACCAGTGAAGGTTTCCCTTCAATTGAAAGGGCTTTCGGAAGATGGAATGTACTTCAAATTCCTACATAATTTCTATGATATGGAAGGAAATAATTTTGCAAGTTGCGAAATGATGGGCGGTTGGATAGACCTTAACGAACGAAAACTAACAGGTCTTCCAAAGGAAATATATGCGAAATTCGATGCTTTTGAAAAAACAGACGATTTTGAAGTAATTACCAAGGAAGACACTCGAAAAAACAACGTGCGCCCGAAAAATTTATAATTGCAACGTAAAAGTTTAGTTTGAAACCACAACATTTTTAGGTTTTCTAGTTGAAAGAAATACGCCTAAAAATATCATACAAGCAGCCCCCACCCTAAGTGCGTTTAATGTGTCTGCACCCACTAAAATTGCAAAAATTGTAGCCACAACTGGTTGAAGATATATAAAAACACCTACGGTGGATGGGCTTAATTGTTTAAGGGCAAAAATATTGAAGAGGTAGGTTAAAAATGTTGTAGCAACAATTACGAACAACATAGAGCTTATGTCTGAAAAGCTTAGTTGCATCCATTCTACTTGAATTAACTCTGTATAACCAATTGGTAGATTTATACAGAAAGCTATCAGAAAGAAATATTTTAATAATGTAACCGCATTGTATTTTGCTACCAATGGTTTTACAAGAATTAAGTAAAACGAATACGATATAGCATTGAGTACAAATAATAAATTTCCTAAGGGAATATTAGGCGCATTGCTTTGTGTTTTTTCCTGAAATAGAATCAATACCAAGGCTCCCGAAAGACCAAATACTATTCCTAAGCTTTTTATCCAAGTTATTCGTTCGCGTAAAATTACAGCTGTAAGCAATAACAATAACACTGGGGTAATGGTCATGGAAACCGCACTGTTTATGGGTGTTGAAAGACTTAATCCTTTAAAGAACATTAGCATATTCAAAACCATCCCAAATAAGGCACAAGCTAATATTCGCCAATAATCCCCACGTTCAATTTTTTCGGATTTAGTAAACAAACTGAGTAGCCAAAATAGAATAGCGGCACCTCCAACACGTAAAACGATAAAGCCATAAGGTTGAATGATAAGTGGCATTAATCCTTTAGCAACGGTATGATTAATACCATAAATAGTCTCGGTTGCTGTTGCAGCAAGTATGGCAACCAAACGCTTGTCCATCAGTTACCATGTATTGATTTTTTGGCGGCAGCAACAGTTTTTGCAGCACTTCCAATAAAAATGTCTTTATTATTCAAAATAACTGGACGTTTTAGAAAAGTGTAGTGTTCTAAAATTAAATTTCTAAAATCTTCTTCAGATAAATTCTTATCCTTCAAATTTCGCTCTTTATAAAGCTTTGCTCTTCTGTTGAAAAGTGTTTCATAATCTCCAGTTAGAGTCGATAATTCCTTAAGCTCATCCTTTGTAATTCCTTGTTTTTTGATGTCTTGTTTTATGTAAGAAGAAGGGATTTCAACTTCATTCATTACTCTTTTACAGGTGTCGCAGGTAGATAAATAATACACTTTTTGCATAGAAACAGATTTAATAAAATTTACAGGAAGTTAATCAATCTTTAAAAAGCGTCTGGCTTCGTTGAGTGTTATTTTAAGTTCAATGGGTCCCTCGGCATAACTGGCAATGTCGTATTGATTATAAACAAAGATAAGGGTGTCATGCGTAAATCCAACGCTTTCGGGAAGATAAAAGTTGTCGTCTTCAAACCAAAACCCTGAAGCATTAATAGACTGATTTTCATCTATTTTTTGTTGCTCTCTAAATTTTTGTTCAGCGAAGGCAATAAAATCTTTTTTGTTTTTAAACAAATCGTCATCGGTTAGTTGGTTGCCGGTTTTAGGATCAATATTGATGAAAGAAGTGGTTCCATACCCATGCGCTCCACCAGTATAAAGGTATTGGCGCATTTCAAAACAAATGTGCCTTGCTGAATTATATAGCTCGGTAACTGATATTTCTGCAAAATAATCGGCAGCCATATCAGGGAAACGTGACTTGTCATCGTTGTATGATTCAATAAAATTTGTTGCAGCTTCATTAATCGTATTTACTCTTTCGTTTTCATCTTCTCCTATTTCAAGCGATGAAATAATAAAGTTTCTTATTTTACTGTTTATTTTTTTTGAAACCACGCCATCTCCCTGTACGCTCAAGTAGTTGATAGTTATTTCTGGACATTTAGTGTTTTGACAAATTTCTAAATCATTTTCTGTTAGACTCTCTGAATCGATTTCAATATTTCTTTCTTGATTACAGGCTGCTAAAAGTAATCCAAGCAGTACTAAAGTGATTATTTTGGTATACATACGATAGCGGGAATTGATGATTAGAAACCACAACTGAAACTGATGTAATTTGCTTATTCAAAAGTAATAACTTTGAGGTCAGCTATTGTGAAGGTTATATTAAATAGTAATGAATAGCAGTTATTGTGCTAAAATTAAGGAAAAACATATGAAATTCAACACGAAAACAATACACGGAGGACAGCAAAATATAGACCCAGCCTATGGTTCGGTTATGCCACCAATTTATCAAACATCGACCTACGCGCAAACAACTCCTGGTGGTCATAAAGGGTTTGAATATTCCCGAAGCGGAAATCCAACGCGTTCTGCCTTAGAAAGTGCTTTAGCAAGTATCGAAAATGGTGAGTTTGGTATCGCTTTCGGAAGTGGTCTAGCCGCAATAGATGCAGTTTTAAAATTGTTGAAAGCAGGCGATGAGGTAATTTCGACCAATGATCTATATGGCGGGACTTACCGATTATTTACAAAAATTTTTGAAGGTTTTGGTATTAAGTTTCATTTCGTCAACATGGAAAATACGAATAAGATAGAAGAGTATATCAACAGTAATACCAAGCTTATTTGGGTGGAAACACCAACCAATCCTATGATGAAAATCATAGACATAAAAGCTGTCGCTACGATTGCTAAAAAGCACAATGTTCTTCTGGGAGTGGATAATACGTTTACCACACCATACCTTCAGCAACCATTAGATTTAGGAGCGGATATAGTGATGCACAGCGCAACAAAATATCTTGGTGGGCATAGTGATGTTTTGTTGGGGGCCTTAATTGTAAAGGATAGCGAACTTGCTAATAAACTCTATTTTGTTCAAAAAGCTAGTGGTGCTGTTTGTGGGCCTCAGGATAGCTTTCTTGTTTTACGTGGGTTGAAAACACTTCACGTTAGAATGCAGCGGCATTGTGAAAATGGTAGGACGGTGGCTGAATACTTAGCGCAACATCAAAAAATCGAAAGAGTTTACTGGCCTGGGTTTGAAAATCATCCAAATCATAATATAGCAAGGGAACAAATGAAGGATTTTGGAGGAATGATTTCGTTTGAAACCAAAGGAAATAGTTTTGAACGTGCTATTAGAATAGTAGAAAGTTTAAAGGTATTTACGTTGGCAGAAAGCCTTGGCGGAGTAGAAAGTCTTGCGGGTCATCCTGCTAGTATGACTCATGCGAGTATCTCAAAAGATGAGCGCGATAAAATAGGAATTGTTGATTCATTAATTCGATTAAGTGTTGGAATCGAGGATGTAGAAGATCTTATTGAAGATTTGAAACAGGCAATTGGATAGTAATATTATTTTTTTTGAAATAAAAAAACTCATAGAACAAATGTGCTATGAGTTAAATTTATAGTTTGAAGCGTGACTTCAAATATCTTAAGTCTTAATCTAAATAAAATACGTATCCAAAGTTTAACCACCATACCCAGTCATTAGCCTTGTTCTCAGGTACGGGAGTAGATCCATTGTTTTTTAAACTTGGATTTAAACCGTCAACATAATCACTAGCATACATGCTCCATCGTGAATCAAGCACTAAATCACTCGTTTTTGTGAGTTTATACCGTACACCTAGACTCCCTACCAAAGCCCAAGTAGAACCCGATTCTGTTTGAAAAGCATTTCTATATTTATCCGGATAGTTATTTGGATCACGAATATCTTTAGTGCCATAAGAAGTTTCAGCTTTTGGCGAAAAGTTAACCCAATGTACTCCAAGTCCAATATAAGGTGCGAGCTTGTAATTTTGATATTCAAAATCTATGATGCTTAATGGATAATATTCAAGCATCGATCCTATTTCAATAACAGTGGTTGATCCGGACATAGCCCGAAGCTGATCTGCTCCAATAGATTGTTTATCGTCAGCAACCCATTCTCCGTAATGTTCAAAACTAGCTGTAATATAGTCTAGTTCTGTTTTTATTTTAAAATGCTCATTGAAAAAACTAGGTGCTTGATATGCAAAGTTGAGGTAGTGGGCAACTCCAAATGCAAAACCAGAGTTCTTCATGTTGGTTTCTGAATCTTTTCGTTGTCCATAATCGGATCTAAATAAAACGGGACCTACGAATACACCCAATTCATTAGAAACGCCATATTGGCTGTATGCTTCTTGTCCTACAAAAACAAATAAGAGTGAAGCTATTATAAATAATTTGATATTCATTTGGTAAGTAGGTTTAATTTCCGACAGTACAAATATATAAAAACATAATTAACACTGAAATAAAATTCTTGATTTTGTTAAGTATTCAGCAAATAGTGATTATTTACTTGTATTTTTAAATTTTTCAGCCATATTTTTACTTTATTGTAATCAACTTTTATTTAAGTCATACTATTAGTAAAATAGGATAAAGATATTTTGTAATAGTTATAACGCTACGTTTAATATAAAAAAGACGTATTGTTACTATCACAAATGAAATTGTAATGATAATGTTTTGGGGATGTGCTCAATTAGGTATTCGAGCAATATAATATAATTTATACGTTTCTCAATAGATTTCAGATAAAATTTTTCCTGTCATATCCCGCAATAAATACTATTTTAGCGTGTTATTAATCAAAATTACTTCTATGACGCGACTGGTCGCTTTTCTGTTTTTTGTTTTACCCACCTTACTTGTTGCTCAAAATTACCAAGACAGATGGACAGGACATTTTTCTTATGTTTCAATAAAAGACATTTCGGAAGGTGATAATAAAATTTTTGTTGCCTCCGAAAATGCCGTGTTTACATACGATCTTTCTTCTAAAAACATTCAAACACTTTCAACTATTGACGGGCTTTCAGGAGAATTCATAACAGCAATTCATTACAGCGAAGACTTTAATATTTTAGTTATAGGTTACGAAAATGGACTCATCGATATTGTTAAGGAAGGTGAAACCAATGTGTTTAAAGTTGTAGATATAAAGGAAAAACAAACAATTGCACCAGATAAAAAACGAATAAATAACTTTAACGAATATAACGGTAACCTATATATTGCTACAAAATATGGAATTTCAATGTTTAACCTCAATCGTCTCGAATTTGGAGACACTTTTTTTATTGGAGATGGTGGCAGTCAAATAAATATAATTCAAACTACAATTCAAGAACCATATATTTTTGCGGCTAGCGAAGCAAACGGTATGCGACGAGCTTTAGTAGCAGATGATAATCTTATCGACTTCCAAAATTGGACAACTGTAATGAATGGAGGTTTCAGGGCATTGGAAAGTCTTGGCGGCGAACTGTATGCTTCTAACCTTTCTAATTCCGTGTTAAGATTTACTCCAAGTGGCAGCGCAACTATTGTGCAAAATTTTTCAAGTACTATTTTAAGTTTTAAATCTTCGAATGACTTACTAACTATTACCACAAACAACTCAGTACAGGCATATTCTCCCGGGTTTTTATCGGAAGCCGAAGTGAGAAATGTGCAAGGGTTTGACCTTGCCTTAAATACAGGATACGCATTCAACTCTAATTTATATTTAGGTACAGAAGAAGATGGACTTTTAGTAGTTCCTTTTCAAAGTAATCAGCCTACCCAAGTTTTGCCCAATGGCCCGATACGAAATAGACCCTTTTCTTTGGATGCTGTAGCGGGCGAATTATGGGTGAGTTTTGGTGAAACTACCGTCAACTTCAACCCATATCCGCTTTCACGATTTGGTGTTAGCCATTTAAAAGATACTACCTGGAATAATATTTCTTATGAACAACTGAGTACTGCTGTAAATGGAGAGCCGACCGATTTAATGGAGGTTACAATTAACCCAGCTAATTCCAAGGAGGTTTTTATGAGTTCATTTCAGAATGGTTTAATAAAAATAGTAGATGATGAACCCGTAACTTTATATGACGACACCAATAGCCCATTAGATAGAGCTCGAGCGGGAAGTGGTGATGCCGGAATTCGTTTATATGGATCAGAATTTGATAAAGAAGGCAATCTGTGGTTTGTACAGAGCAAAATTGATAAAGGACTAATTAAATTGTCTCCCGAAGGACAGTTTCGTAAAGTTGACTTGTCCAACTTTATGAATCCTAGCTCCGAATTGGCGCTAACAAAACTTGCTATTAGTCGTGAAAACTTTGTGTTTTTTGGTTCCTATTTTAATGGAGTGATTGGCTATAATCCAAACTCAGGCGCAATAAATAAAATTGGCGAAAATGCTGGAAATGGAAATCTACCTTCTGCCAATGTTAGAGCTCTTGCAATTGATGCGCAAAATCGATTGTGGATTGGAACATTGCGCGGTTTAAGAGTGGTATATAGTCCAGGTAGCTTTTTTCAGGAAGGTACACGTCCCGAATCTCAAGCTATAATTATTCTTGAAGATGGAGTGCCTCAGGAGTTGTTATACCAACAATCTATCACAGATATTGAAGTAGATGGTTCTAATAATAAATGGATTTCAACAGCCAGTTCTGGAGTCTTCTATCTATCGGCAGATGGCCAGGAAACTTTGTTGAGGTTTACTAAAGATAATTCTCCACTACCTACAAATAACGTTCAGGATATTGCAATAGATCCATTTACTGGGGTTGTTTATTTTGCAACTACACAAGGGCTTGTTGCCTACAAAGGAACAGCAACAGCACCTCGTGAAAATCTCGATAAACTGCATGCTTTTCCAAATCCGGTGCGACCTGGGTTCGAAGGTAATGTAACAATCGATGGCTTAACAGCTCAAGCCAATGTTAAAATCACAGACATTACAGGGAATCTCGTTTTTGAAACTATTTCTAGTGGTGGAAGTGTTCTTTGGGATACAACCGCCTTTGGAAAATATAAAGTTCGCTCGGGTGTGTATCTCGTGTTGGTTACAACTGAAGACTATGCCGAAACCAAAGTGTCAAAAATAATGATTATTCGATAATGATTGTTAAGACAAAGGCAATCGTTTTTTCTGCTATTAAATATTCAGAAGCCGATCTTATTGTTTGTTGCTTTACGCAAGATGTAGGTATAAAAACATACCTGCTACGGAATATTCTCAAGTCTAAGAAATCTAACTTAAAGACATCTTATTTCCAACCATTAACGCAGCTAGATATTGTTGCTACCAATAAAGATAAAGGAACTCTTGAATATATTCGTGAAGCTAAAGTGTTGCTTCCGTACTCGAGTTTACACACTAATATTGTAAAATCTAGCTTGGTGTTGTTTTTGGCAGAAATGCTTAAAAACTGTCTTCGAGAAGAAGAGCCAAACCCTATACTGTATATGTTTTTAGAGGAATCTCTTCAATGGCTCGATGAACATGAAGGTGTGGGAAATTTTCATATTTATTTTTTACTTAGATTAAGCCATTTTATAGGATTCTATCCAGATGCCTCTAATATGAAACATGATTACTTCAATATTTTAGAAGGTAATTTTCAAGAAACCAAAACGAGTGAGTACTGTCTAGAAGGCGAAACAGTTGAAAACTTTAAACATTTTTTTAATATTAGTGTCGACGATATCAGCTCAATAAAACTATCCAAAACTTCAAGGGCAAACTTGTTAGAGCTTTTACTAACTTATTTTAAGCTTCACGTTCAAGGTTATCAAAGACCTAAATCGCTTTCGATTATAAATCAGCTCTTCGTATAATTTCCTTTAGTTAATAGAAAAAAGATTGAGAAAACGACTTTTTCAGAACACTATAAAGATAGCTGCAAATGTTCGTAAATCCCGTCTCCTAATTGTTTAGAGCCAATTGCTTTATAGCCTAGGCTTAAATATAATTTTTTGGCGTTTGGGTTGTTTAAGTCTACTAGTAATCCAATTTTTTCGTGCCCTTCATATTTTGCTTTAGCCTGAATTGCGGCTAAGAGTTTCTTGCCAATACCTTTTCCCTGATGTGCCGCATACACGCTAATAGTGTCAATGTAAAGCTCTCCTTCTAGTGTTTCATTTTCAATTATCAAATCTTTTACATCGTAATGTTCGGCTATGTACTTTAAAAAAGGTTCACGGTATACAGGTAATAAACCACCATCATAAGCAACGATAGAGCCTGCTATTTCACCATTTTCTTCATAAACCAAAGTGTTTTCATAGCTGTATTGATTTGTGGGTTGCTGAAAAAAATGTTCAAATAACGGATACGTCTCTTTTACATTCTTAGTATTCACAAAAGTACACGCCAAATCTTCCATAGCTTGTACTATTAGTGGCGCAACTTGTCCATAATCATTCGGATAAGCTTGTCTGATTTCGGGGTTTAAAAATTTTTCCATAGTGCAAAATTAATTGAAAACTTCCATTTTTAAAGGTATAATTCCCTTTTCAAGTCATTCTTGTTTAGACGAGTAGCGTAGTAGTTAATTTTGTAAAATAAAATGCCAAGATTTTGTTATAACAAAAGGTTTTAGATTAGTCTATTGTATCTTTATGGAACAACAATAAAGTAAATTATGCAACCTGAAAAGAAAACAAGCGGCAAAGTTAATTCTCAGCAACGTCCTGAAGATGCACAAAAACATAATGCCCAACAGGAGCGAGAATATCGCGAACAACGTGATGGAAAAATGAAAGAGGATAAAAAAGATAGTCCAAACGAGAATGCTTCTGAAAAATTTAGTGATATTAAATCTGATCAGAAGAAAAAGAAAAATGAGGAAGAATAAGTTTATTATAACATATAATAAGGATTAGGATTTCAATTCTTTCAAAAATCCTTTCAAATTGGGTATCTTTCTGTTCTAAATTTTTTATAAAAAATGAGTAGAGGCTTTGTTAGAGAAGGTGACCAAGAAGAACCACCAATTATTCCCCCAAGAGCTGCTTTGCCAGACGGTGTTATTAATTATGTAACACCTATAGGGTTAAAGCAACTAAAAAATGAATTGGAAGCGTTGGAAAATGAAATTGCCCAACTTTCTACCACGAATGAAACGGAACGCCGACGCGAATTGACAGTTCTAAACGGCAAACTAGATTTGCTGCAAGAGCGTATTGCTGCAGCGCGCGTTTTAGATCCTGAACAACAACCCAAAGATGAAATCCGATTTGGAGCAACCGTTACCTATCGCACACATTTAAATAAGGCAATTAATACCTTTCAGATAGTAGGTGTAGATGAAGCCGACTTAAAGTTGAATAAAATTGCGTTTGTAGCACCAATTGCTGTGGCAATTACTGGATATAAGGTAGGCAACGTTATTGACTTTAAACTTGGAAACGAAACCAGAAAACTCGAAATTTTAGAAATCAAGTATTAACTTATTTTAAATTAGCGTCGGTTGCTTACCAAAAATCGAAGTATTTTACAACGGAGTTATTAATAACTAATTTTAGGTGTCGAATTATACCTATTAATTACTCTATCCGTTTAAAATCCAAATCTTGATAGTTATAACTAAAGTCGGTTAATGGCGAAATAGGACTCATAGTAAAACCATTTGCCTTTCCTTCCGTATCTAGACTAAAGGTTACAAAAGCATCTGCTTTTAACGATACATCGTTCCAACGTACCACATAGGTTGTTCCCTTATAAAATGTCATTGTTCCGGTTAAGTCTGAAGATTTTTCAGATCTAAAATGTAACACATCTTTTTTTTCGGTTATCGAAACATTTCCGAACCAAGAATCTTTGTATTTTCCTATGTAATTTGCTGGATTAGGTTTAGGAGCTTTATTTTTTAACTGCTTCTTAATTGCAATTTCCACAGCTTTGTTAATACTATCTTCTTTTGCTTCACCTGCTAATCGCCTTTCGTTATAATCTTTAATTCTATCTTCTCCTTCAATACCGAAATAAGCATCTTTTATTGAATTGGTTATAGCACTAAAAGCCGCGCCCGATTGTTGGTTGGTAAGCACGATAATTCCAAGTTCCAATTCAGGGATTATCGTTATCTGACTTACAATTCCTAGCAATCCTCCTGTGTGGGTGGCTTGAAAATAACCGCTTACATCACTTAAAAACCAACCCAAACCGTAAGCAGAAAAATGTGTGTTGTATGGACCTCCCGTTCTTCGTAAAAGCGTTTGTGGTGTCCACATTTCGCGATGCACCTTTTTGCTAAACAGACTATCCTGAAGTTTTGGCCCATATTTTCCATTATTCAACATAGCTTGAACCCATTTACTCATGTCGTTAATAGAAGCATAAATGCCCGCAGCAGGAGTTGCTATCTGTGTAAAGGTAAGAACCGTTGTTTCAAGTTTTCCGTTTACGGGAGCGTGTCCGTCAATTCGATTGGGATCCGCCTCTATTTCTGGAATGGATAGTTTTGATCGATTCATCCCTAACGGAACAAAGAAGTTTTCTGAAATATAATCATCATACGTTTTTCCCGAAACCCGTGCTACGATTTCACCGGCAACAATATAAAGTAAGTTGTCGTAATCATATTTTGAACGAAATGACGAAACAGGTTTCAGGTACCGTAAATTATGAATCATTTCATCCAAAGTAGTTGTGTTTGAAGCAGGAAACACCATTAAGTCACCCGCTCCCAACCCTAAACCACTTCTGTGAGTAATTAAATCGCGTACCGTAAATTGGCTTGTTACATATGCGTCATAAAGTTTAAACTCTGGAATAATATCTGTTACCTTTGTATCCCAGTCTAGATTTCCTTTATCAACAAGTTGCCCGAGAGCAGCAGTTGTGAACGCCTTGGTGTTTGAAGCCACTCCAAAAAGGGTGTTTTCATCAACTTTAGCTCCGGATTTTAACGATCGAACGCCGTAGGTGTTTTTATAAAAAATCTTACCATCTTTCAAAACCGCTACCGCCATACCTGGAACATCAAACGTTTCCATCGACTTCTGAACTAAACTATCAATTTGAGCGCCGTTTAAAGCTTGAGCAAAAAGATTTTGATTAAGGCCTGAAATAGCAATGACAATGGCTAGAGCAGGAAATAAATACGATTTCATATACGGAGTTTTTATTTTGCGTTTAAAGATATTAAAATTTTCAAGTTTTGTTCTAAAGCTTAAGATTGTATTAAAATTTTCAATGTTTCAAATTATGGTCTACTTTGTGTACCACTATATTATGAAGAACGGGGTTTTGCGAATATTTTAGCGTTTCTATAGGACACTATATCATCTCAAAACCTTAGTTTTCCACTTCCTTATTCAACGTAATAAAAATTAAATTATATGAAACTACATTTTATAACCTTCATTTTTGCAGCTATCGTTTTAAACAGCTGTGGTCCTACAAAAAATAGTGATTCAATGAATACAGATAATTCTGCATTTTCCGAAATTCCAACAGAAACTTTTTGGCAATTGGAAAGCTTAGAAGGGAAAGATTTTTCCAATTTCGAAAAAAATGGCAGTAAGATTGGGTTTACGCTGTTTAAAGAAGATAACAGAATCTCTGGATTTGCTGGATGTAATCACTTTTTTGGAACCTATAAATTTGAGGAAGGTAATAGAATCGGGTTTTCAGGATTAGGCGCAACAAAAATGGCTTGCTTTAATAATGATTTTAATGAAAATGAGTTTTTAAAGATTTTCGGTTTGGCCGATAATTATACCTTGAAAGGAAATACTTTATCTCTTAATGTGGGGAGAAGAGCACCTCTTGCTGTTTTCAAAAAAGTTGAAAAATCTAAAACAGGTATTACCGAGAAATATTGGAAACTAAAGACTTTAGAAGGAAAGGATATAAAAATGGGAGAAAACCAAGAAAAAGAGGTGTATTTTATACTTAAGGAAAATGAAACTGCAGTAACAGGATTTGCAGGTTGTAATGACTTTTTTGGAACTTATACCCTTGAAAAAGGTGATAGAATCCGTTTTTCAAAAATGGGATCTACATTAAAAATATGTCCAGACGTCGATTTCAATGAATCAGATTTTTTTAAAGTTTTTGAGTTAACCGACAGCTATAAAATTTCTGGCGATACCTTAGAGTTATATGTTGGACGAAGAGCTCCTTTAGCTGTTTTTGAAGCGGTATATTTTTAAACTCATTCAGCAACGAGCACTAATTAACGCACTACCTCGATTTCTCTAATCACAATCAATCCACATAACATCGCTTGTAATGCAACTTATTCTATTCAAGATTATATAGTTATGTATAAACTATTCATTTTTTTATATCTTGTGAGTTCTTAAATTTAATTTAGAAGAAATGAATTACTTGATAACATTTTTTGCCTTCATTTTAATAAATACTTCTACAGAAACTAGGGAGTTAACCATAATTATTAGCAATATTGAACACATTGGGGGAACACTTGAAATTGGTCTTTTTAATCGAGGCGAACGTTTTATGGAATCAGGACAAGCATACAAAGCAATTTCCGTTGAGGTAAAAAATAGTACAGAAAAAATAGTGATAAAAGATTTGCCAACGGGAACATACGCCATTTCACTTTATCACGATAAAAACTCAAATGGTGAGTGCGATCGTAATTTTTTCGGAATTCCAAAAGAGCCTTACGCATTTTCGAACAACTTTAAACCTAAATTCTCCCCACCTACTTTTAACGATTGCAAATTCGATTTAATAGCAGACAAATCTATAAATATAGAATTAATCAATTAATCAATTTTTACCGCTCTATTTTAGCTTAAAGTCCATTGCTTCAGGGTGTAAAATGGCGGTAATTGCTCAATTCGCTAAAAATTGGTATCTTCGCGCTATTGTTTTAAGAAAACAAGCCCATTGAGGTTATTATAGTAAGTTTTCATCCATTACCTCAATTAAAGCCTATTTTTTAGGCTTTCCTGTTGCGATTCGCAATATTTTACATTTGAATATTAACATTAAAGCGGCTTCTTCTAAGAATCTCCGCTAGATAAATATAATCTTTTATGAAGAAAAAACGTATTGGTATTATTGGCGCTGGCCCCAGTGGCTTGGCACAAATTAGAGCTTTTGAAGCGTTGAAAAATCAAGGGGAAGAAATTCCTGAAATTGTCTGTTTCGAAAAACAGAGCAATTGGGGAGGAATGTGGAATTACTCATGGCGAACCGGAGTTGGAAAATACGGAGAGCCTATACACGGAAGTATGTATAAATACCTGTGGTCTAACGGGCCAAAAGAGTGTTTAGAGTTTTCCGATTATTCATTCGACGATCACTTCAAAAAACCTATTTCGTCTTACCCGCCGCGTCCTGTTTTATTCGATTATATTCAAGGTCGAATTAAAAAAAGCGAAGCACGCGATTTTATTCGTTTCGACACAACCGCTCGTTGGGTCAGTTTTGATGAAAAAACAAAGAAATTTACCGTCATTCTTGACGACTTAAAAATTGATAAAACGTATTCGGAAGAGTTTGACTACCTAGTTGTAGCTTCTGGGCATTTTTCTACACCTAATATGCCCTATTTCAAAGGGATTGAGAATTTCCCTGGAACAGCAATTCACGCACACGACTTTAGAGGGGCAGATCAATTTAAGGGTCAAAATATATTGTTGATTGGTAGTAGTTATTCAGCCGAAGATATTGGGGTGCAATGCCATAAACACGGTGCAAATTCTGTTACCTTAAGTTATAGAAGCAATCCAATTGGTGTCGCGTGGCCTGAAGGAATTAAAGAATTGCCGCTAGTAACACATTTTGAAGAAGATACAGCCTACTTTAAAGATGGCACTTCAGAAAAATTTGATGCCGTGATAATGTGTACTGGTTATCAACATAAGTTCCCGTTTTTGCCAGATGAGCTGAGGTTAAAAACCAAAAATAATTTATATCCTGATCATCTTTACAAAGGTGTTTTCTTTAATAATCTTCCGCAGCTCATTTATTTAGGAATGCAGGATCAATACTATACCTTCAATATGTTTGATGCGCAAGCATGGGTGGCAAGAGATTATATGATTGGACGTTTTAAACTTCCTTCTGAAGCAAAAAGAAGAATAGATATTGATAAGTGGCTAAAGAAAAATGACAAATTAGAAACAGGATTCGACGATGTCGATTTCCAGTCCGACTATATCAAAGACTTATTATCACTCTCCGATTATCCAGCTTTCGACGTGGATAAAGTCGGTGAGATGTTTAAACAATGGCTGCGCGATAAAGAAGAAGGAATTTTGACCTACCGCGATAAAACCTTCCAGAGTGTTGTAACAGGTACAATGGCCGCCGAACACCACACAGAATGGATGGACGAACTGGACGATAGTAAAGAACGCTATTTATACGAACCAGAAGAGGAAGAGCTTATTCCAGATAAGTTATAACCTGAAGCTATAGCTTTATAAATTAGGCTGTTTAAAAAGTAAATAATTATTGTGTTTGTTAGATTCAACGCTGTCGATATCTAATTGTAAATTCATATTTATAATTAGTAACTGTGCACAAAACTGATATTCCAAGTTACTTTTTGAACAGCTTTTTTCTATTTTATCAGTTATAAGGTATCAGTCACTTGCGATTTACCAGAAAATAGCCTTTGATCGAATTACTTTTACACAATCAGAAATACAATTTGGTTTAAAAACATACTTTTTCAGCCTTAGCATCCGTGAAAATTTCGTATTCTTGAGTAAACGAATCGAACTTTTTGACTTATCAATTAATTTAGAAATATGTTTTTCAGAAAGAGTATTGTTGCCGCCACGGGTTTGTTTCTATGTATCTTTCTAATTGTCCATTTATCGGCAAACGCTATATTGTTGCTGCCTGAAACTACAGCAAGAGAATTATACAATTCCTATTCAACAGCTTTAAGAGAGAATTTGTTTATTACGCTAATTGCCTATCTTTTATACATTTCTATTATCCTTCATGTTGTTTATGCTGCTATTATCACCTTTAGAAACACCAAGTCTAAGGGAGAAAAATATAAGGTCAATCATAATAATAAAAACAGTACATGGATGTCACAAAACATGGGGTTTTTGGGCGTGTTTATCTTACTTTTTATAGTCGTCCACTTGGCTAATTTTTGGGCTAAAATAAAACTGGGAATCGGTGAAGATGTCGGCGTAGATGTAAATGGAAATGTTGATGTATATGAAGTTACTTCCTTCTTATTCCACAATATGTATTTTATGCTTTTTTATTCTGTTTTGATGATACCGTTAGGATTTCATTTATATCACGGACTTAAAAGTGCATTTATGACACTTGGATTTTATCATAAAAAGGGACTGAGATTATTGGCCAAAATATCGCTCGCGTATGCAATTATAATGAGTGTGGGCTTTGGAATTATCCCATTATTCGTTTATTTCAAATAGCTAGACAATGAAATTAAATGCAAAAATACCAGAAGGAAAGCTAGAAGATAAATGGAAGAATTATCAAGCTAAGTCGCATCTTATAAACCCTGCCAATAAAAAGAAGTTGAAAATAATTGTTGTGGGCTCGGGGTTAGCAGGAGCTGGAGCTGCAGCAACCTTGGCTGAACTTGGTTACGAGGTGCAATGTTTTTGCTATCAGGATTCTGCCAGGAGGGCTCATTCTGTGGCGGCTCAAGGCGGAATTAACGCCGCGAAGAACTATCAGCACGATGGAGATAGCGTTTGGCGCATGTTTCACGATACACTTAAAGGAGGCGATTTCAGGTCGCGTGAAGCTAATACATACAGGTTGGCAGAGCTTTCCGCTCCGTTAATTGATCATTTTGTGCAACAAGGAGTGCCTTTTGCCCGAGAATACGGAGGTGTTCTAGCAAACCGTAGCTTTGGAGGCGTACAGGTACAACGCACTTTTTACGCTAGAGGACAAACGGGACAGCAGTTGTTGCTAGCAGCCTACTCTCAACTGTATAAAATGGTTAGAGCAAAAAAGGTAGAAATGTTGCCTAGGCATGAAGTGCTCGATATTGTTATTATTGATGGTAAAGCGAAGGGTGTTATATCAAGAAACTTGGCAAAAGGCGAAATCAAACGCTTTGCGGCCGATGCAGTGGTGCTTGCCACAGGAGGATATTCTAGAGTGTTTAGGTTATCTACACTTGCCATAGGCTGCAATGGAAGTGCGATATGGAAAGCCCATAAAAGAGGAGCTTATTTCGCAGCACCTAGTTTTACTCAAATTCACCCAACCGCACTGCCTCAAACTAGCGAGGCACAGTCAAAACTTACGTTGATGTCCGAATCGCTTCGAAATGACGGGAGAATATGGGTTCCAAAGAAGAAAGGTGATAAAAGAAAAGCAATAGACATTCCCGAAGCCGAACGCGATTATTATCTTGAACGCCGCTATCCTAGCTATGGCAACTTAGCGCCTAGAGACATTGCTTCCCGTGCTGCAAAGGAGCGAATTGATGCGGGACACGGAGTAGGACAATTTAAGAATGCTGTTTACCTTGATTTTAAACACGCCATTCAAAAACTTGGAAAAAAAGTTGTTGAAGATCGCTATGGAAACCTCTTCAATATGTACGAGAAAATCACGGGTATAAACGCTTACGAAGAACCTATGAAGATTTCGCCAGCTGCTCATTTTTCGATGGGTGGACTTTGGGTAGACTATGAATTAATGACAACCATTCCAGGTCTATATGCCATTGGCGAATGTAATTATTCAGACCACGGAGCTAATCGTCTGGGGGCAAATTCATTATTGCAAACCAGTATTGATGGCTATTTTATTTTGCCAAATACAATCAACAACTATCTTGAAGGAGAGTTAAAAGCTAAACAGTATGGAATAGATCATCCCGAATTTTCTAAAGTTGAAGACGAAGTTAGAGAGCAAATCAAAAAGCTACTGGAAGTAAACGGAACTAGAACTGTGGACGATTTTCATCGCGAATTAGGAAAAGTGATGTGGCAAGAATGTGCCATGAGTCGCAATAGAAAAGGCTTGGAGAATGCAATTGGCGAAATAAAACATATTAAAAATGAATTTTGGAAACATGTGAAAGTTACAGGAAGCGACAATGAAATGAATCCCGAATTGGAAAAAGCCCTGCGACTTGCCGATTTTATTGAATTAGCAGAGCTGATGTGCCTTGATGCATTGCAACGTGACGAATCTTGCGGCGCACATTTTAGAGAAGAATATCAATCTGAAGAAGGAGAAGCTATGCGAAATGATGAAGATTTTGCCTACGTTTCTGCCTGGGAATACAATGCAGGAAACTTTGTGCTACACAAGGAAAAGCTGATGTTTGAATATGTGCAACCTACAGTAAGGAGTTATAAATAATGCAGCTATGAAAGTAACATTTAAAATTTGGCGACAAGAAAATACAGATGCTCAAGGAGAACTCAAGGCTTATGAGGTTGATGGACTTTCAGAAGATATGTCCTTTTTGGAAGCATTAGATCATCTTAATGAAATACTCGTCTTGAAAGATGAAAAGGTAATTGCTTTTGAACACGATTGTAGAGAAGGAATTTGTGGACAATGTGGCGTTTTTATAAACGGGAGAGCACACGGACCTCATAATAATACAACGACTTGCCAATTGCATATGCGAAGTTTTAAAGAAGGCGATACCATTGTTGTAGAACCTTGGAGAGCGAGCTCGTTTCCTATAGTAAAGGACTTGGTAGTGGATCGTTCGGCCTTTGACAGAATTATTCAACAAGGAGGATATATTACAGCAAAAACAGGTACTGCAGCAGAGGCGAATGCAATTCTTGTATCCAAAGAAGTTTCGGATAGTGCTATGGATGCAGCGGCTTGTATAGGTTGCGGGGCTTGTGTAGCGACTTGCAAAAATGCTTCTGCAGCATTATTTACCGCTGCAAAGATTAATCACCTCAATAAATTACCACAAGGACAGCCTGAAGCACATAGACGTTTACTGGATATGACTGCTCAAATGGAATTTGAAAATTTTGGGAGTTGTACATTTACAGGTGCCTGTGAGATAGAATGCCCTGCGGATATTTCAATTAGCAATATTGCCGAAATGAATGCCCGGTACGTAAAGGCAAAACTCTTTGGATAATAAGGCAAATAGCAAAAGATGTTTCTTGATCAGTATTACCTAAAACTATCTTTTTGTACGTTAGAATTCACTTGATTATTATAGCGTTTTCTTTTAACAAAACATTACAGTCCGATTGGTTCGCAATTAACCGAACTAATCGTATCTTTGTGTTATAATAAAAATCAACACATGAAAATTGTACATATTATTTTAGCGAGTATTCTTTGTTTATCGACCTTGGGCGGTTTCGCATCAGAAACCTCTTGGGAATCTAAAGAGGGGGAGACTGAAGAAGTTTTCTCATCTAAAGACAAAGATTTTTTACAACAATGGCATTATAAGCAAGTTTTGACAATGGATTTAAGTGAAGAAGATCGCAATACGTATTTTTCTCATCTTAATCATTATACCTTTAGGATGTCCCGTATCGGTTCGCCTAAATATCAATACAACAACAATGAAAAAAAGGAAAAATTTGATTAATTGGTTACCGAATTGAATCTGAATATGAAGAATATTTTAAGTGCCAATAATTATAAAATTCACCATAAAACTTTCAGTGAAATAGAGTATATTGTTTACAAGAAAAGAAACTGGGAAGAATAAAATCAATTTTTAGGATTAAGGCGGTTTTGAATACTATCATCCTAAAGTCGTGTAATATAGACGAATAATATATAAATTAATTAATCAACCTTAAACCCTTGTCATTATGAGCCTACCATTTTTAAATTCAATCAGAAATTCGATTAAACACTGGTACATACCGTTGTTAGTTGGAATTTTATTTATCATTATTAGTATTGTAACGTTTACTTCGCCTATGGGGTCGTTGCTTACGTTGTCCCTTTTCTTTGCGCTCTCATTTTTATTTGGGGGTATTTCAGAAATTGTTTTTGCTATCGCTAACCGAGATCAATTGGAAAATTGGGGCTGGTCGTTGGCTTTTGGAATAATTACTTTTATTGTAGGTATCTCCCTTGTTAGTCACCCTGCGTTATCATTAAGCGTACTAGCTTTTTACATCGGTTTTTTACTTCTTTTTCGTTCTATTGCTTCTATCAGTTTTGCTTTGGATGTAAAAAAACATGGAGGTAAAAATTGGGGAGGCTTGTTAATCTTCGGAATTTTGGGAGCAATTGCTTCATTCATCCTAATCTGGAATCCTTTGGTTGCAGGATTAAGCGTTGTTGTTCTTGTTGCAATTAGCTTTTTATTTGCAGGACTTTTCAGCATTCTTCTGTCATTACAGCTTCGAAAATTGCATAAATCTTCTAAACAAATATCGGCTAAGTTAAAGGAGCGTTACGATAATCTTATGGAAGAAATTCGCACCGAATGGGATGATTAAATATACCTAACCCCGTTGTGTGTTTTGAACAGATTTTGACAGTATTACCCCAAACCTTAAAGAGATTATCTTCAAAATCTATATTTTATCCTTTAGAACAGCGGAAAAAAATAAAGATTTTGTTCTTTAATGTAATTTAATGTCAAAATGCTCAACGGGCTAGCTAAAACATCTGCTAAATAGTTTCTGGGCAGTCGAAAGCTAACCTTAAAGATTAAGTTGTTTCCGACTGCTCAAATAGCAAGAAGATTTTAGCCTTTTGAAGGCATTACCCTTTAGTTTTTATAAATCATTATTTCGCAAACTTTGGGTTTATGTATAATTTCCCTTTTTTCAGCTTGTCCAAATAAACATTCATATCTGCATAAATCTCAGGCGCAAGAATAAATAAACCAGCTATGTTTGGGAATGACATTGCCAAGATCATCATATCGGCAAAACTCAGCACAGCGCCAAGGCTTACAGATGCTCCTAACACCACGAACACTAAATACAAAAGTTTGTATAACAGCTCCCCGTTTTTACTCCTTCCAAATAAATAAGTCCAAGAACGCATTCCGTAATAAGACCACGACACCATAGTCGAGAAAGCGAATAGAAAGACAGCTACAGCAAGCACGACTGGGAACCACGAAACCACGCTTCCAAACGCAGCCGAAGTGAGTTCTACACCGCCCATACCGCCACCTTCTTTATGAATCCCGGTAAATATTAAAACCAAGGCAGTCATAGTACACACTAACATGGTGTCGATTAAAGGCTCTATTAAAGACGCAAATCCGTCTGCTATAGGATTATTCGTTTTGGAGGCGCTATGTGCAATTGCGGCCGATCCAACCCCTGCCTCATTCGAAAATGCAGCGCGTTGCAATCCCACAATCAATACTCCAATAAATCCACCTTTAAGTGCGTCGGCAGAAAATGCTCCGTCGATAATAGCGAGAAACGCACCGCCAATATTATCGATATTGCCCCCAATTACAACCAAACATCCCAAAATATATAATATTGCCATTATTGGAACAACCTTTTCGGTAAACTTGGCAATACTCTTTATTCCGCCAATAATTACAATTCCTACAAGTACGGCAAAGCCAATCCCGAACCAAAATCCTTGTCCCTCTAGAATGGGAATTTGCTCAGATACTATTTTAAAAGCTTGATTGGACTGAAGCATATTTCCACCTCCAAATGATGCTCCTACGCCCAAAATAGCAAAAAGAGCAGCCAAAAATTTCCCTAATTTTTTTAAATTTCGTTTTTCAAGACCGTAGCGTAAATAGTTCATAGGGCCACCAAAAATCCTGCCTTCTGCATCGATAAATCGATATTTCACACCCATACTACATTCGGCAAATTTTAAAGACATCCCGAAAAACCCGGCCATAAACATCCAAAAAGTAGCACCTGCGCCTCCCAAAGAAATTGCAACTGCTACACCGGCTATATTTCCTAAACCGACTGTAGCAGATACTGCCGTTGCCATAGCTTGAAAATGGGTAATACTTCCAGGAGCATTTGGATCATCATACTTACCTTTTGCCAAACCTAACGAATGGCGAAATCCACGAATATTGATGAATTTTAAACGCAAAGTGAAGAAAATACTCCCCAACATGAGCCAAATCACAATAAAGGGTATTGTGTTTTTTACCACATCGCCATTGGGATGTAATAAAGGTCTTGGGTTTTCAAATTGAATAGTTCCCAGTAAAGGTTCATCGGTAGAAGTGGGTTTCCTTCTTATTGAAATATGGGCTCCTTCACTGGCAATGTGTTCAAGCTTTCCATCAAAATCAGTAATTATTTTTGTTTCCAACCCATCAATTTCTAGGATTGCGATTTCTTGATTTTTAACTACTTCAGCTCCATCAGCTACCAACCACTGCTTTAAATGATATTCTTGGGCTGTGTTTTTTATATGTGGCAACCCAATGTCATCTTTTGCGATATAAACTACGGGGTCATATAATCCAAAGGAAGCAAATGGATCCCAAAATAAAAAAGCTCCTAGAAAATCTACTGCGGGCTGTACATTACTGTTAAATATTTCAGTTATAGATTTTGCCGGAATTTTAAACGTTTTTGAAACAGTATTCCCGTTTGAATCGGAAACTGTAACCGAATGATCCATTCCTTCAATTAATCCCTCAGCACGGTTAGAGTTTAAGGAAGTGTTTTGGTTGCTCCATTTGTACTGATAAGGCGGAGCACCTCCTTGAATACGTACTTGCGCAGTAGCATTGTTAATTACGGAAGAAGGATTATTTAATTCAAGAGTGATTGATAGCTCATCACTAACATCAATTTTATTTTGAGCGTTGGAGCTCGACATTAGAATAAAAGAAGTGAAAAGAGAAATCAGTAATTTCATCATTAAAGTTTAATGGAATTTAAAGGTTGTTTGCGAAAAACCCCAATTTAGCAATTAGAGAAGGCTCTCCCAAGCTATTTCTTTGTTTTCTTATTTTTCTATCCCCTCCAACATTGAGTTTGTGCTATTATCCCCTTCTTATGTGGCTTTCTTTCACTTTGTTCAAATTACTGATTTTAGCTGTTAAATAGTCACTAAGAGTTTGGTTCTGAGTCAAATTAGGCATTGGGAAACCTTATCTTTGAGATTGTTAATAGTTTTAAAATTTAAAAATCAAAATAATATGAAGAATTTAGAAGGTCAAGTAATAATTGTAACAGGAAGAGCCGCAGGAATTGGAGGTGCAATGACTTCTGAACTTACTGAAAGAGGTGCTTCGATAATTGAAGTAGACTTAAATGAAGATGCTGGAAAGGAAAAAGAAGCCTCGCATCCAGAAAAAATAGCCTTTTTAAAAGGTGATGTTTCTAAAGAATCAGTAGCAAATGAAGCTGTAGCATTAGCTGTTTCAAAATTTGGAAAACTAACGGGTCTAGTAAATAATGCACACGCCTCTCGCCAAAAACCATTGATGGGACTCACCGAAGACGATTGGGCATTGTCCATGAATACGGGCCTTAATGGGACTTTAAATTTTATGAAAGCAGCTTATCCTGAGCTTAAAAAAACTAAGGGATCCATTGTGAATTTTGGTTCTGGAGCTGGATTATTGGGTCAGAAAAACCAAGGGAGCTATGCGGCGGCCAAAGAGGCTATTAGAGGATTATCTCGTGTTGCTGCTAATGAATGGGCAGAAGAAGGGATTCGTGCGAATGTGGTTTGTCCGTTAGCATTTACTGATGGTGTAAAACAATGGAAAGAAAATTTTCCAGAACAATACGAAGAAATTATCAGCAAAAATCCGATGCAGCGTTTCGGAGACCCACAAGAAGATGTCGCTCCAATTGTTGCTTTTTTATTGAGTAGTGATAGTCAATATATGACAGGACAAACTCTTATGGCCGATGGTGGAGATATAAAATTAAGATAGTAGCGACAACGAATATGAAAACGAAAGATTTATTCAATTTAAAAGGAAAAACCGCAATAGTTACAGGCGGTGCAAATGGAATAGGAAAAGCGACAGCTTTAATTTTGGCAAAGCATGGTGCAAATTTCGCTATTGGGGATTTCAACCTTGAAGATGCTAAAAAAGCAGCTAAAGAAATTGAAGCTTAAGGCGTAAAAGCTATTGCCGTGGAATGTAATGTACTAAAAGATGATAACCTAGTAAACCTTGTTGATACAACCGTTAAAGAATTAGGCGGAATTCATATATTAATAAACAATGCCGGCGGTGGCGGTGGCGGACGTGAAAATCCATTTAAAATTTCCGTAGATGATATTAAACGGGATTACGAGCTTAATGTGTTCAGTGGCTGGCGACTTTGCCAATTGGTAGTGCCGCATATGAAAAAAGACGGCTACGGTGCTATCGTTTTTACAACCTCAATGTCCAGCGTAAACAAGAGTCCTAATATGAGTGGATATGGAGGTTCTAAAGCTGCTGTTAATCATACGGTCGCAAACTTAGCACACGATTTTGGACCAGAAGTACGAATTAACGCTGTAGGCCCAGGAGCTACACGAACCGCTGCTTTGGAAAGTGTGTTGACACCAGAAATTGAAGAAACAATGTTGAAGCATACTCCAATTAAACGATTAGGAACTGCTGATGATATAGCGGGTGCGATGTTATATTTCGCTTCCCCAATTTCTGAGTGGGTGAGTGGACAGACTATTTTTGTAAATGGAGGAGGACAGCAGACATTGGAATAGGATTATAAGAAATTGAAATTATTGAAAAAAACCGCGTCAGAAGCAATTTTGAGGTGGTTTTTTTTATCAATCATTCGAAATTATAATCTTAAGCTTCATTATTTCGATTATCGGTTCATTATAGTTTGTTATTCTGTCTACTCCTGTTAAAGTTTTAACAAAATCAAGGTGATAAGTTTAAATATTTTTGATAAATTTGAACTAAAGCTTTTGGCTTTTACTCTCCCCATTTTAAACATTAATGTACCCATTCTATTCAGGGTCATTGTTGTTGTATGACTAATAATAAGTTTTCTTGCAGCTACCCTTTAGCAAGCCATTTTTGTTGTCCCTACTAAAGCAGTACTGTAAATAGCTTGTTTGGTCTCTATACTGAACTGTTAAAACTCTACATCATGAAAACTGCACTTTCTGTAATAGTATTACTAGCGCTTACCCGTAATTTTGGGTTTGGTCAAAGTAAAAAAGAACTTAGGCTAACCGTTTCAAGGCTTCAATCTGATTCAACTGCATTCGAAAAAAAGATTAGCGAAAATGAAATTCTTATTTCTAATCTCAATTCTGAACTTTCCGAAGTTAAAGGATTAAATAGACTGCTAAATACTCAGGTTAATGAACTTAGCACGGTTCGAGATAAAAATACACGGTTAACCGATTCGATTATGCAATTAAATGCTAGTTTAGATTCAATTGGTGACTACTCCAGAATCACAAATTTTGTAAATGCTTTTTATAGTTCCTTAGAATTTTCTGAAGAAGAAAATCTTAGACAATATGAATATGGCGATGTAAAATTTGACCTTGAGAATTTCCACGCGTTAACCAGTAAAAACGCTAGGTATAGTCAGGGAAGGGTTAAAAACCTTTCTAGCGACAGAACGCATCATAAGTATTATGTAATGTTACAAAGTATTGAGGAAATTAAATTTAGTTTAGACAAAATTCTAGTTAGAACCAAAGTGATGTATTCTGGTGAAAATATGGGCTTGTTTTACAATGAAGAGCAACTTACGTTACGCGATAAAAAAGGGGTGTTACAACTAACAGATTGGGTCGATTTAGACTTGTACAAAATGGTACACACCATTGAAGCAAGTGTCGAAAACTTTACAAGAGAAGATTTTTATCGGTGGCTAGATACAGCAAAAGACTAAGAATTTGCTGTGCTAAGCACAATGTTGGTTTAGTTTGTAATTAACACGTTTGTCTCTGTTTTTTCAATACTTTAAATATTTACTGGCATCAAACAAGATAACCTGCCAAGGTAAAAAAACAAAAAAACCGGCCTTTGGCGAAAAGGACGGTTTTCTCAAGTACAATGTTTGAAGCAATCAAACAAATTTAACTTAAAACTAACCTAAAACTTAAAACTTAAACCGCTATAAACCCCTAGGTAATAAGGCTTATAGTTTACTGATGAGTCGGTGTAGGGATTTAGTTGATATTTGAACATCGGCTCTATATTGAAAATGAACTTTTTTGATAATTTGTAATCAAGCCCCAATCCTACATTTGTAGAAAAACTAACGTTTGCTAGGTTGTTAGCCGCTCCTAATACACTACTAAAATTGTCGGATTTAACCGAAATTTCATTATTTCCTAAAAACAAAGTGCTCACACCACCAATAATATTCAAACCGAATTTACTGTCCAATACAGCGTATTTTAACTCTACGGGTACTTCGTAATAATTTATGCTTTGAATTAATCGCGCATCACCACTCGTCGATTTTAAGCTTATGTCGCCAAAACCATTAGACGGATAGCCGCTACTATTTAAAGATGAACGATTTATTGCAGTAACAACAACTTGTTTGCCACCATAATCAACCGAGCTTAAGGCTTTTGATACTGGTCCCGTGCCAATTACAATATCTGATGTGCTGTAACTCAAATCTACGTTGTTAACACCAGAACGCACGCTTAAACGCTTGCTTAACGCATAACTTACTTGCAAACCGTAGCTCATATTCACATCGCCTTTTTGTGGGTTGTTAGCGAAATCTGGATCTATGGAAGAGCCACTTCCAAAACTACTGTAATAAACTGGAGCTATATTTGGTGTAACATTCCAGCGATGTTCAGGCTTTTGCTTTTCAATTTCAATTAGATTGTTATCGGCCTCCTTTTTTTCAGCTATAGCATCAAGAATCGACTTTTTGTTATTAGCTTCTAATATGGTTTCTGAATCAATTTGCTTTTCTCCAGGGTTTTCTGAGTTTTCAGTAATCACAATTCTATCACCAAATTCTTCAGAAACTATTTTATCGTTCTTTTTAATTATCCTCTTTTCCTCTTGAGGGTTTTTATAGTTGTCAGGTTTAATATTGTTGGAAGGTAAATCAGTAGTAGTTTCCAAAATCGCTAAACGCTTTTCAGCTCCACTTTTTGGTTGTTTCTCTTTGTTTATATTACTACGTTGATTTGTTTTTTTGCCTGAAGTATTAGCTTCAACAACATTTGAAGCAATTACTGTTTTTACTGAATTTTCAACAGATTGTTGATTATCCTTGTCATTGGAAACTTTATCCTTTGCTGCGATGATTTCTTGTGCTGAAGTGTTTTGAATGTTTTCAGTATTGGTGTTTTCTGTGGCAACTTCTATCTCGGATTGTTCAGGGTCCACAAATTCGGTATTGGTTTGTGTTCCTTCAACCGAATCTACAATGGTTTTATTGGTAATAGCATTCGGCAGGGAGTCTAGTGGATTGAAAACCCAATTTCCAACAGTCAATAACAAAGCAAGCAACGCAGCTATGCCACCATACTTTATCCATAGAGGAATTACTTTGCGCTCCTTCTTCTCTTTGTTAAGCTCTGTTTGGATGTTCTCCCAAACGCGCGGCGAAGGTGTAGCCTCAAAGTTTTTAAAGCTGTCATCAAAAAGTTTGTCTATGTTTTTCTTGTCTTTCATATTCACCCTAATTAAAAAGGGAATTTGATGTTTTAAACTAATTAGTCAATAATGCTTTACGTGTTACGGGATGCGTTAAAAGCCTCTATTTTATTTTTTAAAATCGCTCTAGCTCTTGCCAAATTTGATTTAGAAGTGCCGTCGCTAATGCCTAACATTTCGGCAATCTCTTTATGTTGGTAACCATCCATCACGTACATACTGAATACTAACCTATATCTATCCGGCAATTCTTGTATTATTTTCAATAAAAACTGAAGTGGTATTTCCTCCTCTTCAATAATTAAATCTTCTTCATCTTCTATTTGCCCTTCATCGACTATTTCGAAAGTTCGTTGTTTTCGATATTTTTGAAGCACAGTATTCACTGTAACCCGTTTTATCCATCCTTCAAAAGAACCCTTGCCGTTGTATTGCTCAATTTTTTTAAAGATAGTTAAAAAAGCATCTTGCAAATTGTCTTCAGCTTCTACAAAATTTGGCGAATAACGAAGACAAATAGCGAAAAGGATGCTGTTATACCTGTTGTATAACTCTCCTTGCGCCTTCGAATCGTGCTTCTTGCATTGTATGATGAGCTCGTCTAAAGTCAAGTGTAGTACCGTGAATTATAGTCGTTGTAAATACCTCTAGGCTAATAAGAGGGCAACCCTTTTATTCAAGGTTCCTACAATATGTAGATGCCACAGAATCAAAAGGGTTGCGCTATTATTTAAAAAAATTACTGTGTTAATGCAGCAATGCTATCTTTTATTTTAATTTCAAGCTCTTCCATTAACTCTGGATTGTCTAAAAGTAAGGCTTTAACAGAATCTCTTCCTTGCCCCAATTTGGTATCGTCATAGCTAAACCAAGACCCAGCTTTTCTGATTATTTCAAAATCCACTCCCAAATCGATTATCTCTCCAACTTTCGATATTCCTTCGCCATACATAATGTCAAATTCGGCTTGTTTAAAAGGTGGAGCGACTTTGTTCTTTACAACTTTTACACGTGTTTTGTTTCCTGTGGCGTTGCTGTTCGTATCCTTTATTTGAGTGGAACGGCGAATGTCTAATCGCACCGAAGCGTAAAATTTCAAGGCATTTCCTCCAGTTGTTGTTTCCGGATTTCCAAACATAACCCCAATCTTTTCACGCAATTGGTTAATGAAAATTACCGTACAATTTGTTTTGCTAATAGAGCCAGTAAGCTTTCGTAAGGCTTGACTCATCAAACGAGCGTGAAGCCCCATTTTACTGTCACCCATTTCACCCTCAATCTCGCTCTTAGGCGTTAAAGCGGCAACCGAATCGACAACCACAATATCAACTGCGCCGCTTCGAATTAAATTATCGGCAATTTCTAAGGCTTGTTCCCCGTTATCAGGTTGAGAAATGATGAGGTTCTCAATGTCTACACCCAATTTTTCTGCATACACTCGGTCAAAAGCATGTTCGGCATCAATGAAGGCAGCGATTCCTCCTTTTTTTTGTGCTTCTGCCATAGCGTGCAGCGTTAATGTCGTTTTACCCGAAGATTCAGGTCCATAAATTTCAATTACTCTTCCGCGTGGATAGCCACCCACGCCAAGCGCCACATCTAGCCCTAATGAACCAGTTGGAATTACATCTACATCTTCTACGGCTTTATCGCCCATTTTCATTACAGTTCCTTTACCGTATGTTTTGTCTAATTTATCAAGCGTAAGCTTTAAAGCTTTTAGTTTTGCGTCTTTTTCTGTGCTCATTATCAGTGTGTTTTAAATGCTAAAAATATGTAGCTAAGGTACTGTTTCTTTGGTAGAGGCGCAAAAGTAAAATGGATTGCACGAGGATTTTTGTTAACAAAAAGGTTCTCGAATTATTGCGGTCAAGAGTAGGTTTTTAATTAGTGACTTGTTAAATCTAACGGGATTATATTCGGAAAGCTTTAAAACAATATTGCTTATAGATGCTAGAAATGACGAGTTTTTACATCTTTTCCAATTTTAAAATGTCATCTCTTCAAAATTCTTACTTTTGCGCTTTGTAAATCATTTTTTTCACCTTAAAAAAGTATAGCATGCAACTGTACAATAAATTAAGTGCGAAAGAAAGGGAAAATCTTTTAGAACAAGCCGGGGAAGAACGGCTTACCCTTTCTTTTTATCAATATGCCAAAATTGGCAATCCACATCTTTTTAGAAATCATCTTTTTATCGCTTGGGACCAAATGGAAGTCCTCGGACGTATTTATGTAGCCCACGAAGGAATAAATGCCCAGCTTTCTGTTCCCGCAAAACGCTTTAATGAATTTAAAGAATTTCTTGATGGAATTAACTTCCTAAAAGATGTCCGTTTAAACATCGCAATTGAACATGATTTAAAATCATTTTTAAAACTAAAAGTGAAAGTCCGTCATAAAATTGTAGCCGATGGCTTAAACGATGATACATTCGACGTAACGAATAAAGGAATTCACGTAGATGCATTAAAATTCAACGAGCTTATTGAAGATCCAGATGTGGTTCTAGTTGATATGCGAAACCATTACGAAAGTGAAATTGGCCATTTTAAAAATGCCATTACACCCGACGTTGATACCTTTCGCGACTCCTTAGATATTATTGAAAAAGATCTGAAAGACCATAAAGAAGACAAAAAACTGGTTATGTATTGTACCGGTGGAATCCGATGCGAAAAAGCCAGTGCTTATTATAAACACAAGGGATTTAAAAATGTATTCCAGCTGGAAGGTGGTATTATTGAATATGCTCGGCAAGTTGAGAACCTTGGTCTAGAAAATAAATTTATCGGAAAAAATTTCGTTTTTGACCATCGTCGAGGGGAGCGAATTACCGAAGACGTTATTAGCCATTGCCACCAATGTGGTGAGCCTTGCGACACGCATACAAACTGCGCAAACCAAGCTTGCCATTTGCTTTTTATCCAATGTGAAAGTTGTGAAGTGAAAATGGAAAACTGTTGCTCCGATGAGTGTATCGAGATTATTCATTTGCCAGAAGAAGAACAAAAAAGACTACGGCAAGGCATTCCAAACAGCAATAAAATTTTCAAAAAAGGACGTTCCGAAAAATTGAAATTTAAAAATTAGGTCACAATCCCCCTATGGAGCATAGGGGGAACACCTAAATTTCCTGAATGCTATTCTCATAAAAAGTTTGAGGAGGATTTCAAAAATCAAAAAAAATCCTAAATCAACAATCGAAAATCGTCCAATATTATAATAGGGTTTTATTCCTCTTTTAAAATTGAGATTCAATCAATAAGCTTTTTAATTTTCAAAACGCATACCCTAAGCTTCTTTCCTATCGCACGCAGGGGTTACATGCGGATTTCAAAAATCTAAAATCGTAAATCTAAAATCGAAAATTTTATTGGTATCTTTACTGATTGAATTATTAGTTTAATCTTCGTCCCTCTTTCTTTTAAAGAAGGGCTTTATATATAGAAAATATGGGCTGTAATAGCTGTGCCTCAAGCACTGGCGGCCAACCTAAAGGATGCAAGAACAATGGTACTTGCGGAACGGATGGCTGTAATAAACTCACAGTGTTCGACTGGCTTTCGAATATGTCGCTACCTGCCAGTATGGAACCTTTTAATGCGGTGGAAGTGCGTTTTAAAAACGGAAGAAAAGAATTTTTCCAAAATCCTGAAAATCTTACTTTAAGTATCGGTGATATTGTCGCTACTGAAACTTCACCTGGGCACGATATAGGAATTATCACACTAACTGGAGAACTGGTACGTGTGCAAATGAAAAAGAAACGAATTCCATTAAAAATTGAAGCTTTACCAAAAATCTATCGAAAGGCTTCACAGAAAGATATAGATATTTGGCAGTCTTATCGCGAACGGGAAAGTAGTGTTCAAAAGCGTTCACGTGAAATTGCTATTCGTCTCGGACTTCAAATGAAAATTAGCGATGTTGAATTTCAAGGTGATGGCTCTAAAGTGATCTTTTATTACACCGCCGATGAAAGAGTAGATTTTCGCGAATTAATTAAAGAATTTGCGAGAACCTTCAATTCGCGAATCGAAATGAAACAAGTGGGTTTCAGACAAGAAGCTGCGCGTTTAGGAGGAATCGGAAGTTGTGGAAGAGAACTCTGTTGCTCAACTTGGCTAACAGATTTTCGCTCGGTAAACACTACTGCCGCCCGCTACCAACAATTATCTTTAAATCCACAAAAACTTGCTGGTCAATGTGGTAAGTTAAAGTGTTGTCTCAATTATGAACTTGATACATATTTAGAAGCTTTAGAATCCTTTCCAAATACCGAAACCAAACTTCAAACAGAAAAAGGAACTGCTAGTTGTCAGAAAATCGATATTTTTAAAGGCAGACTTTGGTATGCGTATGAAAAGGAAGGCATGAACTGGCACGAACTTTCTGCAGAAAAGGCAAACCACATTATTGAACAAAATAAAATCGGAAAAAAACCAATGGCATTAGAAGAATTCGCTGTTGAAATTCCAAATCCAGAAAAAACACCTTTTAATGATGTTGTAGGGCAGGATAGCCTTACTAGATTTGATCAACCAAAGCAAAAAGGAAAGAGTCGTCGCAATAAAAGTAGAAATAAATCTAAGAGTAAAAATGCTGTAACGGCTACGCCTGCTGCTAGCCCAGCTAAGAAAAGACCTCGTAAATCGAACAAAAATAGAAAGCCAAACAAGCCAAATAAGCCGAATAAGAATGAATAAAGTGTTGATGCTTTTTTTGTCAGTCGTACTCCTAGCTTCATGCGAATCGAATATCGTTTTTAGTGAAACAAGGGCTATGGATGGATATTGGGGGCAAGATGAGGTAGTGGATTTCAAACTGCCGCAACTGGATTCTCTGAAAAATTACAATCTATTTGTAAATATCCGAAACTCCAACGAGTATAAGTACAATAACATATTTTTGATTGTCTCAATTAACTTCCCGTACGGAAAAACGGTCACAGACACCCTTGAATATCGTATGGCCAATCCAGATGGCTCCTGGATGGGACAAGGCGTAGGGAGCATAAAGGAAAACAAATTGTGGTATAAAGAAAACGTTAGGTTCTTCGAGAATGGAATATACAACGTAACTATAGAACAGGCAATGCGCAATAACGGTGCAGTAGAGGGCGTTTTAAAGCTCGAAGGTATTACAGATGTTGGTTTAAGTATAGAAGAATCTACCAATTTGTAAAAGTAGGATATGGCAACAAAAAAAGTACAACAAAAAAAGAAAGATACGAAAGGCCTAAGCCGTCATATCAGAACATTTTGGATTTTAGTAGGAAGTGGTATTTTAACAATTATCTTCATTTTTCTCTTAGCATCTTGGGGTGTTTTTGGAAGCCTACCTGATGAAACTAGTCTGGAAAACCCGGAAAAAAACCTCGCTACCGAAATCATTTCTTCCGATGGAAAAACCATTGGTAAATTTTATAAAGAAAACCGAACACCAGCGCAATACGATTCTTTACCTGACCATTTGGTAAATGCATTAATTGCTACCGAAGATGTTCGTTTTTACGATCACTCAGGTATAGATGCCAAAGGAACATTAAGAGCTTTAGTTTACTTAGGATCAAAAGGTGGTGCAAGTACTATAACTCAGCAATTGGCAAAGCTGTTTTTTACAGAACAGGTTTCTAGAAACAAATTTCAACGTGGAATGCAAAAAATAAAGGAATGGGTTATTGCCACACGTTTGGAACGAAGATACACTAAGGAAGAGATTATTACCATGTATTTTAATGAATACGACTTCGTGAACCAAGCTGTTGGAATCGAATCGGCCTCCCATATTTATTTCGATAAATCTCCAGCGAGCCTTACCACTGCAGAATCTGCAATGCTAGTAGGAATGTTTAAAAATGCTTCTCTTTACAATCCATTACGAAATCCTGTGGGAGTTACCAATCGAAGAAATGTCGTCCTCGATCAAATGGAAAAATATGGGTTTATATCTGAAACAGTAAAAGATTCGCTTCAAGCGCTTCCGTTGGGAATTAAATTTACGCCACAAGGGCACGACGAGGGTATCGCAACCTATTTCCGTGAATACGCACGCCATTTTATGGAAGATTGGATTAAGAAAAATCCAAAACCTGATGGCAGTAATTTCAACATCTATCAAGATGGACTAAAAGTGTATGTTACAATTGATAGTAAAATGCAGGAATATGCAGAAGATGCTGTAACTAGCCACATGTCACGCCTTCAAGAGGTGTTCGACGATCAAAATAAAAACAATAAAACAGCGCCATTCCGCCACATTACCGAAAAAGAAACTGCAGGTATTCTAAACTCCGCAATGCGTGTTAGTGATCGTTGGCGTGAAATGACGAAACAAGGGAAAGACGAAGAAGAAATTATCCAAAGCTTTAAAGAAAAAGTGCCGATGCGCGTGTTTTCTTGGAGAGGCGAAATAGATACGGTAATGACCCCATTGGATTCTATAAGGTATCACAAATCCTTCTTGCACGCAGCCATGATGTCAATGACACCACAAACAGGTGAAGTAAAGGCTTGGGTAGGCGGAATAGATTACAAGCGTTTTAAATACGATATGGTTAAAAAAGGAAAACGTCAAATAGGTTCTACTTTTAAGCCTTTCGTTTATGCCACGGCAATAGACCAAATGCATATGTCGCCCTGCGATACTCTTCCAAATACCATTTATACAATTCCACAAGGAAGACACCATTTATTGGAGCCTTGGACACCAAAAAACTCAGGAAATTCGTACGGTGGCATGGTTACTTTAAAATATGCATTGGCTAACTCAATTAATACTATTACAGCACGATTAATCGATAGAGTAGGTCCGGAGCCTGTGATTGACCTTATTGACAAAATGGGGATTAACACCAAAAATATGCCCGCAGTTCCTTCTATTGCGCTAGGTACTGCCGATATTTCTGTTTACGAAATGGTAGGAGCGTACAGTACTTTTGCAAACCAAGGGGTTTTTGTTGAGCCTATCTTAATTCAACGAATTGAAGATAAAAACGGAACAATACTCTATCAAAATGTGCCAAAAACTAGAGATGTAATTAGCGAAGAGTCGGCTTACGTTACAGTTAGTTTAATGGAAGGTGTAACACAATCGGGAACGGGAACAAGGTTAAGAGGTACTTGGGCAGTAAACTCACCCGTTTATAAAAAAGCGATTACCGGATATCCGTACGACTTTAAAAACCCCATAGCGGGAAAAACCGGAACTACCCAAAATCAAAGTGACGGATGGTTTATGGGTATGGTACCAAATTTAGTAACCGGGGTTTGGGTTGGAGGTGAAGATAGGGCTACCCACTTCGGATCTATCACCTATGGACAAGGAGCGACAATGGCACTTCCAATTTGGGGACTCTATATGCAAAAATGTTATGCAGATAAAGACCTTGATGTATCCACAGGAGAATTTCCAAAACCTGAAAACGTCTCTATTGAAACAGATTGCGCTAAATGGCGTGAGACAACCCCTACAGATGTGGAAGAAATTTCAGATGAGTTTGATTTTTAGCCCCATCTAAACCCTCACTAAGAGACGGGGAATAACAGTATTGCATTGCAATCCTGATGGCTATACAAAGAAGCAATCTGGTATATGATTTTTTTATATATCGAATTTTTGTAATTTTAATAAAAATTGAAAAATGATAAATAAAACAGTAGCAAACGTTCGTGAAGCCTGTGAAGGCATTGAGGACGGAATGACTTTTATGTTGGGAGGGTTTGGTCTTTGCGGCATCCCTGAAAATATTATAAATGAATTGGTTAGACGAAATATCCAGAATGTAACCTGCATTTCAAACAATGCAGGCGTAGACGATTTTGGACTTGGACTTCTGCTGAAAAAACATCAAATCAAGAAAATGATTTCTTCCTATGTTGGCGAAAATGCCGAGTTTGAAAGGCAAATGCTAAGCGGAGAAATGGAAGTAGAGTTAGTGCCTCAAGGAACCTTGGCACAACGTTGCGAAGCAGCCAGAACAGGTATTCCTGCATTTTACACCCCAGCAGGCTACGGAACCGAAGTAGCCGAAGGCAAAGAAACTCGCGAATTTGGAGGGAAAATGCACATTATGGAAAAAGCATTCGAAGCAGATTTTTCCTTCGTAAAAGCTTGGAAAGGCGATGAGGCTGGTAACCTAATATTTAAAGGTACAGCAAGAAACTTTAATCCTGCAATGTGTGGCGCCGGAAAAATTACAGTTGCCGAAGTAGAAGAACTGGTTCCTGCTGGCGAATTAGACCCAAACCAAGTTCATATTCCAGGAATTTTTGTGCAACGTATTTTTCAAGGTGAGAAATATGAAAAGCGTATTGAGCAATTGACTGTTAGAAAAAAATAACGCTGTGCGCTCTGTGTCTCCGTGGTAAAAATTTAAAACCAAAAAGGCACAAAAATCACAACGGAAATAAAAACATCTTCAAATTAAATTATGGCACTTTCAAAAGAACAAATAGCACAACGAATTGCAAAAGAAGTAAAGGACGGTTACTATGTAAACTTAGGGATTGGAATCCCAACCTTGGTAGCCAACTTTGTGCGTGATGATATTGATGTCGAATTTCAAAGTGAAAACGGTATTCTCGGAATGGGACCATTTCCTTTTGAAGGCGAAGAAGACCCAGATTTAATAAATGCCGGAAAACAAACCATTACTGCACTGCCAGGAGCATCTTTCTTTGACTCTGCAATGAGCTTTGGGATGATACGTGGACAACACGTAGACTTAACCATCTTGGGCGCTATGGAAGTGTCGCAAAATGGAGATATAGCCAACTGGAAAATACCAGGAAAAATGGTAAAAGGAATGGGTGGCGCAATGGATTTGGTAGCTTCTGCCGAAAATATTATCGTCGCTATGATGCACACAAACCGCGCTGGCGAATCCAAACTTTTAAAACAATGTAGCCTACCGCTAACAGGTGTTGCCTGCGTGAAGAAAATTGTGAGCAACCTCGCTGTAATAGAAATTAGAGATGGAAAATTTCATCTGTTAGAACGCGCACCTGGAGTTTCAGTTGAAGAAATTCAGAAAGCAACTGAAGGTGAAATGGTAGTAGATGGCGAAATTCCAGAAATGAAGTTTTAAAATCACTGTTGTCCGATTAAAATTTAGACTATCCTATTAAAGCCAGAACAATATAGACTTAAAGCAATTTAGCGTAGTGATGACCTTCCTTTTCATCTTATTTAGGAGGCAAGCTGATTTAAAATCTTTAAATCTTCATTTACACTAGTTTACGTTTTTAGTCTTGGCTCTTGGTTCTTGTAGTGCAGCGGTCTTGTTTCTTTCCTCGGACAAAATATAAAATTCAACGGATTCTCGAACCTAAATCATATTGTGGGCTATATTCCTTTCGGAATTGCGCCCACAAGTTTTTTGGTGTATTCCGTTTGTGGATTGGCGTAGATTTCATCGGCATCGCCTAACTCTTCAATCTTTCCTTTGTTCATTACCAAAAGTTGATCGGACATATATTTTACCACGGCCAAATCGTGTGAGATAAATATATAGGTAAACCCAAAATCGTTCTTCAGTTCATTTAACACATTCAATACTTGCGCTTGCACCGAAATATCCAAGGCAGAAACAGATTCGTCGCAAATCACTAGCTTGGGCTCAACAGCAATTGTTCTTGCAATTCCTACTCTTTGGCGTTGCCCACCCGATAGTTCGTGTGGATAACGGTTAAAATAACTATCGTCTAATCCAACGCGTTTAAGGAGTAATAGTGCTTTTTCTTTTCTGTCTTTTCTAGATTTTCCCAATTGGTGTACTTCCATAGGCTCCATCAAAGCTTCGCCTATAGGTAAACGCGGATTAAGCGATGAATACGGGTCTTGAAAGATAATCTGAATCTCTTTCCGAAGATTTCGAATTTCTGTTTTAGTGAGTTTGGTAAGCTCTCTTCCTTTATATTTTATACTTCCCGAAGTGGCTTTTTCAAGTTGTAGAATGGTTTTTCCCAAAGTCGATTTCCCACAACCAGATTCTCCTACTAATCCCAAGGTTTCTCCTTCAAAAACTGAAAAACTGATATCGTCAACGGCTTTCACACTTTCCGATTTCGAAAAAATTCCCATACTACTGTAGTAGTACTTCTTCAGGTTGGAAATTTCTAAAATAGGCGTTTGTGTGTAAATCTGTTTGTGTTTCTTAGCGCGCTCGGTTGGTTTTATCTCCTTCGCAACAAAACTCTTGTCTGCGATAGAAGCAATGGTCGGCAGCGTGGCTAACCGAACATCCAGCGCTGGCCTTGCTTCCAAAAGAGCTTTGGTATATTCGGCTTTTGGAGTTTTGAAAATTTCGAAGGTTGTAGCATTTTCAACAACATCACCTTTATACATCACCATAACCCGATCGGCAATTTCCGAAACTAAGTTTAAATCGTGCGAAATAAACAGCATTGCCATTTTGGTTTCCTGCTGAATGGATTTTAAAAGAGACATTATTTCTTTTTGAACGGTTACATCCAAAGCTGTTGTAGGTTCATCTGCAATAAGAAGCTTTGGCTTGCAGGCAATCGCCATAGCAATCATTACCCGTTGCATTTGCCCACCGCTAATTTGATGCGGATAGCTATTGTAAATCTCGTTGGGGCGAGGCAGTTTTACTTTTTCAAACAGTGAAATTGTCTCTTTTTTTGCTTCGGAAGAATTTAGCTTTAAATGAAGTTTAAGAATTTCAGAAACCTGTTTTCCACACTTTAAAGATGGGTTTAAGGCACTCATAGGCTCTTGGAAAATCATCGCGATTTCTTTGCCGCGTATCGCTCTAAATTCCTTTTCATCGGTTTTTAACAGATCCTTATTTTCAAACAAAATCCTTCCTGAAGTATGAGCTGTCTTTTTTGGGAGCAATCCCATTATTGATAATGAAGTAACAGATTTTCCAGACCCGGATTCTCCTACAATTCCCAATATTTCATTTTCGTGAACATCAAAAGAAATTGTATGTAAAACTTCGGTGGCTTTGCCTTTTTTTCCAAAGGAAACCACGAGTTCTTGAACCGATAAGAGAGGTGATTTTGTCATCGTTTCAAAGATAATACAAACTGAATGAAATAATTTTTAAATGAAGGCTCAATAAGCGTACTTGAACACAGGTTTATAGCTACAAAATAGCACAAAAAAAAGAGGCACAATTCAATTTTGAACTGAGCCTCTTGATATTTTAGGAGTTGAAATAATTAAAGTGGATCGCCTACTTTTACATCACATCTATGTCCAGGCTGACCGTGTGGTGGATTCATTCCATCTGCAACCTTTACAGGCGTTGCATTTGTTTGAACAGGCGCTACTTTTGGCGTTGCTGCTGGCGCACCGTTTAATGGAGCTCCTACAGCGATATCACATCTGTGTCCTGGTTGTCCGTGAGGAGGGTTTACAGCGCCAGTGGCACTATTGTTTGTATTGGCATTGTTTGCAGGTACAACATTGTTAAGAGCATTCTTTTTGTCTTCTAGGGTGGCTTCTTGCACAGCCTCAGTTGTTTGTTCTGCAGTAGATTCCTTATTGTCCTTACACGCTACAAAAAGTGGGGCTGCCACTAAAATAAACATTAAGAAGGATTTTGGGATAAATTTTGAAACGGTCATAAAAGTATTGATTTAAATTTGACTGGTAAAACTACTAAAATTAAAACAGAACACCATAATTGTAAACAAACTAACTAGAGTTTCTTACACCGAAAGTATTTCACTGTCAAGCAAAATGTCTTCATTTCGCAATCGTAACAGAATTTGTGCGACCGTCACAGTGTCTTTTTCGCAATAAACCACAATTCGCTCAATATCTTTTTCTTCGTAAAAAACTTTACAGACTTCACTGCCGTCTATATCGTCTTTTGGAGAAGGAATTCCTAAAACGTGCGCCATTAACTTAAGGGAAGTGAAGGTTTTGTAATCACCGAACTTCCATAACTCTAACGTGTCTAAATGTGGAACTTCCCACGGTTTTTTTCCAAACAAATCTAATTTAAACGGAATGTCAATCTTGTTAATAATCATCCGTCTAGCAATATAAGGAAAGTCGAATTCCTTGCCATTGTGGGCACATAACAGGTGATGCGATTTGTTGAAGTGGGTTTCTAACAAGTTTTTAAAGTCTGTTAAAATTTTAATTTCTTCGCCATAAAAACTCGTAACCCTGAAATTTCGGGCATTATTTTTTAGAACAAAATATCCAACCGAAATACAGACTATTTTTCCAAATTCTGCCCAAATTCCGGCACGATCATAAAACGCTTCTGCCGAATAATCTTCTTTACGTTGATACTGGCTTTTTTGCTCCCATAGTGCTTTTGAAACATCGTCGAGGTCGTCAAAATATTGATGCTGTGGAACGGTTTCTATATCAAGAAATAAGATATGCTCCAGCTTTATCCGCTTTATCATATAATAAAATTTTAAGACGGGGAGGAGTCTAAAACTACAAAAAATATTTTTTATAGGGTATTGGATGAATACTGTTTAATATCGAAGACCCGAACAATATCTATTTTGGTTTTTCTTATGCGATAAGTCATTTGGCGATAACCTTCAATACGTTTTTTGTACGTAAATTTTAAATGTGAAAAAGAATCGTAAATAGAGCCAGCTTCCTTAAAATTATATTCTGGATTTTCGAGCAGTATTGTTCTTTTTTTAAGGTTGTTGTATTCATTTGATTCTAATTACTTTACAAGTAAATATACATATCAAATTCTAGGGTTACAAATTTCTATTCTGAAACATCTCATAAGTCTCTTCTATATAAGTATAAAAATCAGAGCTAAACGGCAAATCAGTTCGTTTTCCTACTTTGCGGCCTAACCGAACAATTATTATATCGTCTTCAGGGATTACGATTACATATTGCCCTAAAATGCCGCGCATTGCAAAAATTTCCTTTCCCATAAAGTCGCTGAGCCAAAATCCGTAACCGTATTCCGGACTTTCTTCAAAACGTGGGGTAATCGATTTGGCCACGAAAGCAGAATCTAATAATTGCTGTCCATTCCATTTTCCATAATCTCTATATAGTTTGCCAAACCGGGCAAAATCGCGAGCATTGCTTCCTAAGCAGCAATATGCTTTTGCTAATCTATTTTCTTTGTCGTCTACTTGCCACAGGGCGTAATTTTTGGCGCCAATTGGGTTCCAAAAGCTTTCATATAAATAAGTTGACAGTTTATTTTTAGTTGCTTTTTCGAGCACCATTGCCAATAATTCAGTATTTCCACTTAAATATTTGAATGCTACCCCTGGCGTATCCACAACTTTTAACTTTAGAATATTTTCAGCCAAATCACCATCATAATAGGCTCGAGCAGTCATCCCGAACGGATTTTTATACGCCTCATTCCAATTTAGTCCTGATGACATGGATGAAAGATCGCCCACTGTTAATCCTGTTCCTGAAAAATGCGGATAGAAATCTCCAACAGGCTGGTCAAGACTCTTTATAAATCCATCTTCAATTGCTTTTCCCAACATGGCGGAAGTAATACTCTTTGCCATTGAAAACGAATTTGTATGAGAATCCTGATTAAAACCATCTTTATATTCTTCAAACCAAATACTGTCATTTTTGATTATTAAAAAGGCAATTGTCCCTAATTCTAAATTGGTTTCGCGCAATTTTTGACTAGGTTTTCCTGTGTTGTAATTTTTGTGGATTGGCCATGGTTGCGGATTTGAACTTGCAGGAATTGTATCGTTTTCAAAAAATTGAAAATCATCAATATATGCCGAAGTATGTCCGTGAAGGTAAACGACCCAAAATGCTTTCACAACATAACCATTACCCGTAATATAAAGCCCTACAATTACTGAGAATATCAGGATTAGAGCCCATTTTAAAATTCGCTTTATTACTTTCATTTTAAAATAAACTTTGTTGTGGTGAAGGGTTTTCGTGCTCCAATAACCATTTTTTTCGGTGCAGACCGCCCGCATATCCCGTTAATGACCCATCGCTGCCAATTACACGATGACAAGGAATAATTATTGAAATTGGATTTTTTCCATTTGCAGAAGCGGCAGCACGTATAACTTTTGGATGGCCCAATTGCTTTGCTATTTCAAGGTAGTTAACAGTTTTTCCGTAAGGAATCTTCTCCAATTCTTCCCAAACCCGTTTTTGAAAATCTGTTCCTTTTGGGTTAAGGGCTAAAGTAAATTCCGTTCTATTTCCATCAAAATATTCCTGAAGCTGGAAAACTGCAATTTTCAGTGGTTCAGGAATATTTTGAGAACTATTTTCATTTTCAATATCTGAAAAAATTACAGAGGAAAGCCCTTCTGAATTCCCTGTGATTTCTAAAAAACCAATTGGTGTGTGGATGGTACACGTTTCCATTACTCTTCAGCTCTTTTTGGTGCGGCTTCCTCGTCTATTTGTATTCCCATACGTTTGGCGCGCTTTTCCCAATTTTTTCTCGCCTGAAGCTGCATATCTTCAATATTATCGCTTTCATCCATAATCTCTAAACCTAGCAAGGTTTCTATTATATCTTCCATCGTAACAACGCCAATTGTGTTTCCGAAAGTGTCTACAACAGCTGCTATATGCATTCGTTGCTTTATGAAGATCTCAAAAAGTTCGGGTATCGGCTTTTCTGCAGAAACCACAAAAATCTCCCGCTTCATGTCACTCAATAACTTGTCGCCGCGGTCTTCCACAATCTCTTCTAACACATCATCTCGAAGTACAAACCCCGTAATATTATGGGTTTTCCCTTTATAAACAGGAATTCGTGAAAAACGCAGGCTTTTATGATTTTGATGAAATTCATTTAAGCTTTTAGTCTCGTCTTCAAGTGTTACAACGGTGAACGGCGTCATTACATCCTGCGCTTGAACACTTTTAAAAACCAACAGATTTTTAATTACTGTGGTTTCATTTTCTTCAAAAACCCCTTCTTCTTCTGCGGCATCAGTAATCGCTATAAATTCCTCTCGGCTCATGGTACTAACGTGGGCAGATTTGCCGACCATTTTTGTTACAATCATCAACAACCATAAAATTCCAGTGTATTTTAAAGGGAAGATAATGATGTTTAAGAACATTGCGGTGAATGGCCCTAATTTTTTCCAATAGGTTGCACCAATGGTTTTTGGAATGATTTCTGAAACCACCAAAATAAGCATCGTCATTATTGCAGACACAATCCCAACGATGTTCATTCCCATTACTTCAACTTTATACGGAAGTTTTTCGGCTTCAACTCCAACGAGTATGGCGCCAACAGTATGCGCAATGGTGTTGATGGTAAGTATGGCAATTAAAGGTTTGTCTATATCCTTTTTAAAATTCGTCAACGTTATTGCATACTTCTTGCCTTCCGAAACTTTCATTCGAAGGAACGTAGGAGTGAAGCTCAATAAAGCTGCCTCAAGAATAGAACATAAAAATGAAAAGAGAATTGAAAGTAGTGCGTATACTACGAGTAAAGTCATATCGAGTTGAATTATTTTTCTAAAATAAGGAAATTAATCACTTTCCTTGTTCTAACATCTTGTTAAATAAACAAAAAACCGCCACAATGGACGGTTTATATTAATTTTAAATTTTAAGTTGGAGTGTTACAATGTAAGTTGCTTTTGAATATTTTCCAAAAGTCTTTCAGATATGATTTTTGAAATTTCTGTAGACTTAGTTTGGCTAGTAATCTTTTTTTTATTGAAATCTTCCCGGTTTTTAGAAAATTCCTTTATAAAAGCTAGGCTCAGACAATGATTTTTATAATCAGTTTTGGAATGATGCATTTTTTGAAATTAATTAAGAGTTAAAGTATTTATAGTTAAACTGAGGATTGTATTTTTCTTCGAAATAATGTTTTCTTTTTATCCAAATAAAACCATCTCCTTTAGATATTATGGCAACATCAACCGGACCTCCAACGGATTCTTCGTGAGAACTAATTCTTCTTTTAAGATAGGTCAAATATATTAAACTTTCTGCCATTTCCGCTAAATCCTCTTTAGAAAGAATAGAAACGGTATTGACTGTAGGTTCAATGTGTTTAATTTTCTTTATCTTATCAATCTCTTCAACAAACTCTTCACAAACCTTATCTATATCTAATCTAGAAAGTTTTGCTGCGAGTTCAGGATTATCTTTGGTTGTTAATTTAATTAAATATTCATTATATCCATTTAATATATTGTTAAATGTGCCAAATAAAGTTGCATTGATATCTGGGCTAATTCCAGTGATTAGCGTATCAATTACGTCCCTTTGAGCAAAAGGCATTATAGACCCTGTGTTATTATTATTAATAGTTTCCACAACATCAGTATAAAACCTTATTTTCTTATCGAAGACACTAGCAATTTTTGTACTTATTGTGGTGGGATATATCTCATCATCACCATAACCGGCAAAGATTAGGCCGCTCCACGGACCGTAAAATAATTTACTTTTAATGTAATTATAAAGAAAAGTTGAATATTTATCTCTCAAATCTTTGTTCGCCAATTCTTTATAGTTTTGTTCAAAAATATCGTTAATATCTTTTTTGGTTAAACTATTGAACTCCTTTTTTGTTAATGTCTTAAAATCTTCTAACTGCTCTACGTTTTGGGTTTTTTCAATTTCTAAATCAATGAGATTTATTAAATGTTTTCTAAATACTTGTAATCTTTTTTCCTTTGACAATAATATTAAGTCATTTTCTTCCATCATTGCTCTTTCATACGATTTACGAACAAAATCTTCAATGGAATAAAATATTAATGATTTAAAAAAGTGGTCTATAAGATCCTCAGAAGAAAAAAAGTTATTTGTTTTTAAAAACCTGAAAAAATCGTCGGAGTAGTCTCTTAATCTCGGAAACGACCGTTCTCCAAGTTCTTTTCGATATATTTTTATAATAATTTCCCACGGAGTCGTAATGAAGTTAGCTGAATTGTAGATGGTTATCGAGACGGGGTGAAACTTGGACAAGGTAAATATTTTATTGGCCGTATTATATATTTTGCTACCATTTGATCCCGACACTGTAACGGCCGAATCTGCTGCGATAGCAACGGCATTCTTATTTAAAATTCCAATTACTGCTGTCATGTTTCTTATTTTGTGTTAAAAATAATCAATTTTTATTAAAACTCTATTGAAAAAACCGCCGCGATGGACGGTTTTCGGTGAATATGGTTTTAAGTAATCGCAAAAACCGACTCCTTTTTAACTCTACATCCTCATTGCCTATGTGGTGAAAAAGCCCTACGTCACTTCCACAAACAAAAACCCTCCGCGAATCCGCGGTGAAAAAGTCCTACGTCTTAAGTCTTACCGTCTTAAGTCATATCAAAAAAACAGCCCCAATCAAAATCGAGGCTGTTTCTTTACTAAAAAATATCGTTTAAAATTTACGCCTCACAACTTGCACAATCTTTTTTCTGCGCAAACTTCTGTGCGGCATTCATACTATGCTGATAGTAAAGCGATTTCAAGCCTAACTTCCACGCCGTAACGTGAATTTTATTAATGTCCTTCACTGGCATTTCAGGGTGCACAATAATATTTACCGACTGTCCCTGATCAATATGATTCTGGCGGTTTGCCGCTTGGTAAATCAAGTCCATTTGGTCTATTTCAGAATACGTTTTAAACACGTCCTTCTCGTGATCTGTCAAGAAATCGAGATGCTGCACAGATCCGTCATTATTTCGGATATCGCGCCACACTTCAGTAGTGTTCTGCCCTTTCTCTTCCAATAATGCTTCTAAATATGAATTTTTAATCGTAGTTTTTATCTTGGCAATATCCTTCACATAAACATTAGACCATATTGGCTCAATCCCCTGTGAAACCTGTCCTAAAATAAAAGCCGATGAGGTTGTAGGTGCAATCGCATTTAGCGTAGCATTGCGTCTTCCGTAGCCTTTTAAAACTTCAGGTTCGCCGAATTTCTCAGCCAATTCTTCTGAAGCCTTATATGATTTTTCTTTAATAAGTTTAAAAATCTCACTGTTCAAACTATATGCTTTCTCACTGTTTAACGGAAGCATTTTAGATTGTAGTAACGAGTGCCATCCTAGCACTCCAAGACCTAGCGCGCGGTTGTCTTTTGCAAAATTATAAGCGCGCTCCATAAATAGGAAAGTTTGCCTGTCCTCGCGGCTATCAGAGTCGCGATATGCTTCAAGTTTGTCAACAAACTCCGTGATAACAGCATCTAGGAAATATACCATGGTTTCTACAGCGTCGGTATCTTTCCACTTGTCATAATGTAATAAGTTTACAGAAGAAAGCACACAAACAAACGACCAGTCGTCATTTGAAGGCAACATAATCTCAGTACAAAGATTACTCGCGTAGATAGGAAGATTCTTGTCCTTATAAACATCAGCTGCCGAATTGTTGGCATTGTCTTTAAAGAAGATATAAGGATAGCCCATTTCACCTCTGCGCTGAAGTACTTTTGCCCAAATTGAACGTTTTTCTACATCGCCATCTATCATTTCCTGCATCCACTCGTTGGTAACAGTAACCCCGTGAGTCAATTCCTGAATAGGATTTCCCTCTGTACCAATTTCCAAGAACTCCATAATGTCTGGATGCTCCACAGGAAGGTATGGTGAAAATCGACCACGTCTTACCGAACCTTGACTAACAACATCTACCATAGATTCGAACAACTGCATAATATGAACCGCTCCAGAAGCCTGCCCATTGTTTTTAACCTCAGCTCCGCGATGACGGATTTTTCCGAAATATCCTGATGTTCCTCCTCCGAGTTTAGACATCATCCCAACTTCAGACTGGGTGTAAAGAATATTCCCCATATCATCGCCAATATGCGACCCAAAACAGCTGATAGGAAGACCTCTCTTTTTTCCGAAGTTAGACCAAACCGGGGAAGCTAAAGAGAAAAATCCTTCAGACATATAGTTGTAAAACTTGTCTGAGTAACCAGGAATTCCTAATATTTCCTGCGCTCTATCGGCAATTTCACGAATGCGTTCTTCCGCTTTTACACCAGGCGATAGATAGCCCGAAGCTAAAAAGTTGCGGCTGTGTTCTGTAAGCCATTCAAATCCTTTTGATTCTTTTTCTTCCGAGTTATGTAGCGCTTCTTTTCGAGCGTTTACAAGGTTGTCAGTATCGGACACTGTTTTTGAAGTTTGGGGGTCGAGGGTTAAATCTTTGTTGTTCATTTAGAAAAGGTCATCACTGGTTATACTTTGGGTTCTTTTACTGTAATTGATAGAGCGCTTTACGAAGAAATCCCCGTGCTTGGTGCCGATAATTTCATCGTCAAACCATTCGGTCTGAGCCAAAAGGCTTTCGTCTACCTCAAATATTTTTTCAATTCCAATACTTTCAAGGGAATTGTTAAATCTGTTTTTAATAAATTCATTTACTACCACTTTTGGAAGGAAATCGAGTTCGCCATCTTCAAATATCCAATCCACAATTCGGCTTTCTGCGGTAAATGCTTCTTTGCACATTTCTTGAATCATGCTGTTGTAGCCCTCATCAAACCAATCTGGATTTTCGTTTTTGATGATTTTGATAATGTCAATTCCAAAATCCCCATGAATCTGCTCCTCTTTTGAAGTAGCTTCCACAACGTTTGATATCCCTTTAAGCATGTTTTTATGCTTGTTAAATGCCATAATTATCAAAAACTGAGAGAATAAAGAAACGTGTTCAATAAAGAGCGAAAACAGTAAAATTGATTCTGCATATTCTTTGTTGTCGTCACTTTTTGCATTTTTTAGTGCTGTTTCCAAATAGTGAACCCGCATCATAATTACCGGTTTTTTCTTAAGGTTTTTAAATTCCTCATTTAAACCTAGTATTTCAAGTAAATGCGAATATGCATCGTGGTGACGCACTTCACTCTCTGCAAAAGTTGCACCTACCGAACCAATTTCTGGTTTTGGCATTCTGTGGTAGATATCGCCCCAGAAACTTTTTACCGCTACCTCAATTTGTGAGATGGCAAGCATGGTGTTTTTTATAGCGTTTCGCTCTACATCATTTAAACGGGTTTTGAAATCCTGAATATCACTTGTAAAATTAAATTCGGTATGTATCCAATACGAATGGCGAATTGCTGGCACGTATTCATAGAGCGCTGGATACTCATAAGGCTTTAAATTTATACGCTTTTCAAAAATGTTCAGCTTTCGCTTTTGGGTTTGCTGATTTCTGTAGAGAATATACCCTTTGGCAACATCAAAAAAGCCGCTTTCCATCAACTTGTTTTCTACGAAATCCTGTACTTCCTCAACGGTTGGAATATATTTCCCGTCCTGTCTTTTTCTGTCCAATAAGGCTTCATAAACCTTCTCAGAAATACGTTGCGCATCTGCTTCATCGCCGTGGTTGGCAGCGGTCATAGCTTTTAAAATGGCATCTGTAATCTTTTGTAAATGAAAGGGTTTTGTAGTAAAGTCTCTCTTAATAACGTGGGTAATTTCCATGGTATTCGGGGTCTTGGATTAGTCTAAATATGCAAGTCGTAAATATCAATAATATATCGATTGGATTTCAATGACACCCCAATATGTTGTCCAATGGTTATCAACAATTTTAAAAATTATCATTTAGAAATGGCTCTAAATCCCCAACACACAACACCCCAACCTCCAACCCAAACCTGACAAGTTTTTTCAACCCGTAAGTTTAATCAAAGGCCATCGATATCCACAACTCCCAAACCTGACAGGTTTTTTCCAACCTGTAAGGTTTAATCAGAGACAAATGGTTTTTCCAACCTACAAGGTGTAACCAGTGTCCAATTAATTTATGCGAATCCATCTAATATTGCTATTATCCTAAATCTGATGAGTTTATCGAAAGAGTGTTATCTTTATTTTTTCAAACTCTTATTTTTATGGATTTCCTGGAAGAGACATATTTTTATCACATTTTTAATAGGGGTAATAATCAACAATCTATTTTCCTGGACAATGACAATTATTTACATTTTTTAAAACTAGTCAAAAAACATATCCTGCCGGTTGCAGATATCTATTCCTATTGCCTTCTCGGCAACCACTTTCATTTTCTTGTGAGAATAAATGATGAGTGTAAAAAAAATCCTTCTCAATCTTTTTCAAACCTTTTTAATAGTTATTCCAAAGCTTTCAATAAAAGACACAATCGAATCGGTAGTTTGTTTCAACGTCCATTCAAGCGGAAAAGAATTATAGAGGAGGATTATTTAAGACAACTTATAATCTATATTCATCTAAATCCTGAAAACCACGGAATTGTTAATGATTTTGAACTATATCCATATAGTTCCTATGCTTCTATGTTATCAAATAAGCCGACTAATTTGAAAAGAACCGAAGTCATAGAGCTGTTTGGTAATAAAGAGAATTTTATATTCATGCATCGAAAAAAACCTCACAATCTTTCTGAATTTGATGACCTCCAAACCTGACAGGTTTTTCCAACCTGTAAGGTTTAATCAGTGTCCATTGAAACCCACAACCAAACCAAATATTACTACAATCTCCAAACCTGACAGGTTTTTCCAACCTGTAAGGTTTAACCACTGTCCATCAATATCCACAACCAATCCAAATATTGCTACAACCCCCAAACCTGACAGGTTTTTCCAACCTGTAAGGTTTAATCAGTGTCCATTGAAACCCACAACCAAACCAAATATTACTACAATCTCCAAACCTGACAGGTTTTTCCAACCTGTAAGGTTTAACCACTGTCCATCAATATCCACAACCAATCCAAATATTGCTACAACCCCCAAACCTGACAGGTTTTTTCGACCTGTAAGGTTTAATCAGTCAGTGTCCATTGAAACCCTCAACCAATCCAAATATTGCTACAACCTCCAAACCTGACAGGTTTTTTCCAACCTGTAAGGTTTAACCACTGTCCATTGAAATCCACAACCAATCCAAATATTACTACAACCTCAAAAACCAGCCTACTTAAAGACTGGTTTGTTTTGAACTTCAGATATTGATGCAATTTATAACATTACCGCTTCAATACCTTCTTCATACTTCTCCCATTATCAGTTTCAATAGAGACAAAGTAAATCCCAGAATTCAACCCTGCAATATTCACTTCTGTGGTTTGTGAATTAACCTTAGTAGCTTGAATCTTTCTTCCTTGAACGTCATAAATCGTAATGCTATTTATAGTTGAAGTCGACTGAATGTTCACAATGTCACTTGCAGGATTCGGATACACCGCTATTTGTGACAAGTCATACCCATCAACTCCCAAAGTTGTAAACGAAGTCAATGCCTCATTAGTCAGTATAGGGAAATTATAGTCAAAGTAAATATTGGCTTCCACTCCAACCTCATCTGTATCCAATAAATTCCCATTGGTTTTTATTTTAAAGAGAATGTTCCCGTGCCCTCCAGTATCTAAATCAATACTCTGAAAATGAAATTCGGCTATATTTCCATTGATAACCGCCTGCATCTCGTGAGACGCACTCAATATCTGTAAAGTGTTTCGGTCAAAATCAGTTGGATCTATTTCCATAGTAACCACCACATTCTCCGCTGCGGCGGTTCCTGTGTTTTCAAAATTGATTACATAGTGCAGGTAGTCTCCAATATAGGTTGTTGACACCTCTGCACCTTGAAGGCAAACCACATTGTTCGGATCATATGAGCCTATCACTATCTGATCTAAGGTAAAACTGTTGTCTAGCGGAGTTTCATCACCCGCAATGGGGTTGATGTCTGCAAACAGTACTAAAACATCGTCAATGTTAACTGGAGGTGTGTCGGTAGGACTGTTTACATCAAGTACTATTTCAGTAACTTCAGTTTGGTAGGGTTGTAAGTCTGTAAAATTAAACGTTAGCATCCCAGGGACTTGAATGTCTGGAGTGGTTGTAGCCGACACAAACTCCATTCGATTATCGTCATAATTAAACTGCACCTCGCCAGAAAGTGTTTGGTTTCCTTTGTTTCTATACACCAACGCATAACTAGCTTCAAAACCTGGCCTAGCCGGAAGGAGGGGAGCAATAACCACTTCAAGGTCTGGTCGTACGCCTACTGCTTCCACACAAAAGTTTTGCGTAATAATACTATTGTCAATCACAGGAATAACCACATCTGCTGGCGACGGACTTACACTAAAATAACTTGGATTCTCTAGGGTAGGAGTCAGGATATAGGTTCCAGCCTGCCCAGCATACACATTATAAATTCCAAATCTATCGCTGTATGCTATCGTATTGGTAGCGACGCCATTAAAGTCAACAGTATAACTCGTATAAGGTATACTGCTAGCCCCAGCATCACAACCATCTCCATCGGTATCAAATTGACTCACTCCCGTAATTGTATTAACATTCCCACCCGGCGGAAATGAACAAAATGAATCTACGGGATACTCAGTTCCTGCAAATTGCTGGATTTCTACGGTTTGAAAATCATCTGCGCATACATAAACCAAACTCGGATTATTGTTCAATATCCAATTTTCAAACCAACTTCCGCCATCCATATTCGAGCTTTCATCACTTCCGTTTTTAATGAAAACCGTTTCAAGGAATGGGTTTTGAACTAGGTATAACGCAGTTAAGCTTGTATTGAAATTACAATTTAACGTTACTAACGAATTACTATAGAGATCTAAAGATTCTAGAAGAAGGTTATTTGTAACATCCAAATCGGTCAAAACATTACTGCTACAATCTAAATATGTAAGACTCGGAATATCGGAAACATTTAAGCTAGCAAGATTATTCCCGCTGGCAATCAAGGAAGTCAAATTCATATTGGAACCAATATTCAAGAATGCCAAATTGTTAGCACTACAATTTAAGGTCTCCAGCGCGCCATTAGCACTAACATCAAGGGCAGTAAGCGGATTGTTCTTAATAATTAAATTCTCTAGGTTGATAAAAGCCTGAAGGCCGTCTGTGTCGGCAATACTTGCATTGTTCAAATTTAGATCTGTAACAGCTTGCGCCTCCGAAACCTGGATTTCGCCGTCAGAATTTGTATCGACACCCTCAGCAATTAGTTTTGCCTTAAAATTAGCATCGGGGATGGTTACAATTTGAGCACTAACAAAACTAGTTGTTAGCAATAAGAATAGTATAAGTAGATTTTTCATGGTCGTTAATTTTTAATAAAATTAGGGATGCTTTGTTAGTTTTGTATGCCTAAATGAGTATTCGCCATATCTCATTTAGAATTCGCTACATCGTTTTTAAAATATTCTGCAATCGTTCTCTTTTTCGCTGTGAAATGGACAACCTGCTTCCATCGGCCATCACTACATAGCCACCATCACTTTTAATATACGACTTTAAATATTTCAGGTTGATTAAATGAGACTGATGAATACGCTCAAAATTGTGTTCCGCCAAGAGTTCTTCATATTCCTTTAATGTCTTTGAAATTAGAATAGGCTTATGGTTTTTGATATAGAATTTGGTGTAATTGTCTTCGCTTTCACAACGTATAATATCGCTGATGTCGAATAAATGGATTCCATCTGAAGTTGATAACGCAATCCGTTTAAAATTATCTACGTTTTTTCGAATGTTCTCTAAAAGCAAATCGATATGCGAAAAATCGTTTTTTCGCTCTACAACCTTTTCAATCTTTTGTATCACTTTTTGTAAGTCATCAGGATCTACTGGTTTTAATAAAAAATCTAACGCACTAAACCTAAAAGCTTTTATCGCGTATTGCTCGTGTGCCGTTATAAAAACAATATGAGAAGTTATAGTGTTGTTTATCTCCGCAGCTTTTTCAAGAATATCAAATCCAGTTCCATCGTTTAACTGTATATCTAAAAAAACCACTTGCGGCCGCAGGGAATCCATAGCTACAATACCCGAAGCCACACTGTCTGCTTCTCCAATTATCTTAATCGTAGGAGCAAAAAGATCAAGGAGCTTTTTCATCCCTTCCCTTAAATTCTTGTCGTCGTCTATTAAAATTGCAGTTATCATAAATGAGTTTCTTCTAATTAATTAGTTGCGTATTGTAACGGCAATGTTAGTTTTATTTTGGTGCCTGATATTTCCTCATTATGTATTATTTCTTCAATTGTTATCAGGGCTTCCTTGCCGGTGGTTTCGGCAATCATTTCCAAACGCTTTTTGATGATTCCCAAAGCCATGGACTTATGTGCCAATACTGAATTTTCTTTGTTCTTAATAGACTGATTAATTCCCACCCCATCATCTACAATTGTGCATATCAAAGATACATTCGTCACCGAAAATGCGATGGAAATATTCCCGTTTTGACTCTTTGGAACAACCCCATGAATAATGGCATTTTCAATAAATGGCTGAATCAATAAGGGCGGAAGCGCAACATCATCCTCAATATTGGAGTCTTTAGTTATGCTGAAATTAAATTTATCATTAAACCGAAGTTGCTCCAATTCCAAATAATTCTGAAGACTCTCAATCTCCTTATCTATAGGAATTAAAGACTCTTTTGAATACTCCAAGGTCAACCGCATTAATTTCGAAAACTTGGAAAGATATTTAATCGCAGAGTCAGTTCCATTCTGAACTATAAAACTAGAAATAGACCCCAAACAGTTAAATACAAAATGCGGATTCATTTGAAGATGTAAGGCTTTTTGCTCATATTCCGCCAATTCCTTTTGAAGTGTAAGCGTCTTTTTTAACTGATGTCGGTTGTAAATTAAAAACCCAATCCCGAAAAGAAGCAAAGCAATCAACGCCCCAAAAAGCAATTTTAAATTGGTGCTTTTAGCCTCTTCCTTTAGCAGTAACTCGCGCTTCTGGTTTTCCTCCTTTTGAAGCAGCTCCTTTTTTTCAAATTCGTAATTCATCGCAGTTTCCACCGCTTTTCGAACGTCATTTTGTTTGTAAAGACTATCCTTCGCAGCACTGTGATTTTTAAAATGAAGCAACGCCTTCTCCATATTCCCACTTTGCGAATAAATCTCACTCAACAACTTTTCCGCCACAACGATTTGTTCCAGCACCTGAGTTTTATTTGCAAGTGCCAAGGCGTTATTGGCAGCTTCCAAAGCTTCTGTTTTATTGTTTTGAAGGGTGTGAAACTCAGCTAAATGAAGATAGGTGTCTGCCAATCCAAATTTATCGTCTATCTCCTTAAAGGTCAACACAGCCTTTTCCCAATTCTCCAAGGCCATCTCTGGGTATTTCCGTGTGTTGTAATAGGCTCCAATATTGTTATACCATTCGCCCAATGCCCGCGGATTCGGGTGCAGGCCTATATTAACTTTTGCGGCACTGTAATATTTAAAAGCCTCATCCAATTTGCCTTGCTTAAAGTAAATGTTGGCAATATTCGTTTGAGTAATACCACTATTCGGGTCTTTTCGCTCCTTCTGTATCGCTTCCGCTTTCAAGAAATATTCCAACGCTTTTTCAAGCTCGTCCTGAGATTTATAAACCACTCCAATATTGTTGTAAAACTTTGAAGCCGCCCCCTTATCATTGAGTTTCTCGTACACTTTTGCACCTTCCAAATAGTATTGAAGTGCTTTGGAATAATTGCTCTGTTCCGAATAGACTATCCCCATACTTCCCAAGGCTCTAGCGATACCTTGGTCAATTTCTCGGTTCGATTGTGAAGATTTAGATAATTCCTCAAAAACCGATTTCGCCCATACAAAATGATCCATCGCCTTTTCATAATCCCCCAAAATGATATAAGCAGTTCCCATATTTAAATAGGCTACCCCCATCTCGAGTTTCATTTGATTTTTTTCGGCCAATTTGAAAGCCTTGCTGCCAAACGAAAGCATTTTGTTGGGATCGCTATATTTATATTGATCGGAAATAGCATTGTAGAGCTGCACTTGTTCCAATTCTGTTGAAGCCTCAGAAAGCCTGATTTCCAAGCTATCTACAACCTTATCTTGCCCAAAAAGATTGCCGATGCAAAGAAAAAGAACAACAAAAATTACCGCTAACCTCATATACGTGTGAATTTAAGAAACGAATGTATATGAAACTAGACAATTCCAGTTTTCTAATTTAGAATTTGAAGGATTTGATTTAGAATTCGAGGAAACAACAAGATAGCAAGCACAACATCACAATTGAGCCCCATATCAGGGAATACATAAATCAAACATCGTAAATCGTCAATCATAAATCCTTTATCCCCAAATTCTCCACCCCCACCGAATTCGCACTCTTAAGCAGATAATAAGTCCCCTCCACTTCCTGATAAGCCTTCATTCCCAAAACTGCCATCGCCATCCCACTCCCTTCAGGCAAAGCCACATTCATTTCAAAAGAAGACCCGCTAAAATTCCTATCCATATACAACGGAGCACTAGTTTTTAATTGATATTCAAGAGTGTCAAAATCAAAATGTAAAAGCCCCAAACTAAATGACAAATGAGTGGCTCCCGAGGGAAACTTCACATTCTTAATATCCAAATTCGTAACCTCCAGCGTCCTGGAAGTAAAATCAAAATTTATAGGAGCTCCCAAAATATCAATAACACTGCATTGAGGCGTAAACACAAGATTGCGTAATAACTGCCTCCCCAGTGGTACCTCTAGCCCACGAGCCACTTTTCGGTGCCCTCGAATATTCACCCGGTCCAGTACCTTTAATTTTAAGAACAGCTGCATTAACCGCCCGTGAAGCCCTCCTTCCTTCCGTACACATAAAAAAGGAGACAGAGCAAACCTAAACCTTCGCTTCACAATACTACAGTGCCCAAATTCTGATGCGTTCTCCCTAGGCCGGTTATTACCTCCCTTTTTGTGGGTCTCGGCACTAAACCCACCTCCAGCTCTACGAGCCAAATCCCCCGCAGTCTTGTGCTTATAATAGTTTATACCATCAATAGTGCCCTTTAACCGAATAATTCCTACTTGCTTTGCCATAATACGTTGGTTTTAAGATGACTAAATATACAAAAAAATCATATCCAAACAACAAAAGCATAATATTTGCTTCTTGTATAAAGTGTATTTACGGGTAGTCTATAACATCTATACAGTGAGTATATAGCGTGTTTATAGCGTGTTTATAGCATATTTATAGCGGGCAAAATCTATGTTTCCAATATAAAAAACCCCTCTCAACCCTTAAATCCACCCCTTTTCTTTAAAAATAAACCTAGACTTCGCAAAGCTTTAGTACAACACGATTTACTTTCTTAATAGATGCTAAAACCATATCACATACTTTTCAATCGTTTCCGAAGCATACAAAACACTCCAATTTCTTCTTAAAAAAGTCTTCATCCTTTACAAAGAGCTTCTGTTAGAATCTGGAACCTGCAATAAATAGAGAGGAGTGAAAAACTATTCGATTTATAGCGGAGATAAAACAACACATTTTTTCAAACCATCAGAACTTTATAGATCAAAAAGAAATATTTATCTTTCAGAAAAATTTTTAAATGAAAACTCTCTTCACTTTTATTGCATTTCTTTCATTACAATTTGCTGTAGCTCAGGCTTATCACGGTGCGGGTGATATTAAATTCCAAATTGGTGCAAACCTCCAAAATAACGGAACCGGAATTATGAGTAGCTTGGATTTTGGCCTTGGCGAGAATATTTCTGTAGGATTTGCTTCATCATATCTCTTGGGAATTGATAAAGTGAAAAATTCGGAGGGAAAAGATGTTCCCTTTGCTGACTTTAAAGATCGCTTCGATTTAAAAGCACGTTTTAATGCCAATCTTGGAAACGTAATTAATATAGATGATAATTTTGATGTGTATCCAGGGCTCTATGTGAGTTTAAAAAACTTTGGGGGACACCTTGGAGCACGTTATTTCTTCTCGCAAGGTTTTGGGATTTTCACCGAAGTTAATGTGCCAATTTCCAAATACAATACCGATACACTTACAAAAGCTGAGGAACTACACAATCAGGTTACTGCAAATATTGGTGTTTCATTCTGTATTTAATATCTTTTCGTTTTTAAAACATGCAAAAGTCTTCCTAAATATGTAATTCGAATCTGCTTGCAGTGTGATTAATCCAAATTGCTGTTGAGAATTTTCAAAACATTATTCCAATAATAATATTTCATACTATTGCACTCTGGTTAGAAAGTTCTTATCTTCCCACAATAATCCACATCACTTAGTTTCTTAATACAACAGTTTTAGAGAGTGGTGGTAAATCGAACTTATTGATGAACGAATGGTTTTCAGCATTTTCACCCTTTGAAAAAGTTTATTGGCTAATTGCGTTAATAGCCTCTGGTATATTTATTATTCTTCTAAAGATGGTAAAACTGCGACCTCAAGCTTCATTTCTGGAATGTATGGTTCGGTGCCACCACTTCAGGAAATGTTCAATATGGCGGGAATGGAATTGCCTGAGTATTTAAAAGGAAAAAACCTTGACTCAGACGACCAAAACAATAGTGTCGATGTTAATAAGGAATAATGAAATATATGCACTGTGTTGCTGTTTCATATATAAATTGGTTGGCTATAGTTGAATTGAAATGATAAACAGTTTCGGATTTTTCAGCTTAATCTAAATTTTGACATGGAATTATTGAATTTAAGTCAGTTAGACTCGATTCATCAAAATGTAGGAAGTCAAAATTATAGGGAAGTTCTTTGGGAAAAATGTCCAACAGGAAAATTAAGTATATCGCCGCCAGTTTTCAATGAAACTTATGATATTGCCGCAATAGCAGTAGGTGGTTGCCCGTCGGGAGGCGAATTAGGAATTTATAATTTAATAAATGATGAGTGCACATATATTGAGCATGTTTATATTTGGTTAAGTCAATAACTTTGAAGAAAATAGAATTTAAAAATAATAGAAATTAAGAATAAACAATATAGTACCCTTAGTTAGAAATTTAAAAATTTAGCGAGAATGATACGAAATTTATGGAATGAGGAATGGAAAGACATTCAGTTTGACGAAAAAATTTCAGAAGATGAAAAATTTAAAATATCAAATTACGGTAGAATTATTAATTGTAAAACTGAAGAAGAATTTTTGGTTAAAGAATATTTTATTAATGGCTATCAGAATTTACCTGTCAAACAAAAAAAGAACGGAAAGCAAACAAGTAGATACGTACACAAGCTTGTTGCCGAACATTTTCTTGAAAAAAACGACGGAATTTGTGTTATCCATTTAAATTATGATAAAACCGATAATCGCGTGGAAAACCTGAAGTGGGCCACTAAAAGAGAAAAAGAACTTCATCAATTCAACAATCCAAATTGGGAAGAGGTGGTTGAAAGAAGAAGTAGAAACATTGGTAAATTAAGCGAAGGAAAAGTAAAAATCATCAAACGCCAATTAAAGAATAATAGAACCAGAATTAATATGATTGCTAAGCGTTTTGGGGTATCTGATACGCAAATTCATAGGATAAAAACAGGAGAAAATTGGAGTTCTGTAACTGAATAGTGTCTGGGTTTTAAAAAAAAAGCGGCCTACACCTGTTACAAGAACCGCCAACCATACCGATATCAGGAAGCTCGGCAAAAATTGTTTAATTCTGTTCAAAATGTACCACGGGTAAGCATGCTTTATTAATTGTCTATTTGAGCATCAAAAACAAACCAAGGGCAGTAACAGAAACGTCATATAAGGTCTAGGCGGTTTCAAACTAGCTTACAAAATTTCTAAAATTCGCTCCATGGCCATTCCACGTGATGCTTTTATTAAAATTGAAGCATGGGTTGGGGCCAGGGCTTGGATTTCCTTTTTTAATTCTTCAAAAGTCTTAAATAGTTTTATATGCTCGGCTTCATGCTTGGTTTTATAAAAGTTTTCACCTACAAAAAATACTTTTCCAAATGCGTTTGTAGCAAGAAAATCGACAATAGCTTGATGTTCCCCTGCTGCATCGGTACCCAGTTCGAACATATCGCCTAAGAACAATATTTTATTATTTCCTTCGGCTTGTTTAAAATTTTCTAGGGCTGCCATCATGCTGGTCGGGTTGGCATTATAAGCGTCCATTAAGATTGTATTAGTGTCTTTTTTTAGAAGTTGAGAGCGATTGTTTGAGGGGATGTAACTTTCAATCCCTTCTTTTATTTTAGCTGTAGAAATTCCAAAATACGCTCCCATTGCAATTGCGGCAGAAATGTTTACGAAGTTATAAGCCCCAACTAAATTACTTTGAATCTTTGTACCCTCAAACTCTAATAACAGCTTATTGTGGGCGTCAAGTAAGTCTATGCTGTAATCACTAGTTGAAGTGCCAAAGGTTATGCGTTTTATGCCATTTGAATATTCTAATTGTTTCGGGTCATTCGCATTAATGAAAATTTTTCTATCATTCTTTTTTAGAAAAGTGTATAATTCGGTTTTACCTTTTACTACACCTTCAAGGCTCCCAAAGCCTTCAAGGTGTGCCTTTCCAAAATTTGTAATATACCCATAGTCAGGTTGCGCTATGTCACTCAACATCTTAATTTCACCTAGATGATTTGCGCCCATTTCTACAATTCCTAATTCGGTTTCAGCAGTCATGGATAGTAGGGTTAATGGAACTCCAATATGATTATTCAGGTTTCCCTTCGTTGCTGTTACATTGAATTCTTGAGATAGCACAGCGTTAATGAGCTCCTTGGTGGTAGTTTTACCGTTACTCCCAGTAAGCGCAATTATTTTTGCCGTTAAATGCGTGCGGTGAAACTGAGCAAGTTCTTGGAGCGCAAGAAGTGTGTTGTGTACAAGAAAAGTTTCGCCTGTTGTTTTGTGAAATTTCGGATCGTCTATAACGGCCACACGAGCTCCGCTGTCTAAAGCTTCTTGTGCAAATAAATTTCCATTAAAATTATCGCCTTTAAGGGCAAAGAACAGACAGTTGTTTGTGATATTTCGGGTATCAGTACAAACACCGCTGCTTTCTAAATAATGACGGTAAAGAACTTCCTTATCCATAGGTGTAGCATGTAAAAACCCTCCGAAGATTTACTCACGGAGGGTTGTTTTTATTAATTATGAAATCTTACCCACGTGGGCGTTTTCCTTGTTTAGATTTTGAACCTACTCGGCTCATTGCACATCTAAATCCGATATAATCGGTTGCCATATCTTGAGGGAAATAGCGTCTTTGTGCTGGGTCTAACCAGTAATCACGGTCTCTCCAAGAACCACCTTTGTAAACACGAACTTCATTGTCTATTAAGGTAGTACGACTAGAAGCTTTATCATACTGTCTGTCTAAAGCACCTGTGCTGTCTGCATATACTTTAGGAACTGGCGCGTTGTACATACGCTTATCATCTTCTTCTATTTCTTCAGTCTCACCTCCAAATGATTGGTAATGACGAGTTGAAGGTTTATCACCATCTCTATAGTTACGGTTGTCACTTTTCGAGAAATTGGTACGCAAATACGTTTCGTTTTCGTCTATAGGAACTTGTAAAATTTGTCCTGGAAGGCCTCTAGCAACTATCTTTCCATTGCTTAAGGTATCGTATACTATAGAGTCTGCTGTAATTACTACAACTTTTCCGTTTTCGTCAATTGCATTTTTAGTGTAAACATTTCCACGATAGTAGTTAAAATCGTTATAATCGTTATCAATTATAGGGCGATACACATCGGCTACCCATTCGGCAACGTTACCAGCCATATCATATAGACCAAAATCATTCGGTGGATATGATTTTACCTGTGCTGTAATATCGGCACCATCGTCACTCCATCCTGAAATTCCACCATAATCCCCAGCACCTTGCTTAAAGTTTGCTAATTGATCTCCCCGGCTTCTCTTGTTTCCTGAACGAGTATATTGTCCTTCCCAAGGATATTTTTTCTTTCCACGATATACATTGTAGTTACGAAGACCTGAAAGTCCTAAAGCAGCAAACTCCCATTCAGCTTCTGTTGGTAGCCTATATGCAGGAAGTAAAATTCCGTCTTTACGTTGTATGTATAAATTGGTGCTATCTGTACTTTTCTTCTTAATGTTTTCAGATACCTTTCCACCGCGAGTAATTGAGTCATTTCCACCATAGGTAAGGGTTGGGGCGCTCAAATAAGTTTCAGTACTAAAAATTTCACCTGGTTTGGTGTTGTAACGGCCATTTTTAGCAGTAATCCCTTCTTTTTCAAGAAGCATTTCATTTACTCTGTCTGATCTCCAATTACTGAATTCAACTGCTTGAATCCAACTAACACCCACAACAGGATATTCTGCATAGGCAGGATGACGCAGGTAATTGTTAGTCATAACTTCATTATACCCTAAGCGATTTCTCCAAACCAACGTATCTGGAACGGCACCGTCATAAATTCTTCGGTAATTTTCATCACTTGGTGGGAATACCTTTTTTAACCAGTCTAAGTACTCAAGATACATTAGGTTGGTTACTTCAGTTTCGTCCATATAAAACGACTGAACGTGTTGTTGTGTAGGGGTGTTGTTCCAATCGTGCATTGGATCATCCTGAACTCTACCCATAGTAAAAGTTCCACCTTCTACAAAAACAAGACCGGGTCCTGTTTCTTGTTCCCTAACCTTTGGGTTGTATTGAAAGCCTCCTTCTTTGGCATTCATCTTCCAACCAGTGGCACGAGAACTATTTTTGTAGTCTCTAGATTTGTTGCACGATACAAATAACGATGCGGCAACAACAGTAATAAGTAGCTTTATTGCTAGTTTTTTTCTTAACATCATAGATTCAATTATGATAAAATTGGGTTTGCAATATAGTAATTAACGATAAATCCACAATAATATTTCACCATTATTGCGATTGGGGAGTTATGATTAGTTACAGGTATACAAACGTATTAGTTTTAAATTTATTATCCTAATGTACTTTTAACCTTCTGTTTCAATTTTCAGTTATACTAAGTGTATATTTGAAGCGTTATAAAGTATTGATGAGAAAAACACTATCCATTTTGATTTTATTGGTCCTGCCTTTTTTAGGGGCATCACAGACCAAAACGATTAATATATATTGGGAAGGCTCTAGTCCGAAACATTCCGATATGTATCAAAACAATTCTGCCCAAAAGGCGAATGAGCCTTCGTGGGATCTTTTAAACTTAGATCTTGGTTCAGGTGTGCCCAGTTATACCACGCAATGGGAAGACTCCAATTTTGCCGATAAGAATTCTGTACGGGTTTTTAACGTGAAATATGGTTCGCCTTCATCGACAGAGCTTGCTAAAATTGATGATAATTTAATTCCTGAACAACTTACATACTCAATTGCCACAACTAGTGCTCGAGATATTCTATATACAATCTTCACTATTTCACCTATTATTAAGGAGAACGGAATTTATAAAAAGTTACTTTCTTTTTCGGTAGATTACAGTTATGGGCCACAAAAAAGAAACGTGCCGCCATCGTTAACTAATTCTGTTCTGGCAACGGGCCAATGGTTTAAATTTAAAGTAGAAGAAACAGGAGTTCATAAAATAGATAAGTCATTTCTGGAAAGTTTGGGGATGAATACGCAAAACATCAATCCGCGTAACCTAAAAATATATGGAAATGGTGGGCAAACGCTCCCCTTGCTAAATTCGCGCAATACAGTTTTTGATCTTCCTGAAAATGCCATTCAAGTGGTGGGTGAAGAAGATGGCAGTTTTGGCAGCAGCGATCACATTCTGTTTTACGCAACAAGTACCAAAGGCTATGTTGCAGATAATGATTCAAATTTAAACCCGTATAGCGACGAATCATACTATTATGTAACTGCCGATGGAGGTTCAGGTAAAAGAGTAACTGCAATGGTGGAGCCTTCGGGAACGGCAAATCATATTATAACTGAATTTAATGACTATCAATTTCACGAAAAGGATGAAGAGAGTCCAACAAAAATGGGCCGTGTGTGGTACGGAGATCGCTTTGATATAAAGAAAGAACAAAACTATGACTTCTCTTTTCCTAATATAGTTACGGGACAACCTATGAAGGTTGTTATTAAAACTGGAGCTGCGTCTGAAAGTCAGACATCCATGGCAATAACGATAAATGGAACGGGGGTCAACCCTCTTGTGTATTCCGCTTTGCCGTCTGGAACGCTTTTAAATACAAAAAACTTTATTGGAGATATTCCAGTTGCGGGAGAAACGGTTAACGTAAATTTTGTTTACAATAACTCCGGGAATCCTTCAAGTGTAGCGTATCTAGATTATGTGAGTGTAGAGGCAATACGAAAATTAATGGGAGTAGATGGACAGCTTGCTTTTAGATACAAAAAAGCAGCTGGATTAATGGGAATTGGTGAATATCAAATAAGCAATGCGTCGCAATTTTCGCAGGTGTGGGACGTTACCGATCCTTATTTTATTACATCAAAACAAAATGTAGATAATGCATCTTCAATTGCGTTTAAACAAAATTTAGGGCAGGTTCACGAATTTGTTGCTATTAACCCAAACGATTATCTCATTCCGGTTAAAATTCCAAATCCAATTGTTGCTAATCAAGATTTGAAAGGAAGTATATTTAAAGACGAATCGGGTAATTTTAAAGATGTCGACTACATTATTATTACAGCTCCTTTTTTAATACAATCAGCCTTAAGACTTGCATCATTCCATAAAAATGAGCGAGGATTAAATGTTAAGGTGGTTACAACCGACAAAATTTATGAGGAGTTCAGCTCAGGAAAACAAGATATTGGTGCTATTCGGAACTTTATCCGTTACGTATATTATAATGCATCGAGCTCTTCAAAACGAATTAAATATGTCGGTATCCTTGGCGATACATCTGTAGACTATAAAAACCGATTGCCTAACAATAATAATATCGTGCCTACTTTTCACGCACTCGAAGGAAAGCATGAGGTTAATTCATTTATGTCCGATGATTTTTATGGCGGGATGGATGAATCTGAAGGTACCATTGGAGGAGAGACGTACGACGAAAATGGTGTTAAACTTGCCGATATTGATAGGCTCGACATTGCTATGGGAAGGATAATCGCAGACAATGTTACCTTGGCAAACGCTTTAGTCGATAAAATAGTTAATTATTCTTCAAAAAGCTCTTATGGTAATTGGCGAACCAACTTTGTACTTGTTTCAGACGATTCAGACGATCCGTCGGAGGGTTCTTTGCAGCAAAGCCTAGACGATTTGGGAGATGAAATTTCAGAAAACAAACCCTTTATAAATGTAAAGAAAATACATTCCGATGCCTATCAACAACAAACCTCTGCTGGAGGTAATAGATATCCCGATGTAAACGTAGCTATTAAAAATGCCTTAGATGTAGGCGCCATTGTATTAAATTATTTTGGACATGGAGGAGAAGATGGATTAGCCCACGAAGCAATTTATACCAAAGAAATGGCTGAAGAATTAAGAAACATAAACAACCTTCCTTGTTTTGTTACTGTAACTTGCGAATTCACAAAATTTGATAATCCGCTTCGAATAACTGCAGGTGAATTAACATTTCAGAATAAAGAAGGTGGAGCAATTTCATTGGTAACAACTACACGCGCTGTATATATTGGTGTGGGAATTGAATTTAATAGAAAACTGGCGAACCCCATGTTTGGCTATAATATGGATGTGCCTATTGTTCCTGCCGAAGCATTACGCCTAACTAAAAACGATATTACTTATAAATCCCGACGCGTAATTTTTTATGTAGGAGACCCAGCGCTACCTCTAGCATTTCCTAAAAAAGATATTCGAATTACAAAACTTAACGGAATACCTATTGAGCAAGCAACCGATACGTTAAAAGCATTGAGTAGAGTGAAAGTAGAAGGGGAGGTTTTAAATGAATCAGGGCAAGTAGCAACAAACTACAATGGAACATTGGAATCTAAGGTATTCGATAAAAATGTAATGCGAAGAACTTTGGATAACGACAATAACAATGTTTTTATGGACTTTATAACCTTAGGAGAAGGTATGTATAATGGCCGTTCAAGCATCACAAATGGTCGTTTTCAATTTGAATTTGTAGTGCCTCGCGATATTCAAATTCCAGTAGGTAAAGGACGAATTAGCCTATATGGAAAACAAGAAAATCAACTTGAAGACCGAACAGGTGTTAACTTAGATATCGCTGTAGGTGGACTCGATGAAAACGCACCTATTGATAACGAAGGCCCGTTAATTAAACTTTATATGAATGATGAAAGTTTCGTTTCAGGAGGAGTTACCAATAACAAACCCGTATTAATTGCCAAACTTGAAGATGAAAATGGTATTAACACCACTAGCGGGATTGGTCACGATATAGTCGCAATTCTTGATGGCGATGAAGCAAATCCTTTTGTATTAAACGAATTTTATCAAACCGAAGTAGACGATTTTACTAGAGGAACCACACAATATAAATTCAGTGACCTTTCCGATGGTTTGCACACATTAACCCTAAAAGCATGGGATGTGTACAATAACTCATCTACTACCGAAATACAATTTGTCGTTGCAGGAAACGATAAATTAGAAATTACACGAGTACTTAACTACCCCAATCCGTTCGTAAATTATACCGAGTTTTGGTTTAATCATAACCGTCCGTACGAGCCTTTAGATGTACAGGTACAGGTTTTTACCGTTACCGGAAAAATTGTTTGGACTAAAAACGATACAATTAATACCGACGGCTTCTTGTCTCGCGATATTGTTTGGGATGGTCGTGACGATTTTGGCGATCGTATCGGAAAAGGTGTGTATGTATATAAGATAACCGTAAAGTCAACGTTAACCAATCAGCGAGTTGAAAAATTCGAGAAACTTGTTATCCTTTAATAATTAAAATTATATTTGCCCAAAATTAAAAAATATGAAGAAAGTAATTATACCAATTTTGTTAGGTTTGTTCGCTTTTCAGGCTCATTCACAAGAAACCGTTGTTGTTCCAAACGATACTGACTCTAGAGTTATTACAACAGGTGTACCCTTTGTCCTGATAGCCGCGGACCCTCGTGCAGCTGGTATGGGAGATATTGGAGTAACAACTTCAGCAGATGCCTTTTCACAGCAATGGAACCCAGCAAAATACGCTTTTATTACCTCTAAGCAAGGTGTGGGTATTACCTACACTCCATATTTAAGTAAACTAGTAAACGATATATTTCTAGGAAATTTAACCTACTTTAATCGAATAAGTGAACGAAGTGCAGTTGCTGCTAGTTTCCGTTACTTTAAATTGGGGGAAATTGAATTGCGTGAAACTGCTGATCAAATTCCTTTAATTCAAAGCCCGAATGAAATGACTTTTGATGTTTCATACTCGCTTAGGTTGAGCGAACGTTTCGCTATGGCGGTTGCTGGTAGGTATTTACGTTCAGATTTAAAAATACAATCTCAAGCCGAGGATGCGCACGCTGCTAGTTCATTCGCTGTGGATATTGCAGGATATTATCAAAGTGAAGAAATTGCATACAATGATTTCGACGGACGTTGGAGAATGGGTTTCAATATCTCAAATATTGGCCCAACCTTGAAGTATGACGAAGTAGGACAAGAAAACTTTCTTCCAACCAATTTAGCACTAGGAGGTGGTTTCGATTTTATCCTTGACGAATACAATAAAGTAGGTGTATCTGCCGAAGTGAATAAACTTTTAGTGCCTACTCCTCCAATGTATGGAACTGAATATGTTGTAGGTCCTGACGGAGAACCAGACTTAAGTCAACCTGTAAACAACAATGTCATTTATAAAGGACAAGATCCTAATGTAAGTTTTGTGAAAGGAATGTTTCAATCATTTGGCGATGCGCCAGGTGGTTTTAGTGAAGAAATGAAAGAATTTACTTGGGCATTAGGTGCAGAATACTGGTATCAAGACGTTTTCGCTTTTAGAGGTGGTTATTTTAATGAAAGCGATGAAAAAGGGGGAAGAAAATTTGCTTCCTTTGGAGCTGGATTTAGATATACCGCAATCAATATCGATATCTCGTACCTTTTCGGAATGGGGAAGGCAGTAACACCATTAGACGGAACGCTTCGCTTTGGACTGACTTTCAACTTTGGAGATACGTATGATGAATACTAGCTGTTTAATAACTAATATATGTCTTGTATAAACAAATGTATAATTGCGTCATTATTTTTAATGACGCAATTTTTATTTTCACAAGATTCTAAATTTAGCGTAGAAGCTAATTTCCCTATTGCCGTAGGGAGTGGTTTTTTTGGTGAAGATTTTAGTGGTATTGCGGATATTGGGGTAAAATATAGAATTGTAAATGTTTCAAATATAAATCTGGGAGTCTCGGTTAACGGAAGCTATTTTAAAAAGAAAGTACAGCTTTATCTCCCATCTTATCCTGACGATTTCCAAGACCCGTATGCAGCGGCAGAAATTAATAACTTTACAATATTGCCTAGGGTATTTGCAGAACTGAATATAGAGAGTTTGCCAAAATTCCGACCGTTTATGGGCTTAGGTTATAGTTTCCTAGTATTCAATGCAGCTTCGCACAGCTCTCAAGCTTCAAGTTCGGTTACCTTAAAAGGGCTGAACGGAAATGTTGGGGCTTATTATCTTTTAACGAAAAGTCTTTTTGCACAATTTCAGTATGATTATATTACATTATTTGATGTAAACGTTTTAAGTCCATCTCAAACAACCAATGTTTCAATTATTAAATTAGGTTTGGGAATAATGCTGTAGTCAGCTTAATTTATTTATATGTCGAAAAAAACGAAGATAGAAATCCAATTAGAAATTTTTGAAAGCATTTCAGAGCTTCCAACAAACATTCAAGAATTGATGAAGCGTGCGCAACAAACACGCGACACAGCGTATGCCCCATATTCAAACTTTAGTGTGGGTGCAGCCATTTTATTAGAATCGGGCGAAATTACCGTGGGGAGCAATCAAGAAAATGCTGCATATCCATCTGGTCTGTGTGCCGAGCGAGTAGCTGTTTTTCATTGCGGGGCAGTGTATCCTAATCAAACTATAAAAGCCTTGGCAATTACAGCAAGCTCAATACACCACCAGCTAAATCAACCTATTGGTCCTTGTGGCGCCTGCCGTCAATCACTCAGTGAATACGAACAAAGACAAAATTCACCTATCGCAATCTACTTTATGGGCGAAACGGGCAATATAGTAAAAGTAGCTTCTGTTAAGGATTTACTTCCGTTAGGGTTCGATGCCAAATATTTGTAATTCATCAGAGAAAGCTTTGTAGGGTATTGGGCTCATTGCAAACCGTTCAAATGAAGCTCTCGTTATATTTTCATGGTGGTCATTTTACGCTGTGGTTTTGATGACAGTAAATTGTAGTTAAAACAAGATCGGAAAATATTCCCAACATCTGGTGTTCGCATATTTTCTGTAACGTATTGATTTTCAGATTATATTTTTGAAAGTTACAGCAATTCGTTTTTCAATTTTTCGCTTGTATTTTGTTTTTGTCATTTGAAGAGCGGCATTTGGAATTTCTGCTTATAAAGTGGTACTTTTGTTATCCGTTTAATAAATTTCCCCTGTGGGAAGCCTTATAGTCAATAGATGAAGAAAATAACTAAAAAAACGTACCTAGATTGGTATGAAAACATGCTCTTTTGGCGCAAGTTTGAAGATAAATTGGCGCAAGTGTATATCAATCAGAAAGTGCGGGGATTCCTGCATCTTTATAATGGACAAGAAGCAGTCTTGGCTGGTGCGCTTCACGCCATGGATCTTACTAAAGATAGAATGATTACCGCATATAGAAATCACGTGCAACCTATCGGAATGGGCGAAGACCCTAAAAAAGTAATGGCCGAACTTTACGGAAAAGCAACAGGAACCTCTCAAGGTTTGGGAGGATCTATGCACATTTTCTCTAAAGAACATAGGTTTTATGGGGGTCACGGAATTGTTGGTGGCCAAATTCCGCTAGGAGCTGGGTTGGCGTTTGCAGATAAATATTTTGAACGCGATGCCGTAACCTTAACCTATATGGGCGACGGTGCTGTGCGTCAAGGTGCGCTTCACGAAGCGTTTAACCTTGCAATGCTCTGGAAATTGCCAGTGGTGTTCTGTTGCGAAAACAATGGGTACGCTATGGGAACTTCTGTTGCAAGAACCGCCAACCATACCGACATTTGGAAGCTCGGCTTAGGGTACGAAATGCCGTGTAAGCCTGTAGATGCAATGAAACCAGAAGTAGTGGCCAAAGAAATGGACGAAGCTATCAAGCGTGCGCGCAGAGGTGACGGGCCAACATTCTTAGAATTGCGAACCTATCGTTACCGTGGACATTCTATGAGCGATGCTCAGCATTACAGAACAAAAGAAGAAGTTGCTAAAAAGCAGGAAGAAGATCCTATTACATACGTACTTCATCAGATTTACGAAAACAAATGGGCCACAGAAAAGGAAATAGCAGCAATAGATGATAAGGTAAAGGAGATGGTTGCAGAATGCGAAAAGTTTGCAGAAGATTCTCCATATCCAGATATGAATGTTATGTACGATTCAGTGTACGAACAGGAAGATTATCCGTTTTTAAAACATAAATTATAGGCAATGGCAGAAGTAATTAACATGCCGCGCTTGAGCGACACAATGGAAGAAGGTACGGTGGCAACCTGGCTTAAAAAAGTAGGCGATACCGTAAAAGAAGGCGATATTCTAGCTGAGATTGAAACTGACAAAGCTACTATGGATTTTGAATCCTTTTATGAAGGAACATTGCTTTATATTGGAATAGAAGAAGGCGAAACCGCAAAAGTAGATTCGCTTTTGGCAATTATCGGTGATGAAGATGAAGATATTTCAAAATTGATTGATGGGAAGTCTTCGGAAAATGAAGCTGAAGTTGAAGACGAAGATGAAGACGAAGATGAAGAAGAAAATGATGATAAGAAATCTGAATCAAAAGGCGACGATCAATCATCAAGCGAAGCAGATGTGCCTGAAGGTGTCGAAATTATCACTATGCCTCGGTTAAGTGATACTATGACCGAAGGAACTGTAGCTACTTGGCTTAAAAAAGAAGGCGATAAGGTTGAAGAAGGCGATATTCTTGCCGAAATTGAAACCGATAAGGCTACAATGGAATTCGAATCGTTCTACTCTGGAGTGCTATTGAAAATTGGAATAGGTGAAGGCGAGTCGGCTCCTGTAGATGAAGTTTTAGCAATTATAGGGCCTGAAGGAACAGATGTTTCAAGTATTCTTGACAATCTTAAAGGTGGAAAAAGTGCCGATAAGGCAAAGAAATCTTCGGAAGACTCTTCAAAAGAATCTTCAAAGAAAGAAAAGAAAACTTCGGATAAAAAAGAAACTAAACCTGCAAAACCTGAGAGTTCACAATATAAATCTACTACCACACAAGATTCTGGAGATAGACGCATATTTGCTTCTCCACTTGCCAGAAAAATGGCAGAAGAAAAAGGTATCGATTTACGTTTGGTTCAAGGAAGTGCCGAGAGCGGTAGAATCGTAAAGGCAGATATCGCAAACTATCAGCCTGCAGCTTCCGCACAAGGATATATTCCAGTTGGAACTGAAAGCTTTGAAGAGGTTAAAAACTCGCAAATGCGTAAAACCATTGCGAAGCGACTAAGTGAATCAAAATTCACTGCACCTGAATATTATCTTACTGTTGAACTCGATATGGATCACGCCATTGCAGCTCGCGAGGCGATTAACTCAGATCCAAATGTCAAGATTTCATTTAACGATATGATTGTAAAAGCGTGTGCAATGGCACTTCGCAAACACCCGCAAGTAAACAGTCAGTGGTCGCCAGAAGTAACTAAAATTGCGAACCACATCCATATCGGAGTTGCCGTAGCTGTAGACGAAGGTCTATTAGTTCCTGTTCTTAAATTTGCAGATCAAATGACTTTCTCTCAAATTGGAGCACAAGTAAAAGAACTGGCTGGGAAAGCACGTACTAAAAAAATTACGCCACAAGAAATGGAAGGAAGTACCTTCACAGTTTCAAACCTTGGAATGTTTGGTATTAAGGAATTCACTTCTATTATAAATCAGCCAAACTCGGCTATCTTATCAGTAGGTGCAATTATCCAAAAACCTGTTGTGAAAAATGGGCAAATAGCTGTTGGTAACACTATGACAGTAACCTTAGCCTGCGATCACAGAACAGTTGATGGAGCTACTGGAGCTAAATTCATGCAAACACTAAGACAATATATCGAGAACCCTGTTACGATGTTTGTATAACTATATCTATACCTAACAGGTCTAATAAACCTGTTAGGTATATAGTTTTTTTTGCAAGCTTGTCCGACCGACATAGACTTCAAGGTACCTTACAAGGACTCCGCGACCTTTCGGGTCTCAAAAATCAAATTCAATGAAAAACATAATTATAACGGGAACTTCACGAGGAATAGGATTTGAAATGGCAAAGCTTTTTTCAGAAGCGGGTCATAATGTTTTGGCACTTTCAAGGAATTCGAAACCTATTTTAGCATTAAAACTGAAAAACGTTTCTGCCCTTGAATTTGATATTGCCGATGAATCTGAAATAGTTAAACTTGGCGGATACCTTCAAACTAAAATGAAGGAAGTAGATGTGCTTATAAACAACGCAGGATTTCTAGTAAATAAGCCGTTTTCTAAAATTACTTCCGAAGAGTTTAAACAATGCTATGACGTAAATATATTTGGCCCTGCAACCTTAATGCGAACAGTGGTACCATTTATGAAAAAAGACGGTCACGTTGTAAATATTAGTAGTATGGGAGGCGTACAAGGAAGTGTAAAATTTCCTGGACTTAGTGCGTATAGCAGTAGTAAAGGCGCTATTCTTACCTTAACTGAATTGCTGGCTGAAGAATACAAAGAGACTGGCCCATCCTTCAATGCGTTGGCACTTGGTTCCGTTCAGACTGAAATGCTTGAAGAAGCATTCCCAGGTTTGAAAGCACCTTTGTCTGCAACAGAAATGGCAAAGTATATAGTGGATTTTTCTCTAACAGGGAATAAATTCTACAATGGAAAAATACTTCAGGTTTCTAGTACTACGCCTTAATAAATTTCTTTTTAGGCTTTTTCTTCAACTTATTAAGCCAAATAATCACTCCTGTAATGGGAAGACTTGTGGCAATTAAACAAGAAATAAAGTAAATAGTTTTTGAAAACCACCCAAAGATTGTTCCTATATGAATTGCTTTTATAGACTGTGCAATTTGAACATTTATTGGTTTTTCCGAAAAAAGTTGTTTCGATATAACAGTTCCATCGAGATCTATTTTTAATTCGTCTGTGGCAGTTTGCAAAAAATCTTTATCGTGAAGCTTTTTAATGCTAAATACTTCATTTTCATCTGTTGGAATTTGGAAGATTGTAGTGCCTTTAAATGGTAACTCACGCGCTGTAATTTTTAAAACAGTGTTGTAATCAACCTTGTTTGAATTAGCTGAGATATTGGATTTTATTTTTGGCTCTCCACCGCGACCGCTAAAGACTTCGGTTCCTAAAACTGCGCTACCCGCATCTTTGTACCATTCAAAAGACCAAAATAGTCCTGTAAGTGCCATAATTACTAGAAATATAGCGGTGTAGAATCCCAGCGTGACGTGTAAGTCGTAGTTTATGCGTTTCCATTTTGCGTGCCAGGCTATTTTGAATCCAGGTTTTAGATGCCGCCATTTTAGTTTTTTTAATTTCTTCTTAGGAAACCAAAGCACGATTCCAGAAATTGATAGAATTAAAAATATGATTGTTGAAACTCCAACAATGGGTCTTCCTACTGAAATATCCAGAAGCAACCAACGATGCAGTTTGAACATAGTCATAAAAAAACCATCCAAAACATTAGGTGCTAGTTTAACGTAAGTACCAGTGTATTGATTGGCTAAAAACGTTGTTCCGCGCCGGTCGGTCTTATTTGTTTTTACAGCGAATTTATATGGTTTTGTTTGGTCTGCATCTATGGCAACCCGCATAACTTCTCCTTCAACCGAAAGGGTTTCCGCCATTTCTTCTATTGAAACTACTTCTTGTTTTGGCAAAATAATTGCCTCATCAGCAAAAACACTTTTTATTTCGTTTTCAAAAGTTAGTACGGTACCTGTGAGACAAATTATAAACAAGATAATACCACTTCCTATTCCCAGCCAAAGATGGATGTCATTTATAAACTTGCGCAACGTGTATTTTTTCGGTTTCATTAGCTTGTGTTGTTAACACGAAATCGTTTCACTAATTAAATGATGTACGGCTCAATTCACATCAATATAAATTCGGTTTGAGTTAAGAGGCACGACCTCGGTTGTGCCCCTTAACAATTTGCTAATTTAAACAATTAGAAGTTATAGCGTAAAACTCCTGCAAAGTTGCGTGGATCGGTCTGGTTTATATAGCTAGTACGATAAGCGTTATAGCCAATTGTATCAAATACATTATTAACCAAAACTTGCAAACTCCAATGTTGATTAAAGCGATATTCAGCTTGAAGATTTACCATTGTGTAAGAGTCTACATTAAATGGTTTTTGATTTGGAACAATTCCTTGATGCGTTACAGGTCCCGAAGACCAGTCGTTTATAGGGCGTTCACCTGTAAAGTAAGCTCCTGCGCCAATTGAAAGTCCAGGTATGTACTGTCTGAACGTATAGTTGGCGTATGCATTAAAAGTGTGCTTTGGGGTATTTAAAGGGGCCGAGCCATAAACGTATGATGTGTGATCTTTATATTGCGCATCGATGTATGCGTACCCTCCAATAAGTTCAAGGTTTTCAAACGGACGTCCGGTAAGTTCAACTTCAATCCCCTGCCGCTGGTCGTTCCCGCCTTTAGCATAGTATAAAATGTTTGTCCAGGAATCATCGTAAACAGGGAGGTTAATATTCTTATTATTGATTCTGTAAAGAGTTAAATTAAACCGAAGTCGATCATTGAGCCAGGTTGTTTTAAGTCCCGTTTCAATTTGATCATATCTTTCATTACCTAATTCTTCACCGTTTGCTCCCAATCTTGAGGCTGTTCTAGGGTATGAACTGTTGGTGTAAGAAGCGAATACATTAATGTGTTCAATTGGTGAAATAATAATGCCCCCTAGCGGATTAAAAGCATCGCTTCTAGAGTTTGCTATCTCCAAAATAGTTTCTGTCGTGCTATATCGTGCGCCTAAGAATGTTTTAAGCCAAGTGTTCCAAGATATTACATCTTGAACCACAAATCCTAACGAATTGGTTTTGCCACCATTTGTATTGGGAGCTCCCAAAGTTGGATTGGTAAGTATATGAGTGTTATTTTGAAATACATTGATTGTATCTATAACACCCGCAGTTTGACTGTTTGTGCTATACGTATTTGATCGATAATCAAAACCGACTTGAAAAGTGTGTTTTATAGCACCTGTGTACACATTGTCGCCAATTAAATCGAACTGTAAAACACTGTTTTTATCATTTCTTGTAGAAGTAGCGTAAGTGCGTTGTCGTAGGTTGTATTGAGGCACATCATTAGTAGTAATAACTCCTCGGAGCCCAGCGCCTTTATCGTCTAAATTTAATGAAGAACTATAAAAGGCCCCTTGTAAGGTAAGATTTTCATTCAATTCGCGTTCCATTCGGATGGCATACGTTGTGTTTTCTGTAATAGAACGATCGTTTTCAAAACCTAAAAATTGCGAATGTGGCAAGTCATAAATAGCGTTTACGTCATTTTCACCAAGGTTCACTGTTCCTAAGTCGGGGGTTCTAGAATCGTAATAATGATCCAGCTCTAAAGTGATTTTGGTTTTGTCGTCTACACGCCATTGAATCGAAGGATTGAAGTAAAAACTTTCTTTATCTATCATTGCACGATAGCTATCGGCTCTTTCTAAGGCACCATTCAATCTAAATGCAATATTTTCTTCTTTATTTAAAGGTCCATATACATCAAAAGTTGGACGTATTTCGCCAAAACTCCCGCCACGCAAGCTAATGGAGCCACCTTTGGTGAATTTTGGAGTTTTAGTAACAATGTTTATTACTCCGCCAGGACTTCCTAAATCGGTTGCTACACCTTGGGTAATAGAAGCTGTACCTTTTAAAACCTGAATGTTATCTACACCTTGCATATCGGTTAAAATTCCTACACCCCTAAAATCAGAATGAATTCTAACACCATTTTTCAAAATCGGAATCCCACGAAAACCCCGTGAAGACATACTTTCCCTTTTGTTTCCGTAGGTTGCAAACGTATATACACCTGGAACATTTTTGGTTGCATCAGAAATGCTCAGGGCTCCTTGGTCTTCAATCAATTTGCTAGAAAGAACCGATATGCTTTGTATCTGTTCGTAAGGCTTTAACGGCAATCGAGTAATCGATTCAATTTTATCTGGATGATCATTTCGATTTCCAAAAACTTCTACTTGATCTAATTCGTTGTCGTGTAATAGCTTAAAATTAACATTGTTCAATGAAGGTTCGTTTGGCAAAATGGTAATTGTCATTGCTTTATAACCAACGGCGCTTGCAGTAAGTTTCCATTCGCCAAAAGGAATATTATCAATTATAAAATTTCCATCTGCATCTGCCGCAGCTCCTTTCGAAAGTTCAGAAATATAAACGCTAGCAAAGGCGATAGGAAGGTTATCTATATCGGTAATTTGACCAGAAATTGTAGATTTTTGTTGGGCGAACAGCAAGTGTGCGCATATCATAAAAAATAGAGAAGTGATGAGTTTCATGTGTTATTCTTATTTAGACTTATTACAAACAAGGTGCAAATCTATTCTGAAAATTTGAAGTTTCAAAGACATTTTTGCTTCAATTTTGGGGCGCTTAGATAAGCTGTTGATGATAAATAAGATGGGGTTAAAATTTTGGGTAAAAAAAATTGTGCAATTAGCTTTTAGACCGAAAAAAAGGTAATTGTTTCAATAACTCTAGGTATTTTTGAGATGTTTAGAAATATCTGATTCCTTTAAAATCACTATGACTGAAATTCTTGAGAAGTACATTCCGCAGGCGGCTACAGCAGCTATTTTTGACCTAATTAAAACGCATAAAGTTCATCTTAAAATTGTGAATGAACGTGTTACGCGTCACGGGGATTATCGAAAAATGGCAAATGGACAGCATCAAATTACCGTAAATGCGTCGTTAAATAAATATCGGTTTTTGATAACGTTGGTTCACGAAATTGCACATTTAGAAGCTTTTATGAAATTTGGAAGCAATATTAAACCACACGGTGTAGAATGGAAACGGACTTTTCAAATATTAATGCTGCCTTTTTTGCGTCCTGAGATATTTCCGAGTCAGCTATTACCCTTATTGGCGCGTCATTTCAAAAACCCCAAAGCTTCGAGCGACACCGATGCAACACTTTCCTTAGCTTTAAAGCAGTTCGACCCTGAGAACGATAAAAATTATATCTTTGAAATACCCTATGGTGCTCATTTTAGACTGTACAACGGAAGGGTGTTTAAACGCGGAAGTCAACGAGTAAAACGGTTTGAATGTGTGGAAATCTCCACAGGAAAGGTTTATCTTTTCAATCCGAATGCTGAGGTTGAGTTTTTGAAGTGAGTTTTTGAAGCGAGTTTATATGTTAAAGGTTCTAAAAGTTTATAAGCGAAACCTTAATTGTGAATTGTACTCAAGGAGAAACTCAAAATTTGAAACTTAATTCAAGATAAAAATATAAAGAAATGATTTCTAAACTTTTAAACCGATAAACTCTTAAACCTTTTTAGGAATGAATAAAAATTATTACGCAGTAATTATGGCAGGAGGAATTGGTTCACGGTTTTGGCCTGTGAGTACTCAGGACTTCCCCAAGCAGTTTCACGATATGTTGGGAACTGGACAAACGTTACTTCAAAAAACATTCTCTAGACTCAATAAAATCATCCCTTCAGAAAACATATACATTCTTACAAACGAGCGATATTTAGAGGTTACTTTAAAACAATTACCAAAAATAACCGAAAAGCAGGTTGTTTTAGAACCTGCTATGCGCAACACGGCACCTTGTATTTTGCTTTCGGCTTTAAAAATTCAAAAAGAGAACCCAGAAGCGTTAATGCTTGTTGCACCGAGCGATCACTGGATTGAAGATGAAACATCCTATTCCAATGATGTGCAAACTTGTTTTAACACTGCCCAAAAAGATGGTGTTTTAATGACTTTGGGAATTGCGCCTACTTTTCCAAATACAGGATATGGCTATATTGAAAGTGATAAAAATGAAAATGGTCAAGGTATTGAAAAAGTAAAACAGTTTCGGGAAAAGCCAGAGTATGAAACTGCAAAACAATTCCTTGCAAGTGGAAACTTTATGTGGAATGCTGGAATCTTTATTTGGAGCGCCAAAAGTATTGTGGCTTCTTTTGAGAAGTATTTGCCAGAGATGAACGCTTTATTCTCGAAAGGAATTCCTGTTTTAAACACTTCCGAAGAAAGAGAATTTATAGATGAAAACTATCATAAAGCAGAAAACATCTCAATAGATTACGGTATCTTGGAACGTTCAGATACTGTGTTTGTAAAAAGAGCTACTTTTGATTGGAACGATCTAGGAACGTGGGGAGCACTATATGATAAACTGCCCAAAGACAGTGATAATAATACTGTAGTGAATGCAGATACAGTACTTAAAAAATCAAAAAATAATATGATATTTACTACGGCGAAGAAGCTGGTAGTTTTAGAGGGTTTGGAGAACTATATAGTTGTAGATAAAAACGATGTTTTGCTTGTGTTTCCTATGGAAAAGGATCAAGAAATCAAAGAACTGCTAAAGGATGTTTCAGATAAATTCGGAAATAAATATGTGTAAATGGAGAATTCAGTAGATAATGAAGAGGTGAAAGCTACTCCTAATAGCGCCGAACATGAGAGTGAGAAGCGCAATGTTTGGGGAGCTATTAAAAACTTTTTATGGGAATTATTCGATATTCAATCTGATTCGGATCGTGAGGCTACGATTGAATCGGTTAAAAAGGATATTCCGTTTAAAGGGCACACCGCTTGGATTTTGATTTTCTCCATATTTGTTGCTTCTATTGGACTCAACGTAAGTAGCACCGCAGTAGTAATTGGAGCGATGCTTATTTCTCCACTTATGGGGCCGATTGTTGGTATTGGCCTTGCTGTTGCCATTAATGACGTATTAATGATGCGTCGTTCCCTTATTAACCTTGGAATAATGGTATTTCTGAGTGTAATGACGGCCTTTCTATACTTTAAAATTTCGCCGCTAACTGAGGAAACACCCGAATTATTAGCCAGAACTTACCCAACAATTCTAGACGTTCTTATAGCAATTTTTGGAGGTTTAGGGCTAATTGTAGCAAAAACAAAAAGCGGTACCATAGCAAGTGTAATTTTTGGAGTTGCAATTGCCACTGCCTTAATGCCGCCACTATGTACAGTTGGTTACGGTTTGGCTATCGGGAATGCCTCCTACGCCTTTGGTGCGCTCTATCTGTTTTCTATAAACGCTGTGTTTATTGCACTTGCCACTTTTATTGTTTCCAAAATTCTCCGATTTCCATTGGTGCGTTATGCAAATAGTAAAAGACGCAAAAGAACAGCTCAAATAGCATCTTTGATTGCTATTGCAGTAATGGTGCCTAGTGTTTGGTTATTCGTTAAATTATTAGATCAAGAGCTTTTTGAAGCGAAGGCGAAAGAATTTGTTCGTACTGCAATTAAATATGATGGGGCAGAAGTAGTAAAGTCTACTCAAAACCATAAAACCAAGTACATCGATGTGTATTTAATAGGGCGCCCCGTTCCGCAATCAAAAATATCTGAATGGCATTCACAGCTTAAAGAGACCGAAAAAATGGAGAATACCAAACTTCGTATTTATCAAGGAGCCGATCAGAGCGGGGAAATGGCAGCGAGACTTTCAGGCGAAGTTAAAGCAGGTATTTTGGAAGATCTTTATGTGAAAAATGAAAAACTGATTCACGATAAGGACGAACAGATTCGCTTTTTAGAGGATCAAATAGCATTGGTAAAGGTTAAAAATGTCCCTTTTAAACAATTAAGCGAAGAGATTAAAATTAATTATGATGATCTTGAAAGTTTTGGATACGCCAATAAAATAACCACAAACTTTAAAAAAATTGACACACTGCCTGTTATAACCTTGCGTTGGAAGCCTAATGTTTCGGCTAAACAACGAAATACAAACACCAAGAAAATTGAACAGTGGATGAAACTTAAAATGAAGTTAGATACACTTTTGGTAGAATCGCCCTAAGCTTCTTTGTTTTGAACTTCTCTAATTTTTTTGAATAAATCTGAAGAGTAAACAAAGTTTGTTACATCTTCATGGTCGGTCTTAAAAATTTCTTGATTGGTACCTTGCCAAACTAGCAGGCCTTCCTTTAAAAAGACTACTTTTTCGCCAATTTCCATTACTGAATTCATATCGTGGGTTACAACGATTGTGGTAATGTTATTTTCGTGGGTTATTTCCTGAATTAAATTATCAATAATAGTTGCAGTCTTTGGGTCCAGTCCTGAGTTTGGTTCGTCACAGAAAAGAAATCGTGGTTCGTTTACTATAGCTCGTGCAATTGCTACACGTTTCTGCATTCCTCCAGATATTTCTGCAGGAAATTTTTTGTTTACATTTTCAAGTTTAACACGCTTTAATACTGCATTTACTCTATCCAGATGGTCTGACTTTTTTCTATTAGTAAACATCCGAAGTGGAAACATTACGTTTTCTTCAATATTCATTGAATCGAACAATGCCCCCCCTTGAAACAACATCCCGATTTTTTCACGAAGTTGCCTTTGCTCTTCATCATCCATATCTTGAATGGCTTTGTCTTCATAATAAATTCGGCCCTGTTCTGGTTTAAAAAGACCTAAAAGACATTTTAAAAAAACAGTTTTACCACTTCCACTTTGCCCGATAATAAGATTGGTTTTACCCTTGTCAAATTCGGTATTAATTCCTTTGAGAATTTTCTCATCCCCAAAACTTTTATGTACATTTTCAACTTTTATCATTAGCTTAGTAAGAGTTGGGTAATTATATAGTTTGCAGCGATAATGAGTACACTAGTCCAAACAAACGAATTGGTGCTTGCTTTACCCACTTCGAGTGCTCCACCTTTCATGTAAAACCCCTGCCACGATGGAACAGTTGCTAATATGAATGAGAAGACTAAGGTTTTAAAGAAGGCGTAAAAAAGTTGATACGGAATGAAACCTTCTTGAACTCCAGCTAGAAAATCGGAAGAGCTTACAAAACCACCTTGAACACCAGCAACCCATCCGCCCATAATTCCTAAAAACATGGAAACCACAATTACAAAAGGGTAGAACATTAAAGCTACAATTTTTGGAAAAACTAGGTAGTTTAATGAGTTAATTCCCATTACTTCCAACGCATCTATTTGTTCTGTTACACGCATAGAGCCTATGCTGGAAGTAATAAATGATCCTACTTTCCCTGCCATAATAATAGACATAAAAGTAGGTGCAAACTCTAAAATAACCGATTGTCGCGTAGCAAAACCAATCAAAGTTTTAGGAATAATCGGATTATCCATATTTAGTGCAGTCTGTATTGCTACAACCCCACCTACGAAAAAACTGATAAATGCTACAATAGGTAACGAGGTGATAATGAGGTCGTTGATTTCCTTAAGTATTAAATGCCGAAGCACAGATGTTTTGGTGAAACTGCCAAACACCCTTTTCAACATTAAGAAATAGGAGCCAATATCGTGTAAATACTTCATAAAATGATTGCTCGGGCTAAAGTACTAAATTTAGTTCACTGTTTTTAGATAAAAAAAAGTTAACAACACGCTAAGCGATGAGGTCAAAAATAGTCTTCTTATACTTCTAAATTGTAATAATATCAACTTATAATGAGAATGTTGGCTTTTAATGAAAAAGTTTATTGAGAGTAGGTTTTGCTATTTTCCTATAGCCTCCATCATTTTAAAATATATCTCATTACTTTCATAAATACCATTAAACAAGAATGCGCCTGGACCTTCGGCAAAAACGGGAACCATTGTTCCAGAATGGCCTGTGGTGGAAAATACAGGTTTAATCTTGTTGTAATCCTTTCCATCTGCGGCCAATGTAAAGCCGCCTGTTTCGTGATCTGCGGTAACAATTACTAAGGTTTCGCCATTATGTTTTGCAAAATCCAACGCCACGCCTATGGTTTTATCAAAGTCCAGTAATTCTTCGATCAAATAATCTGCATCGTTGTCGTGGCCGCCCCAATCTATTTGGCTTCCCTCAACCATCAGGAAAAAACCTTTTTCATTTTTGGAGAGTTTTTCCAAAGCCAGTTTGGTGGCATCCGGTAGAAAATCACCACGACCTTCGCTCATTTTGGGCATGCCATTTTCAGCCAAGAGGATGAGTTCCTTTCCTCTTACATTAGTGGTTGGCAACTTATCCGTGATGACGGTGTAGCCAGCCGCGGGCATATCCTCTAAAAGATCCCGCTTGTCTTTTCGGTCATTAAAATATTTAAGTCCACCACCCGCAAAGAAATCAACTCCAGAATTTGGCGCAAACTCAGTGATTTCCTCGTACATTCTTCTGTGCTCTACGTGTGCATAAAAAGAGGCAGGAGTAGCGTGTTGTATTGAGGATGTGGCAACAATACCTGTGCTATAACCATCCTTAGAAAGTTGCTCCACAATGGTTGGTACTGGAATGGTGTCGCGATCCACTCCAATGGCGCCATTATAGGTTTTTACGCCAGTCGAGAAAACCGTTGCTCCTGCAGCCGAATCAGTTATCAATTCAGATCCTGATGAAGTCTTGCTAAGTCCTATAGTTGAAAATCGTTCAAAATTTGGTTTGCCATCTTTGTAATAAATAGCTGCAGAAACTTCACTTAATCCCATGCCATCACCGATAAGTAGGATGATGTTTTTGGGCATCTTTACATTGACCGATGTTTCTGCTGCCGTAACTGTGTTTTCACTTACTTTAACTGAAATACAGGAGGACGTAAGTAGACTAAAAGATAACGCAAATAGAAAGAAAGATACCTTGATTTTCATACTGAAATTTTTATTTGTAAAAATAAGGAATAAGAAGGGTTTGGAGCGGGAAGGATTGGTGAATTGTTGTCCGTTAAATGTAAATGGTGAAATTGTGGGGTCTAATTGAAGATTGTTAAATTTGAGATATTATACCCAATGAAGTGATTAGAAATAAAATTTTTTTGGTTAGAGGTCAGAAAGTTATGTTAGATAAGGATTTAGTGGAGCTTTATGATGTAAAGAACATCCGATTGCGGGAACTGGTAAAAAGAAATTTGTATATCCGCTTTTTGCCATACAAGTAAAAAAGTCTGCGAGTATCTGTGAGATCAGCGGGAACCAAAAATCTGAGAATGTGAAAGATATCCCACAGATTACGGTGATTAATGCAGAATAAAAAAAGTATTTACTATTTGAGACTACATATAAAAGTTGTTATAATGTCACAATTCACAGCATTATGATGTGTTGCGGACAATCAAAAAGAAATAAAGAAAAGTTTCCACAGCATTTAATATTAATTTGAGTATACAATGTCGTGATTATTTTACAGGGTATAATGTTCAGGTTGACGGAAATAGAAACAGATTTTATGGTATCGCAAAATGCGATACCTTTCAAACAACACCTAGGTGGTTCATTGCCTTACGTATTTACAGAACACGGTGTATTGCACTTAGCCAAAGTGCTGACAGGAGAAAGAGCTACACAAATGAGTATTAGGATTATTGAAGTTTTTGCGCAAATGCGAGAAGCCTTGATTGATAATTTGAGCTTGAAACTTGATATCGAAGAAATAAAAAAGAAGCTGACGAGCCATTCTAAAAATATAGAATTGGTCTTTAATTACTTGGACGAACTGATTGAAAAGAAAGATAATGAGAAACCAAGAAAGCAAATAGGTTACAAGCCTGATACAGAATAAGTCGTCAAAAGTTAAATCCCAATCTTCCGTAAAATATTCTGCCAACGCAGTTTTCTGATAAACTCGCCTTCTTTTTTTGAAACCATAAACTCCAGATTATCTTTTTTTGCCTTGTAATATCCTTTCATACAATCCATAAAAAATCGCAAACTTCTTTTTCTGGAAGCCAATTTTCCTGAAGCGATAAAGGTAAGCCAAAAGCCATAACGCAATTTGTAAAAAGCTTCACCTTGCTTAAATTTTGCGGCTTTGGTATACACTTTCCCTGTATGTTTCAGATGTTTTACGTGAAGCGAAGTATCCGTTTTTATTTTCCAGCCGTTATATTGAGCTAGAAGTTCGTCTACGGTGTCCCAGCCCATTGCGTTTTTCAAACCTCCAATTTCTTTAAAACAAGCTTTTCGATATGCTTTCAGCGCACCGCGAATGTGGTCTTTATTGGTTAGATTTTCTAAAACCCATTGCCCAGATTTTTCGATATAACAAAAACCTCCGGCCATTCCGATTTTGGGATCACTTTCAAAAATAGTAGCAATTTTTTCTAAATAATTAGTTGGGAAAATTAGGTCGGCGTCAAACTTGCAAATAATATCGAAATTGTCATTATTTGCCTCTAAACCGCGATAAAAGGCATTGATTACTTTACTTCCAGGAGCATGCGCTTCTTCTGAACCCGTCTGCTGGATGGGCAGGTTGTGATAAATGCCTTTGATGAAACTATACTCTTCAGAAAAGCTGTCGATTATTCTCTGGGTTCCGTCAGTTGAACCATCGTTTACTATCGTAATTTTCTTCGGAAGAAAAGTTTGTTCTACTAAAGATTGAAGCGTTTGAAGTAAATATGCTCCTTCGTTATGGGCAGGTATGATGATGTGGAAATCCAAATGAATTAATTTTCGGACAGAAACTCAGCTATTAAATGACTTTTCTCTTTTGGCACAAAAAAACAATTCCTAATTCCATCATCTTGCAACCTGTATAATGTATCAACCTTTTTTAATCCATTCTTGGAATGATTGTAGAAATCGTAACCAATCCTAGTGAAAAAATCAGTCAATAGATTTTCAGTTGTATTAAATAGCGTTTCACAGATTACAATGGGTTTAAACCTCTCAATATATTCCTTTCCCGATTCCAAAATTTCGACTTCTGTTCCTTCAGTATCAATTTTTATTAAATCGATTTTTTGTATGTTTTTGTCTTTTATGAAATTGACTAAGCTTATTGCCTTAACCGTGGTTTTTACAAAATTCCTTGTTTTCGTTTTTGTACCTGTATTGTGTTCTCCTGATAAATTTTTATCCAGATAGTCGTATTTACTACTTTTCACTTCATAGAAATCAATATCGTGGGATTCTTTGGATAGTGCATATTCGACAGGAATAATGCTGTTATTTAAATTATTTAAAGAAATATTTTTTTTTAAATAATACTTCGGTCCAGTTGCGGGTTCGAAAGCAAAAATTTTTAGGCTTGGGTTTGCTTTTGAAGCAAGAAGCGAGTAGTAACCTATATTTGCACCAATATCGAAAAAACAATCTGCTTTTTTTGAAAGCGTTTCAAATATTTCAGAATACTCGAAACTTTTATAGCCCTCCCAAAATAGTAACTTTGTAAGATAACTTGTTTGATTTGTGGCAATTTTAATATGTCCAGAATCAGTTTTTAAACTAATTATTCCTGATGGAGGGATTTGGATGGATGGTTTGAGAAGTTTATGAAACGGATACATTGTATTCCTCAAAAGAAAATTGATTTGACCGTTATAAATTATCTTGAAGAAAAAATTAGTTAAACTCAATTAATGAATTTTTAGAAAGATTAGGATGTGCTTACTTATCTGTTTATGATTAATTTTTTTGTTTGGGTGTTTTTTTCTGAAGTAAATTGTAAAAAATAGAGGCCATTTGATAAATTTCCGATGTTGATTTCATTGGTTGAGTATGTTGATAAAACAAGTTTACCGACGTTATTAAAAATGTTAAGATGAAAATCAGTTTTGGAATTTGACTGTACATTTAAAATATTTTGTGCTGGGTTGGGGTAAACAAGAAATTTACTTTCCAAAAACTCTGAAGTGTGAAGTACAGAACATAGGTTGTGAACGACTTCATCTTCACTTAAAGCTCTGTCCCAATATCTAAAATCATCAATTGATCCTTTAAAATAATGTGCTGGAACATTTAAGTTTCTGTCATTTCGTCCAATGCTCCCTGGGGTTAATGAATAAAATATATCATCTCCTTCTCCAGAATAAGTTCCGCCATCTTCCTTGCAATCGATGTATATATCCATATCCAAAGCGGTTTTTACAATTACTGTAACGTGAACCCATTTATGATTTTCAATAGTATGGTTGCTTGTATATGATCTGCGAGAAGTTGGATTATAGAAAGGTGAGCCATCACCAAAGTTTACAGCATAATTGCCAGTGGCAATTTGTGTGTTAAAGTATATGCCAGAACTAACGTCATCTTCAAAAGAAGTGTTGAAAACCGCTCTGTCCTGGTAGTCGCTGCTGTCGTACTCAATCCAAAATGCAAATGTAACGGGTAATTGTGGTTTAAGTTCCACAAGGTTTGGTAAATCTATAAAGCTGTTTACTCCGTTAAAATAGGCGGCGGAATTTTCATTTCCGAAACGATCGGCAGTGTAAGTGATGTTGTTTGCAGTGCCATCAAAACCGTTTTCAGTTTCGTCAAGCGTGCTCCCATCAAATTTATAATGCACCAACAAATTTTCTTCTATTTGAGAGAAGCAAGAGATTGACATTAAAATAAAAAGGAAAGTAATAATCTTCATGAGTGCAAAATTTTATTAAATATAACAAAAACTTTACATTTTATAGACTATTGAATTAATATTCATTCCGGCTCCAACGCTCGCGAAAATAACAACGTCACCTTTTTTTACTGAATATCCTTCAATTTTGCCATTTAGAACCATGTCGTACAAAGTAGGAACGGTAGCCACGCTGCTGTTTCCTAGTTTGTTTATGCTCATAGGCATGATGTTGTTTGGTGTAGGTTTGTCAAAAAGCTTGTAGAAACGGTTTATGATAGCTTCGTCCATTTTCTCGTTGGCTTGATGTATGAAAATCATTTTTACATCATCAATTTCTTGGCCGCTTTGCTCCAAACAAGTTTTCATGGCGTCGGGAACGTGGTTTAAAGCAAACTCATAAATCTTTCTGCCGTACATTTTAATATAACGTCGATTATCTTTCTTTTCTAAATTATTGCTTTCGCCAAAAAAGATAAAATGGGCTTCTTCAAAAGCGTAGGTTGCACTGAAGTGTGATAGAATTCCACCTTCTTCGTCTGTTGCCTCGACTATTGCTGCTCCAGCACCATCGCTATAAATCATGGAGTCGCGATCGTGCGGATCTATTACGCGTGAAAGTGCTTCGGCGCCAATGACTAAGCACTTTTTGGCTATCCCAGATTTTATAAAAGCATTGGCTTGAATCATGCTCTCAATCCATCCTGGACAGCCAAAAAGCATGTCATATCCCACGCAAGTGGGTTTATTGATTTTTAGATTATGTTTAACGCGTGTGGCAATACTCGGTACTGTGTCGCTTTGAGCCGAATCGTGTTTTATATCGCCATAATTATGAGCGACGATAATATAGTCAAGCTCTTCCTTATCTATTCCAGCATTAATAATTGCTTTTTCAGCGGCAAAAGTTGCTATGTCTGAAGTGCTGTGCTCTTTAGGAATATATCTTCGTTCCGAAATTCCTGTAATTGCTTTAAACTTTTCAATTATAGTCTCATTTTCTTGCCCAAAAGGCGTGCCGTCTGAGTTATAAAATTCGTGAGAACCGAACGCTTCATTCTTGGCAATGGTATTAGGGATGTAACTGCCTATTCCTGTTATTTTTATATTCATACGGGAAATTTTATTAAAAATACGGAATTTTTGTTAACTAATATTTAGTGTCAAGTAAATGAGTAAGCAGTGAACAGAAATCAGTTTTTGAAATTCAATTTTCGGTTATTATGACTTTTGGTTACAACTCACAACACAATTAAGCATCCATATAGCTTTCAATTGGATCGCAAGTACAAATTAAATTTCTATCTCCATAAGCATCATCAACTCGTCTTACCGATGGCCAAAATTTGTTATCCGCAATGTAATCCATTGGGAAAGCTGCTTCCTGCCTTGTATATGGATATTCCCAATTATCGGCAGTAAGCATTTGTAATGTATGTGGCGAGTTTTTCAAAACGTTGTTTGGATGATCTTTATCTGCTTCTTCAATTTCCTTTCGGATTGAAATCATTGCATCACAAAATTGATCAAGTGAGGTTTTACTTTCACTTTCCGTAGGTTCTATCATCAAAGTCCCTGCAATTGGAAAGGAGACTGTTGGTGCGTGGAAACCGTAGTCTATTAATCGTTTTGCGATATCGGTAACTTCAATTCCTTTTTCTTTAAAAGGTCTGCAATCTACAATCATTTCGTGAGCTGCACGGCCTCGTTCTCCTGCATAAAGAACTTCGTAATGTCCGTTTAGGCGTTCTTTGATGTAGTTGGCATTGAGAATGGCATATTGAGTCGCTTTTTTCAATCCATTTACGCCTAGCATACAGATGTAAGCATAGCTAATAAGGCAAACTAACGAACTTCCGTAAGGTGCGCTAGAAATAGCAGTAATAGCTTGTTCGCCACCTGTTTTTATAATAGGATTTGATGGTAGGAAAGGAGCCAATTGTTTGGCAACACAAATTGGACCAACCCCTGGGCCTCCACCACCGTGTGGTATTGCGAAGGTTTTATGTAGATTTAAATGGCAAACATCGGCTCCAATAGCGCCTGGATTTGTTAAACCAACTTGCGCATTCATATTGGCGCCATCCATATAAACTTGTCCGCCATTTTCGTGAATTATACTTGTGATTTCGCGAATTGCAGATTCGTAAACGCCATGTGTTGATGGATAGGTAACCATCAAACAAGATAAATTGTCTTTGTGTTTAAGTGCTTTTTCACGAAGGTCGTCAACATCGATATTTCCTTCGGCAGTCGATTTTGTAACAACTACTTTCATTCCAGCCATAACGGCACTTGCAGGATTGGTTCCGTGGGCTGATGCTGGAATTAAACAAATATTCCGGTGTGCTTCTCCTCTTGATTCATGATAGGCTCGAATTACCATCAAGCCAGCAAATTCACCTTGTGCACCACTATTTGGTTGAAGGGAAGTAGCTGCAAATCCTGTAATTTCGGTAAGTTGTTTTTCAAGCTTTTTCAAAACTATTTGGTAGCCTTCTGCTTGTTCTACTGGTACGAAAGGGTGCATATTGCCCCACATTGGATCGCTTAAAGGAAGCATTTCGGCTGCGGCATTCAGTTTCATAGTACAAGAACCTAATGAAATCATAGAATGCGTTAATGAAAGATCTTTGCGCTCCAATTTCTTAATGTAACGCATTAAGTCGGTTTCACTGTGGTAGCTATTAAAAACGTCTTGTTGTAAAAATTCTGTTTTACGTGCAACTTCTTCTGGAATACGATTTTCGCTATCCAATTCGGTTATCTTTTGAAAGTCTTTTTTAACAGCTTCTGAAAAGATTGCTAAAATTTTGTTCAGGTCTTTTATTGTCGTTGCTTCATTTAAAGCAATAGAAACTGTTCCGCTGTCTGGGTAATAAAAGTTCACTTCTTTAGCTTCTGCCAAGAACTTGATTTTTGTGGCGTCAGTTTTTATAGCTATTGTGTCGAAAAAGGTATCGTTAACTTGTTCGAAGCCTAATTTTTCCAAGCTATTGGAAAGCGTTACTGCAGTGCTGTGAACTTTGTTTGCAATATATTTTAAACCTTCTGGCCCGTGATAAACAGCGTACATCCCTGCCATAACAGCAAGTAAAACTTGAGCAGTACAGATGTTTGAAGTAGCTCTGTCACGCTTTATGTGTTGTTCTCTTGTTTGTAGAGCCATTCGTAGCGCACGGTTGCCATCGGTGTCTTTACTTACTCCAATAATTCTTCCAGGAACGCTTCGTTTGTATTCTTCTTTGGTAGCGAAGAACGCTGCATGAGGTCCTCCATAACCTAACGGAATACCAAAACGCTGGGTGGTTCCAACAACTACGTCTACGCCAAAATTTCCAGGAGATTCTAACAATACTAAACTCAAAATATCTGCAGCAACAGCTACTTTAATTTGAGAATCGTTGGCTTTCTGGATAAATTCTTTGTAGTTATGAACTTTTCCGGTTTTACCAGGATATTGAAGAATAGCTCCAAAGAAATCATCTGCAAAATCAAATTCTTCGTGATTACCTACCACCAATTCAATTTCTAAAGGCGTAGAACGGGTTTGTAACAATGAAAGGGTTTGAGGTAGGATTTCTTCTGAAACAAAAAATTTAGATGCGTTGCTTTTTTTCTTTTCTTTTTCGCGAACCGCAAAAAGTAGTGCCATTGCTTCTGCAGCTGCAGTAGATTCATCCAAAAGTGAAGCATTCGTTAACTCCATTCCTGTTAAATCGGCAACGGCAGTCTGGAAATTTAGTAAAGCTTCCAGTCTTCCTTGTGCAATTTCGGCTTGATATGGTGTGTAAGCGGTATACCAACCTGGATTTTCAAGTATGTTACGTTGAATAACAGGTGGAAGATTAGATTGGTGATACCCCAATCCTATATACGTTTTAAAAACTTTGTTTTTTGAGGAGAGCTCGGTTATATGTTCCAAGTACTCTTGTTCGCTCATCGCAGTGTCTAAATCGAGCGCTTTTTTAAGTAGAATATCGTCTGGAACGGTCTCGTACATTAGCTGGTCGAGTGAACTAGCACCAACGGTTTCCAACATTTGGGGAAGGTCACTTTCACGTGGACCAATATGTCTTAAAGCAAAGGAATCTGTATTCATCAAAATAGGATTGAAATTAAGGTGGCAAATTTACAATTTTTAACCCGAAATGGGTAGTGATTAAACGCCCAAAATATTTTTTATAAACTAAGTGATCAGCGTAATAAGGCTTTCTTTATTTTTGGTGTAATGAAAATTTCCAAATGGATTTTAGCCTTTTACATTAATAGCAGTATTCATGTAGCTTTAGCCGTTGTAGCATTAACGGAAATTACCGTGTTGGAATACAATTTGTCTGTTCCCAAAGCTCTTTGGATGTTTGTGTTTTTTGGAGCCGTTACTGGCTACAATTTTGTGAAATATGCCAAAATTGCTGGATTGCATCACCGACATTTAACAAATTCCTTAAAAACTATTCAGATATTTTCGGGGCTTAGCTTTCTTGCATTGCTTTATAATATTTTTTACCTTCCTTGGGATTTAATGTTAATTGCGCTAGCCTTTGGAATTCCTACCTTTTTTTATGCAGTGCCGCTCATTCGGCATAAGAATTTGCGAAGCTTTACCGGAATTAAAATTTTTATTGTTGCCTTTGTATGGGCTGGAATTACGGTAATTGTGCCAGTAAAGGTTGCTGTGGGTGAAGTTTCAGTTGATGTTTTGCTAACATTTATTCAAAGAATATTGATTGTTGTGGTTTTAATGCTTCCTTTCGAAATTCGCGACGTACCTTATGATTCGCTTAACCTAAAAACCTTGCCACAGCAAATAGGTGTCTGGGGAACTAAAATGTTGGGAGAGGGAATTTTATTAATCTGTTTGGTTTTTGAATTTTTTAAATTATCTACCGATGGAGCTTATTTAATAAGTCTTTTGCTTTTTTCGGTGCTGTTAGGAGCAATGCTAATTATTTCAAAACCGTATCAAAACCGATATTTTGCTTCGTTTTGGATAGAAGGGTTACCAATTCTGTGGTGGGGGATTTATATATTTTTGGCAGCGTTATGATTTTGGTGTCGTACGCATTTCCTGATTTAATTTTGCTTTTAAAAGTTCTTTATCCTTTGCCGAAAAAGTTTTTATATCCGCTGTTTTTATAGAATTAGTTAGCTTGTTGTTATTTGCAGAATAATTTCGGCAGCATTTGCACATTATAAGATGAAGTTTCATTGTAAGCTTTTCAAAGAAACTAGCTTCCTCGTACTGACATTTGTCACAAACTTCTGCAGTCTCGCCGCATTTTAATAAAAACTTCATAGTATCGAATTAGTTGAGCCAATTTTTTTCTAAGCATTCCATCAAGGATTTTCGAGCTCTGTGGATTATTACCCACAGATTAGACGGAGTGATATTAAATTCTTTACAAATTACGTCAGTATCAATTTCATCAATAGTCTTCATTTTAAATATTTCAGCTTGCCTTGTGTCTAAAGTTTCCAAACATTCTAAAATGGCGAGGCGCAATTCTTCATTTTCTATTTGATCTTCTGCAGTTTTGTCAAATGGATCGGCAGCATTTTCTTCTAACCAATCTCCTTCAGAATCGGGATTGTGGTATGAAATTTTGATTTCGGCCTTACCTTTGGTGGAGTTGCTTTTACGATAATGATCAATAATTTTGCGCTTTAAAATTGAAATAAGCCAAGTGCGTTCTGTAGCTTCACCTTTAAAATTTTTCTGCGCTTTTAAACCTGCCAAAAAAGTTTCTGAAATAAGATCTTGGGTTGCAATTGGGTCGTTTACCCTTACAATAGTATAGTTGTAAAGATAATCTGCGTAATTATCGACCCATTTTTCGGGATTGAGAGTTTCCAAAATCAATATAGTTTTTAGCCACTTCCAAAAATAAGAGAAGTTTCCAATACAAATATGAAATATGGATTTATTTAACTTGAAACCATTGGAATGAGAATAAATAAACTGAATCGATATAGCGAGAAGTTCGTCAGAAATTTTATTTTTACCAATCCAACACTATATATACGACAATGAAAAAACTCACTACTGGAATATTATTATTTCTACTATTGCCAATTGGCTTGTTTGCGCAAAGCACGGCAGCAATTTATGCAACTATGGATGCCGCTGATGCAGTGTCTTTTAAAGCGCTTTATCCTGATGAGATGGAGATTTTGGCAACAACCGATACTCAGGCTGCAGTATTATTATCTGAAGAAGTTACACATCACATTCATGACAATGTTATTACTCACGGGCCGGGTTATATTTTTCGCGCTTCCGAAGAAAAGGCTTTAGCGGCATTAAACCCTGTTGTTCGTAGAGGTACAACAATAGATTATACAATAACAGAAGATGCTTTTGTGAACCAATGCTTAGATCTTGTAGATGGAACTAATATTGAAAACGACATATTGAACCTTCAAGGTTATGGAACGCGGTTTCACACCAAGCCACAAGCAGAGCAATCTGTGTTAGATCAACAAGCAAAATGGGACTTAATGATTGCAGCATCTGGAAGAACCGATGTGCGTACACGAATTGTGGATCACGTAAACACCCCAATGCCATCTGTAATTTTAACTATCGATGGCGCCAATACTCCAGATGAGTTTGTAATAATTGGAGGTCATATCGATTCAACAACTTGGAATAGGGATGATGCTCCTGGTGCCGACGACAATGCTTCGGGAATTGCTTCTTTGAACGAAATGGTGCGTGTTTTATTGGAAAAAGAATTTGTTCCAAATAGAACTATCGAAGTAATGGCATATGCAGCCGAAGAAATAGGTCTAGTGGGATCTGATGAAATTGCTAGTAGTTATGCCGATAATAATGTAAATGTTGTTGCTTATGTACAATTTGATATGACGGGCTATAACGGCTCTAATGACGATATTTATATTACTACCGACTGGTATAACAGCACTAGTTTAAACAATTATCTTGTTGCCTTAATGGATCATTACAATGCTTCAGGCGATCACGAATTTACCTATAATTATACCGAATGTGGTTATGGTTGTTCAGATCACGCAAGCTGGGCAGAGTACGGGTATGATGCAGCTTTCCCATTTGAAGCTGCTATGGGGCAGGACAATCCTATGATTCATACTCCGGGCGATGTTTATTCTTTTTTTAATACTCCAGAACACGCTGTAAAATTCGCGAAATTAGGATTAGAGTTTCTTATTGAAGCAGCTAAACCACAGACACTTGGGGTAGATGATTATTCTCAAGCTGCAATGAGCGTATTTGTAAAAGACAAAGCGTTGAACTATCATTTAAACAACACATCTTCTGTTGTTCAGGAAATTACGATTTACAATGTTGCAGGACAACGTATAATTTCTTCTGAAGTAAACAATGAAAAGGGAAGCTTAGAGCTAAATCAATTTGCAAATGGCTTTTATATAGCGCATTTTGTACTTGAAAATAACCATACAATGACTAAGAAATTTATTTTGAATTAAAATATAAATTCTACCCTTTACAATATTATAGGCTTCCGCCTGCTTTTGCAATTTTCGAAATTTTCGGAAATAATAAAAGTGGGCGGAAATTGTTTTATAAGAAACCTTCAACCTTTATTTTTTTAGATGAAGTTTTCAACTTTCCTTTCAATCTTTGATGTCTCAATTCAATTTCATTTGCCGTGATATAGCCTTATGAATAGGGATTAATGAAGTTATTATGTCTGTAATGGCTACATTCTCAATTGACAAGAAATGAATTTAACATTCAAAACCAAATAATATGTTAATATATTTTTTATCTTTAGCAGATAGAAAACAACTAATTAATCTAAAATTTGAACAAAATGAAAAACAACAATCGAAACTTTTCCCGTTTTGGAAAATACATCGTACTATTTTTATTTATGGGAGCTCTTATTACATCTTGTAGTAAGGATAATGAGAATCCGCCAGAGGAAGACCTTATTAATAGAGCAGAATTTGAAGATGGCTATTTCAACATTGAAAGTGGTGAATTTTACGGAAGACCAATGCCTTCAAGCAATTCTCAATCGTTAGAAATTTTAAGTGTCACGGGTAATTCTACAATTTTGGCTGGTGGAAGTAATTTTATCAACCTTAGAGGTAGTGCAAATGCAACGCAAGTAGTAGTCGGGGTTAAAAACCAACCAGGATATTTTACAATGCCAATGTCTATTAACGGTGATGGGGAATCCACGGCTGAAATGCGTTTATTAATTGGACAAGATCTTTCGGATACCTTTAGTCTTTCTTTTATGGTAAGCGATGGTCAAGGAAATTACAGTGTTTCTCACGATATGACAGTGAATTTAATGGATGCTGGAACTGGAATTTTACAAGTAAGTCTTTCTTGGGATAAATTTAATGACGTTGATTTACATTTGATTGATCCTAACGGTGAAGAAATTTACTTTGCAAACTCCACTTCAGCAACAGGAGGTCAGCTAGATGTTGATAGTAATGCCGCTTGTAATATTGACGAAATTAATAATGAGAATATTTATTATGATGATAGCCCAAATGTTACCATTCCGTACGGTGAATATGAAGTTTTGGTAGATTTATGGTCTAACTGCGACATAGTTCCAAACACAAATTATACAGTGCTCGTTTATTATGGCGGGGAGCTTATTGCCACAACAGAAGGAACAAATCCATTCGCTGGCGTTTTAACACCGGCAGATGAAAGCGGTAACACAAATTTGTTTTCAGTAATGAAGTTTAATATTGACGGAGCTCCTGCGCCAAGAGGCAGCGGAACATCTGCGCAATCATTATTAAAGAAAGGCTATAGGTTTAGCGTTGATAAAAACAATAAAGTGTTCAAAAACTTTGGCACTAAAAAGTAATTAACAATTGTATTATAAAGCCAAAACCGTCTTTCGAGACGGTTTTTTTCATTATTAAAGTTAATTTATTCGAATATTGAATAGGATTTCTTATGGGTTCTATAACAAACCAGCTCTTTTTAAAAGTGCTTCGGGATCTGGTTTTTGTCCACGGAACTTAATATAAAGCTTCATCGGGTCTATGGTACCGCCTTGTGATAGTACGAAATTTTTGAATTTGTCTGCGACTTCTTTATTGAAAATTCCTTCTTGTTGAAAGTAGGCGAATGCATCGGCATCCAATACTTCAGCCCATTTGTAGCTGTAATAACCTGCCGAGTATCCTCCTTGAAAAATATGTGAAAATGAAGTACTCATGCAATTCCCTTTAATGTCTGGGTAAAGCTGAGTACCACTAAAAACATTAGTCTCAAATTCTTTTACATTAACTCCAGTCTCAAAGTTTTTAGATGCTCCTGAAGCGCCATGCCAAGCCATATCTAGCATTCCAAAGCTTAGTTGCCGCATTGTTGCCATGCCTTCTAAAAAGGTGGCAGACTCCTTTATTTTATCAATATACTCCATCGGGATTACCTCGCCAGTTTTGTAGTGTGTAGCGAAGAGTTCTAAGGTTTCTTTTTCGTAACACCAGTTTTCTAAAATCTGACTAGGCAATTCTACAAAATCCCAATAAACACTCGTTCCTGAAAGGCTTGCGTAGTTGGTATTTGCCAGCATACCGTGTAGCGCGTGCCCAAATTCGTGAAAAAGGGTTGTTACTTCATTAAAAGTTAAAAGGGAAGGCTTGCTTGCTGTGGGTTTTGTAAAATTACATACAATTGAAATATGAGGTCGATCGTTTACAATTCCAACCTTTTTGTTGTCTGAGTCTATAGCCTCATTTACTTCTATTATAGAGGGTAATTCTATTTTTCGTTGAGGTTTATACGAAGTCATCCAGGCGCCGTTTCGTTTGCCAGCACGTGGGTGAAAGTCTGCATAAAAAATGGCAACTAATTCGCCTTCGTCATCTTTTACCTCATAAGTTTTTACATCGGCGTGGTATTTATCGATGTTATTCACCTCTTCAAAATGAAGGCCATAAAGTTTTTTAGCAACCGTGAAAACTCCATTAATTACATTTTTAAGTTCGAAATACGGCTTTAGCTTTTCATCATCAAGGTCGAAACGTTTTTGTTTTAGTTTTTCGGAATAATAAGCACCATCCCATTTTTCAAGTTGGTCGACGCCATCAAGACTTTTAGCAAAAGCAGTTAGTTCGGCAAACTCTTTTTGGGCGGCCGGCTTGGCTTTTTCTAGTAATTCGTATAAAAACGACTCTACTTTTTCAGGGGTTTTTGCCATTCGCTCTTCAAGTACAAAATGAGCGTGACTTTTGTAACCAAGTAGTTTGGCACGTCTATGTCTAAGTTTTACAATCTGAAGTACGTTTTGTTGATTGTCTAACTCGTCATTGTTAAAGCCTTTGGCACCAAAAGCAATAGCCATTTTTTTTCGGAGTTCACGATTGTCGGCATACGTTAAAAATGGAACATAACTCGGGTGATCTAATGTGAAAATCCAGCCTTGTTTTCCTTTTTCTGCTGCCGTTTGTGAAGCTGCTTCAATAGTGCCTTCAGGTAAGCCGGAAAGGTCGCTTTCGTCGGTAATATGAAGTTCAAATTTATTGGTTTCTGCCAAAACGTTTTCGCCGAAAGTAAGTTTTAACTTTGATAGTTCTGTGTCTATTTTACGAAGTTCAATCTTCTTTTCGTTTGAAAGGTTAGCACCATTTCTTGAAAATGACTTGTATTTTTTTTCAAGTAACATCTGCTGTTCGTCAGAAAGGTTTAGAGTGTCTTTTTGCTTGTAAACAGATTTTATTTTTTCGAATAACGTTGAATTCAACAAAATGTCATTATTAAACTCAGTGAGCATAGGAGAGATTTCCTGTGCTATTTTCTGAATTTCATCATTTGTTTCAGCGCTGTTTAAATTGAAGAAAATGCTAGTTGCCCTATCGAGTCGTTCTCCACTATTCTCTAATGCTTCCACCGTGTTTTTGAAAGTAGCAGCTTCAGAATTTGAAGTTATTGCATCTATTTCTTTCTTGGTGTCTTCAATCAATTGGCTGATTGCGGGAAGGAAATGTTTGTTTTCAATTTTAGAAAATGGGGCGGTATTGTATGGTTGTAATAAGGGATTGTTCATTTCAAATTGAAATTTTTAGCCCGCAAATCTCGCAGATTTTCGCAGAGAAATAGGAGTGAGTCTGCGGAAATTGGCGAAATCTGCGGAAACTTTTTTTAAAACTATTTCTATAATTCTTTTGAAGCGGCCTCGACCTTAATCTTCAATTCTTCTTTATAAGCAATAATTCTATCTAAAACAGCTTTATTGCTTGCTCCAATGATTTGTGCAGCAAGGATGCCAGCGTTTTTTGCGCCATTAAGTGCAACTGTTGCAACGGGAACGCCACCAGGCATTTGCAAGATAGAAAGTACACTGTCCCAGCCATCAATTGAATTGCTTGACTTTACAGGTACGCCAATTACTGGAAGTGGAGACAATGAGGCTATCATTCCGGGAAGGTGAGCAGCTCCTCCAGCTCCGGCAATGATTACTGAAATTTTGCGTTTATGGGCGTTTTTTCCATAATCAAATAGTTTGTCGGGGGTTCGGTGTGCAGAAACAATGTCTACTTCCACTTCAATTTGGAATTCTTTTAAAATATCTATTGCGTCCTGCATTACTGGCAGGTCGCTGGTGCTTCCCATTATTATTGCTACTTTCATTTATTTATTATTTGCTGCTTCTCTTTGACCCAACCATACAGGATTAATTAATCCTTCTTGGTTGTGTGGCTTTTAATCCATTTAATTATTGATTCAGTATTCATTCTACCTTCTGATATAGATATAACAAAACTGTAAATATCATCTTCTGCTAACAACAATCTCATAAAAACATATCCATTCTTTTATTTCCATCAATAAAGGGATGATTTATAATTGTGCTTTCCAAAATTGCGGCAGATTTTTCTATTGCTGTAGGATAAAGATCTAATCCATCAAAAGTTTGATATGGTCTATTAAGAGCAGAAAGAAGCCCGTTGTTGTCACGTATCCCTGAGGAACCTCCCGAAAACCCTGCAATGATTAAATTAATCTCTTTTGCGAGGTTTGCTGAAATCATTTGGCAAACCTTTCGAAAAGATTTTTTTCTTTTTTTAATAAACCTTTGATATAATCTTTTCGTTTTTCATCATTCTCTTTTATCTGTTCTATAAAAGACATCGTTTCTTCTAATTGCTCATTCGAAAAAGATTCTATGGTGTTTTTTATTTTATTTCTTTTTTCAATTGTAGTCATAACCAGAAAATTTAGATAAATATACAAAATATACTCAGTTGTTTTAGTCGGAAATAACCTCCAAAAGCTGTTGCATTTTTTGCAACAAATCGTTATTATTTTGAAATCACTTCAATCGTCTTCTTAACCCCCTCTGCAATCCTCCGTGCTTCCTTAAGATCTTTGTTAACAATGGTCACATGGCCCATTTTCCGAAAAGGGCGTGTTTCTTTTTTACCGTAAATGTGGGGTGTTACGCCTTCCATCGCCAGAATTTTTTCTATGTTTTTATAAACCACCTTTCCTGTATGACCTTCGGCGCCAACTAGGTTTACCATTATTCCGCCCACTTTGCTGTCAGTATTGCCGAGAGGTAAATCTAAAATGGCTCTTATTTGTTGTTCAAATTGATTGGTGTAGCTGGCTTCAATGCTGTAGTGCCCGCTATTATGCGGTCTTGGGGCAACTTCGTTAACTAATATCTCATCGTCTTCGGTCTGGAACATTTCTACGGCTAGTAATCCCACGTGTTTGAAAGCTTCAGAAACCTTAGAGGCTAAATCGCGCGCTTTTTGGGCAACTGCTTCGTTTATTCTCGCAGGACATATTACGTATTCTACTTGATTGGCTTCGGGGTGAAATTCCATTTCTACAACTGGGTAGGTTTTTACTTCTCCCGAAGGATTTCTCGCCACTATGACTGCCAATTCATTTTTAAAGGGAATCAGTTTTTCAGCAATGCACGCGCCTTCCGATAGAGGAATTGTATCCGTTGCACTTCGGATAACGCTTACGCCTTTGCCATCATAACCTCCCGTACAGCTTTTCCATACAAATGGGAAATGAAGCTCTTTTCTTACAATCGCCTCATTCAATTCGTTTTTATCTTTATAAACCTTAAAAGGCGCAGTGGGAATTTTGTGTTCTTTATAAAATTGTTTCTGTATGCCTTTGTCTTGAATATTTCGCAATGTTTCTGCACTTGGATAAACTTTTACGCCTTCATTTTCCAACTTTTCTAACGCCTCAATGTTTACACCTTCAATCTCAAAAGTGAGAATGTCCACGTTTTTTCCGAAGTTATAAACGGTTTCAAAATCCATCAAGTCTCCTTGTTCAAAATAATCAGTCGATATACGGCAAGGGGCTTCGGGGCTGGGGTCAAGTACGTGTGTGCGAATGTCCCATTTTCGGGTTTCGTAGAGCATCATTTTTCCCAATTGCCCACCGCCAAGAATGCCGAGGGTGAAGTTGGTGGAGAAGTAGTTCATTACAACGTGTTTATGGTTTGTGTTTTGGAGTCAATTTTTGCAAAGATAGTTATTTTGATCCTTGGGCTCCGTTCAGCCTATGACTTTTGTTACAGGGTAATTGTCGAGTTTCACAAGGCGTTAATTTAGTTTAATTGTAGGTGAAATTATTCCAGGCTTTTAATTGATTGTCGGCAAAACATCATAAAGCTATGAATAGCAACTTCTATATGTAGTCTCTAACAGCGAATACTTCCTTTATTCTGCGTTATTCCGCGTGATCCGCGGGATTTATTTCGCATTCTCAGATTTTTGTTTCCGCTGATTTTGTAAATGTTCGCAGACTTTTTTATTCGTATGGCAAAAAACGCGTATACAATTTTTTAATTTAGCTTGCTGGTTTAAATTTTTAAACCGAATTTATTTTCTCTTAAATAATTTTTAAATATGAAAATTCACATAGTAACAGAACGTTTAATAATGCGCGATTTGACTTCGGAAGATGCTTTAAATATGTTTATAATGGACTCCGATGCTGATGTGCATAAATTTTTGGGAAATAAACCTGTTGCGACTTTAAGGGAAACAAGAGAAATTATACAAAACATTCAAAAACAGTATACCGAGAATGGAATTGGCAGATGGGCTGTCGTGGAAAAAGCAAGCAGAGAGTTTGTTGGTTGGAGCGGTTTTAAACTAGTTACAAATGTTGTTAACGAAAAGACAGGTTATTATGATTTAGGTTACCGTTTTATGAAAAAACACTGGGGAAAGGGATTTGCTTCCGAAACTGCTATAGCGGCTTTAAATCACGGCTTTAGAAAGCTTAATTATTCTGAAATAGTTGGAATTGCAGATGTAAAGCATATTGCCTCGAATAAAATTTTACAAAAAATAGGACTCATAAAAAGAAATGAGTTTTTTTATGATGGATCGCTTCATAATTTTTATTCGCTTACTAGAGAAGAGTGGGAAGCTTTAAAAAAATAAGAATGCAATGATTGAGAACTCCTCCTGCTCATTTTCTTCAAATAGATTTCAATAGTTCTAGGCTCTATAATTATCGAAGGTTTCTCAGTACATTTGAAGGAAGTTAAAATAATAGTTAAAGCTGTTTTTGAAAACTCTGATTATGTAAAAAGTACAGACAAAAAATTATAGTAATACAATGCTCGAAAATAATACAGAACTTATAAAAATGGCCTTTGAAGAAAGCATTCCGATGCATAAATTCTTAGGATTGAAAATAGAGATACTCGAAAAGAATTTTGTCAGGGTTAGTGTCCCTTTTAGGAATGAATTGGTGGGCGATTTCAGGAATAATATATGGCACGGCGGTGTAATTGCTACCGTTATGGATTCTGTTGGAGGTGTAATTGGTGCTTTGCACTTTACGTCGCTCGAAGACAAAATCTCTACAATCGATTTAAGAGTGGACTATCTTCGGGGAGCAGAACCACAAGCTATTATGGTGGAAGGGAAAATCATTAGATTTGGTAACAGAATACTCGTCGCCCGAATGAAGGCATTTCAAAATGATCAACTAATTGCTGAGGGAAAAGGCGTTTATAATTTTGTTAGAAAGAATGCTATAGGAGAAGAAGCAGATGATGATATATCTGAAGTTTAATAACTAGTGCTACGTTAAGTCAAAAATATCGCATAATCCAAGGCGTCTTTTGTGGCATCTTGTCGTTAAAAAATAATTCCGTAGCTAAGGCTATGCAATGATTTTTTGTTTAAAGCTATCACAAAATTCACGATTGCCTTATGCGTAATTTCAACTTTAACTTAACACTAGTTTAATTTTATTCACAATGGATTTAACCACTTTAAAAAATTTGATTGCGTCTGAGACTGGGGTTGCAGTTTATTTTTCTGCACCCAACTGTGGGGTATGTCATGCGCTAAGACCAAAAATTGAGGAATTATTTTCTGAGAAATTTCCTTCTGTAAAGTTTGTTCATGTTCAAATTGATAAATCACCTGGAATTTCAGGAGAGTATAGCGTTTTTTCCGCTCCAACTTTACTTGTTTTTTTTGAAGGAAAAGAGTTTTTAAGAAAAGTTAGGCTGATGAGTATTCAGGAACTCCAAGGCACTATAGCACGACCTTATAAGATGCTATTTTAGATTTTTTAAAATATCAAAAAAATGTTAAATGGTTATATCTTCTGTGAAAATAGTGTTATTTTGTTTACATTCATATCCTACTAGTTAAGCAAGTATTTATCTTACATAAAAAAATTGTTGTATTTTTGTACAAAAATTAGATTCATATTATGAAACAGTTCAAATTCTTTTCGCCGATAAAGTCTATTCAAGGGCTTCTCATTGTTTTCCTATTAACTTCGCTCTCTGTTACTGCTCAAGTAGGTATTGGAACCAATACTCCAGCTGCTGGTAGTGCTTTGCAAATAGATAGTACCACAGGCGCACTTGTGCCGCCGAGAGTTACTAACGCACAAATGCTAGCTATATCACCGCTTGATGGAGCAATAGTTTATAACACCGAAGCTGATGCGTTATTTATTTATTCGTCAGGTTCTTGGAACAATATTAAAACAGTAGAACCACTTCCTTCTATAATCATAAGTAAAGAATGGGGCGCAGGCAACAATAATAATTTGGTTTCAACTACTAACAATACCTATTATAATTTTCCTATTGGTTCTAGCGAAGTCCTTTCTAATGATCCTAGTTTTTTTACCGTTACATCGAATGGAACTGTGCGGATTGAAGAGGACGGAAATTATTTAATAACTGCTGGTTTTTCTGTAGATGAGTTGCCAACAGGCGATCATAAATACATTATTGGAGTTTATAAAGGTTCTACATTAATAGGCTATTTGGTGCGTGGAAATGTTGACATGGCTGCTGACGACGAATTTGGAACTAGTGGCGTAATGGCTTTGCCTTTTAAGAAAAATGATGTAGTAAGCCTGCAATATGTGTTAAATAATGGTGGTACTCCATTAGACGCGCGTTTCTTCAAAATAGGAATTATTAAAATGTAAATGATATGAACTATTTAATAAGAAACATTATAGTATTTGGTTTTTTTCTAGTTACTACTTCAATGTTAGCTCAGAAAGGAGTAGGTATAAATACATCTAATATAGATGATGGGAGTGCGTTACAAATTGAGAGTACGACTGGTGCTCTGGTGATACCTCGGATGACGAATGCACAAATGGTAGCTATAACAAATGTACTCGATGGTGCTTTTGTCTTTAATACAACTGATAATAAGCTGTATACTCGCATAAGCGGTAGCTGGACTGAGTATACTCATGATGAAGTTGCCACCATTATTTTTAATAAAGGTTCAGGTAGTTTTTCTCAAAGTGCTACGCCAGTACTTATGCCACTTAACAATACCAATGTGTTGTTTAATTCTGTCGGGTACTATGAATTGGATGGATCACCATCTACAAATGGCACCGTAACGGTATTGCATGACGGATTGTATATTATAACGGCAGGAATGTCTACAAGTAATTTACCAGCTGGTGCTAAAAAATACAGTCTTCAAGTATATGTAAACGGCACATTGGCTACTTATCTTACCAACGGGTATGTAAACCTTTCATCGCAAGAGTGGTGGGGCACAAGCGGAAATTTCCCTGTTCTGTTGCAAGCGAATGATCTTGTTGAAGTCAAGTACACATTGGAAGGTACAGGTTCGTTAGCTGGTAGGTTTTTTCAGATTGCGATTACGAAATTATAATTCTTTTATCAAAACTCAATCACATCACTTTCTGAAGGGAGTACGTTGTTAAATACTTTAGGCGTTGTAGGAATGAAGGGATATATAGGTTTTATATCTAAATATCCTATTGGCGCAACTCCCAACTTTGTAAATTGGGTGAATTTATAAGGCAAGCTTTCTAAATAGAGTCCATCAGAATATTTCGTCAATTGTTTGTTTTCAGGATTTGTAAGCACGTGCATATGTAAATGGGGTGCGGTAGAGTTTCCTGAGTTTCCCAAACGACCTAATTCCTGTCCGGTTACTACAGTGTCTCCAATTTCCACTTTGACTGAATTTTGCACTAAATGGCAATAAGTTCCAATGGTGCCATCGACGTGTTCGATATACACTACATTTCCCGTAACATTATTTTCGTCTATTGAATAATCTAGTTCGGGAGGAGATTGATTGTCTGGAATACCGTCTTTGGTGTATATTACTTTTCCACCTCTGGCTGCTATTATTGGAAGATTATAGCAATGCCAATCTTCTAGATTTGAACCGTCATTAAGATATGGAAGACCATCTAATAACATAGCATAGTCAATTGCATAACGTTGTGGATTGTTTCCAAATAAATAACCTTGTTGCTCTTCGTCAAAAAAGGGTTCCGCAAATGGAAATAAAGAACGGGTATGGTACGAATTGCTGCCTGGAGCACCTTCGGCTAGCCAAACTCCTTGTGGTACCGGAAAGGCAATGGTTATTGGGTCTTGGTATTGTTCTTGTACTTGTAGGTTAAAGGTGTAATGCTTTTCAAGTCCTGTCGCATCTTTATATTGAAATTTATGTGTCAATTCTTGATTGTGCCAACCTGCTTCAGGATATTCAATCCAAATACTTGCAAGATGTATATCGTCTCGGCTACGGAAATCGGTATACGACAACTGTAAATTATCTTCATTATAAATATCAACCTTAGAGAGGCTTGATGCTTTTACGTGCATTTCGTAAACAAACCATACTCCCGTGGTGTTTTGTACCTTGACTGGTGATGTGGTTAGCGCTACATAAAAATCAATATTGCTATCTTTTAAATCATCATTATTACTGCAAGAAGAAACAAGAACTAAGGTTGCTAATGCAAGTATATAAAGGCTCTCATTAAACATAATGTTGTTCGTTTTAAAATTAAATCTTATTTAGCCACTACTGGTTTTAAAAAAATTTGATACTCTAAAAGAAAGGTTTTTACATAACTTGAAAATGTAAATACTCAAATTTTATTTTTCAAATATATGAATTAAATTAAGTAAACTGAGTTTAAAATTTAATTATTATGATATTTATGCTTATTATAGTATTATATAGCTAATATTTTGGCTAAAAAACTACGTAGGTCTACGTATAGTGTAATTTTAATATTTTTATATGAAAAAAGGAGCTATAACTTCAGTATTCTATTAATTGCTCTCTTGTTGACTAATAGTCATTTCTTTACAGATTTTTTTAGAATTGAAAAGCAGGATATTTTTGTGTGAATTTTCTTTCGATTCCCTGCATATATAAGCTATGTGAAATTACCTATTTTTTAAAAAAACTTGAAGTAAGTAATCTTAGAGTATTTTATCTTAATTTTTAGTTTTTCCCTATAAAATGGTCTATGTTTTCAACTCCTTTAAGCAATTTGATTTGCTAGTAATGATTTGCTATTAAGCGGTTAGAAGATTTATTTATAGTTTAAAGTTTAACTACTTTTTAATTTCGTATTTTTACCCCTTCGTTTGTTATTCATTAAACCACAACCAATGACCAATATTATTTTGTTTGGCCCTCCAGGGGCAGGGAAAGGGACTCAAGCTAACTTTCTCAAAGAAAAGTACAACCTAGTTCACATCTCTACTGGCGATGTTTTTCGATTTAATATTAAAAACGAAACTGACCTAGGAAATCTTGCCAAGTCCTTTATGGCAAAAGGAAAATTGGTGCCAGATGAAATTACAATTGACATGTTGAGCAATGAGGTTGATAAAAACCCAGAAGCAAACGGTTTTATTTTTGACGGCTTTCCAAGAACAAAAGCCCAGGCAGATGCACTTGGTCATTTAATGGACGATAAAGATTCACAAATTGATGCTATGGTAGCCTTGGAAGTAGATGATGAGGTCCTGGTTCAAAGACTTTTGAACCGTGGTAAAACTAGTGGTAGAGCTGATGATGCAGATGAAAGCATAATTCGAAATCGTATAAAAGTGTACTACAACGAAACTGCCGTGTTAAAAGACTATTATCAAAAAAGAGATAAATACTACGGCGTTGATGGAGTTGGAAGTATCGAAGAAATTACTGCTCGTTTGAGCAAAGTTATAGATAGTTTGTAATTTACAGTTTAAGTAAGTTTATAGAGCTGTAATTCCAACCATATTTATTAAAATAACAGTTAGTATTGGTTTCAAATTAACTGAAATCTGTGCTTTAAATATTTGAAAGTGACTGAAGGAAATTTTGTTGATTACGTAAAAGTTCATGTAACATCTGGAAAGGGTGGACAAGGAAGTCGGCATATGCGCAGGGAAAAATATATTCCTAAAGGCGGACCAGATGGTGGTGATGGAGGTCGTGGAGGTCACGTAATCGTTAAGGCAAATAAAAACCTTTGGACGCTTTACCACCTAAAATTTAAAAGACACTTTAGAGCTGAGCACGGAAGTGCCGGAAGTAAGCAAACTAGTACAGGTGCCGATGGTGCCGATGTTTATATAGAAGTGCCTTTAGGTACAGTTATTCGGGATAAAGAAACTGAAGAGGTGCTAGTGGAACTTACCGAAGATGGAGAAGAGAAGGTTATTGCCAAAGGAGGCCGTGGAGGTTTAGGGAATGCACATTTTAAATCATCGACCAACCAAACCCCTCGTTATGCACAGCCAGGAGAGGAAGGGGTTGAGTTGGATATTATTATTGAATTAAAAATTCTGGCAGATGTAGGCTTAGTCGGTTTTCCAAATGCTGGAAAATCAACATTATTATCAGTTATTACAGCTGCAAAACCTAAAATTGCCAATTACGAATTTACAACCTTGAAGCCGAATTTAGGAATTGTAGAATATCGCGACTTTCAAACTTTTGTAGTTGCCGATATTCCTGGAATAATTGAAGGAGCAGCCGAAGGCAAAGGAATTGGACATCGGTTTCTACGTCATATTGAACGAAATTCAACACTATTATTTCTAATTCCCGCCGATGCACCGGATATTAAGGAGCAATACGATATTTTAGTTGATGAATTGCGTCGGTACAATCCCGAATTGCTCGATAAAGAACGTTTGGTTACCATCAGTAAAAGCGATATGCTCGACGATGAGCTAAAAGCTGAAATGAAGAAAATATTAGATAAGGAATTTAAAGATGTTCCCTATATGTTTATTTCGGCTGTTTCAAATCAAGGACTTACTGAATTGAAAGATAAACTTTGGAAAATGCTTAACTAATAATCGGTTGCCGAACATTACTAAGATAAAATATTAGGTGTTTGTTTCTAAATTTTTGTTACAAGTAGTTCCTTGTTGAAAACTTGAAATTAAGCTTCTTGAACGTTTTATTTCATACCTTTCAGTCTATCAAAGTTTTCAGGTATAAAAATCACATCTTTTCGTTTTTATTCTTTCTACATCTTCTCTATATTCAATATCCGGTATCTATTTATAAAATGATACACAAGCAGCAGTGGATATTTCTTTCAGTGTCTATACTAATCGTCAATATATTTAAACCTTAATTATAGATGGATCAAGGAAGCGCAACCAAAAAATTGTTAAACAATAGCAAAGCCGAAATTCACGGAGGCTTTTTTATGTACTTTTATTGAAAATAAATAGGCGAATGAAGCTTCTCTCAATTATAGCAATTACGCTACTTTTAGTCTCTTGCGGCGCAACCGTAGCTGTGGATTATGACCAACAAGTAGATTTTTCAAAATACAAAACTTATAATTTTTATCCTTCAATCCAATCTGGTTTAAGCAATTTGGACGACTCTAGAATTATGCAAATTACCGATAGTTTGTTACAGCAGCACGGTTTTGTGAAAAATGATAATCCGCAATTGTTGATTAACTTTTTTGCACAAGAAAGTGTTTCAGCTTCCAAAAGTACACTGGGTATCGGTATTGGAAGTGGTGGCGGAAATGTAGGTGTGGGAGTGAGCGGAGGTATTCCCATTGGCGGTAGAGTTATCAATCAACAACTCACAGTAGATTTTATTGATGCCGATGTTGACGACCTTGTCTGGCAAGCTGTGGCAGAAGGTGAAATGAAAGAACGTAGTACGCCCCAACAAAAAGAAGCATATTATTTTGCTGTAATTGAGAAAATATTAAAGCAATATCCGCCGAAAAAGAAATAAACAGTTTTTAATAAGTCAGTACACAATAAATCAGAAATCCGTGTTTAGCAATCAGAACGTAATCAAAATTGTAACTTCTAACTTCTTTATTAAGTTATTTAGTGGAGTAGAAGTGCGAGGAAAATTTCCGATTTCAATAACGTTTCTATTGCTTTTTCCACTTGTCAATTTTTCTCAAACCAATTTTCAACAGGCAGAAGAATTTTTTAAAAAAGAAAAGTTTTCACAAGCAAAACCGATTTTCAAAAGGCATTTAAAACAAAATCCCAAAGACAAGAAGACACTAGAATATTTAGGAGATATAGCGGCTCATGATCAAAATTGGGATGATGCGATAAAATATTATAAAGCCTTGGTGGAAGAAGAGGACGGCAACGCCAATTTTCATTATAAATATGGCGGTGCTTTGGGAATGAAAGCGGTTTCGGTAAATAAGCTCCGGGCCGCAACGTATTTAGGAGATATTAAAAGAGAATTGGAATTGGCCGCAAAACTCGACCCCAATCACATCGATACGCGCTGGGCACTCATTGAATATTACTTGCAACTTCCGGGGATGTTGGGAGGTAGTGAAAGCAAGGCAACTAATTACGCCAAGGAATTACAAACTATCTCGCCAGTTGATGGCTATCTCGCTATGGGCCATATAGCTGAATATTCAGAAAGATATAAAGAGGCAGTGGAGTATTATAAAAAAGCAGTGAAAGTTGGAGGCTCTCCGCTCACCTATAATAAACTTGCCAGTTTGTATGAGAAAAACAATCAACCACAGCAAGCATTGGAAACTATTTCTAAATCCTTAAAAGTTCACAAAGACAACAATCTAAATTACCAAATCGGAAAATTATCAGCAAAATATAACATCGAACCTGAATACGGAATTGATTGTCTCGGAACGTATTTGGCTAATTATTCAGATAATAACGCAGCGTCCAAAGCGTGGGCATACTACTATTTGGCACAGATAAACAAAAACGTAGGTAAAAAGCAATTGGCACTTACTTGGATAGATAAAGCGCTCAATGAAAAATCAAATTTCGAGGAAGCACAAAATGAAAAAACACGCATCTTAGCGCTTTAATCCAGAAGTCCGAATTCTAAATCTAAATTAGAAAAAGTATCTTTGTATAACAGTTGCCAACCTGCAACTTGTAACCTGAAATCTGATACACCACATGAAAATTCATTTCATAGCCATAGGAGGTAGTGCCATGCACAATCTAGCGCTTGCATTGCACCAAAAAGGAGATGCAGTAACGGGGAGCGATGACGAAATTTTTGAGCCCTCCAAAACAAGATTGAATAACAAAGGTCTATTACCTGCCAAAGAAGGTTGGTTTCCTGAGAAAATTACTTCAGATATTGATGCTGTTATTTTAGGAATGCACGCCAAAGCCGATAATCCGGAACTTTTGAAAGCAAAGGAACTCGATCTAAAAATATACAGCTACCCTGAATTTCTATACGAACAATCAAAAACCAAGACACGTGTTGTAATTGGTGGTTCTCACGGCAAGACTACCATTACATCAATGATTCTTCACGTGATGAATTATCACGAAAAAGAGGTAGATTATATGGTTGGCGCCCAACTTGAAGGGTTTGACACTATGGTTAAAATTACCGATGAGAGCGACTTTATGGTAATTGAAGGCGATGAATATCTCTCGTCACCAATAGATAGGCGTCCAAAGTTTCATCTATATAAACCAAACATTGCTTTGCTAAGTGGCATAGCGTGGGACCACGTCAACGTGTTTCCTACCTATGAAAATTATGTAGCACAGTTTGAAATATTTTTGAATGAAATCACCAATGGCGGTGCAATTATTTATAACGAAGAAGATCCTGAAGTAAAGCGTATTGTTGAAGCGACAACGAGCCCTATTAAAAAATATCCATACCGCACACCAGAGTATTCGGTAGATAATGGAACTACTTTGTTGGCAACGCCTGAAGGCCCAATGCCCATCGAAATCTTCGGAGAACACAACCTTAACAACCTTGAAGGTGCCCGTTGGATTTGCCAATTAATGGGTGTTGACGCTGACGACTTTTACGAAGCCATCGCTACATTTAAAGGCGCAAGCAAACGTTTAGAGAAAATAGCCGAAACCAAAAATGCTGTTGCCTATAAAGATTATGCCCATTCACCCAGTAAGGTAAAAGCAACAACTCAGGCTGTAAAAAATCAATATCCGAGTAGAAAACTGATTGCATGCTTGGAGCTTCATACGTACAGTAGCTTATCTCCTGATTTCCTAAAAGAGTACCGTGGAACGTTGGATTCGGCTGATTCGGCTGTGGTATTTTATTCTCCTCATGCCGTCATGATAAAGCAATTGGAAGAAATAAAAAGGGAACAAATTGAAGAAGCTTTTGACAGAAAGGATTTAGTCGTTTTTACTAATCCTGCAGATTTTAAAACCTATCTCTATTCCCAAGATTATGAAAACTCGTGTTTGCTTTTAATGAGCAGCGGGAATTATGGCGGACTTGATTTTGAGGCGGTGAAGGGATACATCAAAAAGGAATGAAAACCGCGAACACTTTTTTGCATCGGTAGAAAAAAATTTTGATTGCAAATTACAATTACAGCATGATTTTATGGGGAATATAAAAACCTATTTTTTTATAGTACTCTGTAATTCTTTGTGATACGCTGTGAGAAAGCTAATACCCCGATATTTTGATTGATAGTAACTGGCGATTTTATGGCGATTGTAATCTAGTAAGAATCTGATTTTACGCTTTCAGAGTTTTGTGCCGAATCTAAGCCTTTGAGGTCAAGGATTTAAAAAACACGAATCCAAATCCTAAAAACAGCATCAAATGAAAGGGGAAAAGCCCGAAATCTCCTCCTTGGTCGCCAACTACAAACGCACTGTACATTCCGAAGGCAAAATATAACATTAACAAGCCTTCAAAAATTACATTGATAGAAATGTTTTTGGCGATGTATTTATTTTCTTTCCAGCTTTTATTCAAATCGTTTAAATTGAATTTCGGAGTTCGGATAAACTCACTTTTCTTTCCAAAGTGTCCTTCCAAAACTGCAATTGAGTTGTGAAGGGAGAACCCCATTGCCACTGAAAAGAAGGTGAAAAACATTCCTATATAAATCAAAAATTGCTTAAAACCACCTCCGTAAATAGATTTGTAGGTGAACCAATAACAAACAAAAAATATGACAGTACTTACCACGAAGAAGCTCATTACTAAGAAATACATCTTCAAGTGTTCGTATTCGTTTTTAATATAAAGCATCGGAATACTAAGGATAGCAACTATCAAAATATTTAAAAACATGGTGCTATTTAGCAAATGCAAAAAGCTGTGAATCTTGGTCTTAAAAGGAATATTTTGACTTTTAAAGACCCGTTTCGCCATTTTTTGAAAGTTTTCGGCTCCACCTTTATTCCAACGAAATTGCTGAGAGCGGGCAGCGCTGATAACAACAGGCAATTCGGCAGGGGTTTCTACTTCTTCTAAATATTTGAACTTCCAGTTTTTAAGTTGTGCCCTGTAGCTGAGGTCTAAATCTTCCGTTAGTGTATCGCCTTCCCAATTGCCAGCGTCCATTATACATTCTTTTCGCCATACGCCAGCAGTTCCGTTAAAGTTGATAAAATGTCCTTTGCTATTTCTGCCCACTTGTTCCAAAGTAAAATGAGCATCTAAAGCGAATGCTTGCACGCGCGTTAAAATGGAATAATCACGATTTAAATGTCCCCAACGGGTTTGTACCACGCCAATTTCTGAGTCCTTAAAATAAGGAATTGTGTTTAGCAGCCAATCTTTCTTAGGAAGAAAGTCTGCGTCAAAAATGGCGATATATTCACCTTTAGAAGTTTCCAGACCTTCTTTTAATGCCCCTGCTTTAAAGCCTTCACGCTTTTTACGCGTAATGTGTTTAATGTCTAAGCCTGATTTTTGAAGTTGCTTAATGTGTTTTGCTGTTTCTTCAAAAGATTCATCCGTGCTGTCATCCAGAACTTGGATTTCCAATTTGGCCTTTGGGTACTCGATTTCTGCAATATTATTTAGGAGGCGCTCCATTACATATAGTTCATTATAAACTGGTAATTGGATGGTTACATAGGGTATTTCTGCTTCGTTCTGAAAATTAAAAACATCAGCATTTTTAGTTGCCTTGCGTGCTTTTAAATAATTAAACAGCAAGTTTAACTGAGCCAGAGCGTATAGCAGAATAACGAAGAGGGCAACTGAGTAGAAAAGGATGATTATAGTTTCTAGAATCATTTTTTGAAGCTGTATTTGAAAATCCAGCTTAGGATTTTAACGCCGGCAAATATAGCACCTTTTACTGTTCCTGACACTTTTGAAACGCCAATTCGGTTTCGGTATGGCACAGGAATTTCTTTATAAGTATATTTTTTACGTAAGGCTTTTAGCTGCATTTCTACAGTCCAACCGTATGTTTTGTCCTCCATATTTAAGGCTAAAAGCTTGTCGTGTTTAATAGCCCGAAACGGTCCTAAATCTGTAAATGTGGAGTTGAAAAAGAGTTTCATTAAGGATGTGGCCAATGCGTTTCCAAATATTTGAGGAAATGTCATAGAGCCAGCTTCCCTTAATTCTTTAACTCGCGCACCAACGACAAAATCGATATCGTTTTCGATAATTGGAGCTACGATATTGGTCAATTCCGCAGGGTAATCGCTGTAATCACCATCTAAGAAAACAATAATATCTGGTCGTTTAGCGGAGTGATGTGCCGAGGTACCGAAATGTGAAATGTATTCCATTCCTTTTAAACAAGCATACCCGTACCCTTTTCGTTTTTCTGAAAGAACTGTGGCGCCTGCTTTTTTAACCTCTTCAGGCGTATTATCGGTAGAATTATTATCTACCACGATTATTTCTGAAACAATATCAGGAATTTCGGCAATCACTTTTCCAATAGATTGCGCTTCGTTAAAAGCTGGAATTATTACTGTAATCTTCTTGTTCATATAAATTTTAAGACTATACGCTTTAGGTTTACATTTTCATACAATTAATTTTTCTCGCTCCCTGAATGTGTACAGCTCCCGTAATAGTCATATAGATATTTCTTAAAGTCAACAATTTATGAAATAATAAAAACCATAAAAAGGGACAGTAAAAAAAATCCCCACACATATTTTGCGTGGGGATCAAACTAACCAACCAAATTATGAAAAATCATCACTTTCTCACGGTACTTTGGTCGTAAGTTTTACAGATCGCTTACACAGATTTTCAGCGTTTTGTGTTAAATATTTCCCTACAAAACCATAAGGTTGCAACCCCGAATATCGCTGGCATCAAATCGGCCAATTATTTCAAAAGATTCATCACCATTAACCCTTCCGAGGTCTTGTGTTGCAATAAAAGCGCAGGAATATACATTTGCTAGGTCAATTACATTTATTCCTCCTGTTTTTTTGGTAACATAGGTTTGAGCATCTTCAGGATCTCGAGTTAGAATTTTCATCCAAGGTGGGCAGGTAAAAACACCATCACCTTTTGAATATGCTTGTGAGAGTAGTTCGGTCATTCCGTACTCACTATGAATTTTTCCTACTCCAAAACCACTTTTTAATACGTTGTGTAATTCTTCTTTTATCATTTCTTTTCTTCTTCCTTTCATGCCGCCAGTTTCCATTACTAAGGTATGTTTTAGGTGGAATTTTTTTATTTCAATTAAATCGAGAAGTGCATAAGAAACGCCTAAAAGTATGGACTTTTGACCTTTTCGCTCTAAAAACTCAAGTTTTCGAACTAAAGAGTCCATTTCATTTAAATAAAAACCGCTGTGCTCATTACCGCTTTCATTTATCAAGTTCTCTACCATATATATCAAGGAAGAACCTTCTCGCTCTAGGTAGGATGGCAGTAACGCTAAAATAGCGTATTCTGTTGGAGATCCATATTCTTTCAAAAAAGCTTTTATAAAACTATTCTCGTAGATTTTTAAGTCGGCTACAAGGTGTTTGCTAGTTGTTGTACCGGTTGTGCCACTACTCGCAAAAGTGATTTCTGGTTCCATTCCTTGGGCAATAATTGAATGGCTTTTAAAAAACTGAATAGGGAGGAAAGGAATGTCTTTAATAGTTTTTACAGAGGTGGGAAGACACCGAAGTAAATCGCAAAAGTCCCGATACACTTTCACGTTCTCATATTGAAAACGAAAAACTTCAATAGCCAGGCGCTCAAAATCATTTGAGGAACTAATGTTGAAAATTTCGTTTTTAAGCATTTGCGTTTAAATGTGAGGTTTAATATTTCAAAATTACTGAAAACCTTCAGATTAACGTTTGAGAACTTATAGACTACTTATAGCGTAAGAAGTTAAATTGTATAGGCTCAGAGAATGAAAAAACCCCTGCAAATACAGGGGTTTTCCAAAATGTATAACTTGAAATTATTGAACAATCAATTTCTTAGTTGTAGAAGTTTTTCCTTGTTCAATTTTTAAGATGTAAACACCGCTATTTAAAGTTGAGATGTTTAATCTTTCGCCACTTAATGTAGTGCTCAATACTTGCTTACCAAGTACATCATAAACTGAAATGTTTTTAACACCACTATCTTTTGAGCTGATGTTTACAAAAGATTTTGCTGGGTTTGGATATACAGAAAATTGATTTGCTGCTTGATCGTTAATACCAATTACTCCATCAAAAACGATATTGTCGAACCAGAAGTTCTCGCTACCAGAGTTTGATCTTCCTTCAAGTACTAATTGTACCGTAGTGTTTGTTTGAAGCGTTGCAGTTGCTTGTTGCCACTGAAGTAAATACTCACCAGTTCCAGCATCAAAAGGAACTAAATCATCAAGGTCTGTTCCTGTAGAGTTAAAAAGGTCAATTTCAGTATTGTTAGTAAGGTCTTTAATGTAGATTCTTAATCTGTCGCTACCTTCTTCGTTAACTGTACCGTCCCCTTCGTAATTGCCGTTAAGTGGGTTGTCGTTAATGTCTAAAAGGAAATCTAAAGAAATAACTGGTCCTGCTACTCCTGTTAAATCAACTTCGTCAAATTCAACAATCATGTTACCATCGATGTCATTCATTTGAAACCCATTCTCACCATCGGTAAATAAAAGGTCTGGAGAAGGAGTAAAGCTCGAAACACCTACGAAATCACCATCCGTTAAACCTACTGAAGGAACATCGTAAGGCACGTAGTAAGACATGAACCCTAGCTCTCCACCAGCAGATACAAAGTTTAAGATAGGCTCGTCTGGGTTGTTAACTAGCTGGTGCGCAACATTTGCATCTCCAGTATCGGTATATTTACCTGAAATAGCTTCTGGCTCTTCAAAACTGGTTCCTGCAATTTGTGCGAAAGAAGCGGCACTTGCAAATAAAGCCGCCAATAATGTAATTTTTTTCATTAGAAAATTTTTTAGATTATGGTGCAAAGGTATAAAATGTTTGAAAGAAAATGTTGATTATATGAATATTATGTCTGTTAAAAAATACAATTTTTTACTCATGAAAATCTAATATTATCTAATTGTTATTCAATCGCTGTCTAATATTATCTAATCGTTAACAATGCTGCGATTTAATTTATGGGCTCTATTTAATAGTATCTTTGCACATAGAAAATGCTATAAAGAACTCAATCTATTGAGTTATATTAAAAAGCTCAATTACTGAAAATTTGTATATTCTAAATTGTCATTACAAACAATAACTCAAGTTCTCGCCTATGAAAAACAAGGATATTACAATTCTATTAGTTGATGACGAACCAGATATTATTGAAATTATCCGGTACAACCTGAATGCTGAAGGTTATCGGGTAAAAACAGCCAAAAATGGTCTTGAAGCTATTTCTCTGGCAAATAAAATAAAGCCTCAATTAATTTTGCTTGATGTAATGATGCCTAAAATGGATGGAATAGAAGCGTGTAAAAAAATACGTGAACTTCCTGGACTTTCGGAAACAGTCATTGCTTTTTTAACTGCTAGAGGCGAAGATTATTCAGAATTGGCAGGATTTGATGCAGGGGCCGATGACTACATTACCAAACCTATTAAACCTAAAGTGTTGGTGGGTAGGGTAAAAGGTTTGCTTAGAAGATTTAAACTGCCCGAAGTAGAAAATAAAATGGAGTTTGGAGAACTCACTATAATTCAGGAAGAATATAAAATTATACTCGGAAATGAAGAGATGCCCTTGCCTCGTAAGGAGTTTGAGCTACTTTCATTATTAGCTTCACAGCCAGGAAAAGTGTTTAAACGTGAAGATATATTAAACCGAATTTGGGGAATGGAAGTCGTGGTTGGAGATCGCACGATAGATGTGCATATTCGAAAACTTCGCGAAAAAATAGGCGATGACAAGTTTAAAACAGTAAAAGGAGTAGGCTATAAATTTGTGGCCTAAGTAAATGAGAGTTTTCAAAAAATATAGCCTAGCACTTTATTCTTCACTGTTAATCGCGGGTTGCAGTGCAATAGTGGCTGGGGCTTTTCTATATTTTTACACAGATAAAATACCTGCTTGGTTACTTCTGTTTTATGTTGTAATCTTTATCGTTTCATTTTTCATTTTGCAATTTAGGATTGAAAAATTTATTGATGCACGTATAAAAAAAATATACCGCGATGTAAGCCTTTTAGATAATGAAAATTTCACGAACCCTCCAATAACAACAGATTTAGAGATGTTAACGCGTGAAGTTGAACGATTTGCGCACGATAAAAAGTTAGAAATAGAGACCTTAAACGTTCGTGAAAACTACCGAAAAGAGTTTATGGGAAATATTTCGCACGAATTAAAAACTCCGCTCTTTACAGTACAAGGTTACGTTTTAACGCTTTTAGATGGTGCTATAAATGATAAAAAAGTTCGGAAAAAATATCTTCAGGGAGCCAGTAAAGGTGTTGAAAGACTTATTCATATTGTTAGGGATTTGGATATGATAACCCAGCTTGAGTCGGGAGGACTTGTATTAAAACGAGATGATTTTAATATTGTAACGCTTGTCCAAAATGTACTCGACTTACTGGAAATGAAAGCGGCTAAAAAAAATATTATGCTCACATTTGATAAAGCGTATAGTGAGCCTATAATTGTTAATGGCGATAAAGAACGTATTGAACAAGTTTTGATCAACCTGATTGTTAACTCCATAAAATATGGAAAACGAGATGGAACTACCGAAGTAGCGATAGAAAATTTATTGAAAAACAAAATTCTTGTTAGAGTTACCGACAATGGAGAAGGAATCGCCAACGAAAACTTAACTCGAATTTTTGAGCGTTTTTATCGTATAGATAAAAGTGGTTCTAGAAAAGAAGGTGGAAGTGGCTTAGGATTATCTATAGTTAAACATATAGTCGAAGGTCATTCCGAAAAAATTTACCTTGAAAGTCAGTTAGGTATAGGTTCAGAGTTTTCATTTACCTTGGAAAAGGGAAAAAAGCCTTGAAAAATCGACTAGAGGCTGTTTAAACGGCTTTAAGCCCTGGTACACCACTGCTTCATTTAGTTTTTCTGCTTTAAATTTATTTTGAGGACAATAGGGGGCAATTCCTAATCCTTTTAATCGTTTAGCTAAATATTCCTGTTCGTATTGCCCCGGAGTAGGTACAAAAAACACTTTTTTATCAAGAATAGTTAGGTCTAATAGTGTTGTGTATCCAGATCGTGAAACTATTAATTCACTTTTATTTATCATTTCTTCAAGCTCGCTGCTTTGCATAAAATTAACAATACTAATGTTTCCGTGTTTTGTCCATTTTTGTTCGTCTTCTATAACACCTCGAACCATTATTACGTTTTTCTTACTGTTTTCCAGTTCCACTTTCAAGCTTTCTTCAAAATAGGTGCGTTGAGGTTCTGGTCCAGAAATCAGTGCCAAAATATCAACACTGTGAGGTTGCGGTGTTTTTTTCATCCTACTCAAAACGCCTAGGTATTCTACCGAGAAATTAGGCTTTTCAATATGCCCCAATCTACCGCTTAGGTTGGTTACTGGCGCTTTTACATCGGGAACCCAGCATACATCAAACTTTTTAATTATTTTTTGATGCATTTTGCTACTTAAAAATGTGGTACTTCCCGTCTTCACATTCAACTGGTGTGTTATGTAAGCACTCGGTACTTTAATATTTCTAGCACCAAAACGGGAATCACTAATAATTCCATCTATTTTTCCTTCACTAACCAATTTTGCAGTTAGTTTGTGTTCGGCAATCATTGTTTTGTAAATACGTGGAAGTGAGAATAGCATTTTCCACTTAAAAAAGAATCCGTGCGAGGGATATCTTACACGGTACGAAGGAAGTTCAATAGATTCTATATCAGGAAATTCTTTTTGCAGTAATGTTAGGGCGGCCCCGTCAGAAGCTATTAACACTTTAAAATTTTGTTCTTTCAAGGCGTGGATAATCGGTATACATCGAGTGGCATGACCTAAGCCCCAGTTTAAAGGAGCCACCATTATTGTTTTCATTTCTCTATACTCTTCTAAGTTATTAGTTAAACAAAATAAGTAGATACACCTTATAAAATCAATCACTTCAACTAACTGATGTTAAAGTCAGTCTAGTTAAAAAAGCTATGTTTTTCGTTTGATTTTAAGTAAAGGTAGCGAACATATAGAAGTCATTTCATAACATATTGTTAATTTTTGTGTTTAGAGATTATTATAAAATAGAATTGAACAATTGTAGCCGCGTTATATTTCCTTAGTTTTGCAGATTATTGAAACCAAAATGTAGCAGTATTAAAAGAGTTATCTGCTTTTAGCTTATTGGTTTAAATAATTAAACTTTTGAATAAAAAAACAGGCTTTTTGTTCTATAATCATACAACAATATAAATAGTGGGAAGTAAAAATAAACTTAGACGCTTTAAGGAGAATGAAACTTTTGCTAATGTGGTGCAGCCATCGCGTGAAGAAGTTTTTAACGATTCGTTGAAGCTAAAAGGAAATTGGCGTAAAGATTTCTTTGAAAATGATAACCCGTTAGTTCTTGAACTGGGCTGTGGAAAGGGTGAATACTCCGTAAATCTTGCGAAAGCATTCCCAGATAAAAACTTCTTGGGCGTCGATATAAAAGGCGCTCGTTTTTGGCGAGGTGCTAAAACAGCTTTAGAAGAAAATCTTGTAAATGTTGGTTTTCTTCGCACTCAAATTGAACTTGTTGACGAAATTTTTGCAGAGAATGAGGTCGATGAAATTTGGATTACCTTCCCTGATCCGCAGATTAAATATAAGCGTACAAAACATAGGTTAACCAATTTTGAATTTCTTCAGAAATATAAAAAAATCCTGAAAGCTGATGGTGTTGTGCACCTGAAAACAGATAGCGAATTCATGCACGGCTATACACTCGGCTTGCTTCACGGCTTAGGCGAAATAGTCGAATTTGCAAACCACGACGTCTATGGAAGCGACGGCTCTCCAGAAGCTGTAACCAGCATTCAGACATTCTATGAACAACAGTATTTAGAGAAAGGGAAAAAGATTACCTACACCAGATTTAAATTCCGTTAAATTAAAATTTATTATATTCACAAAAACAATGGCCCCTAATGGCAATTTTATACAACTTCCTGATCGGATTTTTCGGGGCTTTGATTGGAGTCATTCCTCCTGGTTTGATTAATATGTACGCAGCCAAAGTTAGCATGAAAGAAGGACGAAAAAAGGGTATGCTTTTTTCAATCGGGGTTTGTGTAACGGTAATGATACAAACGTATATAGCCCTTATCTTTGCTCGTTATATCGAAATGCACCCCGGAATTGTGGATGTACTACAAAAAGTTGCTCTCGGTATTTTTATAAGCTTAACCATCTACTTTATTTTTATTGCGAAAGATACGAGAAGGGAGTTCAGGGATAGGGACACATACTCCAAAACAAGTCGATTTTTCTCAGGCATGTTTCTTGCAATGTTAAACCTACTGCCGCTACCATATTGGATTTATTTAGGCATTACATTTTCAGTCTTTGGATGGTTTTCATTTTCTCAACCTGAATTATGGGTGGCTGTGGTTGCTGCAGGATTAGGAACACTTAGCGTTCTTGCACTTTATGTTCAGTTTTTTAGAGCGCGAAATGAGCCTCAAAAATTTAAAATGAATATGAATTACATCATCGGTTCTATAACAGCAGTAATATCGATCATTACATTTCTTAAAATCCTGAAAGAGTTTTAAAATGTCAGGCGACGGATTTTTCTCTAAAGTTTATGAAATAACCAAACTTATTCCGTACGGAAGAATTACCACGTATGGGGCAATAGCCAAGTATCTTGGAGCTCCAGGCAGTGCTAGAATGGTAGGTTGGGCATTGAATGGAAGCGATAAATTAAATGTTCCTGCGCATAGAGTTGTGAACAGAATTGGATTACTTACTGGCAAACATCATTTTCAAGGAACTAATTTAATGAAGGAGCTTCTAGAAAGCGAAGGGGTGAAAGTTGTAGACAATAAAGTCCGTGATTTCGAAGAATATTTTTGGGATCCCACTACAGAATTAACCCTATAGCGGATTACCAATCTTTCTCTTTTTAAGTTGCTATACTTCAATAAGAGATATTTTTATCTTTTATCCTTTTCCTATCCTTCGCCACGGAATACTGCCAACTTTATTTACTATATTTGCACTTTAGAATGAATCTAAATATCAAAGCAATAGTATGAGTATTTCAAAAAAAGACATCCTATCGGCCTTAGAGACAATTACGGCTCCTGGCGAAGGAAAAAATATGGTTGAAAGCGGCGTAGTACAGAATGTTGTAACTTTTGCCGATGAAGTTGTTGTAGATTTAAAACTTTCAACTCCAGCACTTCACATAAAAAAACGAGCTGAGGCTGATGTAATCAAGGTCATAAAAGAAAGAGTTGACGCCAATGCTAAGGTTCAAGTAAATATAAAAGTAGAGGCTCCACCAAAGCCACAAAACCCGAATTTAATTAAAGGAAAACCAATTCCTGGAATTAAAAATATTATTGCCGTGGCTTCAGGAAAAGGAGGTGTCGGAAAAAGTACAGTAACTTCAAATATTGCTGTTTCTTTGGCAAAAATGGGTTTTAAAGTTGGTATTCTTGATGCCGATATTTACGGACCATCCATTCCTATGATGTTCGACGTGGAAATGGAAAAGCCACTATCGGTAGACGTTGGAGGAAAAAGCAAAATGAAGCCGATAGAAAGCTATGGTGTAAAAGTACTAAGTATCGGTTTCTTTACACAACCAGGTCAAGCCGTAATTTGGCGGGGACCTATGGCTGCTAAAGCATTAAACCAATTAATTTTTGATGCCGATTGGGGCGAACTCGACTTTATGTTAATCGACTTGCCACCAGGAACGGGTGATATTCATTTAAGTATCATGCAATCACTGCCTATTACTGGTGCAGTTGTAGTGAGTACACCGCAAAACGTTGCCTTGGCCGATGCGCGCAGGGGAGTAGGAATGTTTAGGCAAGAAAATATAGATGTTCCAGTTTTGGGACTCGTTGAAAACATGTCTTACTTTACACCTGCCGAACTGCCTGATAATAAGTATTATATTTTCGGAAAAGAAGGTGCCAAAAACCTTTCGGAAGATTTACAAGTTCCTTTCTTGGGAGAGGTTCCGTTGGTGCAAAGTATTCGTGAAGCAGGAGACGTAGGTAGGCCAGCTGCGTTACAAACAGCAACACCTACCGAAGTAGCTTTCGAAAATATAACAAGAAATGTAGTGCAGGAAACCGTGAATAGAAATGAAAATCTTCCTGCAACCGAGGTAATAAAAATCACAACAATGGCGGGTTGTAGCGCCGTAAAAAAATAATATGACATCCGAGGAATTGACATCGAAAGTACAAGAAGCATTACAGGAAATACGTCCGTTTTTGCAAAATGATGGTGGAGACATCTCATTGATTTCTATTGAAGACGACAAAGTTGTAAACGTCCAATTAATGGGAGCTTGCGTGGGCTGCTCTATAAATCAAATGACCTTGAAAATGGGAGTGGAAATGACCATCAAAAAACACGCCCCACAAATTGAAAAGGTTGTAAATGTTGCTGGTTAATGACCGCTGTCATATTTCAATTGTAATTTTACAACTAATTTTGAATCAAATTTAAGAGAAAGCTTTTCATGATAAAAACAGATATTCTCATAATTGGCGCAGGCCCTACGGGTCTTTTTGCCGTTTTCGAGGCTGGATTGCTAAAACTAAAATGTCACCTTATAGATGCCCTTCCTCAAGCAGGTGGACAGCTGACAGAATTGTATCCTAAAAAACCAATTTACGATATTCCTGCTTTTCCAGAAATATTAGCAGGCGATTTGGTTTCTAATTTAATGAAACAAATAGAACCGTTTCAACCTGGTTTTACATTGGGAGAACGGGCTGACACCATTGAAAAATTAGACGATGGTTCCTTTATTGTTACTACAGATAAGGGAACAAAACATCACGCTCCAATTGTTGCAATTGCCGGTGGATTAGGAAGCTTTGAACCTAGAAAACCACCTATTCCTAATCTTTCAAATTTCGAAAATAAAGGAGTTGAATATATTATTCGTGATCCTGAAGTATATCGCGATAAAAATGTGGTTATTTCTGGTGGAGGTGACTCCGCATTAGATTGGAGTATATTTTTGACAGATGTTGCAAAAAGTGTTACCTTAATACATCGCAGAAATGAATTCCGAGGTGCTTTGGATAGTGTTGATAAAGTTCAAGAATTAAAGAATCTAGGTAAAATTGAATTGATTACTCCAGCCGAAGTTGTTGGCCTTGTAGGTAATGACAAATTGGAAGAAGTTGTAATTAAACGCGGTGCCGAGTTATTTAACAGAGAATGTGATCATTTTGTGCCGTTATTTGGTTTATCTCCAAAATTAGGCCCAATAGCAGACTGGGGTCTAGAAATTGAAAAAAATGCAATTAAAGTCGATAATTCGTTAGACTATCAAACTAATATTCCAGGAATATATGCCATTGGCGATGTAAATACCTATCCTGGAAAATTGAAGTTGATTCTCTGTGGTTTTCACGAAGCAACGTTAATGTGTCAAAGCGCATATCAACGTATTTATCCAGATAAACGATATGTTTTAAAATATACTACTGTAGGTGGTGTTGAAGGGTTTGACGGCAGTAAAAAAGAAGCTCCAAAAGCTACTGTAAAATCAATTGATTAAACATTCAAATTAGAGCTAACCTGCAAGGTTTCAAAATTTCGGATTCAATCCTGCGAACTTTTAAACACCTTGTAGGTATTCTTGAAAACAGCTCATTAACTTCTAAGATTTAAAATGGAAGACATAAAAATAACAATCATTGATCGTCAAGGTGAAAAACACGAAGTAGATGCACCAACAGACATGAATATGAATATTATGGAGGTTGTTCGCTCTTACGAACTTGCTCCAGAAGGAACTATTGGTATCTGTGGCGGAATGGCTATGTGTGCTTCTTGTCAATGTTATGTTGTGAGCAATCATGAACTTCCCGAAATGAGTTACGACGAAGATTTAATGCTTTCTGAAGCTTTTAATGTGAAGGAAAATAGCCGTTTGAGCTGTCAGATTTTTGTAAAAGAAGAACTTAACGGACTTGAAATAGAATTAGCTCCTGAAGTTTAATTTATTTGCATTTCATTGTTGTCCGATTACAATTCTATGATCTCTTATAGACGAAGTCATTATAGACTTTTGGAGAGTTTCTTAAATATGACCTTCATTTTCATTTTGTTCAGTAACAAAACCGAAATATGTATCAAGAACAATTGTTGTATTTAGGTAAACATTGTAGTTAACTTTTCTTCGTAAGTTTAAGTTATAGCCTGCTTTCACACTGAGCGCAGTCGAAGTGTATTAGACCTCCAAAAACTAAAAGGTTAAAACTATTCGGGGTTCGACCTTGGTTTATCCTGAGCCTTGCCGAAGAGCTTGCACAACAAAAAAGCTCCCCAAAATTTGAAGAGCTTTATACATTTATAGGATGCTTTGCTTCTGGTTTTTAATACTCAAATTCGACCGTTTCAGTTATACGCGAAACTACTTGGTCTGCGTCATTAACCTTGAATTGTAAGTTGAAGCTTATAGTTTTAGAAGTTCTTTTAAATGATAGCTTTCCTTCAGTTACGGGATGATAGGAAGCTGTTCTGTTACCAAATTTGCTAAAAATTAAGTTCACATCGGCTAAACTTTTGTTCTCTTTTACTAAGCTTTCAGCTGTTACGGGCACTTCAAACTGAATAGTTTCAAAATAATTGCCATCAGCTATTCCTTTTGGGGCAGATTTTAAGTACGTGTATTCAATAACCAAATTTTCACCTTCAACCATTTGAGAATACATTCGGTCATTGCCTTCATTAACTAATTCAAGCTTTTTGTTTTTGTGAATAACCACTTCGCAAGTTCCGTCCGTCGGACATCCATTCGACACGTTTTTTAATTGTTCCATTTTGGTTTTTTCAGAAGAATTTATTTTTTCTGATGGCGTTTTGCAAGCTGTTGCTAAAAATAGCGGAAGCAAAAAATATAATATTTTCATAGTGACATTTGTTAATGATTAATCAGTTTTGGTAGCCTGAAGATACGAGTATCTTGACTTTACACTCAAAAAATAAAGTTAATTTTCTAGTTCAACTTCTAAATCTAGCAAATCTGGATTTTTGAAATAATCTATAAAAGCCTTTTGCAAGGTTAATGTTTTTTTATTGTTTGAAAGGGTTGCGGCAGTATTTGAAACCTTTTTAATCGGTTTTGGAAAAGTATAACTTAAAGTATAATTGGAGCCTTGTAAAAAAGCTTCGGTTTGTTGAAGGCTATCAACTTCTTGTCGATGCAGTTTTTTATCTTTAATGTAGGCATCACGTTTAAAAACACCGTTAATAAACGAATAATTCACACCGATAATATCGGGAGATTCTTCTTCTTTTTTCGCGTCTTCTGGGTTTTCATTCGTTCCTGGAATAAAGTCGCCTGCCTTATCCAGTCCCTGAATCATATCGTTTGCTTCGTTTACAGATTTAAAAGTAGTCGAAATATTATAAATCATTTCAGAAGATTCCGAATTCATTTTTAATCGAATATTGTAGTTCTCTAGCTTCTTGAGCTTTATTTGTTCCTTTTTGGAAAGTGATGCAATACTATCTCTATTTTCTTCTAAAAACTGCTTTACAGAAATAATCGTATCCATTTTTATTACCGATGAATCGATTGCATCCATCCCACCAAAAGCCATCATTTCGCTTAGGTCTACTTCAACAGAAATTGTTCCGCTGCCATCTTCATTAAGCACCATTGTTTCTGTAAACTGACAGCTAATCAGCATTAGGGAAACCCCCAGAAGAAAGAGTATTTTTCGAATCATAATGTTATTTGTTAGGGTTGTTTAAAATAATAAGTGCAGCAATAACGCCAGGAATCCATCCGCAAATTGTAAGAATGAGAACAATCAATACCGAGCCGCAACCTTTATCGATAACGGCTAAAGGTGGAAATATAATTGAAAGAATAACTCTCCAAATACTCATATGCAACAAATTTACGATTAATATTCTTGATTTATGGAATTCACTATTCCAAGTTATAAAGGTTCTTTTATGCTATCTTAAATTGCCTAAGCGATACGTCTTCGAAATTTGGATCAAAATAGGCTAATGCAATGCTGTTATTTCCAATTCCTTCAAAATGTAATATAGTATTTGGAATTACATTTCCCTATCTTTGCACCCTCATTTTTTAGATAAAACTATGCAACTTTCTGAACTCGAAATTATCCGTAGGGAAAAATTAAACCAATTGCGAAATATGGGAATCAATCCATATCCCGCAGAACTCTATCCAGTAGATCATACTTCAAAAAATATAAAAGAAAATTTTGAAGAAGGAAAAAAGGTAGTAGTAGCTGGAAGATTAATGTCGAGAAGAATTCAAGGAAAAGCTTCTTTTGCTGAACTTCAAGATGCTGAGGGGCGTATTCAGGTTTATTTTAATAGAGATGAAATTTGTACTGGCGAAGACAAAACGCTTTACAACGAAGTCTATAAGAAGCTGCTGGATATTGGAGATTTCATCGGAATTGAAGGGGAATTATTCAAGACCCAAGTAGGCGAAAAAACCATTATGGTGAAAAACTTCACATTGTTGAGTAAAGCCTTAAAACCATTGCCACAACCACGTGTAGATTCTGAAGGTAAAGTCCACGATGCCTTTACAGATCCTGAACAACGCTACCGACAACGTTATGCCGATTTAGTTGTAAACCCACACGTAAAAGAAATCTTTGTAAAGCGCAGCAAGTTATACAGCGCAATGAGAGATTTCTTTAACGACCGCGGATATTTTGAAGTGGAAACTCCAGTTTTACAGCCAATTCCTGGTGGAGCTGCGGCACGACCTTTTATAACACATCACAATTCACTCGATATTCCATTGTATATGCGAATTGCAAATGAATTGTATCTAAAAAGGCTCATAGTAGGAGGTTTTGACGGAGTTTATGAATTTTCAAAAAACTTCCGTAATGAAGGCATGGATCGCACCCACAACCCAGAGTTTACCGTTATGGAAATTTATGTTTCCTATAAAGACTACAACTGGATGATGGATTTCTGTGAACAATTGCTGGAATTTTGTGCCATTCGAGTTAACGGTACTTCAAAAGTTACTTTCGGGAAACACGATATAGATTTTAAAGCGCCATACCCAAGGGTGACAATGGCAGAAGCAATTTTGAAATATACAGGTTTCGACATTACAGGAAAAACTGAAGACGAAATTAGGCAAGCTGCAATCAATTTGAATATTGAAGTAGATGATACAATGGGTAAAGGAAAACTAATTGATGAAATTTTTGGTGAAAAGTGTGAAGGTAACTTCATTCAGCCAACGTTTATCACCGATTATCCAAAGGAAATGAGTCCACTTTGTAAAAAACACCGTGAAAACCCTGAACTTACCGAACGTTTTGAGTTGATGGTGTGTGGAACCGAATTAGCAAATGCCTATAGCGAATTAAACGACCCAATAGACCAACGAGAACGATTTGAAGCTCAGTTAAAACTTGCCGATAGAGGCGATGACGAAGCAACAGAGTTTATAGATTTCGATTTTCTTCGTGCTTTAGAATACGGAATGCCACCAACAAGTGGAATGGGCATTGGAATGGATCGCTTAATTATGTTTTTGACCAATAACACATCGATTCAAGAAGTGCTTTTCTTTCCACAAATGAGACCTGAGCGTAAAAAAGTGGAAATGACCGAAGACGAAAAAGCGGTATATGCAATCCTAAAAGAAAACTCACCAATTGAACTGGATGATTTAAAATCACAAAGTGGGCTGAGTAATAAAAAGTGGGATAAAACTATTAAAGGCCTTACCGCATCAAAGGCTGCAAAAGTTGAGAAAACAGATGAAGGTTTATTTGTAAAGACGCTTTAAAAACGCATCATCAACCTTTAAAATAGTTGTAAATAAGGTCGCTTTTTGGCGGCTTTATTTTTTATTTTAAAGTAGCGTATTAAACCAATCCGTAATTTCGCTGTCATAGTGTTGTTGAATATTTAAAAACACACCATTATGAAAAACCTACTTATAATTATTATGCTGCTTGGCTCTTTGGGCTTAACTGCTCAAAACAAGTCGAAAAGCAAAAAGGAACACAAAAAAGAATTGAGGGGGAATTTTACTCCAGAACAACGTGCAGACTTGTTTAGCAAGAAGATGACTCTTGAATTGGACTTGACCGACGCACAGCAAAAAAAGGTGAAACAAGTGTTTTTAGATTTTGGAAAAGACAAGCCTGCCGATCGCGAAAACAGAAAGGAAATGACTTCGGAAGCTAAATACGCTGCAAAAAAGGCGAAGCTAGATCGTCAAATCACATTGAAGCGAGAACTTAAGAAAATACTTACGCCTGAGCAATTTGAAACTTGGGAAAATAACAAGGCAAAAAGACCATCTCGAGCTAAAAAAGAAGCGAAACATTATAAGCGCGGAGGGCAATAAACTAAATTTTGGCTCAGTTATTGCCTTGTTATGTATAAAATAGTTACATTAGTAACTTCAAAAACTAAAAATTACAACAATGAAAAACCTATTAACAGTATTTGCTTTTGCCGCCAGCATGTTCTTCGGAATACAATCAACGTCTGCACAATCACTTGCACAGGATGAAAACCGCCCTGAAGTAATCGCCAAAAAAGAAGCTGCAATTATGACAGAAAACCTTGGTTTGAGCGGTGACCAAACAAGAGCAGTATTCCGCGCATTGGTTTCAAAAGAAGTAAGCTATCAGAAAAATGTTAATGGCAAAGACCTTAAGAGCGCCGCTGTAAAAGCTGAAAAGCAAAAAACTGATGCAGCGTTAAAAGAATCAATGAAAAAGATATTGACAGCTGATCAATATTCAAAATGGTTAAAAGACAATCAATAGTTATTTTTAACTAAAAAAGTAAAAATCCCTTTCCGCTATTTGTGGAAAGGGATTTTTGTTACTTAAGTTTTTTTGCAACCTTAGCACAAGCTTCGATTGTTTGGTCTAAATCTTCATACGTAAGCGCATCGCATAAAAACCAAGTTTCAAAAGCACTTGGAGCAATATAGATTCCTTCGTCCAACATTCCGTGGAAGAACTTTTTGAAGTTATCATTGTTACCTTCTGCAGCTGAATTAAAGTCGACAACCTTATTTTCTGAAAAATGTACCGATATCATTGAGCCAATTCTATTTATGGTAAACTTTACATTTTCAGCAGAAAGTACCCTGTCTAACCCATTGTGTAAATACTCAGTCTTTTTATTAATCGATTCAAATATGTTTCGATTCTTATTAAGTTCATTCAACATAGCTAAACCAGCTGCCATCGCCAACGGATTTCCACTTAAGGTGCCTGCCTGATAAACAGGGCCAATTGGCGCTAAATAATCCATAATTTCTGAACGAGCAGCAAAAGCTCCAACTGGCAATCCGCCACCAATCACTTTCCCGAAGGTTACGATGTCTGCTTTTACTCCAAAAAGTTCCTGTGCGCCACCTGGAGCCAGGCGAAAACCAGTCATTACCTCGTCAAAAATTAAAAGTATATTGTTTTTGTCACACAGTTCTCTTAAACCTTCCAAGAATCCTGTTGTTGGTGGAATACACCCCATATTTCCAGCTACGGGCTCAATAATGATACAAGCTATTTCGTTTTGGTTTGCTGAAATTAATTGGGCTACATTATCTAAGTCGTTATAAGTAGCCAATAAAGTGTCTTTTGCCGTTCCCTCGGTTACACCAGGGCTGTTAGGCGTGCCAAATGTTACGGCACCACTTCCTGCCTGAATTAAAAACGAATCGCTGTGACCGTGATAACAGCCTGCAAATTTGATAATTTTATCTTTTCCTGTAAATCCACGTGCTAATCGTACAGCACTCATACAAGCTTCGGTTCCGCTGTTAACAAATCGAATTTTGTCGATATTTGGAACCATAGAAACGGCTAATTCGGCAATATCCGTTTCAATCTTCGTTGGCATGCCAAAGGAAGTTCCTTTTTTAGCCTTTTCAACAACGGCATTTACCACCGGGGCATAAGCATGGCCTAAAATCATTGGCCCCCACGAGTTGATATAATCTATTAATTTATTTCCATCGACATCATAAAGATAGGCTCCTTGTGCTTTTTCAACAAAAATAGGGTCGCCTCCAACTGCCTTAAATGCTCGAACTGGAGAATTTACGCCCCCTGGAATAACTTTTTGTGCCTCAACAAAAAGGGCACTACTTCTTTGGTATTTCATCTGTATAAAATATTTTAAAATTAGAAAGATGCCCGCCTAAAGGGCGAACAGGGAATGCCCCAATACTTACCTTCAGTTGGCTTACAATCTATTAATGGGCATTTCATATTAATTTAAAAGAGATTATTTGTTTTGATAAGACTTCCATCAAAATCCCGATTGAACAAAATTTTATATTAATTTTTAACTGGATGGAGATATAATGACTGACCAATGGAGATATCATTGCTCGTTAAGCCATTATACTTTTTTAGTGTTTCTACTGTTAAATTGAATTTTCGGGAAATGCTATATAAAGTATCGCCCATTTGTACGACATAGGTTGCAATTTTAGATTCATCTGGCTCATCTTGGTTCTCAATTCGATTTCCTAACACTTGATCGTCGTACTGATTAAGATTATAGCGTTCAATGATGCCGATTAGTTTTTGAGGGTATCGGGGATCTGTTGCATATCCTGCTTTTCTAAGACCTTTTGCCCAACCTTCGTAATCATCTTTTCTTAATTTAAAAAGGTCTTGATATCTACTGCGCTGCGTTAGAAACAAGGAATGGTCTCTAAATGAATATTTTGGGTCGTTGTATTTTCTGAAGCATTCGCCTCGCTCATCATCATCGTGATACACTTTGTCTCCTTGCCAACCTGAATGACATTTAATGCCAAAATGATTATTTGCTTTTCGGGTTAGTTCTCCAGCACCGGCGCCACTTTCTAAAATTCCTTGAGCCAATTTAATGCTGGCTGGAATTCCGTATTGTAGCATTTCTTCCATAGCTATGCCTTTGTAATCATTGATGTAATTAGCGACTCGATCACTATAAGGAACGTTTGCTGGAGGTGCTTCAACCGTTTCAGGAGTTTCGGATTTTATATCTTGTTCTTTCCTAGGTTCTTTTGTGCGTACAACCCGTTCCGTTCTGTGCTTTTTTGTGTGAAAGGTTGCTCTTTTTTTCGTCTTACAACTTGTAAGGCACACTGCACAAATAAGAAGGATACCGAGTAATCTTCGAAACATGTTATTCAATTAATGGTAATTGTTTTTTTAGTAATAATTTATTCATTCCAGGCACCCCTTGAAGGCCTCCCGTATGGACGGCTAAAATACAGCTATTTTCCATGAAATACCCCTTTTTTAAAAGATCCAAAATGCCGTAAATCATTTTTCCAGTATAGACAGGATCTAGGGGAATTCTTGTTTTTAACCTAAACTCATTGATGAAACGCACTAAATCGATATCTATTTTACCATACCCACCAAAACAGTACGAATCGATGATTTCGAAGTTCATTTTTGAAGTATGTTTTGATATTTCAGAAGTTTGAAAAGTGCCTTTTAATGCTGAAAATCCGAGAACAGTTTGATTGTGTTTAGAAGCATTAATCAATCCCGAAATTGTTCCGCCTGTCCCAACAGGAACACAGATGTAATCGTAAACAGCGTCTTCTTTCTTTAAAATTTCTTCACATCCTTTGATGGCTAATGAATTTGTACCTCCTTCTGGCAAAAGATAGAAATCACCAAATAACTTTCTTAAATCATCTTTAAATTTGAGGCTTTCTTTTTCCCTATACAATTCCCTAGAGGCAAAATGCAGTTGCATCCCACAGTTTTGAGCAAAAGATAGTGTTGGGTTTTCATCGACTTTCCCTTTTAGCTCTTCGCCTCGAATTATTCCGATGGTTTTCAATCCCAATTCTTTTCCTGCTGCCGCTACTGCGGCGATATGGTTTGAAAATGCACCTCCAAAAGTCAATAAAGTGTCGTGTTTTTGTAATTGGGCAGCTTCGATATTGTACTTCAGCTTTCTAAATTTATTTCCAGAAACGAATGGATGAAGCAAGTCTTCTCGCCTTAAATACAATGAACAATCATTGATTCCAAAAGCTGAAAGATCTATTTTCTCAGTAGTAATAGACTTGTTTTGCCAAAGCGTTTGCATGGGTTCAAAGGTACTAAATAGTCTAAGATTTATTGTGTTTACGGGGCATTCATAAATATTTCAGAAAACTCCAGAAAGTCCTTTTTTTTAAATAGTTTAAGTTCTTTTCACAAGCGTAGGCTTCCCTTTCAAAACTAATGTTTCTATACGCTAGATTTCTGTTTTTATATGATATCCATCGCAATAAAAATTCCATTCCGTACCACACGTAAAAGAAAATTACCAACAATTCTATTTGTTGCCGAAGATGGATTTGCTCGTGATTTAAAAATATGAAATCCCGAGATAAATCGGGATTTCTAACGATTACAAAAGGCCAAAGTGCGATTCCGTTAAAATTTTTCCTAAGAAATTTTGGTCGAACCAGTAGAATCATTTTGATTTACGATTGATGGTTAAAATTGTCGATTTACCAACCACAGTTTAAATATTTGATTAACCACGAACAATAAATCAAAAATAATTAACCGCTTTATTCTTTCAAAAACTGACGCAATACATATTGAAGAATACCTTCATTTTGATAATACGCTACTTCTATGGGAGAAGCTAGTTTAGCTATAACCTTAAAGGACACTTCAAACCCATCTTCTTTTTTAGCTGTTATGGTAACTTTTTTTAGAGGGGTTAAGTCGTTTTCGATTCCTGTAATATTGAAAACTTCCTTTCCAGTTAGTCCATAGGTTTTGGCTGTTTCACCATTTACATATTCAAGTGGCAACACGCCCATCATAATCAAATTACTTCTGTGAATTCGTTCGTAGCTTTCTGCTAGAACAGCTTTTACCCCTAGCAGGATGGTTCCTTTAGCGGCCCAGTCACGAGATGATCCACTACCGTATTCCTTTCCAGTAAGTACGATTAGTGGTGTTTCGTCTTGAATGTATTTTCGGGAAGCTTCATACACATTCATTTCTTCACCAGTTGGAAGATAGGTTGTGTAGCCGCCTTCTCGATTAGCCAGTTGGTTCTTAATTCGGACATTGGCGAAGGTTCCTCTTACCATTACTTCGTCGTTTCCACGTCGGGAACCATAACTATTGAAGTCTTTTTTATCCACTCCCATAGAGATTAGATATTTTCCTGCGGCAGAATCTGCTGAAAACGCGCCGGCTGGAGATATGTGATCTGTGGTAATACTGTCGCCAAGCATCATTAATGCTCTTGCGCCTTCAATGTTTTTAAGTGGTTTTGGCTCTTTTGAAAGATTGTGGAAAAAGGGAGCTTCTTTAATATACGTAGAGCTGTCGTCCCATTGGTATAATCTGTCGTTAGGCACCTCTAAATTTCTCCAGATCTCGTTGCCATCGAAAATTTCATCGTAGTTTTTCTTAAAATCTTTAGGGGTCAACACCTTACGCATTACCTCATTAATTTCGTCATCTGTTGGCCAAATATCTTTTAAATAAACAGGTCTTCCATTTCGGTCAAAGCTTAGAGGCTCCTTAGTGAGGTCGATGTCCACTCTTCCAGCCAATGCGAATGCCACAACCAACATTGGCGACATTAAGAAGTTCATTTTTACTTCGGCGTGAATACGGGCTTCAAAATTTCTATTTCCTGAAAGAACAGAAGTTACTATAAGATCGTTTTCGCCAACTGCTTTAGAAATTTCTGGGGGTAATGGACCTGAATTTCCAATACAAGAAGTACAACCATAACCCACTAAATGAAACTGTAGTGCTTCAAGATCTTTTAATAAATCGGCTTTTTCTAAATAATCGGTTACTACTTTTGAACCAGGCGCTAAAGATGTTTTAACCCAAGGTTTTACATCTATACCTTGTTCACGTGCTTTTTTGGCCACTAATCCTGCCCCAATCATTACAAAAGGGTTAGAAGTGTTGGTGCATGACGTGATAGCGGCAATTGCCACAGCACCATCAGAAAGCATAAATTTTTCGTTTCCTTGTGAAATCCAGACTGTTTTTAAACCATTCTTTTCTTCAGTTTGAAATTCAACGTCGGCTGAAGGTTCGTGCGATTGTTCGCTTGGCTGGCTTCCGCCCTCTGCTTTCCATCTGGTAATAGCTTCTTCTCTTTCTGAATGTTCAATATATTTTCGGCCAAAAGATTCGTGTTCAAGTTCGATGAATTTTTCTTTTAAATCTTTCAGTAGTATTTTGTCTTGTGGACGCTTAGGGCCTGCCACAGTTGGTTGAACTGTAGAAATGTCTAATTCAACCACATCGGTATATGTAATTTGGTCTTCATCTTGGCGCCACAACATATTTGCTTTACAGTAATCCTCAACCAAAGTAATTTGCGCTTCGCTGCGGTTACTATTGCGCATGTACTCCAACGTCTTGTTGTCTATTGGAAAATAAGTGATGGTACATCCAAATTCTGGCGACATATTTCCGATGGTAGCTCTGTCAGGAACAGAAAGGTTATCTAAACCTGGACCAAATACTTCGACAAACTTTCCAACCACTCCATATTCTCTTAATAAATTGGCGATGGTTAGTACTAGATCGGTTGCAGTAGAGCCAAGGGGGAGTTCTCCAGTAAGTTTCAAACCAATAACTTCAGGGGATATAAAATAGACTGGTTGTCCAAGAATCGCAGCTTCAGCTTCTATACCTCCGACGCCCCACGCTACAACACCTATGCCGTTAACCATTGGTGTGTGGCTATCTAGACCAACTAAGGTGTCTGGAAATGCCATGCCATCACGGGAAATAACACCTTTTGAGAAGTATTCTAAGTTTACTTGGTGACAGATTCCCATTCCCGGAGGTACGACACTAAAATTATCAAATGATTTTTGCGCCCATTTTAAAAATGTATAACGTTCTTTATTTCGGTCATATTCCTTTTCGATGTTTTGCTGATAGGCATATTGTGCAGCGAAATAATCTACTTGCACGCTATGGTCTATAACAAGATCTACTGGAATCATTGGATTTATTTTGGAAGCATCGCCTCCTTTTCGTGCAACTTCGGCTCGAAGTGAAGCAATGTCTACAACTGCTGGAACACCTGTAAAATCTTGCATTAAAACGCGTGCAGGTTTAAACGCAACATCTTTGTCGTTGCCCGAAGGCTTCCATTTTAAGAGTGCATCTAGATGTTCTTTAGTTACTGAGAAATCATCATAATTCCTAAGCGCATTTTCTAATAAAATACGGATAGAGAAGGGAAGTTTTTCAATATTATAGCCTTGCTTTTTGAGTTCTGGAAGGCTGTAATACGTTAAGCTTTCATTAGATGATTTGAGTGTTTTTTTGAGGTTGTATAAATCTTGGTTCATGGTATGATGTTTTAGCTTACTAAAGTTAGGCATTAAAACATCAGCGCACTCATAAGGAAATTAGTTTAACAGTGCATTAACAGTCTTTGGGTAGAAGTTTGACCGAAAATTTGTAGTTATCTTGATATTTGAAACGCGAAGGACAATCAACGTGGACGGTTAAAATTATGCCCCGAAAATATGTTACTATATTTAAAGATTCCTACGCGAAAAAAATGTGTTAGATCTGCCATTTTTATTTTTTATGGCTGCCAAGGTTTATGCCGCGAAGAAGGGCGATGTGGGGTTGCATGTTAAAAGGATTGGCTTTGTCTTATTATGTTCAATACAGTCACTGTCCCATCAATAATATTATAGTGAAGTGAATAAGGAAATATCTTGAAATGAACAATTCGTACATTCCGATAGTGAATTTGAAACAGATGTGGGTTTTGCTCTAAAAACTCAATGTGTTCATCAAAATCAATAAGAAACTCCATTTTCTTGTCCATGGCTTCGTAAAAACACTTTGCCTTTTTCAACTCCCGATGTGCATCAATCGACAGTCTTACGCGAAATGCCATATTTCTTTCTTATTTCATCAATTGGAATAGTTTTTAAAGTACCCTTTTCCTGACGATCCAATAGATCGTCCATCATTGTTATATACTCGTCTGACGGTTCCGCTAATTGACGGGCTAAATTTTCAAAATAATTTTCGATATAATTTTTCAAAGATCTATTGTCTGCTTTTGCCTCTCTTTCGAGAATCTCCCAAACCTCATCTTTAAGTTCGATTATTTTCTTCTTCTTTTTCCCATTGTATATAGATTGTGTATATAAATTATATAACAAATGCTATTGGTCCCCTCCTTGGGAGGGGTCGGGGGAGGACAAATTTTGTGAAACGATAAAGCCACCAGTCCATGCATTCTGGAAATTGAAGCCTCCTGTAATAGCGTCAATATTAAGGACTTCCCCAGCAAAATATAAGTTTTCACATACCTTGCTTTCGAAAGTTTTAAAGTTCACTTCTTTTAAATCTACACCACCAGCTGTGACAAATTCTTCTTTAAAAGTACTTTTTCCATCAACTTGAAAAATTCCAGCTGTTAATTGATTGGCGATGTTTTGAAGATTTTCGCGCGTGGCTTCTGCCCAGGTTAGTGTATCACTTATGCCTGTGGCTTTTATAAGGCTTTGCCACAATCGCTTCGGAAGTTCGAATTGGGAGTGTTTTAAAATTGTTTGCTTTCCGAAGTTAACTTTTAGTGATTTTAATTCGTCTAAAACTTCTTCTTCAGAAATGTTTTCCAACCAATTAACTTCGATTTCAAATTGATATTTTAAGGATTCTAAAGTCCGTGCGCCCCAAGCTGAAAGTTTTAAGATTGCTGGACCGCTCATTCCCCAATGGGTTATTAGAAGCGAACCGTTGTTCTCTAAAACATCTCTTTCTTTCAGAATTTTTATTCGAGCATTCTTAGCAATTCCAGCGAGGTCTTTTATACGCTCGTCTGTAATGTTGAAAGTGAAAAGCGAAGGCACCGCTGGAATTATTGTATGCCCCAATCCTTCAAGTAATTTCCAGATTTTTGGATTGCTTCCAGTGGCGACCACAATTTTTTCTGCGGAGAAGTTATCTGAAGTAGTAGTTATAAGAAAAGAGTCATCAACTTTTTGAATTTCCTTGACCGATTGATTGAGCAATACATCGACACTCAACCTACGCGTTTCAAAAAGAAAACAATTTATAATAGATTCCGAAGAATTGGAAACGGGAAACATTCTTCCGTCCTCTTCTGTTTTTAATTCTACACCGTGCTTCTCAAACCATTCAATGGTGTCTCCAGTCATAAAAGTATGGAACGGACCGAGTAGTTCTTTTTCTCCACGCGGGTAATTTTGAGATAGATCTCTCGGAATAAATTCGGCGTGGGTTACATTACATCTACCTCCGCCCGAAATTCTCACTTTGGTAAGTACTTCTTTTCCCCTTTCTAAAATGATGATTTTCTGATTTGGATTTTTTTCAGCAGCATTTATAGCTGTAAAAAATCCAGCAGCACCGCCCCCAATGATTATGACATCCGCCTTTATCAAATTGGAAGTTTTTTACTTGCAAATTTTTCACAAAGATTCATGGTTTCCATAATATCATCCATAGTTGTGCGTGGATTGATTAAGCACATTCGTAAAACTACTTGCTTATTAAGGATGGTCGTAACCAATAACGCTTCCTTTGAACTCACAACCTCTTGTGAAATATACTGATTTAATTCGTCTAGTTTTTTTTCAGAAAGCTTGTTTCCAATAGGGTTATATCTGAAGTTTACAACGGCTAAAGTTGCTGGCGAAACTACCTCCCAATTAGGACTTTTTCGAAGATACGACTCTGTAGCTTCGGCAAGTTTTATGTTATAGGAAATAGCTTTTCTAAATTCGCTCAATCCGAATGTTTTTACGGACATATAAAATTTTAACGCCCGAAAACGTCGGGTAAGTTCAATACCGTGGTCGTAGAAATTTATTTCAGAAGTATTGCCCTCAATATCCCGCAAGTATTCAGGTCTTTCAGTAAAAGTTCCTTTTAACCATTTATGCCTTTTCACCAATAAACAGCCAATCTCATAAGGCTGATAGAACCATTTGTGAGGGTCGATAGTAAGGGAATCGGCTTTTTCTATTCCTTTTAATAGAGGTTTTCCGTCATCTGAAAGTATTGCAAAACCTCCATAAGCACCGTCAATATGAAACCAGATATCTTCCTTTTTACAGATTTTTGAAATATCTGAAAGCGGATCGACTGTTCCTGTATTTGTTGTGCCTGCAGTTGCAATTAAAAGAAAGGGTTGCCAACCTTCGAGTCTGTCTTTTGCAATGGCATTTTTTAATTTGTTGAGCGAAAATTTGAATTCGCTATCGGTAGGGATAATCCGGATTTGCTCTTTTTTAAAGCCAAGAACACGAATAGCTTTTATATTTGAAGAGTGTGCCTGATCGGAAAGGTAGATAACTGCCTTGCTAAAATCATCGCCACACTTTACCGTACGTGCGGTTACAATTCCGGTTAAATTGGCCATTGAGCCACCACTTGTAAAAATTCCGCCTCCTTTTTTCTGAGGGAAACCGAACATTTTTAAAAGCCAGTTCATGGTTACAATTTCCATTTCGGCTGCTGCAGGAGAAGCTTGCCAACCACCAGAAAAAATATTGAATCCTGCCGTTAAGCTATCGGCCATAGCGCTAATATAATTACTCGGTCCCGGAACGAAAGAATACGATTTGGGATGCGAAACGATATTGCTTTTGGTCATAACCTCATTTAAAACAAAGTTTAAAACCTCTTTTGCATTGGTTGGGTTTTCGGGTGCTTCTTCAAGAAACAACTTTTCCATTTCTGAGCGCGAACCAGAAACCACGGGCAACTTATCGTTCTGTGTAACAAAATGCGCTACGATTGCATCCACAACTTCATAGCCGTAGCTTTTCATTTCTTCCTGGCTCAATTCAAGTGTGGCTTTATTCTGAATTTTCACAATCTTTTCTGTTTAATTTTTTACGCTGCAAAATTACGTTTTTAAGTAGGGATTTGTGGGGTTCTTAGTGTAAATATCTTGCAATTTTTTTACGACAGTTATCTAATTAATTAAAAAAACCTCACAGGTCTGTGCGACTTGTGAGGTTTGAATCGATTGTGAGTTTTTAGAAATTATTCAACAATCATTTTCTTTGTTATACTTCCAGTTTTGCTAGAGAAATTCACAAAATACAATCCTGAAGGAAGATTAACAGGAAGCGTTTGCACTCCTTCTAAAATTACCTTTGTAGAAATTAAATTACCCTGAATTCCGTAAATTTCAACTGTTTCAAACGAATGAATGTTGTTGAAGTTAATTTCATTTTTAACTGGGTTAGGGTAGAACCCAAAATTAGCAAGGTTGTTATCTTCAATTCCAACGGTTATTCCGCATAAAAATGGTTCAAAAACAACTTCACCTAAAGAAGGATCGTCTACGTTGTGGAAAATCACTCCTTCAACATCTTGGGCTGTGCTTTCTTGTCCTTCAATCCAGCAGTTTTGCTTTGCCAAAATTGTATTTGGAGTATTGTTGTAAAGTGCATAGACTACGCCTCCATTTCCATTTTCGGAAAACGTATTATTCCCTCCATTAGTTACGTCTGCTCCTAAATTTATCATTGCCTGATCCTGTAGGGTTATTCCCCATAGATTTCGTCTAATCTCGTTTCCAATAATATTTACAGTCATTGTACTCGATGCTGAAATGACGTTTATACCACTTCCTCCCAAATCAGGATTTCCTTGAGTATTATTGTCTTCAATGATATTATACGTAATTTCCACATTTGCATTGGTACCAAGAATTGCGATTCCGTACCGATTATTTCTTATAATGTTTTGGGTTATATTAGCATCCATATTTCCTCCAACAAAATTGGCCAAAGCAATACCACCTGCCATATCGTTGGCTGGATCTCCAATTATAGTGTTATTGATAATTTGAAGTGTTTCTGATGGTATCGTAACGCCGAGGTTTATTTGCGGACGATTGGAATTTACTATATTGTTTCCCTCAATATAATTCCCATTAATCACAGCAGATACTTGGGCATTTGCAGCCGAGCCAATTGCAGGGTTTTCATTAAATGTAATTGTATTGAAAAGAATTTGAGGTTTTCCTTTAGATAATTGAATAACAGCACTACTAGTGGTACCAGACACATTGAAAGATAAAGTTGAATCTGTGATTATAAAATTCGCAGTTAAAACCCGTAAACCACCACCGTAAGTAATTGTGCTGTTTTTAATATTTATAACTGAATTATCTTCAAAACGGAAACCATCATAAGGAGCTGCCTGATCAATAGCAGTAAAAGTGACCTGATTTGAATCCACTATAAAAGTCCCAAAAACAGTGATGCGTAAACCAGCGTCGATAGAAAGCGTAAGGTCTGTTTCAATTAAAACCGTATCATTTTCGGCAACGGTCAGATTTCCCAATAAGGTGTAATTCGACCCTGATCCTGTTATGGTTGTTGGACTAGCGGCCGCAATATCGGCAAGGCTCCACACCACACCTGTATTTGGCGTAGTATAATCTTGTGCAAACAGACTCGAAAAAGTTAAGAATGCTAATAAAATACTTAAAGTAATTTGTTTCATAATTTAAGGTTTTGGTAAGTTGTAAAAATAATCATAATAAAAGGCTCAAAAAAACTATTCCAATCCTTTCACAAATTCAAATAGCTTAAATTTGAAATATGGTTTTATATATATTAATTATTTTCTTTACGATAAGTCCATTTTTTCCAGCTACTGAAAATCCGCACTGGTTTTTTAGAACAGCCGATTTTGTGCGCTTTCAATCTATAATGCTGCAAATTATTCTTCTCGTTACTTTACTTTATATTGAAGAACAGTTTACAGTATTTATTTGGGTTTTAATTGCGTCGCTTGTGCTTTCAATGGTTTATCAGTTATTCAAAGTTGTGCCGTATAGCTCGCTTTATCCGAGAAAATCGACAGAAGAAGCAAGCGATGGTCATGTTTCGATTTTGGCTGGCAATGTGCTTCAGACGAATACTGAATACCCTAAATTTTTACAAGAAATAAGAAAGTTCAATCCTGATTTAGTTCTTACAATGGAATCTAATAAAGATTGGGATAACGGTCTTTCAGCAATTGAAAAAGATTATACTCATACTGTAAAAGTGCCTTTGGAAAATTTCTACGGAATGCATCTTTACTCCAAAGTAGTATTGCAAAATGTACAAGTGAAATATCAGATTGAAGATGATAAGCCTTCAATTTTTTTTGATTTTTCTTTTGAAGGACAAAAGCCTATACATTTTTGTTGTTTGCACCCGGCGCCGCCAAGTCCTACAGAAAATGAAACGTCAAAAGAACGTGATGCTGAATTGATGCTTACTGGAGAGCTGATTCGAAAAATTGATAGACCAACGGTTGTGTGTGGTGATATGAATGATGTTGTTTGGAGTCGAACCACGCGATTATTCAAAAAAATGACAGGAATGATCGATCCAAGAGTAGGTCGCGGGTTTTATTCAACATATAATGCCAATTATTTCTTTTTGCGCTTTCCTTTAGATCATTTGTTTCATACACGCGATTTATATGTTGGCAGAATGGAACGCTCTAAAAATTTTGGAAGTGACCATTTTGCTATGTATTATGAAATTCATCATAAAAAGAAGACTTCTACTCCTAAGAATCCAAAAATGAATGGTGAGGAAAAAAAAGATGTAAAGGAATTGATTGATGAAGGTACATCAAATTAAAATCAGTAGTGTATGCTAAACATTTTTAAAACGGGGTTTCCAACAAAGATTTCCGTCTTTATTTATATCTTGGTTTTTACCACAGAACTTTGGATATGAACAAAAGTAAAAATTTTAGCGCATAATCTATTGTAAAACAGGTTTTAAACTTACTTGACACCAAGGATATTTATGGGCAATTAAGAGAACTGAGGTGAAAAACAAGTCTTTTCCTCATCAAATTTGAATCATAGGATTCCTGGCAATTTTGAAGTGGAACAAGCTCACATCATTATCATAAAATTAATTTTTGCTATATCAATTTCAGTACCGATATGTACTTTGGATCGTACGGATTTCCTGATTTTGCAATTGCCAAACACTTTGTGAGCAATTTATTAGATACCGCAATAAAAGCCAGTTTCTTACTTCTGTCTTCCTCTCGCTCGAGCCTCTCTCGTCGGAAACAAGTATTGACAACCCGTTTATAGAGTTCTCGGCACGCTTTGTTGTGCTTACAGGCGTTGAATGCGCAAAGGAACAAAAGGTTGCGCAATTTCTTGTTGCCAACCTTACTGATCCTGCTACGACCACGCACACTGCTCCTTGACTCTCGAATTGTAGGTGTAATACCAACATAACTGCAGAGCTGCGCAGCAGTCTCAAACTTGGAAAAACCATCGGATATTACAATTAAAAACAATGCTGTCTTTGTGCCTATTCTTGGAACGGTAGTCAAAAGAGTGAGCTGTTGTTGAAGCTCCATCGTGACCAGGGAGAGTAGACGTTCCTCGATACCGGCAATCTCTTTGTCCAAGTGTTTCCTGTCCCGTTTTAGGGAACGGTACACAAACTTGGAGGGAATGTCTATGGTTTTTTCGCCGTGCAATTTGCTTTAGGTGGCTGTGCGTTTTTTAAAATAGCTGTCTATTAATCGGAAGAGTTGCAGACACTCTGCCTGGTCATCAGTCAAGGCATTGCAAAGCGGAACTTCGTTGGCCAGGGCATACTCGCAGATTGCCTTTGCATCGCTCTTGTTCGTCTTTACTTTGGCTAGCCTCATTTGTATGAAACGTTTTGCCGATAGCGGATTTACAACCGATATAACTATGTTGTTTTTGTAAAGAAACTGTGCGAGTCTGTAATGATAATAGCCCGTGGCCTCGAGGTCTAGGCCTCACAGAACTCAACGTGATTTAAGTAGTAAAAGAACGGGGATTAATCAATGTTGTCGAAGTCTAAAGTTTCACTGCATATAGTAACCTTACTCCGCTCTTTTGATCTTTCTGATTTATACTTAAAGTTAACTGATTTAGTAAAAATCAAACTTAAAATGTATTAAATATAAAACCACGAATCACGTATGCAATTTGGCATTCCCGTGAAATCGTGGTTTTACTTTTAAGGCTATAAAACACTTAAGCTTCTTATGAAAAAGCGTTTAAACCTGTAATGTCTAATCCTGTGATTAACAAATGGATATCGTGCGTGCCTTCGTAAGTAATAACACTTTCTAGATTCATTGAATGGCGCATAAGGCTATATTCGCCCGTAATTCCCATTCCGCCTAACATCTGTCGAGCTTCTCGAGCAATGTTAATAGCCATATCTACATTATTACGTTTTGCCATAGAAATCTGTGCGCTGGTTGCTGTTCCTGCATTTCGCATTACACCAACACGCCACGCTAATAATTGAGCTTTGGTGATTTCTGTAATCATTTCAGCAAGCTTTTTCTGCTGTAGTTGGAATTGCCCAATCGGTTTTCCAAATTGGATTCTTTCTTTTGAATAGCGTAATGCTGTGTCATAACAGTCCATTGCAGCACCTATTGCACCCCAAGCAATTCCGTAGCGAGCAGAATCTAAACATCCAAGAGGCGCTCCTAAGCCAGATTTGTTTGGTAATAGATTTTCCTTCGGGACTTTAACGTTGTCAAAAATAAGCTCACCAGTTGCAGAAGCTCGTAGCGACCATTTGTTGTGTGTTTCTGGAGTACTAAAACCTTCCATACCTCGTTCAACGATTAAACCGTGAATTCTACCTTCTTCATTCTTGGCCCAAACAACAGCAACTTGTGCAAAAGGAGCATTGCTAATCCACATTTTGGCACCGTTTAAAAGATAATGGTCGCCCATATCTTTATAATTAGTAGTCATTCCGCCAGGATTACTTCCGTGGTCAGGTTCTGTTAATCCAAAACACCCCATCCATTCGCCGGAAGCCAATTTTGGAAGGTATTTTTTTCGTTGTTCTTCCGTTCCATATTTATAAATAGGATACATCACCAACGAAGATTGAACAGAAGCAGTACTTCTAACGCCGCTATCGCCACGCTCAATTTCTTGCATAATCAATCCGTAAGAGATTTGATCAAGGCCAGCACCGCCATATTCTTCAGGAATATATGGGCCAAAAGCACCTATTTCAGCAAGTCCGCCAATAATTTGTTCTGGAAATTCTGCTTTTTGAGCGTATTCTTCTATAATTGGAGAAACGTCACGCTTTACCCAATCACGGGCTGCTTGACGCACTAATTTATGTTCATCGGAAAGTAATTCGTCAAGATTGTAATAATCTGGAGCTTCAAATAAATCTGGTTTCATATATAATTAATTTAAAGGAATACAAATGTAGAAATCGCAGGTCGATTGACCTAAGTTTTAGAGGAAAAATGAATTATTTATAAATAACAATCAAGGCTATTTTTATTGGAAAATATATATGATGTTAAATAGTTTATCAAATTGCTATCTTTACTTGTTCTGTTTTTTAAATATCAAATCATCACATGTCGTGTTTTTTTTGTCTATTTATAAAAAGAAAGACAATGTATTCAATATATTTGAAATCCTAATATTCAATTTATGAAAAGATTAATACTCTCGCTTCTTTTGTTTATACCGTTTTTGGTCTTTTCACAACAGACGGTGCCAATTCAGCAATATCTGCAATTTAATGGGCGGTATGATTTTACTGCCTTTGGAAATACCCTGAATACAGAAGAAAACGGGACCTTTGGTGCTTGTACTATCTTGACAGAAAGCACGGCAGATTTTCAATTAGATCCTGGACAAACCTTGTTTTCTGCACATCTTTATTGGGCTGGTTCAGGTAGCGGAGATTTTAACGTTAAGCTTAACGGTACTGATGTAACGGCCGACCGTACTTTTGCGCTAACAGCAGGAACTGGATTAAATTATTTCTCGGCATATGCAGATGTAACAAGCATTTTGGCTGCGAATGGAGAAGGGCTTTATACTTTTTCAGATTTAGATTTAACAGGAGCAATCGGCCCATACTGTTCAGGAGGGACAAATTTTGGAGGTTGGGGGATTATTGTTATTTATGAAGACCCTAACTTACTTTTAAACCAAATAACACTTTTTGACGGTTTAGATTATGTAGATCGAAATAGTAATAACATTAATATTACATTGGGTCCTATTAATGCAGCTTCAGATGTCGCTTCAAAAATTGGCTTCTTGGCCTGGGAGGGCGATGCGGCAATTGCTGTGAATGAGAGTCTTAGGCTTAATAATATCTTAATCGATAATCCGCCGTTGAACCCTGGTAATAACGCGTTTAATAGTACAAATAGTTATACCAATTCCACTGTTTTATACAATATGGATTTGGATTTCTATAACCTAGAAGGTTTAAACATAATTGAACCTGGGGACGATCAGATTAATATTCAACTAAGTTCTGGGCAGGATTTTATAATGGTCAATAACATTATTATAAGTGTTAATTCTGAACTACCTGACGCTACGATTGTTATCGACAATCTTGGGGTTCTTTGTGAAGACAGAAATATAGAAGCAAATTATACTGTTAGGAATTCAAATAGTACGGCTGTATTACCGCCAAATACGCCTATTGCTTTTTATGCCGACGCTGTATTATTAGGGCAAACCCAAACAGTAAATGAAATTCCAATTGATGGTACTGAAAGTGGTACAATAAATTTGAATATTCCTGTAGGAACACCTCAAAACTTCGTGCTGCGGGCCGTTGTAGATGATGATGGTACAGGAACTGGAATAGTTATTGAAACCAATGAAGACAACAATGAATTTGAACAAGATGTTGATCTTTCTTCGCAAGGCTTGATAATACTTGGGAATAATCAAAGCTGTGAAGGTTTTACAGAAACGTTAACTGCCAATTTTAACGATTTAGATGTATATAATTGGTTTTTTAACGGAAATCTAATTGGAGGAAACACTCCAACAATAGAAGTTACCGAGTCAGGAATTTACACCGTTAGCGGAAATAAAGCTGCTTGTTTTGTAGAAGAATCAATCGACTTTAATATCACTTTTAACCCGCAACCTGTAGTGGCTGCTCAGCCAGTAGATATTTATAGATGCGACAACGGAGTGCAATCGGGAATTTTTGATCTTACCCAAAATGATGCAATTGTATTAGGCGCACAAGATCCTGCTTTGTTTAATGTAAAGTATTTTACGACTGAAGCTGGAAGCGAAAACAACGTAGGTGCAATTGCTACTCCAGAGGCGTATCTTATTACAGGAGGAACTCCACAAACTATTTATGTTAGAATTCACGATAGTGCACAAGAGCTTTGTTATGCAATTGCTCAATTTCAGATTTATTATACACCAGTGAATGCAGGGGATGTGCCGTCTATTACATTATGCGATCAGGATGGCTCAGGAGCTGAAGATGTTAACTTGCCACTTGAGTTTACTGCGCACGTATTAACTGATCAGATTGCTTCAGAATACATTATTACCTACCATATTTCTCAGGCTGATGCTGATACAAGAGCAAATCCGTTACCAAATATTTATTCGGTTCCTACTCCTGGACAAACAATTTTTATAAGAATTGAACCCGTAATCGATTCTGAGTGTTTTGATACAACCTCTGTTGAAGTTATCGTAGATTCTCGTCCTACCATTAATGAAACGCCAAATCCTTTAATTGTTTGCGACACCGATAATGATGGTTATGCACCTTTCAACCTACACGATGCGGATGAAGACATCACTAATAATGATCCAGATTTAGTGGTCACCTATCACCCGACACTTCTTGACGCTCAAAATAATTTAAACGAGCTTGTTGATCCCTATATTAACGACGACCCGTTTACCGATGTTGTATTTGCTAGAATTGAGGGGTCTAATACTACATGTTATGCTACAGTTGCTTTAGTTTTAGAAGTCCGCAACAGTCCGATATTAACTGAGCCTTCACCCTTGCGATTATGTGATGACAACACCGATGGGTTACAGATATTCGATTTAACCGTTCGTGAGTTGGAGATGTTGGGAGCTATGGATCCGACCCAGTATGATTTTTATTATTATGAAGTTGAGGTAGATGCTATTACAGCGGGTCAGAATGCGTTAGAGGCCCCTGATTTTTCAGGAGCCATTCCTGCGCCGACCGCGTATCAAAACACGACCCCTTTCCAGCAGACCATTTATGTTTTGGCAGTCGGTAATGCTTTGAACACCGCTCCCTATAATGGAGGCGAGGGCTGTTTTGACATTGTACCATTAGAATTGTTTGTCGATCCCTTACCAACCGCAATTCAGCCATTGCCCTACGAGCTATGTGATGATTTGGCCAGTGGTAGCAGCAGCGATCAGA
>NZ_FNNS01000013.1 GCF_900106795.1 Aequorivita viscosa | reverse complement strand
TCAGTTCCTAACGATCTATGAAAAAAGGGTCAGACTTTAAAAAGTCTAACCCCTGTTATTTTAAACTTACACACTTAGCGGGATAGTGTCTTTAATATCCTGAAACTTGTAACTTTCAACCTGAAACCTGAAACCTGTAACCTGTAACCTGCAACTTGTAACTTGTAACCTGAAACCCGCAACATTAACCCAACAACCGATGGAAAACCCAAATAATAATAATAATAATAATACCAATAAAGACGACTTACGCTTTAATACCCGTATTCCACTTGAAGAATTAAAACAAGCGGTGGATAGTATTAAGGCTCAACTTGCTAAAATAATTATTGGACAAGAAGATTTTATTGAATTGCTTATTGTGGGATTGCTGGCTAACGGGCACGTTTTAATTGAAGGCGTTCCTGGGGTTGCAAAGACTATTACGGCAAAGTTATTTGCAAAAACACTTAAAACAGATTTCAGTCGGATTCAATTTACACCCGATTTAATGCCAAGTGATGTATTAGGAACTTCTGTGCTAAATATGAAGTCATCTGAATTCGAATTTAAAAAAGGCCCTGTTTTTTCAAACGTAATCCTTATCGATGAAATTAACCGCGCCCCAGCCAAAACCCAAGCTGCGCTTTTTGAAGTAATGGAAGAGCGGCAGGTAACCATGGACGGTATTTGCCATAAAATGGGGTATCCTTTTTTTGTATTGGCCACACAAAACCCAGTGGAGCAAGAAGGCACCTATGCCCTGCCCGAAGCCCAATTGGATCGATTTCTGTTTAAAATTAAAGTTGGGTATCCAAACTTAGAAGAAGAAGTTCAAATTCTAAAAACACACCATACCCGAAAGCAAATTGTGCCCGAAAATGCCTTAGAGCCCATAATGAACCCTGAAGCTTTAAAAACTTTTCGAACTCAGGTACAAGACATTTTAATAGAAGATAAAATATTTGGCTATATCGCCCAATTGGTGGACAAAACCAGAAATCATCCACATTTATTTTTAGGGGGATCACCACGTGCATCGCTAGCAATTATGAACGCCTCCAAAGCATTTGCCGCCATTAACGGCAGGGATTTTGTTACCCCGGAAGATGTTAAGAAAACGTTGGTACCCGTTCTTGGCCATCGTATAATACTTTCACCAGAACGTGAAATGGAAGGAATGACCCCCGAAACTGTAATTGAAATCATTTCACAAGCCATTGAAATACCAAGATAACTTGATAATGATTTATGATTTATGATTGACGATTAGAGATTGGAGAATAACGAATATTGAATTTTGAATATCGAATAACCGAGTAACAGGCTGATGCTTGGAGATTAACAACTTTTGATTTTTTTAATAAGCTGTAACATGAAACCTGTAACCTATAACTTGCAACCTGTAACCCGCAACCTATAACCTGCAACCTATAACCCGAAACAAACAACTAATGTCCCTAAAATCCTTCTACCTAACCCCCCGGTTCTTCTACGCCATAGCCACGCTATCCGTACTGTTCCTATTATCATACTGGTGGCAATGGTTGTATGGAATTATTTGGATTTTAGTAATAGGATTTGGAATCTTTTTGCTTTTGGAAATAAGCATGCTCTATCGTAAAAAAGGCTTAAATGGTGAACGCATTGTACCTGAAAAATTCTCAAATAGCGATTTAAATTCCGTTTCCATAGTACTACAAAATCAATACGCATTTAAAATCCGGGTTGGAATTATAGACGAATTGCCTGTACAGTTTCAAAAAAGGGATTTTCTAAAAAATCTATCTATTTCAGAAAATGATAATAACACTTTTACTTATGAAGTGAGACCAGTAGCAAGAGGCGAATATATATTTGGTAATGTAAATTGTTACGTTTCTTCAGCAATCGGTTTGATTCAAAGACGGTATACCTTCAATAATGAACAAATGGTTAAGGTGTATCCTTCGTTTATTCAAATGAAAAAATACGATTTCCTATCCATTGACAATCGGTTGTCGCATAGTGGACTTCGGAAAATTCGGAAAATAGGTCATACGATGGAATTTGAGCAAATCAAGGAATATGTTATTGGCGATGACGTACGCACCGTAAACTGGAAAGCCACTGGAAAACATGCGCGCCTGATGGTCAATCAATATCAGGACGAAAAAATGCAACCTGTCTATTCAATAATAGACACGAGCAGGGGTATGAAAATGCCGTTCGATGGCTTAAGTCTTCTAGATTATGCAATAAACAGTTCCCTTGCTTTTTCAAATATTGCCTTGAAAAAGAACGACAAAGTAGGCCTCTTGGATTTTTCTAACAAACAAGGTAACTTCCTCCCTGCTCAGGCGAAAAAAACGTATTTAAACCTAATTCTAGAAACACTCTATAATATTGACACCAATTTTCTCGATGCCGATTACGGGATGTTGCAGGCTGTAGCAAAAAGAAGGATTCCACAACGGAGCTTGCTCATGCTTTATACCAATTTTGAACATATTTCTGCACTTCACAGACAACTACCCTATCTACAAGCGATTGCAAAAAAACATGTCTTGGTTGTAATATTTTTTGAAAACATAGAATTAAAAAGGTTGATTGACTCTGAAGCCAAAACCATTTCTGAAATTACAGACCAAACCATTGCCCAGCAGTTTGAGCTCGATAAAAAGCTAATGGTACGCGAACTACAACAACGGGGTATTCAAGCTGTACTAACCTCGCCACAAGACCTCACGGTGAATACAATCAACAAGTATTTGGAAATTAAAGCACGGGGACTGCTATAATTTATATGTTTCCATAACAATAGTGTCCGATTAAAATATTTCAAAATTCCGTTCACCCAAAGCTGACAGGCGCTAAAAAAATTTTTAGTAAGTGATAGCTATTAATACGAATCAAAGACCAAGTCTAAAACCTGACAGGTCTTTAAAACCTGACAGGTCTTTGAGACCTGTCAGGTTTGTCATGTACGATTGACGATTTACGATTGGAGATTGGAGATTGGAGATTTACGATTGGAGATTTGAGATTGGAGATTGGAAGAATAACGAATATTGAACTAATAATAAGTGGTGAATGATGATAAAATATATGGTAAAAACCTTCAGTTTATTTGTCCAGAATCAAACAATCGTGGTTCAAACTATCACCCCAGACGCAATCCCTTTTCATACTGAGCGCAGACGAAGTACCAAAAGACTAAGTCTAAAACCTGACAGGTCTTTGAGACCTGTCAGGTTTGTCATGTACGATTGACGATTGGAGATTGGAGATTGGAGATTGGAGATTGGAAATTGGAAATTGGAAGAATAGCGAATATTCAATTATTAATAAGTGGTGAATGATGATAAAATATATGGTAAAAACCTTCAGTTTATTTGTCGTGAATCAAACAATCGTGGTTCAAACTGTCACCCCAGACGCAATCCCTTTTCATACTGAGCGCAGACGAAGTACCAAATAATGCATCTAAAAACAACAGACAACAGACAACCGACAACCAACAACCAACAACCGACAACCAACAACAGACAACCAACAACAGACAACAGACAACCAACAACAGACAACCGACAACCAACAACCGACAACCAACAACAGACAACAGACAACAGACAACCGACAACCAACAACCGACAACCAACAACAGACAACCGACAACAGATAACACCCCAGACGCAATCCCTTGTCATACTGAGCGCAGCCGAAGTACCTTTTTAGGGGCCGGGGGTCACTCCTTTTTCGTTTTCAATTTCGATTTCGTTTTCGTTTTCGATTTCATTTTCACCCCTCTCTATGAAACAACTATTACGAATAGAGAATCCCAATACAAACCCTATCTTTGCATAAACAATACTTACAATGACAATCACTCAACTCAAATACGTATTAGCTGTAGCAGAACACCAAAACTTTACCAAAGCGGCTGAAAAAACCTTTGTTACCCAGCCAACATTGAGTATGCAGATACAGAAACTGGAGCAGGAATTGGACATTCTAATTTTTGACAGAGGTAAAAAACCCATTGAACTCACCGCTGTGGGTAAAAAAATAGTGGAGCAGGCTCGGAGTATTGTCAACGAGTCGGAACGGATGCAGGATGTTGTAGATCAAGAGAAGGGTTATATTGGCGGAGCGTTTAAACTAGGAATTATCCCTACGGTAATGCCAACGTTACTGCCTATGTTTCTAAAAACATTTTCAAACCGTTATCCGAAAGTACAACTTAGAATAGAGGAATTAAACACGGATGAAATAATCATGCAGATAAATGAGGGCTATCTAGACGCAGCTATTGCCGCAACGCCTTTAGAACAAGAAAAAATTGCAGAGCGCCCCCTCTATTACGAACCATTTGTGGGTTATATTCCAGAAAGTCATCGTTTATACTCCAAAAAGGAATTGGAATCGGAAGATCTGGATATACACGACATATTACTTTTGGAAGATGGGCATTGCTTTAGGGATGGCATTGTAAACATCTGCAAGGCTAGCAAAAACAGTACACAAGACAAGTTTCAATTGGAAAGCGGGAGTTTCGAGACCTTGGTAAAACTATCAGACGAAGGCATGGGGATGACACTCCTACCCTATTTACACACGCTGGATATAGCTTCAACGAAGATCAAGAACCTACGGTATTTCAAAAACCCTTCCCCTGCGAGAGAGGTAAGCCTAATTTATAGTAAAAGCGAACTCAAAATGCAAATCACCAATGCGCTCCACGACGTTATATCAGCTGTAATACGTGGGGCAATTGCTTTTCAAGATGTGAAGATTATAAGTCCGATGAAGAAATAAACTTATTTTATAAATTATTATTGTCCGACAGAGATGTACGAACTCTTTGCCAAATGACTGAAAACGTTTGACTAAAATTGAAATAGTCTGATAATCACATTGACTGCATATTACAAGTTTATAAAATATTTATTCCTTAATTAATATCTCGATAGCTAGATTGTGTTTTTTAAAAAAATACTTTAAAAGTGTATTATTGTTTTATCACAAACTTACTTGAGATACATCCCAACAAAGACTTTTATCTCATTAACCCCGGTGCTTTAGCCTATGGTACAAGCCATTAACTCGGCTTTTTTTGTAGTTTCAAGGTAAGATGCATGCAACTATGAATATCCTTCCAAGAATCGGCGTTCCAGTCCTTTTCGATCATCTTAGACACTTTTTTCCTTTTATAACTTTTACTGAGTGGCAAAAAGTTTAATGGAATTCCGTACTTACTTTTTCCTAACATCCCTCTCTTTTCAACAATATCAAAAGATGAGTCTATTTTTTTTAGCGTTTGTTTTGAAAATGGCCATTCCCAATCTTTATCACTTTGGAAGGGTCTATACAGAGACCTCATTATTTTTATAGGCAAGCTTGTTTGAAGAGGATCATAAGAGATGATAACGCCACCTGGAGCTAGTTTTTCATTTAATTTATTCACTAATAAGTCAAAGTCCTCAAAGTGATGGAGGACACCATAGGCATAGATTAAATCAAAGTCTTTTTCGGAAAATTCCGGAGACAGGAAATCTACAGCAATCGCCTTAGCATTCTTGCAATTTGCTTTTTCAATATTCTTCTGTAGCACATCAATTGCCGTATCACTTAGGTCTATACCTATATATTCTTTAGCGTTTTCAGCTAAATATAGAGATAATGCGTTTCCACGCAAGCAACCTAAATCAAGAACCTTTTTATCCTTTAAATCACCAAACCATATTTTGTGCTCATCGTACACCCTGTCTTTCAAATCGTAATTCTTTCTATAGTCACTAAGTAATCCGTTTCTTATAGTTGACCAGATTTTAGTTGGAAGGTTTTTCTTTTTCTTACTTGTAGAGTTATAAAATTCCTTCTGTCTCTTATTAGTCTCTAGAATTTTGGATACGTCTTGGCTCATTGCTGGTTACATTGATTTTTGTTAACGGATAAATATATATAAAATTAAAATGATTATAAATCTAAACCTCACATTTTTATTACATAAAAACAAATTAATTATCGAATTTGATTTTTGGTACATTTTAAAGCGATTTACAAGCCATTTGTAAAACAATCGATTTTTAGTTGATTTCCGAAGTCTAAACAAGTACAATTATTCGATATTCATTTCCAGTTTAAATAGATTGTCTCAATACTACCTTAAAATTCTTAATCAAAAAAAGCCTCCAATAACTTGGAAGCCTTTTCTTATACCCTCAACCTAAAGATTACAAAATATTTGAGGTACCATTATACAACATTACATTGCACCCCATTCTTTTAATGTTTTGGTATTTAGGGCAACATAGTCGTCATTTCCTGCTTCTTTAGATAACCTTAATGATTCTTTTGCTGCAGCAATTGCCCCTTTTTTATCACCTGCTTTGGCGTAAATTAAAGCTTTCTGACGTACTTGATAAAACGCTGGCTTCTTATTTAGTTCCATCGCTTTGTCCATCCATTCTTTTGCTTGTTTAATATCTTTATCTGCTTGAAAATAATATACGGCAGCAGCGTAATAGTCGGTAAAAGTAGGACCATTCATTACGCGTTCAATAGCAGAAGACATAATTTTATCGGTAATGAATTTAATTGGAACTCCAACATACGTTTTACCCCAAACGATACCCAAAATTGCAGAATCATTCTTTAAATCGTCAAAACTAATTGTAAAAGTTTCAACCTCCATGGTCATTGGTTGTGCTGGCACAGTAACCTTAGCAGCTACCTTAGAATCATCCCATTCTGAAGGCTCTCCCCAATTGTTCGAATCGGTATAAAAATACACTTCCCAATTGGAAGCTCCTGGCTTTGTGAAAATAGCATAGGTCCCCGCTTTTAGCGCTGTTCCGCCTATTTCAACTTCATCACTAAACGTAATTTTAGTATTCATATTTGCTCCAGTTCGCCAAATTTTGTCAAAAGGAACTAAATCTCCGTATAAAGCCCTGCCTCGCATAGACGGACGTGAATACTCTAGTGTAACATCTGTAAGTCCTACTTTTTGTTCCGTTTTTTGGAAAGGACTAGGCTGTGGGGTCTGGATTTGCGCCTGTAGACCAATTGTGAAAGTCATTGCCGCAAAAAGCATAAGTATCTTTTTCATTTTATAAGTATTTATGTGTTTTTAATTCGGATACGAAGTTAGTCTTTGAGAAATTCTAAATCGTTAATTAAATCTTAAAAAGTCCGTTAAACTACACTGTACAGCACTCATGTAAGACAAAAAGAAACAATTTTCAATATAAATCAAATTTATTCCGTTTAAACTTTTTGAGTTATCATAAAACAAACTATCTTTAAGCAAAGATAAATTTATGATAAGAATTTTACAACGATTGTTTCGTCCAACGGAACAAAAAAAAGCACCAAACATGTTAACAAATAGGCTTCTTCAAATGAATAGCAAGCTTTCCCTTAAAAAAAGAAAGTAATTGTATGAGCATACATACACTGCATACGAAGCAGCATTTACCTATTTCAATAAATGAGGCTTGGGATTTTTTTTCAAATCCGAGGAACCTAAAAGTAATTACACCTGATTATATGGGCTTCCATATTCAATCTGGTGCAGACCGTGCAATGTTTGCTGGGCAAATTATAGAATATATTGTAACACCACTATTTGGAATCAAAACCAAATGGGTTACCGAAATTACGCATTCAGTTTATCAAGAGTATTTTGTAGACGAGCAGCGCTTTGGCCCTTATTCGCTTTGGCATCATAAGCACTTTTTAAAAGAAATAGACGGCGGAGTTGAAATGGAAGATTTACTACACTACAAACTTCCGTTGGGCTTTCTTGGAGAACTAGCACACCCGCTGCTGGTAAAACCAAAACTCGATGAAATTTTTGAGTATCGAAAAAATAAACTAGTGGAACTTTTTGGTGCTATGTAATTTCAGGATTTTAACATGAAAAAAAACATACTTTTAATAGGTGGCTCATATGGTATTGGGGCATCTATTGCAGCTAAACTTATCGACAACCACAACGTAATAATAGCTTCTAGAAGTAATGAAAACATGCCTAAAGGGTTTGTTTATCACACTTTCGATGTTCTTAATGACGCTATTGAAGCACTTGACTTGCCCGATACAATTGACGGTTTGGTATATTGTCCCGGCAGCATTAATCTAAAACCTTTTAAAAGAACAAGTTCAGAAGTCTTTAAAGCAGATATGGAACTCAATTTTCACGCCTTAATTCGGATTGTGCAAGGGTTATTACCAAAATTACAAAATTCGAATCAGGCGAGTCTAGTTTTTTTCAGTACAGTTGCGGTTAAAGTAGGAATGCCTTTTCATACCAGTATCGCAGCTTCCAAAGGTGCTATCGAAGGTTTTGCAAAAGCGCTGGCAGCAGAATATGCGCCCAACTTTAGAGTAAATGTTATTGCACCTTCTTTAACAGATTCGCCATTGGCCGAAAAACTTTTGAATTCTGAAACCAAAAAAGAAAAAATGGCCCAAAGACATCCTTTAAAAAAAGTAGGAAGTACAGATGATATTGCTGCAATGGCAACATTTCTGCTCAGTGACGAATCTAAATGGATTACAGGTCAGGTTTTTGGAGTCGACGGTGGATTATCAACTTTAAATATTAACTAGTTTTGGAGAAAAAAGTAAATGTATTCTGGTTTCGAAGAGATTTGCGACTAGATGACAATGTAGGTTTTTATAAAGCCCTTCACGGAAAATTTCCAGTACTTCCCATTTTTATATTTGATTCTGAAATAGTAAATGAACTCCCAGAAGATGATGCACGTGTGACTTTCATTTTTGAAACGTTACAAAAAATGCGAAATGAGCTGCAAGACAACGGAAGCAGCATCGCAATATATCACGGAAAGCCAAAAGATGTTTTTCAAAATATTATTTTCGATTTCGATGTTCAAAATGTAATTACAAATCACGATTACGAGCCTTATGCCATAAAAAGGGATAAACAGATAGAAAAAATACTTTCCGAAAAATCTATCGGATTTTACACCTATAAAGATCAAGTTATTTTTGAAAAAGATGAAGTCGTTAAAAAGGATGGAGACCCGTATGTTGTGTATACTCCTTATATGAAAATTTGGAAAGAAAAATTTCGTGATGGGTATAAAGGAAAAATATTTTATACTAAAGAATTTTTAGGGAATTTATATCAAAATTCACGACTTCCAAACCTTTCGCTATCCGATTTTGGTTTTAAGAAATCAAAAATAAACATTCCAGACTACGACGTTACACCTACTACAATTCAAGAATACGAGGAGAAACGAAATTTTCCTGCACAAGATGCGACTTCACACCTTGGACCTCACCTTCGTTTTGGAACTGTGAGCATTCGTAAAATTATAAAGAAAGCGATATCAGAAAACAATGAAACTTTTTGGCAAGAACTTATTTGGAGGGAGTTTTTTATGCAAATATTATGGCATTTCCCTGAAACCGCAGAAAATGCTTTTAAGAAGAAATACGATCGGATTGAATGGCGCAATAATGAAACCGAATTTGAAAAGTGGAAACAAGGAAAAACCGGCTATCCCCTTGTCGATGCAGGGATGCGTCAATTAAACACTACGGGTTATATGCATAATCGCGTTAGGATGTTGGTGGCAAGCTTTTTATGCAAACATCTTTTAATAGATTGGCGTTGGGGTGAAGCCTATTTCGCAGAGAAACTTCTGGATTATGAAATGGCAAGCAATGTGGGCAACTGGCAATGGGCAGCAGGAAGTGGTGTTGATGCAGCACCGTACTTTAGAATATTTAATCCTACCACGCAAATTGAAAAGTTTGATAAACAACACGAGTACATAAAAAAATGGATTCCCGAATATGGCACCAAAAGCTATCCTGAAAAAATAGTCGACCATAAAGAAGCCCGCGAACGTTGCTTACGTGTTTATAAAGCTGCAGTAAGCTAAGTTCAAGTATTTCTGAAAGAAATGGTGTTAAAATAAATGCAAATAATGTGTTTTTTTATGCCATCATATACAATTTTGCTACTCTTGTAAATACAAATGCCCAGAAAATTATATCATGAAGAAGTTATTAATTCTTGTCTTGCCTTTTTTGTTTTTATTTTCCGTTCATCTTAGTGCTCAGGACTCAGTTCAAGTTCATAAAAACACGCTTAATAATCAGATGATTGAAGCATTCGAGAAGAGCAATAGTTATCAGGAATATAAGGTTATTAAAAAATCGCAACTGGCTAACTTAAAGCGTAGTGTTCTAGATTCTGTGGCAACTTTAGAAAAACAAATAGCTACTCAACAAAATGATTTAGAAGCCCAAAAATCTGAAATTGACTCCTTGAGCAAAAGTTTAAAAACCACACAAGAACAACTCGCCGAGTCAAAACAAAAAGAAGATGGTATTGAGCTTTTTGGTGTTCTTACTTCAAAATCAACCTATAATGCCATAATGTGGGGAGTAATTATTTTGTTGTTTTTTGTAGGTGGATTTCTATTCTACAGGTTTTTAAACAGTCATAAGGTCACTAAAGCAGCCCAACTAAAAATGGCTGAAATAGAGATAGAATTAGAGGATCATCGTCGTAAAAGCTTGGAGCGAGAGCAAAAGCTTAGAAGAAAGCTTCAAGACGAAATTAATAAGAACCGAAAGATATAAAGCGGTTTAAGAATCTGTCCTAGTTATTTTAGCACCTATAGCTTGTAATCGTTCTACAATGTTTTCATAGCCCCTATCAATTTGTTCAATATTGTGAATGGTACTATTCCCTTCAGCAGAAAGTGCCGCTATTAATAAAGAAATTCCTGCTCGAATATCTGGAGAAACCATCGTTGTAGCTCGCAAACTTGATTTAAAATTATGCCCAATTACTGTTGCTCTATGCGGATCGCAAAGAATAATCTTGGCGCCCATATCAATCAGTTTATCAACAAAAAACAATCGGCTTTCAAACATTTTTTGGTGAATAAGTACACTTCCTTTTGCTTGAGTACACATAACTAAAACAATACTAAGAAGGTCTGGCGTAAATCCTGGCCACGGTGCATCGGCAACAGTTAAAATAGAGCCATCTATATACCCTTGTATTTCGTATTCCTCTTGAGCGGGAATATGAATGTCGTCTCCAACTTTATTTAATGTAATTCCTAATTTCCTAAAGGTTTCAGGAATAATTCCTAAGTTTTCCCAACTTACATCTTTAATGGTTAATTCACTGCGGGTCATTGCCGCCAAACCAATCCAACTTCCTATTTCAATCATATCGGGCAGTACGCGATGGTTACATCCATTAAGCGATGTAACTCCCTCTATAACCAATAAATTAGAGCCAACACCACTAATGTTTGCTCCCATTGAATTCAACATTTTACATAGTTGTTGAATATACGGTTCGCACGCAGCGTTGTAAATAGTTGTCGTTCCTTTAGCCAAAACGGCAGCCATAATAATGTTTGCCGTTCCTGTAACAGAAGCTTGGTCAAGAAGCATATACGCGCCTTTTAGTCCTTCTGGGGCTTCAACACCGTAGAATCGCTCTTCTCTATTATATCTAAATTCGGCACCAAGATTTATAAAACCTTGAAAATGGGTATCTAATCTTCTGCGACCAATTTTGTCTCCTCCAGGTCTTGGGATATAACCTTTACCAAAACGCGCCAATAAGGGCCCTACAATCATGATAGAACCTCGAAGTGAACTTCCCTCTTCTTTAAATAAATCAGATTCGAGATAGCTCAGATTAATATCGTCAGCAATAAAAGAAAACGTTCCCTTTGCTTGTTTCTGAATTTTTACGCCTAAGTTTTCAAGAATTGTAATAAGTTTATTTACATCAACAATATCAGGAATATTCTCGATTATAACTTTCTCTGAAGTCAATAATACTGCGCACAGAATTTGCAGTGCTTCATTTTTGGCTCCTTGAGGTATAATTTCGCCTTTCAGGCTATGTCCTCCTTCAATTTGAAATGTTCCCATAAATATTAAAAAATGTCGTTAGTAGCGTTTGCGATTACGATTGCTAGATGATTTGTTGCTTTTCTTTGATGAACTGGTAGCATACCGTTTTTTGCTCTTCAATAAATCTGTGGCATCGCTCAAATCTTCATCAGCATTCATAAGGTTAATTTTCCCACCAGATAATTCAAAAAGATGCTTAAATATTACATCGTCTTCAACCGTATCCTTGTTCCAATTAAGAAAGCTTTTTTTCATATGGTTAGCAATAGTAAGCACTAAGCCATCTTTTTTATCGCCATCTTCCCAACTGTTTGCCACATCGATCATTCGCTTTATGTTATTGCCATAAAAACGATATTTCGGATAGTTTTGTGGATACTTTAATGGTTCAGGACGTTCCATAAGTTCCTCTTTAGAAGGAATTGGAAACGGGGAATCAACATCCAAGTTAAAATCTGAAATTATGAACAATTGATCCCACAGCATGTGCTGAAAATCTGGAACGTCGCGTAAATGAGGGTTTAGATTGCCCATTACCGCGATTATACCTTTAACTGTTTTGTTACGCTCCTGCCTATCTTCTATTCCAACGGCGTAATCCACCATTTTTTGGATGTGGCGACCATATTCAGGAATGTTAAGATGCGGGCGTTCAGTATTGTATTCTAAATTATATTGAAATTGTCCTACTTCGTGTGTCAAAATGTTATAGTTATTCGGGGGATTAAATAATAGGAAAGACAAGAGTTTCTTTCGTCTGCAAAATAATAAAATTATAAGGAAATAACGCCTTCAACGTTAGAAACTTCAATATATTTTTTTACGACTTGTTGTGGAGAATCTAAGGTGACCCTAACGGAAACACTTGTGTAATTTCCCTTGGTAGAGTCCCGTGTAATTATATCGGCTTCTACATCATCAAAAATAGACCGAATTTCGGCAATTTTTTCATTTTCAGCAGGCACAATAAATTTAAATAAATATGGAGAAGGCCACGTGGTGTCTTCTTCTAATTGTTTCTGTAATCGTTCGTAAAACTCTTTTGTTTTTTTGTCCTGTTTCATCAGTCTATAAATATTTGTTTTTTAAAGGACTTGCTTCGACTTTGTTTATAATAAACTACTTCAAAGACTTATAAGTATGAATAGTTTGAAAATGCAATCCACTTTGGATAAAAAAATCGTGGATGTTTCATTAAAGGCATTGACTTTATAGCGACAAATATACACTTTCACCATCAATATTAATTTACTTACTTTGTAGAAATTTCAACACCGTTCAATTATGAACCGATATTTTAACGACCACAAGCATTAAGGCTGGTTGTACATAACTGAAAGAACAGCTTTCAAATCAATATATGCTTCCTATTTTATTTAATCATTTTCAGAAAATATATTGATTTCGTTTTAAGTATTTCAGCGCTAAAATATCAGTGATCATCGACATTGCAAATATCTGTTTTAAGCTTCTTTATAGCTGAAAACTATAATTATTTTAAACCAATTAGAATACGTAAAATTTAAACCATTGCATACAAAACGAATCGTAATCACAGGAGGACCAGGCTCGGGAAAAACAGCATTAATCAAATTTCTTGAACAGGAAGGTCATTTTGTAATGCACGAAATTTCTAGGGATGTTACCCGGGAAGCTCAAGAACAAGGCATTGACCAATTATTTTTAGAACAGCCCCTACTCTTTAGTGAGAAGTTATTAGAAGGCAGATTAAAACAATTTCACCAAGGCGAAGAATGTACTTCTGCCACACTTTTCTACGACCGGGGCATGCCAGACGTTACTGCTTATATGGATTTTGCCGAAATAACTTATCCTGATAGCTTTTCGGCCCCTTGCTTAAAACATAAATACGATGCTATTTTCGTATTGCCGCCTTGGGAAGATATTTACCAACAAGATAACGAACGCTACGAATCGTTTGAGCAGGCCGAAAAAATATTTGACTACCTTAAAAAAGGATATGAAGAATATGGATATCACGTTCATGAAGTGCCTGTTGGGACTATAAAAGACAGGGTGCAATACATCCTCGATAAACTTAAAACCGACTATTGAAACCGATCCGCGACATCCTACTCGAATATTGGGGGTATTCTTCGTTCAGGCCGTTGCAGGAGGATATTATAACCTCGGTGTTAAATGGAAAGGATACTGTCGCGCTACTGCCAACCGGTGGTGGAAAATCGCTCTGTTTTCAATTGCCAGCCTTGGCAATGGATGGCATTTGTATAGTTGTTTCGCCATTGGTAGCCCTAATGAGCGATCAAGTAAATGCTTTAAAAGAACGTGGAATTAAAGCCATAAAAATTACGGGGGGAATTTCATTTAACGACTTGAACGCTACCTTAGACAACGCCCTTTATGGCAATTATAAATTCCTATACCTTTCACCAGAAAGGCTACAGCAAGAAATAGTTCAAAACTACATTCGGCAGATGAAGGTTAATCTAATTGCCGTAGATGAAGCACACTGTATTTCGCAATGGGGAAACGATTTTAGACCTGCGTACAAAAACATAACTATTCTACGCAAATTGCAACCTGTAACTCCTTTTATCGCACTCACAGCTACTGCGACAACAGAGGTTTTGGAAGATACTATCTCAGAATTGCAACTCGAACTTCCTGCTATTTTTAAAAATTCGTTTGTTCGAAAAAATCTTTCCTACCAGGTTTTCGAAGAAGATGATAAATTATACAGAGCCGAACAATTGCTTAAAAACAATCCGGGCTCTGCAATTGTTTATGTACGTAGCAGGAAAAGCTCTGTAGAAATAAGCGATCAACTTAATATTTTAGGAATTTCAGCAACGCATTATCACGGCGGTATTTCGGCAAAGGAAAAATCTGAAAAATTAAAAACGTGGCGCAACGGACAAGTTTCGACGATGGTTGCTACCAATGCGTTTGGCATGGGAATAGATCATCCAGATGTGCGTTTTGTAATTCACCTTCAAATTCCAGAAAGTATTGAAGGTTATTTTCAAGAAGCGGGACGTGCAGGTCGAGATGGAGCGCCAGCGGTAGCGGTTCTTCTTTATAATGAATACGATAAAATCTATGTGCAGAAGCAGTTTGTAGAATCGCTGCCAAATCCATCAGAACTTAAAAAAATATACCGCACGCTAAATAACTATTTCCAAATTCCGTATGGCGAAGGAGAATTCACCAAACACAATTTTAATTTTTCCGAATTTTGCAGCACGTACAGCCTTAATCCTATTTTGGCGTATAACGCATTAAATAGCTTTGACAGGTTAGGAATCATCCAACTTTCACAAGAATTTGGACGAAAATCTGTGTTACAGTTTTTGGTTTCTTCAGAAAAACTGCTGAATTATTTTGAAAGGGATATGGCCACCTCAATAATTGGAAAGACAATTTTGAGGATGTACGGCGGAATTTTTGAAATGCCTACCGCCATAAACCTTGATTTGGTTGTAGCCAAAACTGGACAGTCTATTGAAAAAGTGATTGCCATTCTAAAAAAAATGGAACGTGATCAAGTTTTAGAGTTAACACTACAAACAACCGATGCTACCCTAACTTTTTTATTACCTCGCGAAGATGATAAAACGATAAACGTGGTTTCGCGCGAAGTAACCACATTGAATAATAAGAAAAAAGCTCAGGTTAATTCCATGTTACAGTATATTGAAAATACTGAAACCTGTAGGAGTATGCAATTAGTTTCATATTTTGGCGAAACTACAGCAACCAAGTGTGGAGTTTGTTCGGTTTGTAGACCTAAAACCACAAAGTTGTCTAAAGATGAAGTTAAAGAGGTTGCCAAACAAATTCTTGCGCTATTAGAAGGCAGGGATTTAACTTCTAGAGAAATATCAGAAAGACTTCATTTTTCTGAAGATAACATATTGAAAGTGATCAAGCTTTTAATGGATGCAGGAAGAATAGGAATTACCCCGAAGAATCAGTTTTATTTAAAATAGTAAAAATGTCAAAAGATTTAAGAATCATATTTATGGGAACCCCTGATTTTGCAGTTGGGGTTTTACAACAAATTGTAGACTCAGGAAAGAATATTGTGGGTGTAATTACAGCACCAGACAGACCTGCCGGAAGAGGACGTAAATTAATGGCTTCGGCAGTAAAAGAATACGCACTTTCCCAGAATTTGAAAATATTACAACCAACTAATTTAAAAGACGAAACGTTTTTAAAAGAACTGAAGGGTTTGAATGCCAATCTTCAAGTTGTTGTCGCTTTCAGAATGCTGCCTAAAGTAGTATGGCAAATGCCCGAATACGGCACATTTAATCTCCACGCATCCCTTCTACCACAATATAGAGGTGCAGCACCGATAAATTGGGCTATTATTAATAACGAGGAAAAAACGGGAGTTACTACCTTCTTTATCGATGAAAAAATAGACACAGGATCAATAATTGCAAACAAAGAAGTTGCTATTGAATCTAGAGAAACCGTTGGAAGTCTTCACGACAAATTAATGGGAATAGGAAGCGAACTTGTAATTGAAACATTATCGTTAATAGAAAATGATGCGGTTAACCCAATTCCGCAACCACAAAACGATAGCTTAAAAGAAGCACCGAAACTTACACCAGAGAACACTCGAATTGATTGGTCGCAACCCGGAGCAGCAATCGATGCTTTTATTAGAGGGCTCTCCCCATATCCTGTAGCTTGGACAATTCTTGAAAATAAAGACGAGAATTTAAAGACAAAAATATATTCTGCTCAATTTGAAAAAGACAAACATCAATTGGAGCCCGGAAGCCTTCAGATTTTAAAAAAGGAATTAAAAGTAGCCTGCCAAGACGGATATATTAATTTAAAAGAAATTCAGTTGCCTGGAAAACGCAAAATGGACATTTCTTCACTTTTAAATGGATATACGTTTGATGTAGATGCCAAACTATCGTGAACCCTTGTCAGCATTGATTTGGCTTAAAACCACAATCATTGCGTCAGGTTTATTAACAAATAGCCAAAGTTATTAACAAAATTCTCGATTTAGTGCGTCCTTTCTTGCTTGAACGGATAATCCTTATAAATTTGTAGAGCAATTAATCGAAGTTTAACCAACAATTTAATTAAAAGAATTATGAACAAATCAGATTTAATCGATGCAATGGCAGCTGATGCCGGAATTACTAAAGCTGCTGCTAAGAAAGCATTAGAATCTTTCTTAGGCAACGTTGAAGGATCGCTGAAAAACGGAAATAGAGTATCTCTTGTAGGCTTTGGATCTTGGTCAGTATCAAAAAGAGCCGCTCGTGAAGGGAGAAACCCTCAAACTGGTAAGACTATTAAAATTGCCGCTAAAAATGTGGTAAAATTTAAAGCTGGGTCGGATTTACAAAGCAGCGTAAACTAATTGTAGACAACATTTTACACTGTAAAAATCCTTCTTCAAAAAAAGAGGGATTTTTTTTATATTCACAATAATTTAGATTTGTAATTGTATATCCGCTTTTTGCCATACAAGTAAAAAAGTCTGCGAGTATCTGCGAGATCAGCGGGAACCAAAAATCTGAGAATGCGAAAGATATCCCACAGATTACGGTGATTAACGCAGAATAAAAAAAGTATTTACTATTTGAGACTACATATAAAAGTTGTTATAATGTCACAACTCACAGCATTATGATGTGTTGCGGTCAATCAAGATTTGTAATACTGCTTTTTAAGTTTCATTACTTTTAAAGCAATTTTAATTTCAATTGGTTTAATTTTTGGCAATTAAAAAATTATTACTTAGATTTATTTTACCAAAAATAAACTATGACCATATTAAACCCAGCAAAAGGACTTTTATTGGTTGCCGAACCATCTATTATTGGTGATGTATCTTTTAATCGCTCTGTCGTGCTTTTAGCTGAATACGACAAGAGTGGATCCGTAGGTTTTATCTTAAATAAACCACTTCCATATAAGTTAAAAGACTTTGTACCGGAAATAAGCTCCGATTTACCTGTATATAATGGAGGCCCAGTTGAACAAGACAATCTGTATTTTATCCACTGTATTCCTGAAATAATTCCAGACAGCATAGAAATTTCCGATGGTGTATATTGGGGTGGCGATTTTGGCGCTATTTTAGATTTATTAAAAGATAATAAGCTTAGAAAAGATCAGATTCGATTTTTTCTTGGGTATTCAGGCTGGGAAAGCAATCAATTAGAACAGGAATTGGAAATTAATAGTTGGGTTGTTGCTCCCAATACCTATCACAACAGTATTATTGGCAAAACAGATGTCAATTTCTGGAAAGAAAAAATGCGGGAGTTTGGTGGCGACTATCTACTGTGGTCTAATGCTCCCGAAAATCCAGCACTTAACTAGCTCATCCTACCCTTTAAACTCAGTTTTGGAAGTATCATTTTGGCAAAACTATTTCCAAATTCCTTTTTACGATATTTGGTTATTGGAATAATTCCTGAAATAACATTCGTAACAAAAATCTCATCTGCTTTTTGCAATTCAAATGGCGAAATAGAAGTTTCTTCAAACACAAATTCTGGAATTGTTTTTATAATTTCTATCAATTGCTTTCTTGTTATTCCATTTAAACAACCATCAGAAAGTGGTGGCGTTTTTACGGTATTTCCCTTCAACAAAAATATATTTCCATTAAGCGCTTCTATTACTTGTTTTTTCTCATTTAGCAACAGACAGTTTGCGTACCCGTTTTCCTGTGCATAAATACTACCCAAAATATTCACCAGTCGGTTGGTTGATTTAAGTGTTGAAAGTAAATCGGCAATTACAAAATGATCTTTAAAAAGTTCTACTTCGCAGGAGGTATCTTCTATAGTATAAAACGGATTAGCTAATTTTTCAATGGAAATTGCGTAGTCGATGTCGCGTGTTTGAGGAGTGTACTTTCCTCCTTCCTTACGCCAGACTAAAAGTTTTATTCGAAGTGATTCATTTTTATCTCCTGAAGCATCAATTGTTTTTACAATTTCCGATTCTAGAAATTCCATAGTAAAGTTCATCGGGATTTCCATGCGCAATATTCGCATAGAAGCCATAAGTCTAAAGTAATGGTCTTCCCAGAAAAATATTTTTCCAGCTGTATATCGTAAAGTTTCAAAAACTGCATCGCCATAATTGAGTCCGCGATTACTTAATGTGAGAATTGGAGTTGATTCTTCACATGTATTTCCGTTTAAATTAACCATAAAAAAACCGTCCTTTATTGGGACGGTTCAAAGTTACTATATTTTAGCGCAAATTTTAGGTAGAACCTAGAACTTGCTTAAGGTTTGCAACCATATTTTCCCAAAGCATCTTTCCTTCGTCTACTTCATCGTCTTCGGCATAATCAACAACAATTAATGAAACATCTTTTGTAATTTCATCTACTTGAATACGAAGTTCAAAATAATAATCTTCGCCCTCATCTTCCATCCATCGGAATTTGATTCGCTCGGGACTTTTTTTACTTAAAAGTTTTGCTTTTTCTTCGCTTTCAGCCCAAATAAATGAGAAGTGTTCGTCTCTGGCATTTACATTATCCGCATACCATTCGGAAAGACCTGAAGGTGTTGATATATACTGGTATAACAATGAAGGAGAGACCTGAATAGGAAATTCCATTTCATATTTTATCTTTTTTTCCATAGCAATCTGTTAGATGATGCCCAATATATAGATATTAATTTTAACCTCAAATTATTACCTCATATTTTTTATTCAATACTATCCGACCTTACCGAAAAGGCATTTTGACCACCTCTCACTCCTGAAAGTAATTAAACTTATCCTGCGAATAGACACCTAATTTAGGTTAATTGGGACTCTATTATTTGGTTATTATATTAAATGAATTCTTAGCTGCAACGTATCATTTGGTTAAGGTTGTTGTAAAACCTACAAACTTTATATATCTAAAATTTGCTACTGATTCAATTAGCTAATAATGATCAGGTACCGTTAAGCCGCTTGTTAGTCCTCAGTTTCTAATGTTGCCAAGTAGCGTTCTGCATCCAGGGCTGCCATACAGCCCGTTCCAGCTGCCGTTACCGCTTGACGATATTCATTATCTTGAACATCACCGCTTGCAAAAACTCCTGGCATATTAGTTTTGGTAGACTTTCCTTTGGTGATGATATACCCAGTTTCGTCCATTTCTAGCTGACCTTTAAAAATATCTGTATTTGGTTTATGTCCAATAGCGATGAAAAGTCCAGTAATTTTAATCTCACTTTTTTCACCAGTTTGGTTGTTTACCATTCGTAAACCCTCTACTACTTGATCGCCTAACACTTCGTCTACCTCAGTATTATAAAGAACCTCAAGGTTTTTAGTATTATTTACCCTGTGCTGCATTGCTTTTGACGCTCTCATATAATCTTTACGAACAAGCATTGTAACCTTACTGCAAAGATTCGCTAAATATGTAGCTTCTTCTGCAGCGGTATCACCCGCTCCAACAATTGCCACTTCTTGGCCTTTGTAGAAAAATCCATCACAAACTGCACAGGCTGAAACTCCACCTCCACGAAGCTTTTGCTCGCTAGGTAATCCCAAATATTTAGCAGTTGCACCTGTTGAAATAATAACGGTTTCTGCTTCAATTTGTTTGGCATTATCTACAGTAACTTTATGAATACCCCCAACTTTCTCACTAAACTCCACCGCTGTAACCATACCAATTCTAACTTCAGTTCCAAACCGTTCGGCTTGCTGTTGTAATTGAACCATCATTGTAGGGCCATCAATACCCTCTGGATACCCTGGAAAGTTATCTACTTCGGTTGTAGTAGTTAGCTGGCCACCTGGCTCCATTCCTGTGTACAAAACGGGTTTAAGATCTGCTCTTGCTGCATAAATTGCAGCAGTATATCCGGCAGGGCCAGAACCAATAATCAGACATTTAATTCTCTCTATAGATTCGCTCATAGTATTTTCTTCAAAATTTCACTTAAACCGCAAAAATACTAACTTTTAAAGGAATGAAGATTTAATTTTTATTAAGAAATCGTTATTATGGAAAATGATTTTACAATAAATATAAATTCTGGATATCTAGTCTAATGTAAATCATTATTGATTAAAAAAATTCAATCTATTTTCGGGCAAAATTCGCTGTTTAAACTATAGTACAGCCGTGAGCGGATTTTTAGTTTTATGTCTTTCGAATAAATCAGCGGTCTCCGTTATCTTAATGGCTTTTTCAATTTCCGGTACCTCTTCGCCAAACCAAACGATATGAGGGCGTAATTGGCTGCCATTGTTCTGGAAATTCTTTTTGTAGTTGCTTAATTGTCTTCAATTGACTGTTAACACCTTGAATAGTTGATTCTCTGCAACTGTTCATAGAACCGCTTTTGTCTAATACAAAGTGGTAACGTATTTTCTTGTTTTCATAATAATGTGTGTTTGATTTTTGAACAAATCTATACATCAAAACCGCCAAAATGAATTCTTTGCAATCTTGCAGTTCAAAACGAATAAAGCAATATTTAATAAGATTATAGGTGAACTAACTATTTCGAAAGTCGTTATTTCTAAGAAATCATTAGAAGTATAGCCACCTAGCATCCCTATTAAAAGAGAATAATCTAAATCAATTTCCCGCAGGATAGCGCATTCAATCTTTATCGCTAGTCACCCAATCATTGAATCCGTAATCAAAAATGTTCAACACTATTTAAGTAGGCTCAAACCTGTAACTTATTACAAATAAATTAACATCTTAAAGAATAGCCTTACGGTAATTAAATAAATAACCAATACAACTTGGTACATCTAATTCATTTACACGTGGTATCTTTGCCAAACTAATAAAATATTTACCCGAAGCCTCATCTATTACATACCTATGCCTTTTAAAAAACTACATTCCGATATTAAAGAGAAGTTAGAATCCTTAGAGTTTACAACCCCTACTCCATTTCAAACTCAGAGTATTCCGGTTATAAAAAGTGGCGCAAATGTGTACTGCGTTGCTCCTAAGGGTAGTGGAAAAACAACCACGCTTATTCTTACAACCTTGCAAAAACTTAAGTGTAGAGCAGTCGGAAATGCACCAAGAGCCTTAGTTCTTGTAGAAAATAAGGAAATTGCGATGGAACTGTACGATGCGTTTTTATCGTACACTAAATACACTTCATTGCGTGTGTATGTAGGCTATGAAGAACTCCATAACGATGTTCAAAAGTCGGAAATTGCGATGGGTGTGGATATTCTAATTTCCACCCCAAAATCGATGAATAAGCTATTCTTAACCAATGGTGTAAGCACATCCGACATGAAGATTTTTAGTGTTGACGATGCGGAATTTTTAGTTCAAAAATCAGCATACGCAGCGATTATGTCCATTACTCAAAGCATCAGAAAATGCCAGTATGTTTTATATTCAGAAACAATGCACCCCATGCTAAAACGCTTTGAAGGGCATTTTATGGAGTTTTCGAAGAAGGTGGTAGTTTTTTGAGAGGAAAGAGTTAGGGATTGACGATTTTTGATTAACGATTTCAGGTTGACGAATTTTGAATTTTAATTTGAAAGAAATTAATAATGAATATCAAATAACCAATTAACGATTGACGATTGACGATTGACGATTGACGATTTCAAACTAAATAACCAATAACCCAATAACGAACGACCAAATAACGATTTCAGATTAACGATTTTTGATTTAAAAGAAATGTACGTCCCTGATATAGGTTGTACGTAGGGCTTAAGATAAAATCATTAATGAATCCCGAATAAAACACAAAGACTTTGATACCTAAACTACATTATATATCGCAAGGCAGTTCGCCAAAAGAGCATTTGGAAAACATTCAAAAAGCGTGCACTTCTGGAGCTGAACTAGTGCAACTAAGATTAAATAGTAGTGCTGAAAAAAAGCTTTTGAAGTTTGCTGCTGAAGCAAGAGAAATTACTGCACATTTTCAAACTAGATTGATTATAAACGACAATTATAAAGTAGCAAAAGAAGTAAAAGCCGATGGAGTACATTTAGGAAAAACCGACTCCTGCCCTACCGTTGCGCGCAAGCATTTGTACACTTGGCAATTTATTGGTGGAACAGCAAACACACTCCAAGACTGTCAAGCCTTAATTGAGAAAGAAGTGGATTATATCAGCTTAGGTCCGTTTAGATTTACCGAAACCAAAGACAATCTGCCTCCTGCATTAGGCTTAAACGGCTATGCAGCTATTATTGACGTATTAAATACGGAAACACCAATACTAGGAGTTGGCGGCATTACTACAGACGATGTTGCTGCAATTCTTGAAACTGGAATCTCTGGCCTAGCGGTATCTGGAACAATTACCCGGGATTTTAATACGATTAGAACATTCAATCAATTACTAAAAGCTTCTATAACAGAAGAACAGCGCTATACATTTGAGTAGTCGATAGTTGGGAGACGGTAGACGTATAGTCGAATTGTTATAAAATATATTACTATGAAATTAAACTTATTGTCTTGGGATGCGCAGAGACCAGACAGAAGAGCGATAACCAATTGTATTGTAACGATTTCATTAGGCGTTAATGAATCTTTATCAAACGAACTTACTGATATTCTCCTAGAAGGAGACGCAGTGGAAATTGAGATAGACGGCAAAGACACCGCCTCTGCTTTAAGAGCATTGAGAAAGTTAGATATTGATTACGAAATTATTGAATAACTATTAGCCTTCAGTTTGTAAGATTTTTAAATTGGATAAATTATGAAATCAATCCGTTACTATTATTTATTGCTTTCGCTACTCCTAGTTGTAGGGTGTAAAAGCGCGTCAGTTGTTGTAATACCTACAACAGAAGTTTCCAACTTTCAGAAATTGGCAGCTATTGAAAATATTGTCAGTATTGAGAAAAGAGCTGTTGTAAGTCATTTTGATGAAAACTATGAGCTTTGGTTCGAACAGCCTATCGACTATAACGACTTGTCAAAAGGGACATTTAGACAACGTGTGTTTCTAGGTTTTGAAAACCCTACACAACCTGTAATTGTTGAGCTTAACGGATATGGCCTTGGTTCTGAAAAAGCAGGGGAATTAGCCAATCATTACAATGCCAATCAACTATCTATTGAGCATCGTTATTTCAATAACTCACGCCCCGAAGAAATAGACTGGAATACGCTTACCTTAGAAAACGCCGCTAAAGATCAGGCTACTATTATCAATGCGATACGAAATGCCCTGTATCCAAATTCCAAATTTATTTCTACTGGAATTTCTAAAGGTTGCCAAACAGTTATGGTGCATCGCCTTTACTTTCCAGAAAATGTTGATGGTTGTGTTTGCTATGTGGGCCCTTTAAATTTCGCTAGAGAGGACGATAGAATATTTGAGTTTTTAAAGAATGTGGGGACGGCTGAAGAAAGAGAAAAAATTAGAAGCTTCCAAGAATTAAGCTTTGAAAACAAAGCAGCTTTATTAGAAATATTGAAGAATAAAGCCACAGAAAAAGGAATGTCTTGGGAGTTTGGAATAGAGAAAGCGCTCGAATATTCCATACTTGAATATCCTTTTGCCTACTGGCAATGGGGTACAAAACCAAATTCTATTCCGATGGCATCAGCTTCAACAGAAGATATTTACAAGCATTTATTTGAAGTTGTAGGTTATGGTTTTTTTGAAGCGAATTCCGTAGAAAACCTTCAACCGTATTTTTGGGCGGCTTTAACAGAACAAGGAATTTACGGCTACGAAACAATGCCCTTTAAAAAATATCTGAATACTGATAAAATATACACTTTTGATTGGGCTTTCCCAGAAGGAATAACGAAAGCATTCGATTCAAAATCTATGCTACGTATTAAATCCTTCCTAGATTCCGAAGCAGAAAAAATGCTTTTCATTTATGGTGAATACGATGCCTGGAGTGCAACAGCTGTCGAGTTAGTGAACAATGCTTATAAACGACAACTGTACAAATTCACTAAACCTAAAGGAGATCATAGAACCCGAATCAAAAGCTTTAATCCTGACAAAAAGAAAGAGATTTATAGCATAATTGATGGTTGGCTTGAAGAATAAGTGGCAGTTGGCATTGGCAGTTGGCAGCAGTATTCAGTGTTCAGCACCTATAAAAACAGTTTTGTTTATAGTTTATGAACGATGATAAGCGCTTACAACTCATTACACATTCCTTTAAGCCATTCTTTTTCGTCAGTATTCAGCATTGGGGATAGTTGGTCGTAAACCATTTTATGGTAAGAATTAAACCAAGCTGTTTCTGAAACAGTTAATAAAGATTTATCAATAAGCTGTCTATCTATCGGAAACAGTGTGAGTGGCGTAAAACCTAAAAACTCCCCAAACTCTGTTACTTGTTTAACCTGAGAAAGCACTATGTTTTCAATGCGAATTCCATAAACTCCTTTTTTATAACATCCCGGTTCAATAGTTGTCAATTGATTTGGCGCATGTGCTGTGCTCCCACTACTCGTGGCAGGATTAGTTGTAAAGCCTTGTGGCGGTTCGTGCACCATTCCAAAACTACCAATTCCATGCCCTGTTCCGTGTGGATAATTTAAACCTTGTTGCCATAGATGAAATCTCGCAAATGCATCTATTTGCATGCCCACAGTGCCTTTCGGAAATTGCAATTGCTCCAGCATTATATATCCTTTTAAAACAGCAGAATAAGCCGTTTTTAATTCGGTTGAAGGAGTTCCGCCTAACCAGACAGTACGCGTAATATCGGTGGTACCATCTTTATACTGTGCACCGCTATCTACTAATAATATGTTCTCGTTTTTAACCATTGCCGACCCCTTTTCAGGTGCGGTATAGTGAATGATAGCACCATTGCCTTTATAGCCAACAATCGCCGCAAAAGATTCACCTACATAATAATCTTGTTGCTTTCTAAAACTCTCTAATTTCTTCCCAATTTCAAATTCCGAGATTTCTCGTGTGGCAAGCTCGCTTTCCAACCATATAAAAAACTTGGTAAGTGCCACGCCATCCTTTACCATACAGTTTTTGGCACCTGCAATCTCTGTTTCATTTTTAATAGCTTTTAATTCTTTTGCTATTGAATTCTGAAATAAAAACTTGCTTTCCACTGCGTTAAAAACCGCATAATTTAGGGAGGATACATCAGTGATGATCTTTTTATTGACGTCTAACTTCTGCAATTCCGCAATTGCTAATTTGTAGTCAATTATTTCAATATGCAATTTTGAAAATGTATCAATCGCAGTTGTTGAAAACCTACTTTTATCGCAAAACAAACGAGTGTTATCAGGTCCTACGAGCGCATAAGCCGTAACTAACGGCGTGTAGTCAACATCTCGTGAACGGATATTAAACAACCAGGCGATTTCATCTAAACTTGAAAATAAATAATAGTCGGCTTTCGAGTTTGTTATTTTATCTTGAACCTTTTGAATCTTAGAAGCCGTTGATTCTCCACTGAATTCTAATGGATGAATATCTATTGGAAAACTAGGCAAAGCAGGCCTATCGGTCCAAATTTCGTCTACTAAACTTGGAATATTTTTAAGCTCTATATTCTTAGGCCTTGACCGCTCAATGATATAATCCATTTGGGCTTTGGAAAACTGTAGAAAATCTAGTCCGATTACAGCGCCTTCGTCTAAACTATCGCACAACCATTGAACGTGTTCTGGCGCGTGTGGAATGGATTGTTTGTGTAAGTTGATGTCATACTCCTTACATTCGTCTTCGAATTGTAAAAAATAACGGGAATCTGTCCATAGCGCTGCTTCATCTTTGTTTAAAACTAGCACTCCAGCTGAGCCCGTAAATCCTGAAAAGTATTCTCTTATTTTCCAATGCTTTGCTACATATTCAGATTGATGGGGATCTGTTGAAGGGATTATAACTGCATCTAAATTAAACTTAGTCATTTCATGACGCAGTTTTTCTAGTCTAATGTTGATCATAGCTAATTTTAGGTTTATGAGGGATGCTTAATTGAGGCATAAAACTAACAATAACCAATGGATTATAGACTTCAAATTAGAATAAACAAATGGTTTTAAAGTAGGATTATAGTTGATTTCAGAATGCGTTTAAAACTTTAGCCATTCGGCCTTAGATAATGAATTAGTTGTCGCTATCTTTATTGTTTTAAGGGAACTAATTTTTCCATAGCAGATGATGATTTTGAACCTATCTGTTTATAAGGAAAATACTGGGAGTTTATAAAAGATGATATTCTGGAGGTCATTAAAAATTACAGAGATAAAAACTCTAAGGTCTAGCTTTTTATTTACCCTTCTGCTAATTATTTGATTGGCAAGGTATCTCCCAATCCAATCTCTTATGCTTTCTTTAACCAAAAGAATCCCCAAACCTTTCTATTTTTGAAAATCCAAGCAATCTGAAAGCGGATGAAACAACTTTTCACGGGGTTATTGATGTTTTACTCCATTCATTCGTTTTCTCAGAAAGAAATGCTGCAAGACTCTATCGCAGTGAAGGATTCAATTTTTAAGAAAGAAACTTCAACTATTTTCCGCTCCATATTAAACCTGATAATCTTGTCAATACGCGCCCCTCAGATACAGTAGGTTGAGTATTCGACGAAGTAAACACCCTAGACGAAGTGTTTATCAAATCAAAATCAGGGTTCAATGCGGTTTCCTTGAGAATTCTTAAAAAAGAAATCAAACCACTCACTACGAACGGAACGAAGACTATACACAGCAGGCGACTTTAAACCCATTCACCTCTTGTCACTCTTAGGAGGCTCCTTGGCGGTAGATCCTATTATAAATGCTATTAGCGGAAAAACAAAAAGATTGAAACGATACATTGAAATTGAGAAAAAGGAAAGTAATTTGATTTTTCTAGAAGACCATTTTATGGAATTTATGGTTGAGAATCTCAATGTTGAAAAACAATTAATCGGTAGGTTTTTAAATTATTTAGTTGAAAATCAAGAATTGAAAGGTTTGATAAATAGGAAGGATTTTGGAGAATTACACTTTTTAATCGGTGATGAATGGTATAAGTTCAAAACGCTTCAAAATGAACCAGCTTTAAAAACTGATGAATAGGAAATTCATTTCTACACTCTCCTAAAACGATTTAGCTCCATTTAAGAAATAAACTGTAATTTAGGTCGACGAAATACTTCAATCTCACGCATACGAATATTATGAACAAAACAATCATTTTCCTTATTTGCAGCTTCTTATCTTTTGGAATTCATGCCCAAAGCATTATTGGCGCTTGGGAACATTATCACACATCTGCAGAAAATGAAAACCTGAGAAGCGTGTTTATTGTTTCTGATAAATATCAAGTTCTAACCACCTATAATGCCGATTCAGGTGCGTTCATTGCCACTAAAGGCGGCAGTTGGGTTATGGAAGGTGATTCGATAACCGAGACGGTAGAATTTGATTCCAAAAACCCTGAAACTGTTGGAAGTGAATTGAGCTATAAAGTTTTCTTAAACGACTCTACACTTAAAATAGCAGAAGGTGATATAAAAATGAAACGAATCGACGACGGCACTCCGGGAGCATTGCACGGCGCTTGGTTAATGTCTGGCAGAACCGTTGATGCGAAAAAACAAGTAAGAGATACTGACACGCCAAGAAAAACGATGAAGATTCTTTCTGGCACCCGTTTTCAATGGATTGCTTACAATACCGAGACGAAACAATTTATGGCTACAGGAGGTGGTTCTTACACAACTGAAAATGGGACTTATACCGAAAATATAGAATTTTTCTCTAAAGACAATACTAAAGTAGGACTTCAACTTAAGTTTGACTATAAGCTGAATAACAGCGATTGGCTTCATTCTGGATTCTCAACTAAAGGAAATCCCATTGATGAGGTTTGGAGTAAAAGGAAATAACTCTCAAATAACAAAACTACTTAATGAGCATAGACAAGGATCTTCCTGATTTAATCAAAGCTGGAATTATAACTGAGGAAACGGGAAGCCGGATTCAGGAATACTACAAGGCCAAAAGTAACTCGTCTCCCAACCGACTGTTTGTAGCTTTTGGTATTCTGGGATCATTGTTGGTTGGTCTAGGAATAATACTGATAATCGCCCACAATTGGGATGACCTTTCCAGAGCCACTAAAACCTTTATCGCATTCTTGCCTTTGGTCGCTGCACAACTGATATGTGCTTATGTACTTTTAAAGAAATCAGGGAATTCTATCTGGATAGAAAGCACAACCACATTTCTTTTCTTTGCGGTGGGCGCGTGTATTTCGTTGGTATCACAAATATATCATATCCCTGGCAACCTAGGTCCTTTTCTCCTGATCTGGATGGTGCTTTGTCTGCCTTTAATCTATGTAATGAAGTCGTCAATGGCGACACTCCTTTATATAGTCGGGATTACTTATTATGCCGTCGAAAGCAGTTATTTTTCATATCCTTCAAGTTCAAGTTACCTATATTGGGTATTGTTAATAGCCGTTTTTCCACAGTATTACCTCCTAATTCGCAGTAACCCAAAAAGCAATTTCTTAACTGTTGAGAATTGGCTAATTCCGTTATCGATAACTACTGTCCTCGGAACCTTAGCTTCTAATGCAGAGGAATTTATGTTTGTCGCTTACTTCAGCCTTTTCGGTCTGTTTTACATCATAGGAAACAATACATTCTTTAAGGACAAGAGTTTAAGAAACAATTCCTATAAAGTTATTGGAACACTCGGCACCTTGATTCTTTTGTTCGTCACAAGTTTTGACGGGTTTTGGAATGATTTAAGAACTGAATATTACAGCTATGAAAGCTTGTTAACAGCAAACGAACTATGGGTCTCAATAGGAATTTCAATTGTAGCACTGGTATATTTCTACAAACAGCAAAAAGATAAACCGATGCGACAACTTCCCCCCTTATCCCCTATTTTCTTGTTGTTTATAGTCATCTTTTGCATTGGCTACTTTTCAAGTATTGCTGTGGTTTTAATAAACCTAATCATTTTGACAATTAGCATTTTAACTATCGTAGACGGGGCAAAACGAGAGCATCTTGGCGTATTGAATTTCGGACTTGCCATAATTACAATTTGGATAATAATCCGCTTTCTCAACACCGACTTGAGTTTTGTTATTCGCGGACTTTTACTAATGGCAATTGGCATTGGGTTTTTCAGTGCCAATTACGGGATGCTTAAAAAAAGAAGGAGAAATGAATAGCAAGAAGATAGTATTGACAGCGTTTATTCTGGTAGCCATCGTTCAGTTGGCTATTCCCGGAAAGATAATTTGGGATAGGGAAACAATTCTCGAAACAGGAAAGGAATTTAAATTTGAAACTGCTCCCGTTGACCCTTCCGATCCCTTCCGGGGAAATTATATTGTACTTGATTATAAAGAAAACAGCTTTAATGTTGAGTCCACTAAAGAATGGATTGACGGCGGAAAAGTTTACGTAATCCTAGAAACCGATACTAACGGATTTGCCAAAATAAGCTCCATTTCCCGCAAAAAACCTACAAACGACTTAGATTTTGTTAAAGCGAAAGTAGATTATGTAATTGACAGCAAATTTAAAAAACTATTTATTTCCTATCCTTTTACTCGGTTCTATATGGAAGAATCTAAAGCCTATCCTGCAGAACAAGCCTATGTAAAATCGCAAGTGGATTCGACTAAAACAACTTATGCCTTGGTTAGCATCAAAAATGGTGACGCTGTTTTAAAAGATGTTTTGATAGATGGGATACCAATTCGCGACGTTGTGGAAAGAACCCAAGCTAAAAATCAGCAATAAATAACAAAATAGCCGTTTCAGGTTTTGAAACGGCTACTATAAATAAAACAGAACAAGTTTTCTATAAATGTCGGCTGTTTTTTATTTGAGACTTTATTCTAACCACTCAACCTTTCCAGTTTCAAGACTATAAACGGCGCCTACTATTTTAATCTCGCCATTATCTTCCATTTCTTTTAGAATTGGGCTGTCCTTTCTAATTTTGGCTATAGTGTTTTCCACATTGCTTTCGCACGCCATAGCTACAAATTCTGAATTAGAAGAAGTTCTGTCACCTTTATATTCAACCATTGCTACAGCTGGTTTAATTTTTTGAAGCATTGGAGTAATGTTTCCTAATTTAACATCGTCTACCGCTGCATTGATAGCGCCACAATTGTTGTGACCCAAAACAAGAATTAACTTTGAACCTGATACTTTGCAGGCAAACTCCATACTGCCAAGCATGTCTTCATTTACAAAATTTCCAGCCACTCTCGCTACAAAAAGGTCGCCTATACCTTTATCGAATACGTTTTCTACTGGTATTCTACTGTCTAGGCAAGATAATATAACTGCTTCTGGAAACTGTCCCGTGGCACTGTTGGTTACTTGTTCTGAATAGTTTCTTGAAGTAAGGTTATTTTTCATAAACCGAGCATTTCCGTCGATTAATGATTTCATTACATCATCTGGCGACATAGCATCTTGTTCCTTTTTAGTAATTACATTTCCTATTAATACTTCTGTTGGAGCTTCGGGAGAAACGGTTAATTCTGCTACAGTATTTTCTGAAGCTGTGCCTTGCTTACAACTTGTAAATGCTAATAAAGCTAAAGCCATTGCTGAAATTTTGAGTGTGTTGTTCATAATAGTTGATTTTAAAGGTTAGAATTTATTATAGTTATTGGTGAAATTTTTCACTAAGTATTCTTTTCAATTTGAAATAATAAATTCCTTTAGAACCCACTATTCTTGATATTTTTTTGTAGCCGCTTGACAAGCATCCCGAACACCAAAAGCTAGCTCAAAGAAACTTTGATCATTTTCATTTGAAGGATCAACTCTTATAAAGTTTGCCGTTGCCAAAACTGTTATTCCCGTATCTGGATTATAGCGCAACGTAGAAATGTAGCTCAAATGTGCACCGTCGTGACCGTAGCCAAGCCCTGCATTAAAAGTTAATCCCAATCCGTAAACACCGTGCGCCTCATCAGCTATTTGCATCTCTTTCATCAACGCCACGTTTTCAGAATTTACGCCTGCATTTCCAGTTAAAAGCTTCTCCATCCATTTAGCGATATCGTTGGGAGTAGAAACAATGTTCCCTTCTGTTACGTGGATTGACATATTATCTAGCGAAGTTTCTATAGTTGTTTCTCCTTCAACGTACAAATGTGAATTTATGTAAGGAATTCTCATTTCCAAATCGCTTCCTTCCCACACACTATATGTTTTAGTTAGGTTTAATGGTGTAATAAAAGTTTCGGTTATATACTGACTGTACGTTTTACCTGAAACGATTTCAATAATTTTTCCTAATATATTATACCCTGTATTGGAGTAATTAAAACTTGTATTAGGCATAGCTGTGCTCAATTCGTGTTCTGCATTTATACCCACTAATTCATCAAAAGTAAACGTGTGTACATTGTTCTGACTGCGAACATAATCTCCATACCTAGTCCCTGCGTAAGGGGCATTAACCGTTTCGGGGATTTCATTATTGGTAACATCAAAAACACCCCCACGATGTTGCAATAATTGCTTTATGGTAATTTGATTGCGGTACGGAACATCATAAGCTGGATTGTCTGTAATATATTTCCCAATTGTATCTTCAATACTTAACAACCCATCTTGTTTCAGCCTCATAATTGCTGCTGCGGTAAATGTTTTGGTAATGCTGGCAACCCTAAAATAGGAGTCTGGAGTTGGCTTAGGTGTAATATTACTCGATGTAATAAAGCTGCCCGATGGTCCATTGATATAGAGCATTATACCCGACTTGTCTATATTCCACTTGGCATCAAAGGTATTGTAAATACTGTCTGCCACACCTTGCAATGATAATTGTACATTATTCTCCTCTTCACTAACATTACTTTTTTCACACGAAATAAAAGTCGTACTACAACTAACAACAATAAAGAATAAGGCTGTTTTAATATTCATAATATGAAGTTTACTTGGTTTCATTAACTATTGAATTTTATTTATTTATATAATTAAGATTAGATGTTCTGTTGTAAGAAATGTTTATGACGCCATTCATCTTTTAAAGAATTTAAGATTAATTTTTTTTAGTTGATTAGTCCTGAAACAACTCTTACATTCCGCTTTCATTTTTCAAGAAATATTTGTCAAATATATTAATAAAAAACGTTATTTATTCAATTTAAATTATGTTTTTCAAAAAATAAAGTTATTTTTATTGAGGTATTAATGTTTTTTAACCCAAAAATGTACGTAGGTCTACGTATTTTGTAATTTGTTCATTTTATCGAAGAAAAAAAGGGTTTGAAAATTTAATGAAGAATAATACAACACTTTAACCACCTGTTTGTCAACACAATGAATTAAATGTTACTAACTACCTTATTAAAAGTTGGTAGCTTCTATCAATGTTTTTCAAAATTGAAACTAAAAGTAGTAAAATGTGCTATTTATTTGGAGAAATAATATTGAAAATGGATTAACGAAGGTTTTTTATGAATCAAATAGTATGAGTTATAAGAAAATGGAATGTTAAAACAGACTACATTTCATCAAAACAAATAGCTTTAATTTGCTATAAAAGCTGCTAGAATTTAGTTCAAGACGTTGATCGTAAAAAAAACAGGACTGAAGCCGATAGTAATTATATCTTAGAGCGACAAAGTATTCACAACAAAAGTATTAGACCTCACAGGTTTTTGAAACCGGTGAGGTCTAATCTATTTTAAAGTACTGATTGTTAACCCTTACTCACTCTACTCCCCCTATCAAAACTCCCAACATCTCGATAGCGGCATCGCTGATGCGGGTGCCAGGGCCATAGACTCCTACTGCGCCAGCGTCAAAAAGATATTGGTAATCTTGATGTGGGATTACACCACCAACGATGACCATAATATCCTCACGGCCGTAGCTTTTCAGGGCTTCGATTACTTGTGGCACTAACGTTTTGTGTCCAGCAGCTAGCGAAGAAACACCAAGAATATGTACGTCGTTTTCAACAGCTTGTTTCGCTGCTTCTTGCGGGGTTTGGAATAACGGGCCTATGTCAACGTCAAATCCTAAATCGGCATATCCTGTGGAAACTACTTTGGCTCCGCGGTCGTGACCGTCCTGCCCCATTTTGGCAATCATAATACGCGGACGGCGGCCTTCGATCTCTGCAAACTTGTCTGCTAATTTTCGAGCTTCTTCAAATGATGTATCTTTCTCCATTTCTTTACTATAAACGCCACTTATCGATCTAATTTCGGCTTTATACCTTCCAAAAACCTCTTCCATAGCATCGGAAATCTCTCCAAGGGTAGCTCTGTGACGTGCTGCTTCTACGGCCAAAGCCAATAAGTTTCCTTCGCCTGTCTTGGCGCAGTGGGTAATCGCTGTAAGGGCTTGTTTTACTTTATCAGAATTGCGTTCAGATTTAATTTTGCTGAGTCGCTCAAGTTGAGAAACTCTCACCTTTGCATTATCTACGTCCAGAATTTGTAATGGATCTTCTTTTGCAAGGCGATATTTGTTAACGCCGACAATTATATCTTGATTACTGTCTATACGCGCCTGCTTTCTCGCTGAAGCCTCTTCTATGCGCAGTTTAGGGATTCCAGCTTCAATTGCCTTTGTCATTCCTCCTAGCTCCTCTACTTCTTCTATTAGCGCCCAAGCCTTTTTAGCAATTTCGTCTGTTAAGCTTTCTACATAATAACTACCAGCCCAAGGATCGACCGTTTTAGTGATTTGGGTTTCGGTTTGAAGAAAAATCTGCGTGTTTCGTGCAATTCGTGCAGAGAAATCTGTTGGTAGAGCAATGGCTTCATCTAAAGCGTTTGTATGTAACGACTGTGTGCCTCCAAAAACTGCGGCTGCCGCTTCAATAGTAGTTCGCGCCACGTTGTTAAAAGGATCTTGCTCTGTTAAGCTCCATCCACTGGTCTGGCAGTGGGTACGTAGCGCAAGTGATTTTTCATTTTTAGGGTTAAATTGCTTTACAATTCGTGCCCACAGCATTCGGGCTGCTCGCATTTTAGCAATTTCAGTGAAATGATTCATCCCAATTCCCCAGAAAAAGGAGAGTCGGGGTGCAAAAACGTCAATGTCCATTCCTGCATTAATTCCCGTCCGGATGTACTCCAAACCATCTGCTAATGTGTACGCAAGTTCAATTTCGGCCGTCGCCCCAGCTTCTTGCATATGATATCCTGAAATGGAAATGCTATTAAACTTGGGCATATTCTTGGAAGTGAACTTAAAAATATCACTCACTATTTTCATTGAAGGCGTAGGCGGATAAATGTATGTGTTCCGAACCATAAACTCCTTAAGGATATCGTTTTGGATAGTCCCAGCTAAATCTTTAGGTGAAACACCTTGCTCTTCAGCAGCCACAATATAAAACGCCATAATAGGAAGAACAGCGCCATTCATTGTCATTGAAACGCTCATTTTGTCCAACGGAATTTGATCGAAAAGAATTTTCATATCCTCAACGCTGTCTATTGCCACTCCTGCTTTTCCTACATCGCCAACTACCCTTTCGTGGTCGCTGTCGTATCCACGATGTGTAGCAAGGTCAAAAGCCACCGAAAGTCCTTTCTGGCCAGCAGCAAGGTTTCTTCTGTAAAAAGCATTACTGTCTTCGGCCGTTGAAAAACCAGCATATTGACGAATCGTCCAAGGTCGGCGGACGTACATTGTAGAATACGGTCCGCGTAGGTGTGGCGCTATTCCAGCTACAAAGTTTAGGTGTTTGAGGTTTTCAATATCTTCTTTTGCGAAGGTTTTCTTAGCATCGGTCGTTTCAGAATTCGTTGATGCTTCAGACGCCAGCCTTCTGTCATCAGACCCTTTCAAGCTAATATGTTGTAAATCTTTTCTACTCATTGCTAATTCTTTCCTGTTCAACTTCTTCCGCCAAGCGTTTTTCAATGATTGGAGCTATTAATGTTTTAACGGGATTCCGTTTTACGAAAGGAAACAGCTCCAGGTTATCTTTCATTCTATCATTTTTATTAGGGTGGTAATTGGTTCCTAATAATTTAAGTTCACCTTTATCAAAAAGTTGTTGTTCCTTTTCGGCGCTTTCTTTTATTTTTTTCTGAATAGTTCCTTCTTTCAGTTGTTTTAAAAATCCACCGCTTTTTTCTATTTCTTTAAAAATATCGAGTGCTTTTGTGGCCAATTCGTCTGTCAAACTTTCCACGTAATAGTTACCGTCGGATGGATTTGAAACAGTGTCGAAATAACTTTCATGTTTTAAAATCAACAGTTGGTTGCGCGAAATACGTTGACCGAATTCATTGCTTTTATGATAAAGCGAATCATAAGGTAAATTGTAAATAGTGTCTGCACCCCCAAGAACGGCACTCATACATTCTGTGGTTGTGCGGAGCATATTTACGTTGTAATCGTATAAGGTTTTGTTACGTTTGGAAGGAAATACCAGAATATGACAGGTCTCCTTAACGCCATACTCTTTTGCCAATACGGCATATAGTTTACGAAGGGCGCGGATTTTAGCTATTTCAAAAAAGTAATTTGAGCCAATTGAAAGTTTGAAAGTCATACTTAACCCTTGCCTCTTGGCTCCGAGCGGAGACGAGGAAACGTGATTTAAATATTCGTTTGCGTGTGCTAAGGCATACGCCAGTTGTTGCACTATATTCGCACCTGCATTTTGATAGGTCGATACGTCAACACTTAGAATGTTGGCCGAACTGTTTTTTATAAGAATAGTATCGAGCACTTGATGATCTTCCTTCGCGTTTGCATACCAGTTCCCTGTTTTTGAGAGATTTCCGATTAAATCAATATTGTAATAAACGTTCGCTTTGTGCTTAGAAAGAAAGGTTATTAATGTATTGAGAAATGTTTCAGACAAAAACCTAAATTCAAAATAAATTGTTGCTTTTTCAAATGGGAAGCTGCTGAATACAACTTCAATATCAAATTCTTTAGTAGCTCTAAAAACAATAGACTCAGCACCGCGATTTATGGCGTCTAAGGCTATATTATTTGCTATGAAAACATCGTCTATAAAGACTTCTTGAGCGACTCTCCACGATTTTGGTTGTCCAGGAATAGGCTGAAAGCTTTCAGAAAAATCATCTTGATGATAAAATGGTTTTACATTTACGCCTTCGAGGCTTTGCCAAATAAGCGTATCGTTATAATCAGCACCTTTTAGGTCGTACTGTATTTTTTGCTTCCACTCTTTGGCAGAAACTTCTTTAAATTCTTTGAACAAAAATTCACTCATTTTTACTTTTTTTGCTTGATGCTATCCTCGTGTTCTATAATATAAATATCCTCGTTTTTCTTTTTAAGGTAATATTTTTCACGAGCAAACTTTTCCATTTCTTCCGCATCCTCCATTTTTTCAATAAACGATTTATCTTGGTTTATTTGTTCTTGGTAGAATTCGGTGTTTTCTTTTAACCCTTCAATTTCTTTGTCTAATTCTCTGTGTATAAGATACGAATTAGTGTCAAAAAACAACATCCATACAAAAAACAGGATTAGTATAAGCACGTATTTATTGCTTATAAACCGAAAGAACCTGTTATTTTTTATGTTTGAAAGCTTCACGATTCTATATAGTTCAGTTTCTGGTGAATAATGCTTCGTATCACATCCACGGCAACTGTATTGTATTTATTGGTAGGAATAATAATGTCTGCGTATTCTTTTGTTGGTTCGATAAACTGTTGGTGCATTGGTTTTAGCGTATTCTTGTAACGCGTTAAAACTTCGTCCAGATCTCGTCCGCGCGTAGCTATATCACGTTTTAATCTACGAATTAACCTTTCATCGCTATCTGCATGAACAAATATTTTAATATCGAACATGCGACGAATCTCTGGATTGGTCAAAATTAAAATCCCTTCCACGATAATCACTTTTTTTGGATAAGTGGTTATTGTTTCGCCAGTTCGGTTGTGTTCTATAAAGGAATATACGGGCTGTTCAAAGGAATTTCCCATTCTCAATTCCTTTAAATGAGAGACCAATAAATCGAAATCAATCGCTTGCGGATGGTCAAAATTAATCTTTGTGCGCTCGTCAAGCGTCAGATGGCTGGTGTCGTGGTAATAGGAGTCTTGAGAAATCACACAAACTTCATCAGGTGGAAGTTCAGATATAATTTGCTCAACCACAGTAGTTTTTCCACTCCCGGTACCGCCGGTAATGCCAATTATAAGCATAGAATAAAAGTTTGTACAAATGTAGGAAAAAGGTTTCAAGTTTTCGGTTGAAGTTTGGGGGTTGGGGCAAGAATTGTACTTTGATGTTTTGTTCCTCGGTAGCGGGCTACAATTTTCACAAAAGGATCCAGTGGTTTTCACGCAAAGACACAAAGGCATTATAAATTCCCTTGCTTCGATTTTGATTTCGATTTTGACTTCGATTTCTACTGGTTTTCTTATTACTTTTGAAGTCACTAAAATCACAATGAAAACAATTTTACTACATCCCTCCTATTTTCCCTCTATTGAACAGATGGCAGCCGTGGTGCAGGCCGATGATGTTGTTTGGGAAGTGGAAGACAACTATCAGAAGCAAACGTATAGAAACAGAGCTTATATAGCGCACAGCAACGGAATTCTCTTGTTGAACATACCTGTTAAACACAACAAAAACGGTAACCGACAAAAGTGTAAAGAGGTAATTGTTGAAAATGATTTTCCGTGGCAAGAACAGCATTGGAAAAGTTTGTTGAGCGCCTATCGTACTTCTCCATTTTTTGAATTTTATGAAGACGATATTGAGCATCTTTTTACAGACCCGGTCGACAACCTAATGACGCACAATCTAAATGTTTTTGAAACCTTAGCGGGTCTTATTGGAATTGAAGTTAAGACTTCGAAAACAGTTGAATTTCAAATAGACCCTCCTATACTTGATTTCAGGCATTTAGTAAATTCAAAAAAGAAAACTAGTTTTAAAACTGAACCATACACGCAAGTTTTGGAGGCAAATCACGGATTTTTACCCAACCTTTCCGTTTTGGATTTGTTGTTTAATGAAGGCCCAAACACATTGGAATATTTAGAAAGACAAACTATTGTATTTTAAACTACCAGCCTAAAGTGGCACGGATGGCATAATGATCGGAAAATGTATTTTTTAAAGTTTTAAAAGAAGCTACTTCCAGTTCGTCGGAAACAAAAATATAATCTATTCGCAACGGAAATTTATCAAATAGAAATGTAGTACCCAATCCGTTACCTCTTTCGCGGAACGCGTCTTTCATTGTTCCTCTCATTTTTCGATAACTGTATGAAAACGGCGTGTTGTTAAAATCACCGCAAATAATTACTGGGTTTTTCGTTTTTTGTTTATGATTTTGAATGGCATCTATTTGATATTGCTGCTTTTTAAATGCTTGAGCAAACTTTCTTCGGAGTCTGGTGTTGTCAAGATCTTGTAAAAAGGCGACCTCTGGCAAAATTCCAATAGACTGCAAGTGAACGCTATAAACACGCAATGTATCCTTATCCTTTACTATATCTGCATAAATAGTATTGTTTCCGGTATTTTTAAAGTCGAAAGCGCCTTTGTTAATTAAAGGGTATTTTGAGAAAATAGCGTTTCCGAGCTTTGTTTTTGAAGTCTTAAAATGCTCGTAACGATACGGATAGTCAGAGAAATCAACGTTATTGGGATGATAATATTCTTGAATACAAATTACATCGGGGTTTTCTGTTTCGAAATATGTCTTCATCGTATTCACAACATCACCAGAAGGTTTTTTTTCATAATTATTAAAAAGCCTGACGTTATAGGACATCACCGTTAAACTGTTATTATACGCAACAGTATCCTCTTCTGATGAAAACTTATAAAAGGCATTGAAATAAAAGTAGGAAATTACAACAAAAGTTGCCGAAATAAAAAACCTACGTCGCAATTGGAAAGCCCAATATAGCGCAAAAAGAATATTAAGTATAATTAATAATGGAACGAGTAAACTTAGCAGTGCAATGGTTGGAAACCGACTTGGAGGAAGATATGGGATAACAAAGGACAACAAAAGTAAAAAGGCCATAATTAGGTTGACCCAATAAACAATTGTATTGAAAAATTTTCCCATATTCTTTAATCCTCTCTTCCTGCTTTAAACAGGAAGTCTTTTTCAGCCTTCGTCAAGCTTTCATAACCGCTTTTACTTATTTTATCTAAAATAGCATCTACTTTTTCCTGATAATCAGATTTTTGATTTTTAGCTCGTGGGGGTTTTGGAGTCGATTTTTGATTTCGATGAACTTTCCGAAATGGTTTTTTCGATTTTGGTTTAAACAAGTTCGTAACCCAATCAATTAAATTTTCAAACCATTTTCCAATATCATTCCCCTTTGCCAGTTGCACAGCATACACGTATCCAAAAACACCACCGCCAACGTGGGCAAGCAATCCTCCCGCATTTCCGGAAGATGGAATTCGAACCAAATCTAAAACAAAAAGGAACAATGCAATATGCCAAAGTTTAATAGTGAATGTAAAAAGTCTGAATTGAGTGTTTGGTGTATAAGTTGCTATAAACGCCATAACAGCTGTTACTGCTCCCGAAGCACCAATTAAATATCCTCGTTGTTGCTCAAAAACCGGAAATAAATTATATGAAATCACAAACAACAATCCACCAAAAAGAGCGCCTAGTATATATACTGTAAGCAAGCGTTTTCCTGTGAAAAGGTTTAAGACAAATTGTCCAAACCAGTACAACCAAATCATATTAAACAGAATATGAAAGAAGTCAAAATGAAGAAATCCGTACGAAATTAATGTCCATGGTTGAAGCAGAATCGTACCTAAGTCATCACTAAGCACAAACCATCGTGCAAAATAACTCGGAGTCATCCCAAAAATGAACGATCCTAAACTTACTGTCAAATACACAATGGCATTGACAACAATAAGTTTGACCAAGACACTGGCCGTTTTAAATTGATATGTTAAGTTGGCTGTATTCATAGTTAATTCCAACGGTGATTATCAAAACTGTTTTTTTTCCAATAGTAAGCTATAATGAATCCAAAGAGTGCGCCGCCAAGATGGGCAAAATGAGCTATACCAGTTGCAGCTCCAGTAACTCCAAGATATAAATCAATTAATATTAAGGCAGGAATAAAATATTTTGCTTTAATAGGAATAGGTAGAAAAATCAGCATCAATTCAACATTCGGAAACATAATTCCAAAAGCTACCAAAACTCCATAAATTGCACCTGAGGCACCAACTGCTGGCACATTCCATGCCGAAAATGATCTTCTTAAAAGATCGGTATCTACTCCAGGTATTTCCCTATAAGAACCAGGGCTTAGAGTATTGTGAAACAAGCTCCAAACATCAGAATTAGAATAACCTAAGGATTCAATAGCATTAAAGCCGGAATGAACAAAATAATAATTCACTAAGGTATATATCAGAACCGAGCCGAGTCCTGCAGAGAAGTATAAAAATAAAAATTTATTTCGTCCCCAATTAATTTCTAACGGAGAGCCAAAAGCCCATAAAGCGTACATATTAAAAAGAATATGCATTAGGCCACCGTGCATAAACATAGATGTTAATGGTTGCCAAAATTGAAAATTTGGGTTTTCAAAATAATACAATGCAAAAAGACGTTCTGAAACTTCGCCTGTGGTTAGTGTCCCGACGAAAAACAGTACGTTAATAACTATTAAAACCTTAATGGTTTCGCTTATTCTTCCCATAATTATTTCCCGCAAAGGCGGAAATCTATTTCATCCCAAAGGGATTGTTCTACATAAATTTTTTATCAATCTCTCCGAGATTAATTATAGTAAAAACCGGTTTATTGCCAGGGCTTACGGTAGGCTCCTTACAAGCGAACAATTGATTAATTAAATGCTCTTGCTCTTCACTATTAAGTGAAACTCCTGTTTTGATGGCCATACTAGCTGCCATTGATTTGGCTAACATATCATTTTGGCTAAATCCGCTATCGGGCAAATCTTCTTTAATGTTATAGACTAATTGCTGTAACAAATTTACAACAAGACTTTCCACTATCATCACAGGAATACCGCTAATCTCAATGTTTTCTCCTTTTAATTCAGAAAAAACAAAGCCGGTATGCTCTAATTGTTCACGGATTTTTGCAATAATCTCCACATCAGATTTTGAAAAGTTTAATTGAAGTGGAAATAGCAATTGCTGACTAACAGCTTCTTTAACGGTAATATTCTTTAGAAGTTCTTCGTAAAGAATACGTTGATGTGCCAAATTTTGATGAATTACCATCAACCCTGTTTTTAACGGACTTACAACGTATTTATTCTGAAGTTGAAATGTAACTTGCCCCGTTTCAGACTTATCATTTTCAAAAAGATTACCTGTAACTTCCTCACTTTCAAATTCAATTTGATGTATTGAAACAGGATCTGAAGTTTCCGTAGTTTCAATTTCATCATGTAGTCCCACATAAAGCGATTCCCACGAAGGATTGGCGCCTACACTAGATGTTCGCGCTCTTTCAAACGGGAAATTTATATTTCCTTGCTTTGGCTTCTCTTTAAATGGATTAAAATCCCTATCAACTTCAATAGATGGGGCTTTCGGGCTCTTTTTTCCGTATTCATACGGAGTATCGAAGCCTTTATCCCTTTCAAAATCGAGAACCGGTGCGATGTTAAACTGACCTAAACTATGCTTTACAGTTGCCCGAAGCATAGCATAAATAGCATGCTCATCGTCAAACTTGATTTCTGTTTTCGTAGGATGAATGTTGATGTCTATTGAGTGTGGATCAACATCCAAAAAAAGAAAATATCCAGGATGAACTCCGTTTTTCATTAATCCTTCATAAGCTGAAGCGACGGCATGATGTAGGTATGAACTGCGTATAAAGCGGTCGTTTACAAAGAAAAACTGCTCTCCTCTACTTTTTTTTCCATACTCAGGCTTCAATACGAAACCGTTTATTTTTAAAATTTCTGTTTCCTCATTAACAGGAACTAATTTCTCATTGGTCTTGCTTCCGAAGATATTTACAATGCGCTGCCTTGAATTTGAAGCAGGAAGGTTAAAAACATCACTTCCGTTGTGTATCATTTGAAAAGCAACACTTGGATGCGCTAATGCCACACGATGAAACTCATCAATAATATGGCGTGTTTCCACTGTATTGCTCTTTAGGAAGTTTCGTCGTGCTGGAATATTATAAAACAGATTCTTTACAGCAATCGTAGTTCCTTTTGGTACAACAGCCGGATCTTGTGAAATAACTTTACTACCTTCAATAGTAAGATGAGTTCCAATATCATTACCTTCGGTTTTAGTTTTCAATTCTACGTGGGCAATTGCTGCAATAGAAGCTAAAGCCTCACCACGAAAGCCTTTGGTATGAAGGTTAAAGAGATCTTCAGCCGATTTGATTTTGGAGGTGGCGTGCCGTTCAAAGCTTAGTCTGGCATCTGTTACACTCATTCCAACCCCATCATCGGTAACTTGAACTAGGGTTTTTCCTGCGTCTTTAACAACGAGTGTTATACTTGTTGCTTTGGCGTCAATGGCATTTTCAAGTAATTCCTTTACCACAGAAGCCGGTCTTTGCACAACCTCTCCTGCCGCAATCTGGTTTGCAACATGATCTGGCAATAACTGGATAATATCTGTCATGAAAATTATTGGTAGAAAATGGATAGGTCGAACCCTATAATTAAAAGGAATACAAACAATAAAACTCCTATTAAAACTAGGAGTCGCAAACGGGTGTTTTTGTCGGAGGTTTCTCTCAATTCGCCCCACGCGGTTTTGAACTTCCCCTTTAAGCTTTGGTTTTCGCCTACAGTAGAACGATACTTATCAAACTTGTGCTCAATTGAAAAAGGGCTTCCATCCCCGTCATGCTCGAAATAGCGTGGTTTGTAATTAAACTTTTTATTTTTTCTTTTACCTAAAAGTCCCATAATTGTCGTGCTTCAAAGATACTTAAAATCCTGTGTTTTGTAAAGTCTTTGTACAGGGATTTGGGCAATTACCATACCACAGTATATAGCATTGGTAGCTGGCAGATTAGGATTGGGGATGGTTATGGTTAATGGATAATGATTAATGTCTAATCAATATTAGAATCATTTAACCCAAAACCACAAAATAAAAACCTTAGAACTTAGATTCTCTCTTAAGCTGTGCCATTTTTATGGCCGCAATTGCAGCTTCTGTGCCTTTATTCCCGTGCTTTCCACCGCTTCTGTCTATGGCTTGTTGAAGGTTGTTGTCGGTAAGTACGCAAAAAATAACAGGTATATTTCCTTGTACGTTTAGGTCTTTAATGCCTTGTGCTACCGCTTCACACACATAATCAAAATGCTTGGTTTCTCCTTGAATTACACTTCCAATAGAGATGATAGCATCGAGCATGTCATAGCTTTCGGCCATACGCTTACAACCGTAGATCAGCTCAAAACTTCCTGGCACATTCCAACGAACAATATTCTCGTTTAATGCACCACAATCTTTAAGTGCATCAAAAGCACCTTGGAACATTCCTTCGGTTATGTCGTGATTCCATTCTGAAACAACAATCCCAAACCGAAAATCTTTCGCATTTGGGATAGTTGTTTTATCGTAGGTCGATAAATTTTTATTTTCGGTAGCCATTTAGTTCTTCATTGCTTCGGCACGGCCGGTGTAGATTTCAGCTTTACTAACTTCAGTAGATTTTGGATAATCTTCTGTAATTTTCCTAAAATGATTCAACGCTTTATCGCTTTGGTTTAAAGCCATTGCTGCAATTCCTGCTTTCAAAAGAAAACGTGGAGTAGTAAAGTCATTATCCCGCATTTTTGCAGCTTCTTCATAATACTTTAAAGCCTCTTCATTTTGGTTCAATTGTACAAAAGCATCGCCAATAGCGCCTTTTGCCAATGGAGCTAAAACTTCATCTTTACTAGTGAATTTATCTAAATGCGCTATCGCTTCTTGATATTTATTAAGGCTTAAATATGCCATACCCGCGTAGTAGTGCGATAAATTGGCAGCATCTGTACCACTGTAGTTTTCGATTATATCTAAGAAACCGTATTTACCTTCGCCTCCTTGAAGTGAAAGATTGTATAACGAATCTTTTGCTGGTGCTGTTAAAGCTTGTTCCCAATAATGCTGTGCTTGAAACATTTCGTTTGTTGCTTCAGCTTCTCTTGGTTTCTGAACGTATTGGTGATACGCAAAATAGCCTAAAACACAAACTGCCACCAATGCAATTACGCCAATGATAGCTTTTTGATTCTTTTCTACCCAAGCCTCAGTTCTTGAAGCTCCTTCATCAAGGCTATTAAATACTTCTGCCGTTGTGCTGTTGTCTTCTATTTCGACTTCTTTTTCAGCCTTGGTTCTCGGTTTGCCCGCGCGTTTTTTGTACGTTGCCATAGTTCTTGGTTAATGTGGCGCAAAATTAAAATTATTAATGGAATTTGAAAGGATAAATATTTCTTATTTTTTGATAATTTGCAAAGTTGAATTTACTTTTTTTTCAAAAAGATTTAAAATTCACAACCCCCTCATAATTATGGTACTACAGAAATTATCGTTACTCAATTATAAAAATTTAGAATCCGAAACATTTGACTTTGATCCGAAAATTAACTGTTTTGTTGGAAATAATGGCGTAGGCAAGACAAATGTACTCGATGCAATCTACCATCTTTCGTTCGGAAAAAGCTATTTTAACCCAATCACCACCCAGAACATTAAACACGGAACAGACTTTTTTGTGGTGGAAGGAATGTATGCAAAGAAAAACACTGCCGAAAAAATTGTTGTAAGCGCAAAAAAGGGTCAAAAAAAAGTTATCAAACGAAATGGTAAAGCCTATGAACGATTTAGCGATCACATTGGTTTTTTGCCACTCGTAATCATTTCACCAGCAGATCGCGACTTAATAATTGAAGGTAGCGACACCCGAAGAAAATTTATAGACGGCGTAATCTCGCAACGCGATTCAGAATATCTTCACAACTTAATAAAATACAACAAAGTTTTAGCGCAACGGAATTCACTTTTAAAATATTTTGTTGCGAACAACACATTTAATCAAGATACTTTAGATATTTATAACGAACAGCTTCACGTTTTTGGCACTTCAATTTTTGGAAAGCGGACAGCTTTTTTGGAAGAATTTTTACCTATTTTTTTAAATCGTTATAAATCAATTAGCAGTGGCAACGAACAAATAAACTTAATATACGAAAGTCAACTTCAAGAAAACGATTTGTTGACATTGCTACAAAATAATGTTGCCAAAGATAGAATGGCACAATACACCAACTTTGGTATACATAAAGACGATTTAATTTTGGAAATTGACGGACACCCTATCAAGAAGTTTGGCTCTCAAGGGCAACAAAAATCATATTTGATTGCTTTAAAACTCGCTCAATTTGACTTTATAAAAACGCATTCAAAAACGAATCCGATTTTGCTATTAGACGATATTTTTGATAAACTGGACGAAACACGCGTTGCACATTTAATTTCGTTAGTTGATGACGAAAATTTTGGGCAAATTTTTATTAGTGACACCCACGCCGAACGCACAGAAGAAGTAATTAAAAAAGTGCGCCAAACGTATAAAATGTTTCCGCTAGGTAATCAGGAAAAAGAGTAACACATATTGAAAGCAATACGAACCATCATTAATAATTATTTTTCAGCTAATGATTCATCAGGCAAAAAGTCTTATTAAATTTCTTAGGCTATCGAAAAACAAACACGGGGTACATTCGCCTTTTGTATATGGCTTAGTGACGAAGTGTTTTAACGATAAAACGAAGTATGCCAATTACCAAGTTTTAAAAACTCACAGAAAAGCCTTAAAAAAAGACAATTCCGTAATCGAAATGAAAGATTTTGGTCAAGGATCACGAATTTTCAAAAAGCCTGTTAGAAAAGTTTCTGCGGTTTTAAAAAATGCAGGAATGAAAAAAGATCGTCAAAAACTCTTGTTTAGAATTGCTGCTTATCTAAAATGTGAAAATATGTTAGAATTGGGCACTTCACTCGGACTGGGAACCACAGCCCTATCCCTTTCAAATCAATTTGCCTACGTTCATACCGTCGAAGCGTGTTCCAATACTGCTAAGGTGGCACAAGAGTATTTCAAAAAGTTCGGCTTAAAAAATATTACGCTTCACAACGAGACTTTTAATGATTTCATCTTAAAAAATTCTTCTGAAACCTTCGATCTCATTTTTATTGATGGCGATCACAATGGCGAACGGACTTTAAACTATTTTAATTCATTGCTCAACAACGTTCACAATGGTTCGGTTATCATTTTTGACGATATTTATTGGAGCAAGGATATGACCGAAGCCTGGGAAAACATAATCGCTAATGAAAAAGTAACTGTGAGTATAGATACCTTCCAATGGGGAATTGTTTTCTTTAGAAAAGAGCAAGCAAAAGAACATTTTATAATTCGCGTATAGCTTTTGTACAATTTTATGAGCCAATAATTTTAATTTTCATTAAACTAAATCCAATGCTTATTCAAGACAACCCTGTTTGGTTTTTAAGCGTATGTGGTTTACAAAACCTGAAAGCTTTCTAAATTCGCAGAAGACTGTAACAGTAGCAGTATATTTGCGTCTTACAGATAATATAAAACATACATCCTTAACAGCTAAGAAATAAAAAAAAGTCATGAGCTTAATAATAAACATCAAAAATATTACTCGTAATTTTCCTATGGGAAATGAAGTTGTTAAGGTTTTAAAGGGAATTGACCTAGAGATTGAACGAGGAGAATATGTTGCGTTAATGGGACCTTCTGGATCTGGGAAATCTACGCTAATGAATCTTTTAGGGTGTTTAGATACACCTACATCGGGTAGTTATGAGCTTAACGGAAAGGACGTGAGCAACATGACCGACGATGATTTGGCGGAAATACGTAATAAAGAAATAGGTTTTGTATTCCAAACGTTCAATCTGCTTCCTCGGACTACTGCCTTGGAGAATGTTGCACTCCCGATGATATATGCCGGAGCTTCAAAGAAAGAGCGTACAGAGCGCGCTAAAGAGGTTTTAACTCAAGTAGGTTTGGCAGATAGAATGGATCATAAACCAAACCAACTTTCAGGAGGTCAACGACAGCGGGTCGCTGTAGGAAGAGCGTTGGTTAACAGCCCCTCTATAATTTTAGCCGATGAGCCCACAGGAAATCTCGATTCAAAAACATCAGTTGAAATTATGAGTCTTTTTAATAAAATTCACGCTGCTGGAAATACAGTGATATTAGTTACCCACGAAGAAGACATAGCCGAAAACGCACATCGTATTATCCGACTAAGGGATGGAATAATAGAAAGTGACACTAAGAAAGAAATTGTTGTTTAAGGCTTTTGATAACTATTAAATTACATCTTAAACCCTGAGAAAACCAGTTGTTCCATCCCTTCACAAGACTTCCTAAACAAGCAATTGCACCAAATTAACAACATCGCTGACAAGTTTTCTTTTGAGCTATAAAAAAGAAAAAGCCCCAATCTTTCGATTGAGGCTTTTTAAGTATTTAGATTAAGCAATAATTATTGCTTAACAACTTTTTGGGTAAGCGTACCAGCAGAAGTTTCTACTTTCAAGATGTAAACACCTTGAGAAAGAGAAGTCATGTTGATAGCGCTGTTGTTGTAGTCTGCGTTTACTTTTTTACCTAATACGTCAAAAAGAACAACAGATGTTACATCTACGTTAGCTGGAGTTTGAATGTTTAATACATCAGAAGTTGGGTTTGGATAAACTGCAACTTGAGACAATGCATTAGAGTTTACGCTCAATGCGTTACACTCACCAGAGATAGTTCTTACGTAATCAGCTGGGTCCATAGGGTCAGTGAATACTGTGCTTCCTGGGTACCAAGCAGCTGTATCAGCATCGTATAAATAACCTTCGTTAGGAGTAGTAATGATTGAAGTTACCTCCCAGTAAACAGAAGCACCACTGTAAGCAAGTACAGCTCCCATCCAGTATACAGTTTCAGCACCAGCAGAACCAACAAACTCAGTTGGAGTAATATCGATTACAACTCTTCTTACGTCGAAACCAAAGTTTTCACCAATTACTTCTTGTGAAGTGATTTCTTGTTGAGTAAAAGAAGCTACCTCGTCACCTGGTCCCATACCTGAGTCAGAGTAAAAGAATACATCAGCTTCATCAACTTCAACACCTGGCTCTGTAAGAACGTTGAAACCAACTTGAGTAACTGTAAATGATTCGCCCATGTTTACAACGAAATCATCTGCCCAAATAGATGCTGGATCATTTGCAGGTCCCCATCCATTTTCAAAGTCGTTACTTGGGATATCAAAATCACAAGGAGCTAAATTGTTAGTTTGGTTACCGTAATTTACAGTTTGTGCATTAGGGTCTCCCATTTCCTTTGCAGTAGAAACATTGCTTTGAGCAAAACCTACCGAGCAAACCAATGCTAAGGACAATAATGAAGTAATTTTTTTCATAATATAAAGTTTTAAGTTATTAATGAACTACAAACATAAACAACAATATTAAAAAAACCTAATGCTTTTCTATTGTTGATTTCTCCTTAACGTTAACACTGGCGCGTGTTTCTCAAATTCATAAGAAAAAAAACTAAGAAGTGTTTAAACAAAAGCTTCAAAAAAGAAGAATCTCGCATAAATTACACTCTTATCTTATTTAATCAAAAAAAAAGTTAAATTAAAAAGTACAAATTACTTAACCCCGTTGTGCAACTTCGATTTCAAATTACGGTCGTTTGGATGTGTAGTTAGGTATTCCTTAGGAAAAAGTAGCTTTATGTTCTCATACGAATCTTGTAACGCCTTTTGAGATTTTTCAAAATTCTTCCATCGTACTTTTTTAATACCTTCACTAGACTCAGGAGTAAGCGGCCCGTTATAATCACTAAACATTTCGTACCAATACGTAATCTTTAATTTAAATTTACCGTTTCGGGTAAAAACGTGATAAGTGGTTTTTAAGAAATCCCGAATTTCCAAATCCTTAATTCCTGTTTCCTCCATTACCTCGCGAATTGCCGCTTGTTGATAGGTCTCCCCTTTTTCAATTTTGCCTTTAGGAAGATCCCATTTTTTATTTCGTCTTATAAAAAGAATTTCTTTGTTACTATTATACACTAAGCCGCCACCAGCTTCTACTACTTTTATTTTCTTTCGTAGATATTGTTCTAATTTTTCAGCATTTTTGTGGTATAGATTAACGTAAAGGAGCTCGCCATTGTATATTTTTTTTACCAATTTCTTAAAATTGGCTTCCTTTAACGGGATGGTGGTGTAGTGTTCCCCTATATTTTTTTCTGTGGAGAGAATAATAGGGATTTCTTTTACAAAAACTTTATACATTTGTACAATGATATTAAATAACGAAACGGCTCAAAAAACTGCTGCATTATTATTGCAAATTAATGCAATTAAATTACAACCACAAAAACCATTTACGTGGGCTTCTGGTTGGAAATCTCCTATTTATTGCGATAATCGCGTTATACTTTCGTATCCTACTATTCGAAATTACATACGCGAAAACCTTGCAAGACAAATTGAAGAACTTTACGGAAAGCCCGAAATGATTGCTGGTGTAGCCACTGGTGCTATCGGAATTGGAGCTTTAGTCGCTGAGTATTTAAACGTTCCTTTTTGTTATGTTCGACCGGAAGCAAAAGGCCATGGCAGACAAAATAAAATTGAAGGCCACCTTGAAAAAAACACAAACGTAGTAGTTGTTGAAGATTTAATTAGCACCGGAAAAAGCAGTTTACTTGCCGTAGAAGCCCTAAAAGAAGCTAACGCAAACGTAAAAGGAATGGTAGCCGTATTTAGTTATGGCTTTCAAGTTGCTGAAGACAATTTTAAAAAAGCAAATATTACCTTAAACACGCTTAGTAATTACGAAATGTTACTAAAAGAAGCTGAAAAATCTAGATATATTAATGAGTCGGAAGCAATGCTTCTTTCTGAATGGAGAAATGCACCAGATACTTGGGGAATGTAGTGCTCAGTGATTCAGTACGCCGTGTTCAGTAGTTCAGTAATTAGTTTTCAGGATTACTATAAGGATCTACGCTTTTAAACTACTAAACTCATAAACACCTAAACCCCATTAATTCACAAACCTTAAACTTTTAAAATTTACAAATGAAACTAAATAGCAAAAGAGTAACCGTACAAAAATCTGCCGATCAACTTTGCGAATTTTTGACTGATGTTAAAAATTTTGAAGGCCTAATGCCCGAAAACACCAGTAAATTTGAAGTAATAAGAGATAACGCGTTCGTATTTGGATTGAAAGGAATGCCCGAAATAGCATTAGAACTAAAAGAAGTGGTAAAACCTAACAAAGTAGTTTTAGGCGCTATTAGCGATAAACTGCCTTTTACCTTAACAGGAGATATTCGAGAAGAATCTGAAAACACCTCGAGTGTAGAATTAATTTTTGATGGTGAATTTAATGCAATGATGGCAATGATGATTAAAAGCCCAATTACAAAGTTTATCGAAACGCTTGCTACAAATTTAGAAAAGTTATAACCACTTTTTCCGTCACCTTCAAAGGCCGATCCCTCTGAATTGCAAACGAAAAAAAAAACACTTTCACCCGTCTTTTCACCAACAACCTTCTTTACACTCCCTACCCTACTATCCTAGTGATTCGCAGAGGTTAAAAGCTTTTTAAACGTATAGTTCTTCTTGTAAAATCGCGGAGGTCATTAAGTATTATTCACATTCAACTTCATCTTCAACGTCAACTTCGCTTAATAAATCAGCTTCAATTCTTTTATTTGAAACGGCTCGATAGCTTTGTTTTCAGTTTCTATCAATAATTCGCCAATTCCCGAAATTCCTTTAATAATAGCATTAAAGTGCTGTCCTTCCTTGTTTTCAAATACCGAAACAATGTCTTTTCGAAATAAATTCTGCTCGTAAACATTTCGTAAGTCTGAAAAATTTTGAGTTGTCATTAGTTCAAATTTATCGAACATATTCTTTAAAACTGCATGCAGCACTTCCTCTAACTCAAGTGACTTGCCAATTTCCAATTTTAATGAGCTGGCTTGAGGTAAACTTGGAAATTCCATTTCGTTTACATTAATACCAATACCAATTACAGAATATTTAACCGTAGCGCCTTCCAAAACATTTTCGATTAATATTCCGGCAACTTTTTTATTTCCTGACAATATGTCGTTAGGCCATTTAATTGACACTTTTGGCAATCCGAAGGTTTTAAACGCATTGATAATTGCCAAAGAAACGGCCATTGAAATCATAAACTGATCCTCGGCCATTACACCTTTAAAACTCTTGAAAACACTGAATGTAAGGCTTTGACCTTTTCTAGATAGCCATCCATTTCCCATTTGGCCCCTACCCCTTTGTTGGTCTTCTGCAAGTACCACAGTTTGGTCTACAACATTGGTTTTATTAACCAATAATTTAAGGTAAGTATTGGTAGAATCGGTGGCATTAAGTTTGATTATATTCAAAACGACAACTATGTTTGGTTTTAGGCTTTTTATGGTGTCCACAAGAAACAAAAAAGTAATAACTTTGCGAAATAGAAAAGAAAGTAATTGATGCAAAAAAAACAAGCTGAAACAGATCAACTTATCACTGAAATAATAAAAGGGATTGAAGACATAAAAGGACAAGACATCGAGATTCTTGACCTCCGCGATATAGAAAACACCGTATGCGACTATTTTATCATCTGCAACGGAACTTCCAACACCCAAGTAAATGCTATTGTAGGCTCTATTCAAAAATCTGTGAGTAAATCACTAAAGGAAAAGCCATGGCATATTGAAGGCAGCGAGAACGCCGAATGGATTCTTATGGATTATGTTCACGTTGTTGTTCACGTTTTTCAAAAACATATTCGTGAATTTTACGATATTGAAGGACTTTGGGGCGATGCAAAATCAGTTAAAATAGAAAACACACACTAAAAGAAAGTTAGCCCTATGGCCACAGAAAATAAAAACAAAAAGAACGACTCAAAAAAACCGAGACCAAATTACTATTGGATTTATGCAGCAGTGATTCTGTTGTTTTTCGGTATTCAAATATTTGGAGGTGGCAATTGGGCACAACCAGCAAAAACATCGCAAGCACAATTTGAAGAATACTTAAAGCAAGGTGATGTTGAACGAGTAGACATCATAAACAAAAAAATTGCTAAGGTCTATCTTACAGATGAAGCCAAAACCCAAGCGGAACACTCCAAAAAAAGTGATGCACCGGCTTTTATGACTCCAGGTCCAAACGACCCTGATTATCAGTTTGAATTTGGAGATCTTCAGAATTTCGAAAACTCATTTCAACAAATTAAGCAGGAAAACAATCTTTCCACTAAAATGGAATGGCATACCGAGTCGAACGTATGGGGTGATATTTTAATGGGAATTCTACCTTTTGTAATTATTATTGCAATTTGGATATTCATCATGCGCCGTATGTCGTCTGGTGCTGGAGGTGGTGCTGGCGGACAGTTATTCAATATAGGAAAATCGAAGGCCAAGTTGTTTGACGAAAAAACGGACATTAAAACTTCGTTTAAAGATGTTGCAGGATTAGAAGGTGCTAAAGAAGAAGTGCAAGAAATTGTTGATTTCTTAAAAAACCCTGATAAATACACCTCTCTAGGCGGAAAAATTCCAAAAGGAGCTTTATTGGTCGGCCCTCCAGGAACTGGTAAAACACTCTTGGCAAGAGCTGTTGCAGGAGAGGCACAAGTTCCCTTCTTCTCGCTGTCTGGTTCAGATTTCGTCGAAATGTTCGTAGGAGTTGGAGCTTCAAGAGTTCGCGATCTTTTTAAACAAGCAAAAGAAAAATCACCAGCAATTATTTTTATTGATGAAATAGACGCTATTGGTCGCGCGCGTGGCAAGAATAATTTCTCCGGAAGTAATGACGAAAGAGAAAATACGCTGAACCAACTACTTACCGAAATGGACGGTTTTGGTACTAATACGAACGTAATCGTTCTAGCTGCTACCAACCGTGCAGATGTTTTAGATAAAGCATTAATGCGTGCAGGTCGATTTGATAGACAGATTTATGTAGACCTTCCAGACGTTCGTGAACGTGAAGAAATTTTTGAAGTACATCTACGCCCTATCAAAAAAGACGAAGGTTTAGATACAGATTTCCTTGCAAAACAAACTCCTGGCTTCTCAGGCGCCGATATAGCCAACGTATGTAACGAGGCTGCCCTAATTGCAGCTAGAGGTGGTAAAAAATCGGTTGGCAAGCAAGATTTCTTAGATGCTGTCGACAGGATTGTAGGCGGTTTAGAGAAGAAGAATAAAATAATGACGATTGATGAAAAACGCGCTATTGCCTTTCACGAAGCAGGACATGCAACAGTTAGTTGGATGCTTGAACACGCTGCTCCCCTTGTAAAAGTTACTATTGTACCCAGAGGGCAATCATTAGGCGCTGCTTGGTATTTACCCGAAGAAAGATTAATTATCCACCCAGAACAAATGCTAGATGAAATGTGTGCTGCCTTAGGAGGACGTGCTGCAGAAAAAGTTATCTTCGACCGTATTTCTACTGGTGCTCTTAGTGATCTCGAAAAGGTTACAAAGCAAGCTCGCGCTATGGTTACCATATACGGACTGAATGATAAAGTTGGAAATATTACCTATTACGATAGTAGCGGACAGTCGGAGTACAACTTTACTAAACCCTATAGTGAAAAGACTGCAGAACTAATAGATTCTGAAATTTCTAAGCTTATCGAGGAGCAATACCAAAGAGCGGTAAGAATATTAGAAGAAAACAAAGATAAATTGACCGAACTTGCAGAAGTACTTCTCGAAAAAGAAGTTATCTTCAAGGATAATCTTGAGAAAATATTTGGAGAAAGACCATTTATAGAGCCAGAAAAAGTGGAACGTGTAGCAAACGCTTAAGTTTGCTTATTCACTGTTGGAAGTAATCTTTATATTTTAAGCATACTACTTCTACTGATATTTTATATCTTTGGTCATTAACTCGTTTATCAACTCCTCAATGAATTATTAATGAGTCTAATAAAAAGGCTTTTATTCCCCAGCTATAAGTCAGATAAAAAGCCCCAAACGGGGCAACCCTCTGACCGTAGCAGTTATTATCCAGAACAGAAACTTCCAGTCGACGAAAAATTTACGTACCACTTCCGAAACAATGGAGGAAAATTTATCTATTGTGAGGATTGGGAAGAAGCACTGGAAGCTTTTGATAATATTATGGTTGAGAATGACTGGTACGAACAAGACGTTTTTTGTTTAGAAGAACAGCTCCGTCAACGATTTGATGGTTTCAACTTAAAATTCGTTAATAAATCTGATTCAAAATTCTTTCTTTCCACCTGTGAATCATTGGTGGCTAAGACTGGTGCAATTCTATTATCATCTAATCAGGTAAAAGAAAAGAAACTAAATGAGCTTCCTGACAGCATGATTATTTTGGCTAAAACGAGCCAAATTGTAGAAAATATTAGCGAAGGCTTACGGATTATTAAAAACCAAAGTTCGGGCTATATACCAAGCAATATTACTACAATTCAAGATTTCGAAACCGATAAAGAAGATAAAGAAAAGGATTTTATGAGTTATGGAAGTAGCACAAAAAACCTATATTTGTTGCTACTGGAAGACTTATAATATGAAGGAAACTATCGTGCGAACGATTTCGGGCGCGTTATATATTTCAATTATCACTATTGCGATGTTCACTTCACGTGAATGGTTTATGGGTTTATTCTTTGTTCTGGCTCTTATTACAATGAGTGAATTTTTAAAACTAGTACACCTTACTAGCTATTTTGCCTACTTCCTTCTTGCAGCTGCATTCTATTTTTTAAGTTATCGCGTTATTGACATAAATGCGGTTTATTTGTTTCTAATTTTAAGCGGATTTGTAAATTTATTTCTTTTAAAGGATGTACTATGGACCAGTAAAATCCCTATGTTTGAAAAAAAGAAGTACATTACCGTGGTTTTCTATATCATCAGTGGGTTTGTATTTCTAACCCTTATCCCAGTAATGGATGTTGATGGTAAATTTGTTCCGTATCTTATTGTTTCAGTTTTTATATTAATGTGGTCAAATGATACCTTTGCATACTTAATAGGAAAAAATTTCGGAAAACATAAACTTTTAGAACGCGTTTCCCCAAAAAAGACCATCGAAGGTTTTCTTGGCGGAATGCTAGGCGCTCTTTTAGCGGGATTTATTATTTTTAATATCACTAAAAGTTATAATCTTATAGATACTGAGAAATATGAACTTTGGGTATGGATTTGTATGGCAATTATCGTTTCATTTTTTGGAACTGTCGGCGATCTTATACAATCTAAATTTAAAAGACAAGCTGGCGTTAAAGACAGCGGAATTATAATGCCTGGACACGGCGGAATGTATGACAGGCTTGATAGTATTCTATATGCCAGTCCTTTTATTTATGCTTTTTTACTAATAGTTGATTATGTTTCATAAAGAAGGTTTTAAGATAATAACTATAGCGCTGATGATAGTAGTCGGACTTAGTCTATTAGCAAATGCGTTTGTGGAAAATCCAACCATCCGTGGCGGGGTTTTAATTGCACTTATTATTTTACTAATTGTTGTATTGCAATTTTTTAGAAATCCGAAACGTAATTTTACGCCCCAATCAGAACAAGTGCTTTCACCGGTAGATGGAAAAGTTGTTGTTATTGAAGAAGTATTCGAAAAAGAATATTTTAACGAGAAAAGATTACAGGTTTCGGTATTTATGTCGCCTATAAACGTGCACGTAACACGACACCCAGTGGGAGGAAAGGTTGTTTATAGTAAATACCACCCAGGAAAGTTCTTGGTTGCTTGGCACCCAAAATCTTCCGAAGAAAATGAACGAACAACTGTCGTGGTTAAGAACGATGTTTTCGGAGATGTATTATATAGACAAATTGCTGGTGCGCTGGCAAAACGAATTGTAAATTACGCCGAAGTAGGCGATGAAGTAACGCAAACTTCAGACAGTGGTTTCATTAAATTTGGCTCTCGTGTAGATGTTTACCTTCCTTTAGATACCAAAATAAATGTTTCGCTGAATGAAAAAGTTAAAGGTGGAATTTCAATATTAGCTACAAGGTCATGAGTCCAGAAGAATTGGATATAGTTTTTAAACAAGCAGTTGAAAGCATTAATCAGCACAAAGAACCTTTTCCTGCTGATTTCTTACTACGGCTCTATGCTTATTACAAAAGAGCCACAGGAGATCACGATTCACCTGGAAGCAATAAGCCATTGATCAATGCCTTTAAGACCAATGCACTCTTCCAAACACGTGGACTAACTCCAAACGAGGCGAAACAGCTTTATGTAGATGCTGTAAATCATTACTTTCTTTACAGAAAATAGGCAACCGCAGTTTTTACTATAGTTCGCGAATAGAAATTTTACTTTCTCTATTTACTTTTCCCTGCTGCTACCCCTACTTCATTCTAGTTCGTAATTTTCAATTTTGCGAAAAATCCAAGAACACCCTTTAAAATATTCTTGCTATATACCTCCTTAAAAAGAGTACACCTGTTAGGTTTTCTATTTGTCGTTCTAAAGCAACAGATATCCGAAAACCTAACAGGTGTAAAAATATAGTCTGTATGGTTATTTCAGACTTTTAAGACTTGCCTTTATTGTTTCGATTTTAGCTAAAGCATCGGCTTCTTTTTGCCGTTCTAATGCAACTACCTGTTCTGGTGCGCCATTTACAAAACGTTCATTTTTTAGTTTGCCTTGAACACTTTTAAGAAATCCTTCAGTGTATTTTAGCTCTTGAGTTAAGGTTTCAATTTCTTCTTCAATATTAATGGCTCCGGCAATAGGAATAAAGTATTCATTACTTTTTACACGAAAAGTCAATGCGCCATCAAGCTTTTCATTGATATAATTTAGCGATGAAATATTCCCCAATTTTGAAATTAGCGCATCAAATTCTTCAGAACTTCCTTCGTGGTTAATTACAGAAAGTTCGATTGAATCTTTAAACGAGATATTCTTCTCTTTCCTAATTGTTCGTATTCCAGAAATTACTTCCGAAGCGAATTCAAAATGCTTAATAATTGCTTCGTCATTAGCAACTAATTCTGGCCATTTCGCAATAATTAACGCTTCTGATGATTTTCGCGGTGTAATATGCTGCCAAATTTCTTCAGAAATAAAAGGCACAAAAGGGTGCAGTATTACTAGGTTGTCTTCCAGAATAGAAATAACTTCTTTGTACGTCTTTTCGGAAATAGGCTCACCGAACACCGGTTTTACCATTTCCAAAAACCACGAACAAAAATCGTCCCAAACCAATTTATAAGTTGTCATTAAAGCATCGCTTATACGGTATTTGCTGTATTGATCTTCCAAATCGGCAAGCGCTTTCTGGAACTTGCTTCGATACCATTTTATAGCCGTTGCATCGCTTTGGGATTGTTTTTTGGTTGCAGAAACTTCCCAACCATCTATTAAACGATATGCATTCCAGATTTTATTTACAAAGCCACTCCCCTGCTTACAAAGGTCTTCTTCAAACATAAGGTCGTTTCCTGCAGGAGAACTCAACAACATACCCACACGAACGCCATCAGCTCCGTAAATATCCATTAACCCAATAGGGTCTGGAGAATTCCCGAGTGATTTACTCATTTTCCTACGTTGCTTATCGCGCACAATTCCTGTGAGATAAACATTGGTAAATGGTTTTTCATTTCGGTATTCGTAGCCTGCAATAATCATTCGCGCCACCCAAAAGAAAAGAATTTCAGGCGCCGTAACAAGATCGTTTGTAGGGTAATAATAATTTATCTCCTTATTATCGGGTTCCATAATCCCATTAAAAACACTAATCGGCCAAAGCCAAGACGAAAACCAAGTATCTAAAGCATCTGGATCTTGTTTTAAATCGGTCGCTTTTAAATTTGTATTTCTGGTTTTTTCTTGAGCGAGTTTTACTGCCTCATCAATTGTTTCGGCAACTACAAAATCTTCTTTTCCATCGCCATAGAAATAAGCGGGAATTTGATGGCCCCACCAAAGTTGACGCGAAATGTTCCAATCGCGAACATTTTCCATCCAATGGCGATAGGTATTGACGAATTTTTCGGGTACTAGGTTTACATCCTTTTCTAGAACCGCATCCAAAGCTGGTTGTGCAAGTTCTTTCATTTTTAAAAACCACTGATCACTTAGTTTTGGCTCTATAACCGCTCCCGTACGTTCACTTGTTCCAACTTTATGAACGTGAGTTTCAATTTTTGAAATTACTCCTGTGTCTTGCAGTTCTTTTACAATTTCCTTACGAACAACAAAACGATCTTTACCTTCATAATGAAGTCCGTAGCTATTTAAAGTTCCGTCATCATTAAGAATATCAACAATTTCAAGATTGTGCTTATCACCTAGCATCTTGTCGTTTTCATCGTGTGCAGGGGTTACTTTTAAACAACCTGTACCAAATTCAACATCTACATATTCATCTTCAATAATTGGAATAACCCTATTACAAATTGGGACAATCGCCTTTTTACCCCGAAGATGTGCAAATCGTTCATCATTCGGATTAATACAGATCGCAGTATCACCTAAAATTGTTTCAGGTCTTGTTGTAGCGATAATTAAAGTGTCATCACTACCTTCAATTTTATAATTTAGATAATAGAGGTTTCCTTGTTTCTCTTCGTAGATAACTTCTTCATCCGAAAGTGTTGTCTGTGCTTCTGGATCCCAATTTACCATGCGGTAACCGCGATAAATGTTTCCTTTACGGTATAGATCGACAAAAACCTTAATAACTGAGGCCGACATATCTTCATCCATCGTAAACTTAGTTCGGTCCCAATCACAAGAGGCTCCTAACTTTTTTAATTGTTCGAGTATAATTCCTCCGTGTTTATGAGTCCAATCCCATGCATGTTCCAAAAACTCTTCCCGGGAAAGTGTGGTTTTATCAATTCCATCTGCTTTTAGTTTTGCAACAACTTTAGCTTCGGTAGCTATAGAAGCATGGTCTGTGCCGGGCACCCAGCAGGCATTAAAACCTTGAAGTCTAGCTCGGCGAATCAATACATCCTGAAGCGTATTGTTGAGCATATGGCCCATATGTAGCACTCCGGTAACATTTGGCGGAGGAATAACGATTGTGTATGGCGTTCTTTCATCCACCTCAGAGTGGAAATAGCGGTTCTCCATCCAGTAGTTATACCACTTGTTTTCAATCTGTTTGATATTATATTTTGCATCTAAAGCCATACTTTGGTCTGATATTTGAAGAGTAAGCTGCAAAAGTAAATATATCTGTAGGATAATAAAAGTGTATAGGATATTTTGCAGGTTCTTTAAAGTTCTATACTTTAGCAAAGATTAAAAACATAAAATCATGAAAAAATTAGCTCTTATTGCACTCGTTGCCTTGATTGGTTTTACCGCTCAAGCGCAACAAGCGAAAATTACGTTTAAAACAGATACCATTGATTACGGTACTGTATTGAAAGGAAGTGACGGAGTACGTGTATTTGAATTTACAAATACGGGCGATGCACCACTAATTATAACCGATGTAAAATCTAGTTGCGGTTGTACTATTCCGAAAAAACCAAATGGACCAATAGCTCCAGGTGAAAGTAGCTCCATTGAAGTAAAGTACGATACAAATCGTGTTGGCCCAATTAGAAGAAGCATCACAGTATCTTCAAATGCTACCGAACCTATGGTAGCACTTAAAATAAAAGGGGAAGTAGCTAAAGAAAATTCGAGCATACTCGAAAAAAGCTAAAAACCTTACATTATAATTTTAGTAAAAGCCGCATTTATTTTGCGGCTTTTTTGTTTAAAACACATTCTTTAAATAAAACTTAATTTTCTTACTTACGTTTCCTCTTTTTATTTTCATTGTTATTTTCTTACCACGCTCACTTGAAAAAAGGTTGATTATTTCGTATAATTTGTAATTATAATTTGGCTTTCCGTTAATTGTTAAAACTTCATCTTCCTTTTGTAATCCAGCGTGATGAGCTGGAGAACCCTCCCGAACATCTACAACAATAAAGCGAGGGACTAACGTGAATTGATTTTCGTCTATAAGCCAAGCCATTCCGGAATGCTCTATTGTAATTCCTGCCATATTATAATGAAATGGATTTTTAAAACGACGATTTTTTTTGAATCTAACTACCTTATTTCGATAATCAAAAATAACTTTAAAGCGGCTTAAAAACCCACCGCCTACGCTTCCATCTCTTTCCTCATATAATCGAGCTTTTGTAATTGCTACTTGTTCTGGAAAAGAAGTGTTTACATTTTTCAGAATAAACTCTCCCAACCGTAATTCAGGAATACGAGCCCGCTTACCATTTACACTACCGCTAAGGCCTAACCCAAGGAAATCGTGAAAATAATTTTTAGGCTTTTCCTTAATAAAATCATCTTCATCAAAAAGCCATAACACATCGCTACTTCCAGAGTCTATCAATAATGTTACTTCTTTATTCGATTTGCCAGAAGAAGCTGTTAGGTTAATATATGGTTTTCCTTTTTCAAAATTTAACGGTAAATCTTTACACTTTTTACAGTTAGAGAACGTGTATTTGTCTGGATCATAAAGTGTAATCATTTTAGAAATGTAGTTTATCTCCACCACAAAACTTTCAAAAAAACTACTACCTAAAATACCATTTATAGGAACTCCCATTCGTGGAGAGAAGTTTAAAGTGTTTTCAAAAATCAAGTATAATTCGTGATTTACATCTATCGCTTTGCCAACAACAACAGTGTTATTGCGACTCTTTAAAGCATTAATAGGCGTATCGGAGCCCAATCCATGTATTTGCACAGGAACAGTATTACTCAAAAAGAAATCATCTACTGATTCGGAGCTAAAAAGTAAACTAGTTTTAACCCCTGTATCCAGAATGAAGGAAAAATCGGTGCCGTTAATTTCAACTTTAATAACAGGCAAATTGTTTACCAATTCAAACGGAATACGACTCTTCGTTTTATTCTTCTTCAATTGGAAGCCTCCCTGCCCATAACCAGGAATAAAACCACATAGAAGTAGAAAACAAACAAATATCTTATTCATAAATATAAGAAGGAGCTCGTTAATGATATGTAAGTTAAGGAAAAATCATAAATGTTAGCATGTGCTTCATAGTATTGTATTAATATATTTTGCAACTTTGCGACAAAATTATAGACTATGCCTTCAGTATCTAAAAAAGGGGAAAACATGCCGGAATCACCAATCCGGAAATTGGTTCCTTATGCCGAAAAAGCTTATAAAGCGAATAAAACTGTTTATCACCTAAATATTGGTCAACCCGACATTAAATCGCCTGAAATTGCGATGGAAGCCGTGGCAAACCACAATTTAGAAATTCTTGCTTATACGCGCTCTGAAGGATCTTTGGAATACCGCGAAAAAATTGCTGGATATTACAAAAAAAATAATATTCCTGTTGAAGCAAGTGATATTATCGTTACCACAGGCGGCAGCGAAGCGCTTCTATTTGCTATGGGAAGTATTGCTGATACAGGTGACGAAATTATTATCCCTGAACCGTTTTATGCAAATTACAACGGATTTGCGACAGCCTCAGGAGTGACAATCGTTCCTGTTATTTCTAAAATAGAAGACAATTTTGCCCTCCCTCCTATTTCTGAATTTGAAAAACTAATTACGCCTAAAACTAAGGCAATACTTATATGTAACCCTGGTAATCCTACAGGGTATTTATACTCTAAAGAAGAAATCAAAACCTTGGCAGAAATCGTCAAAAAACACGATTTATTTTTAGTAGCAGACGAGGTTTATCGCGAGTTTACTTACGATGGTTCCAAACATTACTCTATTTTAGAAGAAGAAAGCTTGGCAGATTATGGAATTATCATTGATTCCGTATCAAAACGCTATAGCATGTGCGGTGCTCGCATTGGATGCTTAGTTTCTAAAAACAAGGAAGTAATTACTACTGCAATGAAGTTTGCTCAAGCCAGGTTAAGTCCGCCAACTTTTGCGCAAATAGCGAGTGAAGCTGCCCTAGGAACCCCTCAAAGCTATTTTGATGGTGTAATTACCGAATATCAAGATAGACGAAACACCTTGGTCGCTGCTTTAAAAGAAATTCCAGGTGTACAAGTTGGAGAGCCAAAAGGAGCTTTTTACTGTATTGTTCAACTACCCGTTAAAAATAGCGATGCCTTTGCACAATGGTTATTAGAAGAGTTTGATGATAATGGCGAAACCATTATGGTTGCTCCCGCTGCTGGCTTCTATTCTAGCCCAGGCGTTGGATTAAACCAAGTGCGTATTGCTTATGTATTAAAAAAAGAAAGCCTTATTAGAGCTGTTGAAATATTGAAACTGGCGCTTGAAAAATATAAGGATTAATGCAAATTGAAGAGTACAAATCCCTTAAAAACTACAATACATTTGGCATAGATTGTACCGCTAGGTATTTTGTATCGGTTAAAACGGTTGCAGAACTCAAGCAAATACTTTCTACAAAACCATCCTCAGAACTATTCATTTTGGGAGGAGGTAGTAATATGCTACTTACCTCCCAACTAGATGCTTTAGTGCTTCACGTAAATTTAAAGGGAATTGAAATTCTACAAGAAACTACAGATGAAGTTGTTGTAAAAGCAATGGCCGGTGAAAACTGGCACGAATTTGTACAATTTTGCATCGAAAAGGATTTTGGTGGCTTGGAAAACATGTCATTAATTCCTGGAAATGTTGGAACTGCTCCTATTCAAAACATCGGGGCTTACGGTGTAGAACTAAAAGACACCTTTGTTAGTTGTGAAGCTATTTCAATTAAAACACTGGAAGAGAGAATCTTTACCAAAGACGAATGCCAGTTTGGATATCGAAATTCAATCTTTAAAAACGAAGAAAAAGGCAACTATATTATTACAAGTGTGACTTTTGGACTAACGAAAGTAGAACACATAAAGAATATTTCCTACGGTGATATTCAAAAGATTTTGGCCGACAAAAACATCGATGAGCCAAGTATTAAAAATATTTCTGAAGCCGTTATTGCTATCCGTCAATCGAAGCTTCCAGATCCAAAAGTTTTAGGCAATAGTGGTAGCTTTTTTAAAAACCCGATTGTTGATATTGAAACTTTTCAAGAATTTCAAAAAAAATTCCCCGAAGCTCCATTTTACAAAATCTCCCCTACTCAATTTAAAATTCCAGCAGGTTGGTTAATAGAAAATGCAGGATTTAAAGGAAAACGATTTGGTGATGCAGGCGTTCATAAAAACCAAGCCTTAGTCCTTGTAAACTACGGAAATGCAACAGGTACCGAAATTTGGGAATTAGCGATGAAAATTCAGAAGCAAGTAAAAGAAACAACTGGAATTTCTATCGAACCAGAAGTAAATGTGTTCTAAGCTATTTTAAAGAAAGAATCACATTTTATTTTCTATCAACCCATCGTTTCTTAAATATATTTTGCATCAGGTAAGAACGAGCAAATGCTCAACTTTCAATGACAATTTAGATTGACTTTTCAATGAATTTCAACGCTATTTCTTCAACCCATGTTTATGATAAAAGTCCATTTCATTTTCTAGTAAACGGTTATAATTACCACATTGTGAAATAAGCAAAAATCTTATTTGTTTACGCATCGTTAAAGTTTGGAAAATGAAACGAAAATTACCAAAATTCCAAGTAAAACATTTGGAAAGGTTGTATTTTTGCAGTTGAAATCAGCGTTGTGAAACATCAACAATTATTTATAAGAAGTTAACAGCTACTTGAATAGTTTAATGTTCCATAAAACCTTGAAAAACTTATAGACCTATGAAACTGTTTTTGATCACATTTGGATTATTGCTATTAGGGGTAGCAGGTATTGCTATAAAACTTTGGGCAAAAAAAGATGGAAAATTTGCTGGAACTTGTGCTAGCCAAAGTCCCTTTTTAAACAAGGAAGGAGAATCTTGTGGATTTTGCGGAAAAACCCCCGACCAATTCGACACTTGTAAGGACACTTCACATCAATAAATTTCACTCAGAAATTTTCAAGTAAAGTTTCTAAGCTTTGGAGAGCTTTCAGGTTTTAACCTACCAAAGTTTATTAGCTTTTACACTATTGATTTTAATCAAAAAACTTGCCTTTTGGCAGAATCACAATCATAAAACCGTATGATATTACTTTACGTTTTTGGTGCAGTGACGTTGATAAACTGTGCATATTACCTTCTATTCGCCAAATTCTCTTTTTCAAAAATATCGAACAAAACACAATCTGAAGAACAGCCGGTTTCCTTAATTGTCTGTGCAAAAAATGAAGCTGAAAACCTTCAGAAGCACATTCCATTTTGGTTAAATCAAACGTATTCCAATTATGAAATCATTCTTATAAATGACGCTTCTGTTGATGACACTTTAGAAGTTATGGAACATTACGCCGAACAAGATTCGCGCATTCAAATTGTAAACGTAAAGAATAACGAAGCCTTTTGGGGAAATAAAAAATACGCCCTCACTTTAGGTATCAAACGCGCAAAAAATGATAGACTTGTTTTTACCGATGCCGATTGCTATCCTGCCTCAGAAGAGTGGCTTAGCAAAATGGTTGCTAATTTTTCGGATAAAAAACAACTCATTTTAGGCTACGGCGCCTACGAAAGACAACCTGGCTTTTTAAATAAATTAATTCGTTTTGAAACATTAATGACCGCTGTGCAATACTTTTCGTACGCCCAAGCGGGAACTCCGTATATGGGCGTGGGCCGAAATTTAGGATACACCAGTAGGTTATTCTATGAAAAAAACGGGTTTATGAGTCATATAAAAGTTGTTTCTGGCGATGATGATTTATTCGTAAACGAAGCGGCAACATCAGAAAACACCGCAATTTGTATTACTCCAGAAGCTTTCACCTATTCGCTTCCTAAAGAAAAAAGAGAAAAGTGGTTCCGTCAAAAAAGAAGACATTATACCACCGCCAAACTGTACAAACCGATGCATAAATTTCTATTAGGGCTATATTATTTCGCAAACCTATTATTTTGGATTCTCTCTGGAATAATTCTTTTCACTCCGCTTTGGATGTTTGGTTTGGGAATTATCCTAACAAGATTTTTAATTCAGTATACCATCATTGGGAAAGCGGCAGGAAAGCTTAAAGAAAAAGACCTTATTATATTTATTCCTTTCTTTGAATTGTTTTTAATATTAACACAATTGAGTATCTTTATTTCCAACCGCAGTGAAAAAAACACTCAATGGAAATAAACCCTGAAGATATAGCCCTTCAAATTGAAAAAGCCAAAAATGGAAAACAAGATGCGTTTAAGTTTCTTTTAGATTATTTTTGGAATGACGTTTATGGTTTTCAATTAAAAAGGGTTCGTAATGAACACGATGCCGAAGATATTTCCATAGAAACATTTGCAAAAGCATTCGACAAAATTAACAGTTTCGATAGTAAATACACCTTTTCTACTTGGCTTATTACTATTTCTAAAAACATTCAAATAGACCGTACTAGAAAGAAAAATGCATCTATTTATTCTAACACAACAGACACATCGCACGAACAAGTTAGAAAAATTGCAGACCACGCCCCTACTCCCGAAGACAAGCTAATTAAAGAGCAAAACCTTACACAACTTTTACAATACATAAAGCTATTAAAGCCACATTATCAAGACGTTATTAACTTGCGTTATTTCCAAGAAATGAGCTATAACGAGATTGCAGAAAATTTGGAAGAACCATTAAACAATGTAAAGGTAAGGTTACTCCGCGCACGTAAACTGTTGGCTGAAATTATTGTACAGAAAGAATAGCTCTGAAAATTGGCACTTTTTAATATTTCCAATAGGTTTATAAAATAAATTTAAACCAAACGATACTATCAAAAAATGGCAAAAAACGTCTGTAAATTAAAAGCTTGAAGTATCGAATAAGCTGAAAATCAATTTCTTTTAATTGCTGTTGATTTCTCAAAAAATCTTAATAGCAATCAACCTCATTTTCCCTTCTTCTTATTTACTTTTTAGACGTTCTATTTTGTATTTTTGTTACCCATATGAGCACACAAACCATCGCACCTCAAAAACCCGCTCCTAAACCAAAATGGTTACGGGTTAAACTACCCACAGGAAAAAAATATACTGAACTCCGCGGATTAGTTGATAAATACAAACTAAACACAATTTGCACCTCTGGAAGTTGCCCAAATATGGGTGAATGTTGGGGCGAAGGAACCGCAACATTTATGATTTTGGGGAATATTTGCACCCGTTCCTGCGGCTTTTGCGGCGTAAAAACGGGAAGACCTGAAACATTAGATTGGGACGAGCCTGAAAAAGTAGCGCGCTCTATTAAATTAATGAAGATTAAACACGCCGTTATTACTTCTGTGGATAGGGACGATATTAAAGACATGGGCTCCATAATCTGGGCAGAAACCGTTAAGGCTATTCGCAGAATGAACCCTGAAACAACTTTGGAAACGCTGATACCAGATTTTCAAGGAAATACGCGAAACATTGATAGAATAATTGAAGTAAAGCCCGAAATTGTTAGCCACAATATGGAAACAGTGAAGCGCCTTACGAGAGAGGTTCGAATTCAAGCTAAATACGAACGAAGTTTAGAGGTTTTAAATTATTTAAAGCAATCAGGACAACCGAGAACCAAAAGCGGCATCATGTTAGGCTTAGGCGAAAAAGAGCATGAGGTTATACAGACTATGGAAGATTTAAGAACCGTAGGACTTGATATTGTTACAATTGGTCAATATTTACAACCTTCTAAAAAGCATCTACCAGTTCACGAATTTATTACTCCCGAGCAATTCAAAAAATATGAAACTATTGGTCTGGAAATGGGTTTTAGACACGTAGAAAGTGGTGCACTAGTACGTTCTTCATACAGAGCTCAAAAACATCTAACCTAAAAATAAAATTCATATAATGGAAAAGAAGATAACTGTCGGCATAAACGGATTTGGCCGTATTGGTCGAAACCTCTTTAGATTGCTGCTAAATCATCCTTCCATTGAGGTTGTTGCAATAAACGACCTAGCCGATGCAAAAACAATGGCGCATCTCCTCAAATACGATAGTATTCACGGGGTTCTAAAAGAAAATATTTCGGCTACAGAAAATGAAATCCACGTTGGAGAACGAAAATTCACCTTCTCTTCTGTTAAAAATATTGAAGATATACATTGGGAAAATGTTGATGTAGTTATTGAATGTTCAGGAAAATTTAAGCAGAAATCACAACTCAAAAACCATTTAAAAAATGGCGCAAACAAAGTGATTCTTTCTGTCCCTCCTTTAAATGACGATATAAAAACTGTGGTTCTTGGCGTGAATGACGAAATTCTAGAACCCACAGATAACATTATTTCAAATGCGTCTTGTACTACTAACAACTCGGCGCCTATGTTAAAAATTGTAAATGAATTGTGCGGAATTGAACAGGCGTATATTACGACAGTCCATTCATACACGACAGATCAGAGTTTACACGATCAACCACACCGAGATCTGCGTCGAGCACGTGCTGCTGGGCAGTCCATCGTGCCAACAACCACAGGAGCAGCAAAAGCATTAACAAAGATTTTTCCTGAATTGGCAGACGTGATCGGTGGCTGTGGCATTCGGGTTCCGGTTCCAAATGGGTCGCTTACAGACATTACGCTTAATGTAAAAAGAGAAACTAGTATTGAAGAAATAAATAGCGCCTTTAAACACGCTTCGGAACACACAATGAAAGGAATTCTAGAATACACCGAAGACCCAATTGTTTCTATTGATATTGTGGGTAATAGTCACTCCTGTATTTTTGATTCAGAAATGACTTCCGTAATTGGAAAAATGGTTAAGATTATTGGCTGGTACGATAATGAAATCGGTTATTCCTCTAGGATAGTAGATTTGATTGAAAAAGTTTCAAGTAAATAGTCCTGCTTAATTAGCCATTAACTTACTCATAAAATCTTCTGCAGCTCCTTCGAGAAACTCTGTAGCGATAGGCAAATAATATAGTTCTGCTTTTTTTATAACGGGTTGTAGTCGCATAAAATCCTTTTCTGTTGTCAAGATTAAAGCTTCTTGCTCTAATTCTGAGACTTCAGAAGTACTAAAATCGTGATGGTCGCTATAAGCCTTATGATTAAACTTTAAACCCTTAGCTTTTAAAAATGAAACCAGCGGTTTCGGATTCGCAATTCCTGTTACCAAAGTGAAGGTTTTAGCTTTCAAATACTCCAATGTTTCTGAATTATCTTCCTTTTTTATTTCACTTCCATAACCAATTTTAGTAAAAAAAACTTCCTGATATGGTTTTGGATTTAGCCTTTTTCGAATAATCTTCATTTTTGAGTCCTCAAGCGTTTCTGGACATTTTGTAACTATTATAATATCTGCTCGTGCTGCACCTGATTTGGGTTCGCGTAGATTTCCAACAGGTAATATATAATCGTCTACAAATAAATCGCCATAGGATGTAAGCAAAATTGTTTTGGATGGACGTACTTTTCGATGTTGATAAGCGTCGTCAAGTAGCAGTAAGTCTATTGTATTCCTAAGTTTTTCAATTCCCGTTTGTCGATCTTCGCAAACAGCAACCGTTACATCGGGGAATTTTCGCTTAAACTGAAGCGGCTCATCTCCCACTTCCATAACTGTACTGCCAACATGAACCTCTTTATAACCCTTTGTTTTTCGTTTATAGCCTCTACTCAACACTGCTAACTTCCAGTCATTTTTAAGAGATGTTACTAAAAATTCTATCATAGGCGACTTTCCTGTGCCACCAGTTGAAAGGTTTCCTACACAAATTACAGGGAAATTATACGCCTTACTTTGCAACCAACCAAGGTCGTAAAATTTATTGCGGAGTGCAGTAACCCCCCAATAAAGAATAGCAAAAGGAAAAAGTAATTTTCGCAGCAATTTCATTTGACGAATGTACTAAATTCAACTAAAACGAAATGGCTTAAAGTTTAAATAGCTTCTTCAAATTTTGCCTAAAACCTTATCTTTGCCAAAAAAGGAATATTATGATAGTGAAGGACGTTGTAACGTTACTTGAAGAAATTTCTCCCCTTGCCTATTCCGAAGGATTTGACAACACAGGACTACTTGTAGGCGATGAAAAGATGAAGGTTACCGGAATTCTAGTTACCCTCGATACTTTAGAAGCTGTAGTCGACGAAGCTATTGAAAAAGGTTACAACCTTATAGTTAGTTTTCATCCCATTGTTTTTTCGGGATTAAAAAAACTAACGGGCAAGACCTATGTGGAACGTGTAGTGCAAAAAGCTATAAAGCACGATATCGCCATTTTCTCAAACCATACTGCGCTTGACAATGCTTGGAATGGTGTAAACGCTATGATTTGCGAAAAACTCGGTTTGCAAAATAGAAAGGTGCTAATCCCTAAAGATAGCACTATTAAAAAATTAGTCACATTTGTTCCTGTAAATGATGTAGAAAAAGTGAGAAACGCCATATTTGAAGCCGGTGGCGGAAGCATTGGTAATTACGATAAATGCAGTTTCAATACTGAAGGAATTGGAACTTTTAACGGCAATGACAGCTCGAACCCTGTAGTTGGAAAAAAAGGAGTCACCCAATTTGAAAAAGAAGTAAAGCTTGAAATAACATTTGGTAAACACCTACAAAGTAATGTTTTAAAATCATTATTTAACTCACATCCTTATGAAGAAGTTGCATACGAAATCACCACGTTAGAAAACTTCAACCAACATATAGGAATGGGAATGATTGGCGAGTTGAAAGCGCCAATGACCGAAATTGAATTCCTGAAATTTTTAAAAGAGACCATGCGAACCAATTGTGTTCGACATTCTGCCCTATTAAATAAAAGTGTAAAAAAAATCGCAGTTCTTGGCGGAAGCGGAAGTTTTGCCATTAACGCTGCAAAAAGTGCTGGAGCTGATGTATTTATTTCGGCAGATTTCAAGTATCACGACTTTTTTCAAGCCGAAAATAAAATAATTTTAGCCGATATTGGTCATTATGAGAGCGAACAGTTCACAAAAGAGCTCCTATATTCTTTCCTTACAAAAAAAATCACTAATTTTGCACCTGCTTTGCAAAAAGGCATTGCGATATCGGATATAATCACCAACCCTATTAGCTATCTATAAAATTTATGGCAACGAAAACTGAAGTTACTGTTGAAGAAAAGTTAAGAGCACTCTACGACTTACAACTTATCGATTCTAGAATCGACGAAATAAGAAATGTACGCGGAGAGCTTCCTTTGGAAGTTGAAGACCTTGAAGATGAAGTAGCGGGAATGAATACTCGTTTAGAGAAACTCAACACAGATCTTGAAGTTATAGAAGACTTAATCAAGGAAAAGAAAAATAGCATTGAGGAAGCTAATGCTTTGATGAAAAAATATGCTGCGCAACAAGATCACGTTCGCAACAACCGCGAGTACAACTCTTTAAGCAAAGAAATTGAATACCAAGAATTGGAAATCCAACTTGCCGAAAAGAACATCAAAGAATACCGAGCTCAAATTGAGCAAAAAAATCAGGTTATCGAGGAAACAAAAGCGCGCTTTAACGAGCGTTCCGAACACCTTAAGCACAAACAAGACGAACTTGATGAGATTTTAAAAGAAACCGAAAAGGAAGAACAAACCTTAATCAAGGAGTCTGAAAAATTTGAAGCTACCATCGAACCACGTTTGGTTAAAGCTTATAAGAGAATTCGCACCAACGTTAAGAACGGTCTAGCTGTCGTGGCAGTAGAAAGAGGTGCTTCTGGAGGTTCTTTCTTTACTATTCCACCGCAAGTCCAGATGGAAATCGCTGGTCGTAAAAAAATTATTACCGACGAACACAGTGGGCGTATTTTGGTAGATCCAGATCTAGCTAAAGAAGAGCGTGAAAAAATGGACGAATTGTTCGGAAAATTAAAATAAATTATACCTTGTGGTAATTATAACAAAGCCTTCACAATAATGTGGGGGCTTTTTTTGTACATTATTCTAAAATTATTTTTAAATCTATGTTTACACCTGTCCTTATGAAAAAGCACCTCTTTATACTAGCAAGTTTTGTAGTGTTCGCACTTCAAGCGTCCTGCAAACCATCTAATGATTCTAATAAAAAAACAGAAGCATTGGCGCAAGAAACCCAAACACCAGTTCAAACCGAAACTCAAAACGGACTAAAAAAAGCATATTTCGCTAGTGGTTGTTTTTGGTGTGTCGAAGCTATTTACGAAAGCGTAAACGGAGTTACAGAAGCAATATCCGGGTATAGCGGCGGAAAAACGCAAAATCCAACATATAAAAATCACGGAGACCATGCCGAGGCAGTTGAAGTTATTTATGATCCAGAACTTGTAAGTTATAGTCAATTGGTCGATGTATATTTTGGATCACAGAATGTTACACAAGTAAACGGTCAAGGTCCTGATCGTGGATTGTCTTACCGCTCTATTGTCTTTTATCAAAACGAATCCGAAAAAAAGATTATCGATCAAAAGATAGCTGCATTGAATAAAGAATTAGGCGGAAACCAAGTAGCCGCTCAGGTTTTACCTTTTCAGAAATTTTGGATTGCCGAGGCGTACCACCAAAATTACGAACGGAATAATCCTGAAAATCCATACATCCAAAGTGTTTCAATCCCTAGACTCAATAAGTTTAAGGAAAAATTTCCGCAATTACTAAAAGAAGAAAACAGCCATTAAACTCTTCTGTAAACCTTGATTACCAACACAATGACACTTTCACGAAATGCTGTGTTAATTCTAAAAACAATTTAAATATTGGTTGAATAAAGCTAAGATTTGGTTAAAAACAACTAAAGAAAGCTGATTTTTTATACTTTTATAATCTAACCTTTAAAATCAACAAATCATGAAAAAAGTATTATTGGTATTATTTGCAGCAGGTTTATTAGCTACAAGCTTTACAAGCTGTCGTGAAAAAGAAACGGTTGGCGATAAAATTGAAGATGTCGCTGACGACGTAGAAGATGCAATAGATTAATCTAAAGTTACAGTTTGATTAAAAAAGCCCTCAAATTAAGCATTGAGGGCTTTTTTTATGGCTAAGCCAATATCGATTTCCATTCAGGATGCTTGTCTATATACTTTGCTATAAACGGACATTCGGGAATGGCCTTTAACCCGCGTAATTCCATTTGAAGCAATACAGCTTCAATCATTTCACTCCCCACTCCTTTGCCAGCTAACCGTTTATCGACTTCGGTGTGTGTTAATACCAAAACATTGGGCTTCACTTCGTATTCCACAAAAGCCTTATAACCATCAATTTCAGTTTCAAATCTGTTTTTTAATCTGTTATCTTTTACATCCATTGTAATTCAATTTTGTAAATTATTTGCACTTTAAAATTACAAAAAATATAGAAGCCAAAAAGGATTTGCTATTTTTACAAGAAACAATTAGTTATGAAAGCTACCATGTTAGTTCTGATTTTATTCTTCGGAATAATGAGTTGTAAAAATTCTGATAAAAATTATGAAGCACCTTCATCTCTTGAAGCTACAGACGAGATCGAACCTCTCCAAGATTCAAAAATCCCACAAATAGCCCAGAAAATTGCTAAAAGTAATGGATTCGATAACTGGGATAAAATTTCGGAAATAGCCTTTACTTTTAATGTAGACCGAAAAGGCAACCACTTTGAGCGCTCGTGGGTTTGGAACCCAAAGACCAAAGACATCCTTATGATTTCTGATAAAAACGACACCGTAAGTTACAATCGAACAAAAATGGATAGCCTTGCAATAAAAACCGACGCAGCCTTTATAAATGATAAATACTGGTTATTGGCTCCTTTTCAGTTACTGTGGGATGAAAATTTGGAATATACTACACAAGAAACTGCAGTGGCGCCTATTTCCAAAGATACTCTAGGAAAACTTACTATAGTCTATCCAAATGAAGGTGGCTATACGCCCGGCGATGCATACGACTTTTTCTACGATAAAAATCATTTAATAAAAGAATGGAATTATCGTAAAGGAAATACTGCCGAACCGAGCTTATCAACCACTTGGGGAGATTACAAAAATTTTAATGGCGTTGAAATCGCTAGAATGCGGAGAGATAGCACCGGTGATTTTAAACTGTATTTCACAGATATTTCAATTAAAACGGATTCTCAGGATTAGAGCTGTAAGTACATTTAGCCTAAGATTACAGTGGTGGTGGCATAAAATAAACAAATATTAATCCCTATTTTTGTGAAAACAGCTTGAGGTTTTCCTTGATAACGAATCGACACATTTCGCAACGATAAAAATCAATTTTTTCAAAATGTTTCAAAACACTTTAGAATACGCTAAAAAACAAGATGCTAATGACCCTTTGGCATCTTTCAGAAATAAATTTCATATCCCTAAAGATACGAAAGGAAATGAACTAGTTTATCTCTGCGGAAATTCACTGGGATTACAACCTAAAATCACTTCAGAATATATAAGTGAATCGCTTACAGATTGGGCAAATCTGGGCGTTGATGGACATACTGAAGCAAAACACCCTTGGCTTCCATACCACGAATTCTTAACCGAAAACATGGCAAAAATCGTAGGCGCAAAACCTTCAGAAGTTGTCGTTATGAATACGTTGACGACTAATCTTCATTTAATGATGGTTTCATTCTTTCAGCCTACCAAAACTAAATATAAAATTGTGGTTGAAAGCGATGCTTTTCCAAGTGATAAATATGCGGTTGAAAGTCAATTGAAATTTCACGGAATCGACCCAAAACAAGGTTTGATTCAATGGGCGCCTAGAGAAGATGAAGACCTTTGCCGATTTGAGGATTTGGAAGAAATTATGAAAAATCAAGGAGACGAGATTGCTTTGTTGATGATTGGCAGCACTAATTATTATACTGGTCAATCATTTCCATTAAAAAAAATCACGGAACTTGGTCATAAATACGGGTGTATGGTGGGTTTTGACTTAGCACACGGGGCAGGGAACATACAACCTAATCTTCACGATTCGGGTGCCGATTTTGCGGTTTGGTGTTCGTATAAATACTTAAACAGTGGCCCTGGAAGTTTGGGAGGTTGTTTTGTTCACGAACGCCACGCTAACAATAAAGAACTCAATCGCTTTGCCGGTTGGTGGGGACACAACAAGAAAACGCGTTTCAACATGCGAAAGGATTTCGACGCTTTACCCGGCGCAGAAGGTTGGCAGCTTAGCAATCCCCCGATTTTATCAATGGCAGCAATTAGAGCCTCATTAGACACATTTGCTGAGGCTGGATTTGAGAATCTTCTTAAGAAATCTGAAAAACTTACAGGCTACTTAGAATTTCTCCTCGACGAAATGCAGAACGATGCTATTAGAGTAATAACTCCCAGAAATCCTGAAGAACGCGGCTGTCAACTTTCGATTCAAGTAAAAAATGCCGATAAACAATTATTTACTAAACTAACCGAAGCTGGAGTCATTAGCGATTGGCGCGAACCAGATGTTATCCGCATTGCCCCTGCCCCACTTTATAACAATTTTGAAGACGTATATAAGTTTTCAGAAAAATTGAAGAAAGTATTGAAGAAATGACTTAAGACTTATTGACATCGGACGTAGGACAAAAAATCTGTAATATTTGTCCTTAGTCTTAAGTCCTAACGTCTTACGTCTAAAGAAATAAAATATGAGCAAAAACCAAAACATACTTATAATAGGTGCAGGCCTCTGCGGAAGCTTGCTAGCCTTACGTTTAGCACAACACGGATTCAATATAACTTTAGTAGAAAAAAGACCTGATTTACGAAAGTTTAGTTTAGATGCTGGACGCTCTATAAATTTAGCTTTAAGCGATCGCGGCCTGCGAGGTTTACGCCTAGCTGGAGTTGAAGAAGCCGCACAAGAACTCTTGATTCCTATGACAGGACGAATGATTCACGAGAAATCGGGAAACACTTTTCTGAGTCCGTATAGTGGTAGAGAAGACGAATATATAAACTCTGTTTCTCGACCTGGATTGAATAAACTGCTGCTCAACGAGGCCGAAAAAATGCCTAATGTTAAAATAGTTTTCAATCAAACGTGCACGGAAGTAGATTTCGATACACCTTCAGCCACTTTCGAAGATTTTGAATCTGGTGAAAAATCTACTTATTCCGCAGATGTGATTTTCGGGACCGACGGTGCTGGCTCTGTGGTTCGAGCAAATATGATTCACGACAAATCATTTCTTCTCAACATTTCTCAACAATGGTTAGGGCATGGGTATAAGGAATTAGAAATTCCTCCAGCAGAAAATGCGGGATATCGAACTTACAAAAATGCCCTTCACATTTGGCCGCGAGGCGAAGATATGCTTATAGCGCTACCAAATTTGGATGGCAGTTTTACGGTAACACTCTTTCTTCCATATAAAAACAGCGATTATTGCTTTGAAAATCTAACAACTCCTGAAATGGTACAGGAATATTTTCAAAAGGAGTTTCCTGATGTATTGGAGTTAATTCCAAATTTGACTGAAGAATTTTTTAATAATCCTATTGGCGCAATGGGAACCGTAAAGTGTGATCCTTGGCACCGATTCGGAAAAACGTTACTTATGGGCGATGCTGCTCACGCAATGGTTCCGTTTTATGGTCAAGGAATGAACGCCAGTTTTGAAGATGTCGCGGTTTTTGATGAGATTCTTTTAAAGCATAAAGATTCATTAAATACAGGTGATACTTCCTGGAAAACCATTTTTGACGAATATGAAAAAGTTCGTAAAAAAGATGCCGATGCCATAGGCGAACTCGCTGTTGACAATTTTGATGAAATGAAAGCCCATACGGGAATGGAATTATTTCAAAAGAAAAGAAAGCTGGAAACTGCTTTTGAAGCCGAATTTCCTCAAGATTATTACAGCAAATACTCACTGGTCACTTTTAAAGAAGACCTCTCCTATTCTGAAGCAAAACGACAAGGAAGAGCACAAGACAAAGCCATTTTGAGTTTGCTACACAACGGGAAACTAGAAGAAAGCATGACGTTAAAGGAAAAGCTGGAAATAGTCAAAAAACAAACTCAGCGTATTCTTAATGAAAGTGAAATGGACGATTATTTAAAATTAAAGTAGTCGTGATGAGTTTGTTGAACTGTGCTTTTGCTCTTTCAATAAACTTATTATAAGTCTAAATACTGAATAATTATAAATTAAGAAGGTTGTTCATCATCTGTCTGATAAATGAAAACCTCGCCAGGTAATCAATAAAATTTGAAAAATATTAATTATGAGCAATGACAAAAAAGATTCCCGCCTTCACGGGAATTTAGTTGAAGGTAAAGCAACTCCGCGCGGTGCATTTCCACACATTAAGCGTGCGGGTGATTTTCTTTTTGTAAGTGGTACTAGTTCGCGCTTGCCCGATAACACCTTTGCTGGAGTCAATAAAGTTGACGAATTAGGTACAATGTATTTCGATATTCGAGAGCAAACGCGCGCAGTCCTTGAGAACATTAAAGATTATCTTGCAACCGAAGGCGCTACAATGGCCGATGTTGTTGATGTTACTAGTTTTTTGGTAAATATGAATGACTTTGGAGGCTACAATGAAGTATATGCTGAATATTTTGATAAAGAAACAGGACCCGCACGAACAACCGTTGCTGTACATCAATTACCACATCCACATTTAGTTGTTGAAATTAAGGCGATGGCTTATTCTCCTTTGAAAAAGTAGCAGTAATCAGTAACAGTAGGCAGTCGAAAGACCTCACAGGTTTTTGAAACCTGTGAGGTCTGAATCCAAAATAATATAAAGACTTTGAAAATCCTAAACTACATAAACGGCGAATACGTTGAACCTGTGTCAAAAAAATGGTTGGATAATTACAATCCTTCCAATGGCGAAGTGTATTCACAAATAGCGAATTCAAATTCCGAAGATATTGAAACCGCGTATCAAGCTGCAGCAGCTGCATTTCCTAAATGGAGCAATACAACCATTGATGAGCGCAGTATAATTCTGTTGAAAATTGCAGATTTGATTGCCGAAAACCTAGACAAGTTAGCCGAAGCCGAAGCGAAAGACAATGGGAAACCGCTTAGTTTAGCATCTGCTGTAGATATTCCTAGGGCCTCTGCCAACTTCAGGTTTTTTGGAAATGCAATCACCCAATTTGCAAGTGAAGCGCACGAAAGTGTCGGATTGAATACAATAAATTACACTTTGCGCCAACCTTTAGGGGTTGTTGGCTGTATTTCGCCTTGGAACCTGCCACTCTATTTGTTCACTTGGAAAATCGCGCCAGCAATTGCGGCAGGAAACACTGTGGTTGCGAAACCCAGTGAAATAACTCCGATGACAGCGTTTCTTTTAGGCGAAATATGCACAGAAGCAGGTTTGCCAAAAGGGGTTTTAAATATTGTTCACGGCTCTGGTCCTTCTGCTGGACAGGCTATTGTTGAACATCCAAATATTAATGCTATTTCGTTTACTGGTGGCACAAAAACTGGCGAACATATTGCCAGAACTGCGGGGCCGATGTTTAAAAAATTGTCGTTGGAATTGGGCGGGAAAAACCCCAACCTTATTTTTGCCGACTGCAATTACGACAAAATGCTCAAAGAAACTGTGCGTTCTTCTTTCGCGAACCAAGGACAGATTTGCCTTTGTGGCAGTAGGATTTACGTAGAAAAACCCATTTACGACAAGATCAAAAAAGATTTTGTCGAAAAAGTGAAACAATTAAAAGTGGGAAACCCTTTTGATGAGGATACGAATTTAGGTGCATTGGTTTCAAAAGAACATTTGGAAAAAGTAGAATCGTATATACAACTTGCAGAAAAAGAAGGTGGAAAAATCCTTTTCGGAGGAAACCGAGTGAGAATCAAAGGGCTGGAAAACGGATATTATCTAGAACCAACCGTTATCGAGGTTTTCGACAATGAATGTCGCGTAAATCAAGAAGAAATATTTGGTCCAGTAGTAACGATTATGCCTTTTAAAACCGAAGAAGAAGCCCTGCAAATGGCTAACTCAGTCAAATATGGTCTTTCTGCTACACTATGGACTACAGATTTAAACCGGACGATGCGAATCTCTAAAGGAATTGAATCAGGAATTGTTTGGGTAAACACTTGGCTCAATCGTGATTTACGAACTCCATTTGGCGGAATGAAAGCCAGCGGCCTAGGTCGCGAAGGTGGTTTTGAAGCGCTAAAGTTTTTCACGGAACAGAAGAATGTTTGTATTAGATATGAAGGCTTCGATACAAATTAGAACGCCTCTTCACGCTGAAATCTACTAAGAGCTGCGGATTATAACAGAAACTTTGTCAAAATTTTGAACTTTGTCAAAGTTGTGGGGCTTGCAACCTGAAACTTGAAACCGTTTTTACGGCGCCAAACGCTCAATAACCCAATCATACTCTTTTAAGGTATAGCGAATCCTGTCGTGTAAGCGATTTGCCCTTCCTTGCCAAAATTCAATAGAGACTGGTCTAATCAAGAATCCTCCCCACTCTTTCGGTTTTGGAACCTCCTTGTTTTCATATTCCTTTTCAAGCTCGCTAAGATTTTTCTCTAATATTTCACGGGAAGCCACGGGACTACTTTGAGGCGACACCATTGCCCCTAGTTGACTTCCTTTAGGACGCGAATGAAAGTAATTGGTAGAATCTGCTTCGGATGTTTTTTCTGCTATTCCTTTAATAAGAATTTGACGTTCCATTTTTGGCCAGAAAAAAGAAAGTGAAACCTTGTTGTTTTGAGTTATAGCCTTTCCTTTCTCGCTGTTGTAATTAGTATAAAAATAGAATCCGTTTTCGTCATATTTCTTCAAGAGTACTACTCTACCCTTTGGGAAACCATCAACACCCACGGTAGAAATCGTCATTGCGTTTACTTCGTCAACAGAATTACTGTCTTGCACTTCAAAAAACCAAGTGCGAAATTGCTGCATCGGATTTTCGTGAACAGATGTTTCTGAAAGCACGGCTTTTTCGTAAGATTTTCGATAATTATATAGTTTTTCTTCCATTGCTTTTTATTGGCAATTTACGAGTTATTATCGTTTTTTCAATCTGAAGAAGCTTCAAAAACATAATAATTCAATCCAAAAATTACTACTTGAACTGAAAAACCTTCCCATCTTCGGCCAACAGCACATTATCGAAAAATTCTTTAGCTTCACTTCTAAAAAGCTCCAAATTATTATAGCGCCCAGAGTAATGACCGAGAATCAAAGTTCCTACTTGTGCATCCTTAGCAATCATTCCCGCTTCTTTAGCTGTGCTGTGCTTGGTTTTTACGCAGAGTTCTTGGTGCACGTTTAAAAACGTAGATTCATGATATAAAACCGTTGTGTTGGATATCTGAGGCACCATTTTGGGGCTGTAAACAGTATCGCTGCAAAATGCATACGATTTTGGTGTAGGAGGATCAAAAGTTATCTGAGCATTTGGTATCAATTTACCATCTTGATTTTCTACATCAAATCCGCTTTTAATCTTGTTGTAATAACTCAAATCGATATTTGCTTCTTTAGCAGCTTCAATATTAAGTTTTCGGTCTCCTAATTTTTCTTTAAATAGAAATCCATTGGTATAAACCCTGTGAATTAGAGGAATAGTCTCTACAGTAACTTTTTCATCTTCGTAAATCAATTGCGTTGAAGTGGCTTCCAATTCGTGAAAATAGAGCGGAAATTTAGTGCGGGACTTTCCTAATTTTAAAAGCAATAAAATGGCTTCTTTAATACCTTTAGGACCGTAAATATGCATTTCGGCTTCTCTTCCCATTAAGTGAAAAGTAGAAATAAGCCCAGGCAATCCAAAAAAATGATCTCCGTGCAAATGCGAAATAAAAATGTGCTTGACTCTCGAAAACTTAACCTTGTACTTTCTTAATTGAACTTGGGTTCCTTCGCCACAATCAATCAAAAACAGATGCCCTTTCATTTCCAACACCTGCGCTGTAGGATGAGCGGAAATTTTGGGCGTAGCAGCGTGGCATCCGAGGATTGTTAAGTTCATAAATCAGTATTCAGTGGGCAGTTGCAGTTTGCAGTTGTGTCAGTTTAAAGTGGTCTGTGATTATAAGTAATACTGCCACTGCAAACTGTTACTGTTGACTTTTTAAAACCCAAGATCTCTTTCTATTTCTTCCATTTCGATAATGTCTCCTGCTTCTTGAAGGGTTGGAACAACAATCATTTCGTACGGAATTTCATCCATAGATATTGCATCATTCACAATTACAAAAGAATGTTTCGTTTTTCGGTGAAGATTGGAAACCTTCAGGAACAATAAAAGTTCGTTGAGCTCCAAGGAGTCGTATTTCAAAAGGTTCAACACCACATTTTGCCCCTTGTATTTTGAAGGCACTTGCGATTCTATAAAGGTTGCAAAACTTGAAATGTCGTTCTTTTCATCCTCAAGAACAACATAGTCTGGATGATTGTTAATCTTCATTATGTTTAATTTTTGAAGCTAATAAATATATTACCGCCATTCGGATGGCTACACCGTTTTGAACCTGTTCCAAAATAATAGATTGCTTGCTATCGGCAACGTCACTTGTAATTTCCACTCCACGGTTTATCGGACCTGGGTGCATAACGACTATTTCTTTGCTTAGTGAATCGAGCAAGGCTTTATTCAGTCCGAATTGTTGAGTGTATTCTCGCGTGGTTGGAAAATAACTGATGTCCATACGTTCATTTTGAACACGAAGCATATTGGCTACATCGCACCATTCTAACGCCTTTCTTAACTTAGGCTCAAAAGAAACACCTAACTTATCTATAAACTTAGGCATAAGAGTTTTAGGGCCACACACTTTAACCAAAGCTCCAAGCTTCTGAAGTGCAAAAATATTTGATAATGCAACTCTGGAATGTAGAATATCTCCAATTATTACCACCTTTTTACCAGCAACATCACCTAGTTTTTCACGAATGGAATAGGTATCTAACAAGGCTTGTGTAGGATGTTCATGTGCGCCATCTCCAGCATTTACTATACTCGCCTTAACGTGTTTTGAAAGAAACACTCCAGCGCCTGGATTTGGATGCCGCATTACAACCATATCCACTTTCATTGAAAGGATATTATTTACTGTATCAATTAGGGTTTCGCCTTTTGAAACTGAAGAACTTGAAGATGCAAAATTAATTACATCGGCTGAAAGTCGTTTTTCTGCAAGTTCAAAAGAGAGTTTTGTTCGGGTACTGTTTTCGAAAAATAAATTGGCTATTGTGATGTCTCGCAGGGAAGGCACTTTTTTTATTGGTCTATTAATTACCTCTTTAAAATGATCTGCCGTTTCAAAAATAAGCTGAATATCGGCTTCGGTAATGTATTTTATTCCCAGTAAGTGGTTTACACTTAATTCCATTTTTTGGTTTTCAGTTTTCAAGCTCAAGGTTGTAGGCGAATTAATACGCTACATTTTTGATTTCAATATTGATTTCGTTTTCAATTTTTCACTAAATATACAGCGTCTTCCCCATCGTTCTCTTTCCAAGAAACTCTCACCTTTTCGCCATCAATAGCATCTACTTGCCTGCCTCGATAGTCTGGTTGAATTGGCAAATGGCGACTGAAACGTCGATCAATTAGAGTTAGTAATTCAATTTCCAATGGCCTACCGAATGATTGAATTGCGGTAAGTGCAGAACGAATGCTTCGTCCGGTGAAAAGCACATCGTCAATAAAAACAACTCTTTTATCTTCAACAATAAAGATTATACTTGTTTTATTGGCTTCAAGGGGCTTGTTACTTCTTCTAAAATCGTCTCTGTAGAAAGTAATGTCTAAATAACCGAGTTTGATGTTTTCTATATCATACTCTTCCTCGAGCAATGTTTTTAATCTTTCGGCCAAGAAAACCCCTCTCGGCTGAAGACCAATTAGCACTGTATTGGAGAAATCGTCGTGATTTTCAATCAATTGACAAGCCAAGCGATTCAGCGCAATGTTTATCTCGGTTGCGTTCAGTAACACTTTTTGGCTCATAGAAATTCTGAATAGGATTCAGCAGTCAAAAATACGATTTTTTTACGTTCAAAAAAGGCAGTTTGTAAAATTGTTAAAAACAGATTTTGGATAGAGAGGTACTGTTCAAGTAATAATAAATAGACTACAAAAAAAAGCCTCTCGTTTCCGAAAGGCTTTTCATTATTTATAAATGCAACGATTATTTTTTACCGTCCATTTTATCTTTAAGCGCTTGAAGGGCAGAGTTTGCGTCACCAAGAGTTGGTTTTGCTTCTGCTTCGGCTGCTACTTGTTTTTTAACAGCTTCTTTTACAATCTTAGCTTCTTCTTCTTTGTGAATTACCATATGCGAAGCAACCACTTTTTTGAATTCTTTGTTGAACTCAATAATTTGGAATTCAGCTTCTTCACCTTTAGTCAACATAGAACCATCTTCTTTTTCAAGGTGACGGTTTGGTATGAAGGCAGTAATATCATCATTGAAGTTGATAGTAGCTCCTTTGTCTACCATTTCATCAATAGTAGCCGTGTGCTTAGTTCCTAATGCGAATTCAGCTTCATACTTATCCCAAGGATTTTCCTCAGTTTGCTTGTGACCTAAACTTAGTTTACGCCCATCAACATCTAATTCTAATACAACCACTTCTAGCGTGTCACCAATATTGGTAAACTCGCTTGGGTGCTTGATTTTCTTAGTCCAAGAAAGATCGCTAATGTAGATAAGACCGTCAATACCTTCTTCTAGCTCAACAAAAACGCCGAAGTTAGTGAAGTTGCGAACAATACCTTTGTGGCGTGAACCAACTGGGTATTTTGTAGTAATATCAGTCCATGGGTCTGGAGTCATTTGTTTGATTCCAAGGCTCATTTTACGCTCTTCTTTGTCCATTGTTAGAACAACAGCTTCAACTTCATCTCCTACTTTTACGAAATCTTGTGCGCTACGTAAGTGTGTAGACCAAGACATTTCGCTAACGTGGATAAGACCTTCAACACCTTCAGCAACTTCAACAAACGCACCGTAGTCTGCAATAACAACTACTTTACCTTTTACTTTATCGCCTACTTTTAACTCATCACCAAGAGCTTCCCAAGGGTGAGGGTTAAGTTGCTTAAGACCTAATTGGATACGTGTTTTATCTTCATCGAAATCAAGAATTACAACGTTCAATTTTTGATCAAGTTCAACGATCTCATTTGGATGGTTGATACGTGACCAAGAAAGGTCTGTAATATGTACAAGTCCATCAACACCACCAAGATCAACAAATACTCCGTATGAAGTGATGTTTTTAACAACACCTTCAAGTACTTGACCTTTTTCAAGCTGCCCGATGATTTCTTTTTTCTGCTCTTCGATATCCGCTTCAATAAGCGCTTTATGAGAAACAACAACGTTTTTAAACTCGTGGTTGATTTTAACAACTTTGAATTCCATTGTTTTACCAACATACATATCGTAATCGCGGATTGGCTTAACGTCAATTTGCGATCCTGGTAAGAAAGCTTCGATACCGAAAACATCTACGATCATACCACCTTTTGTACGGCATTTTACGTATCCATTTACGATTGTAGCTTCGTCGTGAGCAGCATTTACGCGATCCCACGCCTTGATAGTTCTTGCTTTACGGTGGCTAAGGATAAGCTGACCTGTACTGTCCTCACGAACATCGATCAATACTTCTACCTTGTCTCCAACTTTTAAATCTGGATTGTAACGGAATTCGTTTAATGAAACAACACCTTCACTTTTCGCGTTGATGTCGATAATAGCATCACGATCTGTAATATAAACTACAGTTCCTTCAACAACTTCATCATCAAGTGTGTCAACGAAATTTTCCTTTACTAATTTTTCAAATTCTTCTAGTTTACCATCGTCGATAGGATCAATTCCTTCTTCGTAGTTGTGCCAGTTGAACTCTTCTAGAAATTTTTCTGGGTTGCTTTCTTTTAATGAAACTTCCCTTTGAGGTTTTGTAGCTACCTCGTTTTGAGTTGCAGTATCTTCTACTTGCACTTCTTCTTTGTTTGCTTTATCAGCCATTTGTTTGTAAAATTGATTTCTGAGCCCTCAAGATTGAGACACCTTAAAAATCAACGTTTTGTATTCTGCTTTGTTACAAGAAATTAATGCGACTATCCCACAGAAGGGTTCTTTTAGTTTTTATATCAATTCCTCTTACTCTTGATTCGTCGCTAAGAGGGGTGCAAAAGTACTATTTCTCTTTTGATTTTCAAAACTTTAATTCGCTGTTGTTTAAAATTATCCTAATTATCTAACTCTTGAGTATCACGTTTTTATATTTGTCATAATTGAAACTTAAAATATATCTGATGAAATTTATACTATTCTTCTTCTTTTCTGCTTTAGCACTTAATACTTGTAGGAACGAATCCAACGAAAAAACGCCAAAAACAATTTTATTCATCAATAGCGAAAAGGTTGATTGTACGGGTGTTGGGAAAATGAAATGCCTGCAAATACAAGAATCTGATACTTTAACAAGCAATTGGAACAATTACTATGGAACTATAGAAGGTTTTGAATATGAACCCGGGCACATTTATAAAATTTCAGTTAAAAAGAAAGAATTAGATCCTGCAACTGTTCCTGCAGATGCGTCCTCGATAAAATATTATTTAGTTGAAGTAATTGAAAAGAACGAAGACGTTAAACTAGTATTGGATAAAATATGGACTGTAAAATCGATTAATGGGAAATTAGTTGAAATGCCGCGAATTCCGGATGAAGATAACGACCTTGTATTATCGATTGATACTGTTGAAATGAAAATCTTTGGATATGACGGCTGTAACAACTTTTACGGCAATTTTGAGCTACTGGATAATTTAATTACTTTTAATTCTATAGGGGCAACTGAAATGATGTGCAGCAATATGGAATTACCATCAAGTTATATGACTGCTCTTGAAAACACCAAGACTTTCAAATTAGAAAATGACAATCTGTTTTTCTATGACACTAACGAAAGTGAAATTTTAAGTTTCGTAAAAGCAGAATAGTTAGAAGTTTAGAACAACAATCCCTGCCCGCCTTCGTCCGTTTTTAAATCTTCATCATCGTTTGAATCGTTTTTCGTCTTTGAACCGTCTTTGTCTATCACCACATCTATTTCCTTTGGATCTACAGGTTTAGGCGGATCATACGGAAGTGAAGGTAGCGCATTTATTTCTAGAACTTTTTCTTTTGTAAGTTGATTGCCCATTGCGGTGATTCCCTTTACAGCGATAAATTCTTTTAAATTGACTTCTAAATTATCCTCGCGTTCCTGTCCCCTTTTCTTTGTAAAAACAACTTCGGCCATTGGGCGGTAATCGGTGAAAATTTTCTCTAAATAGGAATCAGGATGATCTGTAATTATGGTTTCTTCCTTATCAGGATGCTCGATTAAGAAGCGTTTTACATAAAATAGCTCCTTTTCTCCTTCCCAATAAATAGCACTTAATGGTTTTTTGGGATCCCATTTTTCGAGAATAATCATATCGTCGTCAAAACGTAAAACCAAATCAGGCGTTACAGTTTTCACAACTCCCTTTTGATTTACAATTAGCAATCGGTCTTCTTTTTTGAATTCACCTAAAAGCTCCCCGCGCTCGTCAACATTTAAACGTTGCACGGAGTCGTCAAACCATATTTTTCGAGGCTTTAATGTAGATAGCCCCTTCTCCTTGAGTTCGATTTTTCGGATTGGATATTTAGTAACAATATTTCCTTTAGATTTTCTACCTTTTACGAGCTGGTCTGCGAAATCTAAATCGAATTTAAGCTTTTTAACGCTTCCTGTTTGACGTAAATAAACGGTAACAACCTCTGCTTCTCCGTTAGGATTAGCTGTAAAATAAAGGACTTTCGAGCCTTTAGTGCCGTTCGTCATATCGTATTCCCTATCGCGGGTAACTGAAGTAACAGCAAAACGTTTTACATAGCTTGCACCACGCGGACCGTCTTTGTAAACCATATTATAAATGGTTCGCTTGTCCTTTTTCTTAAATATCGCAACATGAATGATTCCTTTCCCCACGAAAGTTTTAGAATCAACCTTGGTAACCATCATTTTACCATCCTCGGTAAACACGATGATGTCGTCTATATCACTACAATCAGTAACATATTCGTCGCGTTTTAAACTTGTACCCACAAAACCTTCTGCACGGTTTACGTATAACTTAGTGCTTCTAATTACAACCTTTGTGGCTTCGATATCTTCAAAGGTTCGGATTTCGGTTTTACGTTCTTTACCAGCGCCATAATCTTTTTTCAATCGTTTGAAATAGTCTATTGCGTATTCAATTAAATGCTCCAAGTGATGCTTTATTTGAGCAATACTATCTTCCAGTGCATCAATCTTTTGCTGCGCCTTATCGATATCGAATTTTGAAATTCTTTTAATTCGAATTTCCGTCAATCGCACTATATCTTCTTCGGTAACAGGACGTTTTAAATGTTTTGTAAACGGCTGTAAACCTCTATCGATTGCGGCAATAACACCTTCCCAAGTTTCTTCTTCTTCAATATCGCGATAGATTCTATTTTCAATAAATATTCGTTCCAAAGAAGCAAAGTGCCACTGCTCTTCCAATTCGCCTAATTGAATTTCCAATTCTCGTTTAAGCAGCTCGACGGTTCGGTCGGTACTTCTTCTTAGCATTTCGGAAACACCAATAAACAAGGGTCTATTGTCTTCAATAACACAACCTAAAGGCGAAATGGATGTTTCGCAAGCCGTAAAAGCGTACAAAGCATCAATAGTTTTGTCTGGAGAGATTCCGCTAGGTAAATGAATGTGAATTTCTACTTCGGCAGCGGTATTGTCTTCTATTTTTTTTATTTTTATTTTCCCCTTGTCATTAGCCTTTAGTATAGATTCTATAAGGGATGAAGTGTTTGTTCCAAAAGGAATTTCGGTAATAATTAGGTTGTTTTTATCAACTTGGTTAATTCTGGCGCGACTCCTAATTTTTCCACCTCGCATACCATCGTTATAGTTGGCAATATCCATAATTCCTCCCGTTGGGAAATCGGGATAAATCTGAAATTTTTTTCCTTGTAAATGCTTGATGGAGGCATCAATAAGCTCTATAAAGTTATGCGGAAGAATTTTTGTGGAAAGTCCAACCGCAATCCCCTCTGCTCCCTGGTTTAAAAGTAATGGGAATTTTACTGGCAGGTTTATTGGCTCTTTTCTACGGCCATCATAAGACGCTTGCCAAGTGGTTATTTTGGGATTAAAAAGCACATCTAATCCAAATTTAGAAATTCGTGCTTCAATATATCGTGAAGCTGCAGCCCCATCGCCAGTAAGGATATTTCCCCAGTTTCCCTGTGTATCGATTAACAGATCTTTTTGCCCAATTTGAACCATTGCATCCGCAATACTCGCGTCACCGTGTGGGTGATATTGCATAGTATGACCAACGATGTTCGCCACTTTATTGTAACGGCCATCATCCAAATCTTTCATCGACTGCATTATGCGGCGTTGCACGGGCTTAAAACCATCTTCAATAGCAGGAACGGCGCGTTCTAGAATTACGTAACTGGCGTAATCCAAGAACCAATCACGAAACATTCCTGTAACCTTTGTTATGGTTTCCTCAGAAGATTTTAATTCATCTTGAGGTAATAATTCGTCTTCGTTATTGTCGAGTTCGTCACTCATTTAATATTGTCTATTCTTTATTATAATTATTATTGGGCTAGGAAGCAAATTTAATATACATCGAAGCTGAAAAGTATTGTTATTTTTGAATTATATACGTATTTGAATCACTATCCTCTTGGATTTCCTGACCATTTAGCAAAAAAGTTTCAACCGATAAAAAATCAAAACATTCGCTTACAACAGTTTCCAATTTCAAATTCAATTCAGCTGTTTCTTGATCATTTAGCTTTAGTTCATACTCTTTTCCAGACTCCATTTCTGAATAAAATAGCTTAATTAAGGTTGTTTCGCCGAATTCATTAAATATCAATACAATCTCTTGGCTCCCTCTTGTTAATTTTATATCAGCAGGTTTGTAATTTTTGTCTTCTCCTATCAACGAATTGCCTTCGTCATCAACAATAGAAATATTGATTGCTGTTTCACGACTATCTGTTTGCGCACAATTATACATAGTGCGAGTACAAGAAGAAAAAAGAACTAAACTAAAAATTAATACAAGTATGTTTTTCATCGATTTCTTCTATTCTTTTTAGGCTGATATAATTTTCTAGTAATCCAATAAACCAATACTACCCTTCTACCTTATCGAGCTCAACTTTCAAGTTATCAATAATAAATTCTTGTCTATCTGGGGTGTTTTTTCCCATATAAAACGAAAGAAGTTCCTCGATACTCATTGCTTTGTCTAGCATAACAGGGTCTAGCCTAATATCGTTTCCTATAAAATGCACAAACTCGTCTGGCGAAATTTCACCAAGACCCTTAAATCGAGTAATTTCAGGTTTTGGGTTTAGTTTCTCAATTGCGTTAACGCGCTCTTCTTCGGTATAACAATAAATCGTTTCTTTTTTATTTCGCACTCTAAATAAGGGCGTTTGCAAAATATATAAATGACCTTCTTTTATTAATTCAGGGAAAAATTGAAGGAAGAATGTAATAAGAAGTAAGCGAATGTGCATACCATCCACATCGGCATCTGTAGCGATAACGATGTTGTTATAGCGCAAATCTTCCATAGAATCCTCTATGTTCAATGCAGCTTGCAACAAGTTGAATTCTTCATTTTCATAGACGATTTTCTTCGTCATTCCGTAGGTGTTCAGTGGTTTTCCTCGAAGCGAAAAAACTGCTTGCGTATTTACATCACGGCTTTTGGTAATACTTCCACTCGCCGAATCTCCCTCTGTAATAAACAAAGTCGATTCTAAGTTCCGTTCATTTTTAATGTCTTGCAAATGAACTCGACAGTCGCGCAATTTTTTGTTGTGAAGACTTGATTTTTTAGCCCGATCTCGAGCAAGTTTCCGAATTCCGCTAAGCTCTTTGCGCTCTCTTTCTGCCTGAACAATTTTTTTATGAATTGCTTCTGCGGTTTCAGGGTTTTTATGAAGGAAGTTATCGAGTTGTGTTTTAACGAAATCATTTATAAACGTTCGTACCGTTGGTAGTTTTCCACCCATATCGGTACTTCCGAGCTTGGTTTTGGTTTGGCTTTCAAAAACCGGCTCCATAACCTTGATGCTAATTGCCGAAACTATAGACTTTCGGATATCACTAGCATCGTAATTCTTGTTGTAAAACTCTCGTAAAGTTTTCACCAAAGCCTCCCTAAAAGCCGCCAAATGCGTTCCACCTTGGGTAGTATTTTGTCCGTTAACAAAGCTATGATATTCCTCGCTGTATTGCGTTTTACTATGTGTTATGGCTAGTTCAATATCGTCGCCACGAAGATGGATGATTGGATACGCCATATCATCTTCTGTAATTGTTTCGCCTAATAAATCCTTTAAACCATTTTCGGAATAAAACTTTTCGCCATTAAAATCAATCGTCAATCCAGGATTTAGATAGACGTAGTTTTTTAGCATTTTTACCACATACTCAGTTCGGTACTTGAAGTTTTTAAAAATGCCTTCATCTGGTATAAATACTACCTTGGTACCCCGTCGTTTGGAAGAATCTTCAATATCCAAATCGTTCGTGAGCTCTCCTAATGAAAACTCAGCTGTTTTCATCTGATTATCTCGAACCGATTCAACCTTGAAGAAAGAGGATAATGCATTTACTGCTTTTGTACCAACCCCGTTTAGTCCAACAGATTTTTTAAACGCGCGGCTATCATACTTTCCTCCGGTATTCATTTTGGAGACTACATCAACTACTTTTCCTAGCGGAATTCCACGGCCGTAATCGCGAACCCTCACTTCTTTTTCCTTAATGCGCACCTCAATGGTTTTTCCGGCGCCCATAACAAATTCGTCAATGCAGTTGTCAAGAACCTCTTTTAGAAGGATATAGATACCGTCATCGGGCGAAGATCCATCTCCGAGTTTCCCAATATACATACCTGGACGCATACGGATATGCTCCTTCCAATCGAGTGAACGGATATTGTCTTCGGTATATTTGGTCTCTGTCATAAATTTTTGGTGTAGGGTGGCTAATATAATTATACGTGAGCACTTGTGAAACCTATACTTGGGAAAGTAATTAACAATAAGCTACTACAAATTGTTAGTAATTTATTGCGGTCCACAAAAATGCAAATATTTTATTTTTCGTGAATAAAATACGACTTATTTCGGATAAAAAAAACTCATTTATAAAAGTAGTTTGAAGGTAGAAATAACTAACTCTAAATCCTTTTATGGACTTAGCTGACTATTACTAAAATCACAAGCACTTTTTTATTCTATCTTTAAATGCTTGCGAAACACAACTGATCTGAATAAAGAATATAACACGGTGTAATTTGTCGTCGATTAGCTTATAAAATAACATTAATGTTATAGGAATCTTCTGTGAAGTAACCAACTTGATTGATGTAGATTTTATAAGATTAGAGATGTGAACTTCTTCATTCAAGAACACATTTTTAATTCTTTGAATTTCTATTTTTATTCTGTTTTAAAAGCTGTAAATTTGAGTGTTTCACTAATAAAATCATGGTATCTGAATGGAATTTATTGACTACTATAAAGTTTTGGGAATTGACAAAAGTGCGACAGCCAACGATATTAAAAAAGCATATCGTAAATTAGCTCGTAAACTTCACCCAGATTTAAATCCAAACGACAAGGCTGCTCAAGAAAAGTTTCAAAAAATTAATGAAGCCAATGAAGTATTAAGCGATCCTGAAAAACGTAAAAAATACGACCAATACGGAAAGGACTGGCAACATGCCGATGCCTTTGAACAGGCACGACAGCAGCAACGCAGTCAAAGCTCCTATGGCGGTGGTAGGACCTACAATGGAGGAGGGCAAGGTTTTGATGAAAGCCAGTTTTCCGACTTTTTTGAATCTATGTTTGGCGGTGGCGGATTTTCTGGTGGCGGGCAACGCAGGCGCACAGCTCAATTTAAAGGTCAGGATTTAAGCGCCACACTTCGGTTAAACTTAACTGAAACCCTAAGCGATCAAAAGCAGACCATCGATTTAGGCGAAAAAAAGATAAGACTGACCATTCCCGCTGGAATTGATGACGGACAAACCATTAGAGTTAAAAGCCACGGAGGCGAAGGCATTGGTGGTGGTCCGAAAGGTGATTTACTTATCACTTTTGAAATAGTTAATAACACGCCGTTTAAAAGACTTAAAAGTGACTTATATGCCACCCAGGAAATCTCGCTATACACTGCCCTACTCGGCGGTGAAATAACAGTTGAAACCCTAACTGGTAAAGTAAAATTGAATGTTAAGCCTGAAACACAAAACGATACGAAAGTAAAGCTGAAGGGTAAGGGATTGCCCAAATACAAAAAAGAAGGACAACATGGCGATTTGTATATCACCTATAAAATTGCCCTGCCCACAAATCTTTCAGATAAAGAAAAAGAACTGTTTAACCAACTCTCAAAACTTAGATAATGGCAACAGAAAAATACATATTAGTACGGCACTTTTGCAAGCAGACTCAAATAGAAGACGATTTTATTAAAAATTTGCAGGAGTATGGTTTAGTAACTTTTGAAGAACGTGAAAACGAAATGTTTATAGATGAAAGTGATATTTCCGATATAGAACGCCTTTTTCGTCTTCATAACGATCTTGGAATAAATTATGAAGGTTTAGATGTAATAAATCAAATGCTTAACCGTATGCACGCCTTAGAAAAGGAAATGGATTTTCTTCAGAAAAAATTGAGGCTTTATGAATAGAATCAGATTCTCATAACAGCAATAAAAACAAACAACCTTTTAAAACCACCTTTCTGTTATTTAAAAAATAAGGATAGTCTTAAATGGTTGTTTTTAAGCGTAAAATGATTTTTTATCGCTTTTACCAGAAGGTGTATTACAACTTCTTATATAATTTTTTCTTGATAAACTCTTCTTTTCTTATGGCTTCAGTTTTCTTAAAATCCATATATTCTGAAATCTTATCAAAAGCGGTTTTAAGATCACACAAGTAATATATCGAAAAGGATAAATCATTATTATTAACCAAAATTAAATTTGAGTTTTTATCTGCTATATATTCATTTTTAAAATCTATAGAATCGCCGTTAAAATACTTTTTTTGAATAACCTCTAGCATTTCACTTTTATCATTCGAAGAAAGATTTGAAAATGTGTAGCTGTAAAGAAATAAACTGTTTTTAAAAAAGTGATATTCCGTTTTAACTTTATGCTTACCTAGTTTTTCTCTGTATAGCAGAATATTTATGTTTGGCAGGTTGTCGTGGTTAAACTTAAAAACAGGTTTACCAAATTTTTTAATAACATCTCGCTCGCCAATTTTATTAAGTAATTTGTTTTTTACAAGCGCTATTTCAGCATCCGAATTGATTTTTTTATCATTCTTGATTCTCTTTAGTAAATTACCATAATATTGACCATTTCGATACTTGTCTACAATTGAATCATAGTGCTTATAATAAAGATAATAAGATGATTTTTTCGTTTTTGTAATCATGGAAATAAACATGATTACCGTGTGGGTAATTTTTTTCATTTAGGTTTGTTTTAGTTGGTTGTTCAGTATAAAAAGAGGGGGATATTTTCATCCTAAACTCTATCTTTATAATAAAAAATATCAAGATAGAGATAACCTTCTGTTCTGTAAATGTAAAAAATATTTGTGATGACAAAGCACTGTAATTGTTAAAACAGCCCTTTAAATTAGTATGATGGCAAGAAATTTAATTTTAATTTTTCATGAAGAAAATTCGCGAAATTGGTAATTAACACTCAATCATCTCATTAAGTATATAGTTTGTGAAAGAAACCACTTAAAAATGAATTGTCAACTTAAAAATCAAGTCTGAAATAAATCTCAAATAATTTTAAAAAACCTAATTTTAAAGAAATAGCAAGCCAATTTGGGTTATGTTAACATTCCTAGTGAAATTATGAAGGAGTTAAGAGTTCAACTGTGAAAAATTATTCAATACTTGAGTCAATTAGCAGGTTTACCTATATTACTTCAATCTATATATTAAAAAAAACGACTCAAATGAGCCGTTTTATGATTTTAGCTATGTGTTTAAAAAATTGTTTAATATAAAAAAACCACTAAATTAGGTTGATTACACGTTAAATCGGAAATGCATTACATCGCCATCTTTTACGATGTATTCCTTCCCTTCTACTCCCATTTTTCCAGCTTCTTTTACTTTTGCTTCGCTTCCGTAATTTACAAAGTCTTCATATTTAATAACTTCGGCTCTAATAAAACCTTTTTCAAAGTCTGTGTGTATTACTCCTGCTGCTTGTGGCGCGGTGGCACCAACCGGAATGGTCCAAGCACGAACTTCTTTTACTCCAGCAGTAAAGTAGGTTTGCAAATTCAATAATTTATAAGCACTTCGAATTAATTTTGCAGAACCAGCTTCGTCTAAGCCTAAATCTTCCAAGAACATTTGGCGTTCTTCAAAAGTTTCCAATTCGGTAATATCGGCCTCGGTGCCAACAGCTAAAACAAGAACTTCAGCATTTTCGGCTGCGACAGCTTCTTTTACTTTTTCAACATACGCATTTCCAGAAACGGCAGAGTTTTCATCTACATTGCACACATATAGTACAGGTTTGTCGGTAATAAATTGCGAAGGAACAACATACTCAATTTCTTCCTCTTCACTCAATTCTATTGCGCGTACCGAAATCCCAGCTTCTAATCCAGCCTTTACCTTTAACAATACAGCTTCTTCTTTTTGGGCTTCTTTATTTCCAGTTCTTGCAGCCCGTTTTACTTTTTCCAGCTTTTTATCAACCGTTTCTAGATCCTTCAATTGAAGCTCCATGTCGATTGTTTCCTTATCTCTAATTGGGTCTACATTACCATCAACGTGTACGATATTGTCGTTGTCAAAACATCTCAAAACGTGCAATATAGCATCAGTTTCACGGATGTTGCTTAAAAATTGGTTACCAAGACCCTCTCCTTTACTGGCTCCCTTTACAAGACCAGCAATATCAACTATTTCGACAGTTGCGGGTAAAACGCGCTCAGGGTTTACCAGTTCTTCAAGTTTCAATAACCTAGGATCTGGAACGTTAACAACACCCACATTGGGTTCAATAGTACAAAATGGAAAATTCGCACTTTGCGCCTTTGCATTGGATAAACAATTAAATAGTGTTGATTTTCCAACATTCGGTAATCCTACAATACCTGCTTTCATTTATTCTTTTTTTTGAGGTTGCAAATATACACCATAGTATCAAACTTTTCACAGCAACCAAAAATGCTTTTCAGAAAAGATTACGTTGTAATTACAACCCACCTCAACCCTCACTTAAATTGTTTGACTGAACGCATTTCAATTAAATGCATCTTTGCGTTGAATACCTTGAAAACAGTCAAGTTTTTGTGAAATGATTATAACGCTATTGTGCATATTTAACATTCATACTGACTATTTTTGTAGTAAACAATTAAAAGAAAACCATGATTATGAAAAAAATAGCATTAATTTTTGCATTAGCAGCCTTTACCACTGGCTTTGCACAGAAAAATTTGAATACTCAAAAAGAAACTGTTATAACCAAAACCGAAGTCAAAGATAACAAAGGAACAACCGAATCAACTAAAGCTGTTTCCATTAAAAAGAATCAAAAAGTAAAGTTGAGTGCGGCCGATGTAAAAAAGACCAATCAGAATATTGTAATGACTCCTGTTGAAGTTAACACTGAAGTAACTTATGGCTACGATGGAAATAGATTTCAGTTTTTAAACCAAAAAGATAAAGACGGATATCGATTGATGACCATTAAAGACAATAAAACTAGAGAAGATTACGCCGTAATTAAGCCAACTTCGCAAAACGGTTATTATATTTATTCACAAAATGGTCAATCGTCATTCGGTTATTTTAATGAAGAAGGTAACTTTGTTGTAGAAAGTTATAACCCAAAAACCGATGCAGTTGAATATCAAATTTATAAAATGCATTTAAAGGACGATAAACAATAATATACCTTAAAACAGCAACTCCCCTACTAACAAAAACCGTTTCCCATTTTTTTAGGAAGCGGTTTTTTCATGTTTAAAGTGAATAAATTAAGTATTGACAAGAGTAACGACATCAAACTTTTATTCAGTTTTGTTACGTTAAACGCTGCTAAGTTTCATTCCAATGGCTAGATTTGCAACACTAACTTTTTTTAAAATGAAAAACTTTATTGTAGCAAGTACAAGCACTGTTTTTGGTGGAAATTATTTAGATTATCTAACCGAAGAAATGGCTGAACTATTTAAAAACACCAATGAAGTCATTTTTATTCCATACGCCCGTCCTGGCGGAATAAGCCACGATGAATATACTACCAAAGCTGCTAAGGCATTCGAAAAAATAGGCAAAAAACTTATCGGATTACATACATTTAGTAATCCTGTTGAAGCTATTAAAAATGCAAAAGGTGTTTTTACTGGTGGTGGAAATACATTTGTTTTGGTCGATGCACTTTATCGCTTAGAATTAATGCAACCACTTCGCGAAGCTATTTTTAACGGCTTACCATATATGGGAACCAGTGCCGGAAGCAATATTTGTGGAACTTCTATGCAAACCACGAACGATATGCCAATCGTTTACCCACCATCGTTTAAAACTTTGGGTGTGATACCTTTTAACCTTAATCCGCACTATTTAGACCCAAACCCAGAAAGTACCCATATGGGCGAAACGCGTGAAACCAGAATTGCAGAATTCCACACGCAAAACACCGTTCCAGTAGTTGGTTTACGTGAAGGAAGCTGGTTACGCGTTAAAGGCGATGAAATTAAATTGAAAGGCAAATTAGAAGCTCGTGTTTTTGAACAAGGAAAAGCACCTTATGAAGTAGCAACCGGAACAATTATGAATTTCTAAATTCTGGGTGCACATTTCAGTTCCTTTCAATACCTGAAACTTTGCTGAAAGAGTGAAGCCGGAGTTACAATTCCTTTACAAAATGATATCCCTTAGCCACAAAGCCTTGATTGTAAAAGAACTTATGCGAAGGAAAATTATAGACATAGCTGTTTAATTCAATCCAATTACACGATTTTTCCTTAGCATAATCGGTGACAAAATTGACCATTATTTCACCAATTCCTTGGCCTCGATAGGCATCGTCAATAATTACATGATCCATTTCTAAGCTTCTACCCGCATAATGTCGTGTTTGAAACCAGAGTCCGCAAGTGCCAATTAAAACCTCCGCATCAAAAATGCCAAGGCATTCATAATTCTGCTGTGTCATTTCTAAAAGACGTTCTTTTAAGATGGGTTCTGGGACAGCATAATTACCGAGCTTTTGAATTAGGGGAAGAATTCTGAAAATCTCCGTCGCCTCAATAATACGAATAGAAATAGCGTTATCTTTCAAATTAATAGTAATTTTAAAACTTCACAAATTCATTATAATGAAGCGAAACGAATTTATTAAAATTTCTGGTCTTATGGGACTAGGGTTGGCCATATTTCCTCATTTTTCTTTCACAAGTTTTTCAGAAGAATTTACTCGAAACCAACTAATTGGACAAGGAAACCCCGATATTATTGGTGATAGTTATACTTCAAAAATGCACAAAGCCGCTAAAGAAGCGTTTAACCGAATGAAAGTTGAAGCGGCAAAAGAAAATATTAAAATTGAAGTAGTTTCGGCTTACCGAAGTTTTCAGCGCCAAAAAGAATTATTTGAAAGAAAATACAAACGGTTTACAAATGAAGGGCTTTCACCTGAAAAAGCCATTGAGAAAATTATTGAATACTCCACCATTCCTGGCACCTCTCGCCATCATTGGGGAACAGATATAGATTTAATAGATGCAAATGCGCCACGTCCTGCCAATGTGCTAATGCCTGAAAACTTCCACGGAAATGGCCCTTATTGCAACTTCAAAGTTTGGCTAGATGCCAATGCTGAAAGATTTGACTTCTATGAAGTTTACACCGATAACGGCAACCGAAAAGGTTTTAAATACGAGCCGTGGCATTTTAGTTATGCGCCAGTGTCAATCCCAATGCTAAAAGAATACAACGAAAAGATTGATGTAAAGAAAATGCTTTCTGACGAAAAACTTTTAGGAAGTGAGTTTTTTTCAGATGAATTTATCACGAGATATCAAAACGAAAACATTTTGGATATTAACCCTAAGCTGCTTCCTAAGGTTTAGTTATTAGTATTAAACCGGGCGATTTAAATTTACCTATAACACTATTCAAAATAACGCCTTTGCATTAAATTCAATCATCAAGAACTCATCTCAAAAATTAAACGTTCTAGCATCTCCTCCCCTTTTCTGATTTGTTCCTTTGAAATAAACTCATTTGCTGTATGAGCTTGAGCAATTGATCCAGGGCCACAAATAACACTTTCAAAACCACCTTGCGAAAATTGACCAGCTTCGGAAGCATACGACACGGCACTATAATTACTATTGCCTGAAATCATCTTGATTAAATTGACGATATCCATTTCGTAATGTGTATCTAAATGTGGAACCTCAGGGTGCCTTGGAATGGTTTCAATCTTAAATCCTGGAAAGACCTTAGACAGTTCTTTTTCACGTTGTGAACAGTATTGTTTAAAATCCTTCAATATATCGTCAATTGAATCAGAGGGAACTGTTCGTATATCCCAAGAAAACGAAGCTTTATCGGCTATTACATTCGGCGCAATTCCACCGTTAAATTGTCCCACATGAATTGTTGTATGCGGCGGAATAAAACGATCATCGTTTGGTGTTGCATCAATCAATTTGTTCATTTTATCTTCCAGCCAACCTATCAACCTTGTCGCTTCGTGAATTGCGCTTACTTCTATTTTAATTCGGCTGCTATGCCCAGTCGATGCAGAAATATGAGTATCGAAAATATTAATTCCCTTTTGAGCTAAAATTGGATGAAGCATTGAAGGTTCGCCGATAAGGGCATATTTCGGCTTTTCTTTGTATGTTTTGTTTATATGCTGAATCAACTCGGGAGCTGCCAAACAACCTATTTCTTCATCATACGAAAAGGCAAAATAAATAGGTTTATTTAAGTTGGCGGCAATCATTTTAAAGATGCTGTGCAAACAAATTGCTAGAAAACCTTTCATATCACACGTTCCTCTTCCGTATAAGTTTCCATCACCTTTATCAATAAGTTTAAATGGGTCTGTTACCCAAGCTTGCCCTTCAACAGGAACCACATCTGTATGTCCTGATAATATAACCCCTCCATCAACGGCTGGACCTATTCGGCAATGTAAAGAAGCTTTTGTTCCATTATCATTAGGGACTAAAGTCGTGGTAATATCTAATGATTCAATATGGTTTTTAATCCAATTAATTATCTCCAAATTAGATTCACCACCCAAAACGGGGAAAGACACTAACTTTTCTAAAATCTGTATTGTTGTCATACTATTTTATTTTTACGATTTCGGCTAACTTAATTTTAATTTAGACATAAGTTCTTTAGTCTTACATCAAATTTAATACCCCGTTGCCACAGCCACAATTAAAGCGGTAAACGCCAATGCGAGAAGCAACATCACCATTGGAAATATAAACCGAATCCATCTATCTAAAGGCACTCTGCACATTGCCAACATAGCGACTAATCCGCCCAAAGTAGGGTTTATCAAATTTGAAATCCCATCTCCTATCTGGAAAGCCAAAATAGATGTTTGTCTCGTCAATCCTAAAGTTTCTCCTAGGGGAATCATTACTGGCAAGGTTGCCAATGCCTGCCCACTGCCAGAAGGAATGAAGAAATTGATTACAGATTGAGAAATAGACATACTTATTGCCGAACCATAAAGCGACATATCTTTTAGCATCAATGCTAGATTATAAGAAATAGTATCGCCAATATTTCCCATTTCCATCAACACTTTAATAGTCGTAGCAAAGCCAACCATAAATGCACCAGGCGCAGCCATTGAAACAGCTTTTAAAACCGTTTTGCTCATTGTGGTAGCTCCCATTTTCGAAACGAGTCCGCAGATTAATGCTATTATAAGAAAGATTGCAGAAAGCTCCGTGAGGTACCAATTGAAGTTAAAAACCCCGTAAAGAATTACCGTGAGACCGATTAAAAATATTGAAATCACCATCCAGTTATTTGGAGATACCGAGTATTCTTGAATAGGTTTTGACAATGAAATCCCTTCTTCATCAAGCCCTTTCCCAAGGCTTTTTTCAGGAAAGGCGGTTATCTTTTTAAAATACCTAATATTATAAAATGCCATAGCACTAAGCGCTATTAAACACAGGACACTTCGAAGGCCATAACCCGAGAACATAGGTAATTCAGCAATTTTGTGTCCCATCCCGACTGTGTAGGGATTAATTGGGGAAAGTCCAAACCCAATGGTCATTGCGCCAACCGAAATACCCGCGGCTAAAATCAGATCTCCACCAAGAGCAAGGCTTAACACGGCAGCTATGGGCACCATCGCAATGTTGTTTTCATACCCAACAGCAATTCCTAAAAACCCATAAACAAAGGTGAAAATAACGATTAGAAGATGTTTTCTTTGAAGCCCCATGTGTTTTAATAAAGTGCCTACGGAGTTCTCAACAGCTTTCGATTTCTCCATAAAAGCGAACATTATCGCTCCCGCAAAAACAACGAAAATTATATCTGAAGCAGCCTTAAATCCAAGTGGAATGGCTTTAAACAAATCAAGAAAACTTATTGGCGTAGACGCAATTGTGCTATATGAATCTGGAACTACGACATCTCTGCCGTTTAAAGGAACGCGATCATAAGTTCCTGCTGGAAGTATATAGGTTAACACCGAAACAAATACTATAATCCCAAAAAGCATGGTGATTGCGTGAGGGGTTCGGCTTAAGAGTTTATTGAGGTTTGATGGCTTTTCTCCTTTGGTTTTATCCATTGTTTAATTGGAATTTTTTATAGCTGAAAAGCCATATTCTTGACTCCGAGGTCGAATTTTCTTGATTGGTTACAAGTTAATTTGAATTATAGTTTTAAATCATCTGGAACAATAGCAATAATCCGCAAAGGGCCACCACTGCCGCCTTTAATCTTCATTGGCAATGCGATAATTTGAAAGCCTTTAACTGGTAGTTTATCCAAGTTGGCGACATTCTCAAAAGCTGGGATATTTTCTGAAAGTAGAATAACGTGGCTTTGAAAATGAGTCGATTGCCCATAGTCTATACTAGCTGTATCCAATCCAATACTTTTAATTTTTCTATTTTCAACCAACCAAGTGGCAGCTTCTGGCAACAAGCCTGGGAAATGTAATTTTTGTACTGCATCATTTCCGCGTTCGTCAGTGCCTAAGTATTCCTTTTTATTTGGATAGAATTTTGAAAACCCTGTTTCTAGTAAGACAATAGCATCTTCAGGAATGGTGCCATTTTCCTTTTCCCAATTGGTGAAATCTTCTACTGAAACCTGATAATCACGATTATTCTTTGCCTTTTCAGAAACATCAATTTTTATCCCCTGTCCGATGAGTCGAGTTAACGGGATTTCATCTAAGGATTGCGCATTTGCAGCAAAATGAATCGGTGCATCTATATGAGTTCCTCCGTGTTCCGCAGTTTCAAAGTTATTTGCCGAATAGAAATAGCCTTTATCTGTTTCGCCAAAAGCAACAGTGTCTAACTTGAATTCTTTGGCTGTAACCCAGTAAACACTTTCTTTTGAAAAGGTATGCGTGAGGTCAATAATGTTTCCATCAAGCATTGACTTTTCTGTGGAAGAAGCGGTTTGCTCTGGCGAAATACTAGCTTTCTTGTTTTCACATCCAATGAATATGAAACTTAAAGTGGTTAAAGTGATGAGTAGTTTCATGTTAATAATTTAATAGTTATCTTCAAAGTTAAAAGGAATATTAAAATATTCAGCTAAAAGAATTAAATATATACTATTTAACACATATTATTAACTAAACACCAAAATAAGCTTACTTAAATTTCTTTTTAAGTAAAAGCCCAACCTCAATCATTTTAATATCCTACCTAATTTCTTATCACTCAAATTTCTTGCATTTCGAAAAAACTCACAATACGTACACCTACTTATACCCCACGTGACAAGGATAGTGTTTACGCAGTCAGGCTAAATTAAACTGCACTAAAACAGTCTATCAACCTACTGCCTTAATTTTCAAATTCAATCAAAAGCGTTTACATTTATGGAGAATTAAACTATTATAACCCGTTGTGCATTATGATTTAAAAGAAAAAAGTTGTCCATATTACTGATAATCAGTATCTTGTTTTAGCTATAAAACATTATATATGAACAACTTAAGTGCAAATTACGAAAGAATATTGGAAGTTTTAAGAAAAATATCAAAAGATCAACTTTTACCCTATCAAAGGCGTGAACCAAAGCTCTGTGACTTGGAACTGATAAGTTTGAGTTTAACGGCTGAGTTTATGGGCATAGATAGTGAAAACGATCTTTTCAGAAAACTTCCCGAAATGATATATACAAAAATTGAGCGAAGTGTATACAACAGGCGAAGGCGAAGGCTCGCCAATGAGCTTGATA
>NZ_FNNS01000029.1:17631-34657 GCF_900106795.1 Aequorivita viscosa | reverse complement strand
ACGTTAATTGGCGATAGAGGTTATTTGTCTGCAAAAATACAGCTCAACCTTTTTGAAACCTGTAACATAACGCTCAACACACCAATGAGAACGAACCAAAAAGAATATAAGAGGCAACCCTATATATTTAGAAAAAAGAGAAAAAGAATAGAAACGTTGTTTTCACAATTATGTGACCAGTTTATGATAAGACGCAATTATGCAAAGTCCTTTAAGGGATTCAAAACAAGGATAATCTCAAAGATAACGGCACTTACAACTATTCAATATATCAACAAGTTTATCTTTGGCAGAAACATCAACAATATTAAAATCAGCATTATTTAAAATGCACAACGGGTAATGAATAATATGTTTTTCGCTCCTTTGAACTTTGCGGGTTCGACTGCGCCCACCCTGATAGACGTAAGTTTTAAAACAGTATGTTTTAAGGCAATTTATGTTCCTGGTTTAACTTAGCAAAGCGTATTCTAAAAACCTCTTCTTTTACGCAATATAAAAGGAAGCTTGAATGTATGATCTAGGCATATAATACGTTTAATATACCCTATATACACGCTATATACACGCTACAAATACGCTATAAACACGCTATAAACACGCTATAAAGATATTGTAATCATACTTTAAGTAAAGGGATACTCGGTTTCTGGAATTGCTATTAGCTTGTTATTGGATAATTGCGACGGATGATGAGTAATTCTAGAAATGATTATTTGCTAATCACGACTATGCAAGTAGTAGAAAATTCATTTTTTAAAAGGGAACAATATTTTTGAATTTACGGGGTCGGAAGATAATTACCTTCAATTTTTGAAGGAGGTCAAGGAATACGTTATTAATTTTAATGCCATATAATTTATCCGAAATTTATAATTACGATTATCATCTAATACAGGTCAACAATAGATATATTGCGCCAAGGTTATGAGTTTCTTATGGAGTTTCACAAATAAAACTACCAGCAACAGATGGCGGCCTTAAACAAAAAAGCCCAATGAATTCAAAACTCATCGGGCTCTTAATTTATGGTGTTTTCTAATTATGAAAACTATGTATCATTACACTTTTCTTCGTCGTCTTCCGCCAGTGCCGGCAGATTGAGGGCGCTCATTGGTTCTTCGGCTTTTGCCTTTGAACCTTGGTCTATCGCCTCCATCAGAAGAAGCTCCACGACGTTTTTTGAAATCGCCTTGACGTCCGCCTCTATCATCACCGCCGCCACTTCGGCTGCCTCTTCGCTTACCGCGATCTCTACCGCCACCGCCTTTGCTGCGACCTGTATCTTGACTTATTTCAACGTTAACCTGTCTGCCTTCTAATTTGAAGTCTTTAAAGATTCCCATTACCAATTCTTGATGTGCTGCGTCTGTGTTAAAGAAAGAAAAACTATCTTTTACATCAACTTTATAAACATCATCTTTTCCAAGTTGAAGCAAGTCACGAAGGAAATCCTTTAAACTCATCCAATCGAAATCGTCCTTCTCTCCAATGTTAAGGAAGTAGCGAACTGTATCTTTATCTTCCGATTCAGCATAACTGCGATCGCCAGAGATATTAAGATCTTTAGATTTTTTATAGTAATTGAAAAAACGTGTAAACTCAACTGAGAATACTTTTTTAATCAATTCTTCTTTTGTGAAATCAGCTAATACCTCATTGATTTTCGGCAGGTAGGCATCAATTTCATTATTTATTTTTGTGTCTTTAATCGTATTGGCCAAGTGAAACAATTGCACTTCACAAATCTCCATTCCTGAAGGGATTTCCTTTGCTACAAACTGTTTTTGGATAATCTTTTCAATAGTTCTGATCTTTCGAACTTCACTTTTTGAAACGATAACCATTGAAATACCTGTTTTTCCAGCACGTCCTGTTCGGCCGCTACGGTGGGTATAGATTTCAATTTCATCTGGCAATTGATAGTTTATCACGTGTGTAATATCATCCACATCAATACCACGAGCAGCAACATCGGTAGCTACAAGCATTTGTATTTGACGGTTTCGGAATGATTTCATCACTAAATCACGCTGACTCTGACTTAAATCTCCGTGCAACGCAGCTGCGTTATAGCCATCTTCAATAAGTTGCTCAGCTACTTTTTGGGTATCGCGTTTTGTTCGGCAAAAAATCACGGAGAAAATATCCGGATTTGCATCTGCCAAACGCTTTAGTGCGTTGTAACGATCTCTTGCGTTTACCAAATAGTACTCGTGTGTAACCTGATCGGAACCTTTGTTCTTGGATCCAACGGTAATTTCTACTGGAGCGTGCATAAACTTTTTTGCAATTGTCGAAACTTCTTTCGGCATGGTTGCGCTGAAAAGCCAAGTGCTTTTGTCTTTTGGTGAGTGTGAAAGAATTTCAACAATATCATCATAAAAGCCCATATTGAGCATTTCATCAGCCTCATCGAGAACACAATATTCAATTTTTGAAATATCGATTAATCCACGACCAATCATATCTTTCATTCGGCCAGGTGTTGCAACTATAACCTGGGCACCTCTTTTAATTTGACGCGCTTGGTCTGTAATGCTGGCGCCACCATAAATAGCGGTAACATTAAGGCCTGGCATATACTTGCCATAAGCGATCATTTCGTTTGTAATTTGAAGACAAAGTTCGCGTGTTGGCGAAAGGATAAGTCCTTGTGTTGTACGACTTTTTACGTCGATTTTTTGCAACATTGGGAAACCAAATGCTGCAGTTTTTCCAGTTCCAGTCTGAGCTAGGGCGACCATATCGGTTTCGCGATCTAGGAGAATTGGAATTGCTTTTTCTTGTACTTCCGAAGGGGTTTCAAAACCCATGTCGGTGATGGCTTTTAGAAGATTTTCTTCTAAGCCGAGTGCTTTAAATGCTGTCATTTTTTGTGAAATAAATTAATATATATCGTGCTAATGGGAAGCGACTGGACATATAATAAACGGACAGCTTCACTATAACACTCCTCACCCTGAGGACTTTTTCTAAAATCAAGAAAGAAATAACCTTCGATTTTAAGAGGGTGCAAAACTAACTTAAATTTTTTATTAAATTGTAAAAGTTGGCTTTTTTTTGTGATACTTTAAAAGACCCCAAAGGTTTTTGAAACCTTTGGGGTCTGAAACTGAAAGCTATTAAAGCCACTTATTTCGAGAGATAGTCTATTAGCTGTCGCATTGCTTTTCCACGGTGACCTATTTCGCTTTTTTGAGTTAGCGTCATCTCTGCAAATGTTTTATCAAACCCAGTTGGTTTAAATACAGGGTCGTAGCCAAATCCGGATTCTCCTCGCAAATTTTCGGTTATTTCTCCCTCACATATTCCTAGAAACATAATTTCGGAATGATTCATTGAAAGTGCGATTGCAGTTTTAAACCTCGCTGAGCGATCTTCTTTGCCTTGAAGGTTTTTTAGAAGTTTTTCAATATTAGCACTAGAATCATTAGACGCTCCTGCATAACGCGCACTATAAACCCCTGGTTCATTGTTAAGCGCCTTCACCTCCAATCCTGTGTCATCGGCAAAACAATCCAGCTTGTAATGTTCACGGACATAATTAGCCTTCAGAATAGCATTACCTTCAATTGTATCTGCTGTTTCGGCTATGTCTTCAGTACATCCAATATCGGTTAAACTAAACAATTCAATATATGAAGGAAGCATTGCTTTTACTTCTGCAAACTTATTTTTATTGTGGGTGGCGAATACGAGTTTCATTTTTTAGAGGTTGGAGATTGGAGGTTGGAGGTTAAAGGTTAGAGGTTGGAGGTTAGAGGTTGGATATTGCATCACTTACTAAATAAGCAATCGACTTTCCTATCTGATTTGGAGACAATCCTAAGGCTGGAGCGCCTTCGCATATATGAAGATAGCAAGCTTGACTATTTTTTGAAAAATGACTTACAAAAATTCTCGCTTCAGTTACAGAAAAGCCACTTGGAGTTAGGGCACTGCTTCCCATCATTTCGATGGTATCCATGTCGAGTTCAATTCCGAAGTTTTTATCAGCACAAAAACGTGCTGCTTCTGCCATAGCTTCTGAAAAAGTCAATTTTTGTTGAACCGAAATATCTTCAAATAGATTGAATTTTATGCGATCCGAGTTCTCATTTATTGTTTTGAAAACCGCTTCGGAAGTATAATTTCTATGAAGTCCGAAAATGAAATACTTATCTAAATAACCATCGTTAAAAGCATACGAAAACCCGTTGCCACTGTGGCGATGTTCTAAGCTTCTAAAATCTGTATGCGCATCGAAGTTAATACAGTTTATTTTATTATTTAAACCTTTTGAAGCACCTTTTATATTGCCATAACTATTGTTGTGACCGCCACCAATTAGTATCGGAAACTTTCCTGCCGATATAATTTGCTCAATTACATAAGCAACTTTCTTATCAATCTGGGATACCAATTCACCTAGCGCTTCTGGAGTAAAATTTTCAGAATTAATCAAAACCTCAGCCTGTTGCATTTGATCATCACAATTTATTTCGCCTAAAAGAATTAGGTTTTCGGCATTTGTAAGATAGTTAGATTGAATATTCAATAAACTTCCCAAGGCAGCTCCCCAAGCTTTTGACGTTCCCGCATTTCCATGATTTGCGCGAACACCAATATCCTCAGGAATTCCGACTAGTACATATTTTGACGCATGTTTCTTTAGGTCTTCTAAATTTTCAATAAACGATATTTTCTCTCCGAATTTAGTCTCCCCTGCCCTTCGCTTTACGATTGAAGCAATATCTTTTTCTGAGTAAATTTTTAAAGTGTTCATTGTACTTCAGAACCGTTAATAATTACAGAATCTATTAGATTACTTCCGAAGGCATACGGCAAATACCCATAGGAAGGGATTTCTTTAGTGATGATGAGATTCGCGGCTTTTCCTTTGGTAATACTACCGTGCGAATGGCTTAATCCCATAGCATAAGCGCCGTTGATGGTCGCTGCATTGATTGCTTCTTCTGGTGTTAATCGCATTTTTATACAAGCTGTTGCCACTACAAAATTCATATTTCCACTTGGCGTAGAGCCCGGGTTGTAGTCTGTAGCAAGCGCCAATGGAAGTCCGGCGTCTATCATTTTTCTTCCTGGCGTGTATGGAATACTCAAAAAGTAAGAACAAGATGGTAGCGCCACGGGCATTGTATCACTATTTTGAAGAGCATCTATATCTTCGTCGGTCATTACTTCTAAATGATCTACGCTCAGCGCATTGTATTTAACCGCCGAAGCAATTCCTCCAATACTATTAAACTGGTTTACGTGTACTTTTGGAATGAGGTTGTATTTTTTGCCTTCCTCTAAAACGCGCTCCATATCGGCTACAGAAAAATATCCTTTCTCACAAAATACATCCACATATTCCGCCAGTTTTTCTTCAGCCACTTTGGGCATCATTTCATTACAAAGCAAGTCTAGATATCCGTCCTTGTTGTCTTTATATTCTGTAGGAATTGCGTGTGCTCCCAGAAATGTTGTCTTTATATCGATTGGATATTCTTTTGCAAGTTTTTTAGCTACTCGGAGCATTTTCATTTCGGCATCCACCGTCAGACCGTACCCACTTTTAATTTCGATAGCGCCAGTGCCCAGTCGCATTATTTCTTCCAAACGGATTGCTGATTGGCGATAAAGCTCCTCTTCGGAGGTTTGTTGTAGTTTTTTTGCACTATTTACAATTCCACCTCCGTTATCTGCAATTTCCTGATAGCTCAATCCGTTTATTCTATCTACAAATTCCTGCTCTCGATTGCCAGCATATACAAGATGCGTGTGACTATCGCACCAAGTTGGCAGGACAATTTTACCAGTACAATCTATGGTTTTAAAGTCTTGAAATTCTTTCAATTTATCCATTGTGCCGTAATCCTCAATAACGCCTTGGCTTAGGTAAACCCAAGCATTTTTAAGTGTGGGAAGCTCTTTCATTTCGGCTCCGCTAAGCTTTTCGGGACAATTTTCACGGACTTGGAGTAATTCTTTAATATTCGTAAGAAGTAGTTTCAAAAGAGTGAGTTTTTAGAATGAATGTTATTAAAAGACGGTTTTAATAAGTCTAGTTTCAGAAGAAATACGGCAGTGTTGCCCGATTCTACTTATTTTGAATAAAAGTAAGCGTTATCCTACAATTGACAAAACCGCAGTCTGGGAAATGCTATCGCTTTTTAAAGAGGACTCTAATCAATTCTAAAAGATAGGATGGCAAAGTCGGCGTGATTTACCAAATCTTCAGATACGCTTCCTTCAAAAAAACGAGCCAATCCAGTACGACCGTGAGTTGTTACTGCTACTATATCGGCATCTACCTTTTTAGCGTATTTCAAAATTCCTTTTTCAGCAGATTTATCAGCAATAAAATGGACATCTTTCACCCTATCAAGATTGCCTTCGGCTTGTTCTAAAAAAGTTTCCACGGCCCATTCCATTTCATCGGTAGCTTTAAAACCTTCACCGGGAACATTTACATACAGCATTTGCACATCTGCCTTCATAGCGTCGAGCAGCGCAATAGATTTTGAAAATGACGGAATCGCTTCTTCAGAAAAATCTGTAGCAAAAACCACTTTTTTTACATTCCAATCAATGGGTTTGTTTTTAACGACTAATACGGGAACTTCAGAATTCCGAACCACTTTTTCGGTATTGGAACCAATAAAAAACTCAGTTAAACCACTAGACCCTTTTGAGCCCATTACCACAAGGTCGGCGTTGTTTTCTGCCACCACTTCTCCTAGCTCGCTAAACACTTTAAAATGACGGATTATCGGAGTTACAGAAATACCTTTTAGATATTCTTTGTTTAAAAATCCATCAAATTTTTTTTCAGCCAATTTGGTATAATACAAGGCTTTTTCAATGTGTTTACTCTGGGATTCTTCGCCGTATGCGTGTACTGTAGAGAGCTCAAGCATATGTAAAGCTATAATTTCGGCATTTTGTTCTTTAGCCAAAATTGCAGCAGTGTGCAAGGCATATTCAGAATGTTCCGAAAAATCGATGGGAACTATTATAGTTTTCATTGTAATCTGTTTTAAAAATTATGTTGAATTCAATTATTTGAAATTTGCTAAGTTTTAAATCAACCAATTCTCGAGGTATTTTTTAAAAGAATTAACTCGAAGTAAACCCACTTAATTTCCTTTCATAAAATTACGAATCTTTAAACCGAAACCGACATTTCAACCTAGTTATTATTATCAATAAAACAAATTTTAGAAAACTTTAGGAATTCAATCACTTTACCTTACTTATCATTACCGTCATAAACATTGAAAATTCAACATATCACAGGGAGAAATACCGAAAAAGTTTGATTATAATTTATACCTTTAAGCTCCTTAAAATTTATAAAAATGAACTCAAAAAACCTAGGTTTAAACACGATATGCACCCACGTAGGAGAAGTAGAAGACAAACAGTTTAAAGGTGCTATTTCGCCTTTATATATGTCTAGCAGTTATGCTTTTGAAGACGTTGAAGTAAAACGCTATCCTCGCTATTTCAACACCCCAAATCAACAAGCCTTATGCAAAAAAATTGCCATGCTCGAAAAAAGTGAGAACGCACTCATTTTTGGAAGCGGAATGGCAGCCGTAAGCACTACAATGCTGGCTTTGCTACACAAAGGTGACCACGTTGTTCTACCTCAAACACTATACGGAGGAACGTATAATTTTGTAGTTGAAGAGTTTCATAAATTTGGAATAGAATACTCCTTTGCCGAAGGATTTTCTGAAGCAGATTTCGCTGAAAAAATACAGTCAAATACCAAGGTTATTTTTGTTGAAACCCCTTCAAACCCGTTGATGCGAATTACCGATTTGGAAATGATTGCAAGGCTTGCTAAAAATCACGGACTTGTTTCGATGATAGACAATACCTTTGCCACTCCGATAAATCAGACGCCTGCTGACTACGGAATTGACATTATGATTCACAGTGCCACAAAATATATGGGCGGGCATAGTGATATATGTGCTGGCGCAGTTGCTGCGAGTGAAGAACACATTAAAACAATATGGAACCTTGCCAAAAACCTAGGTGGCAGCTTAAGTGATTACGCAGTTTGGCTATTGGAGCGAAGCATGAAAACAATGGCTATCCGCGTAAAAGCTCAAAATAAAAATGCAAAGAAAGTAGCCAAATGGCTCGAAAAACACGCATTAGTAAACAAGGTGTATTACCCAGGCCTTAAAACCCATCCTGAATATGCAATTGCCAAAAAACAGATGCGAGGCTATACTGGAATGCTTTCTTTTGAAATTAATGAATCGTATGACGTGCAAGGGTTTTTACGCTCTTTGCAAATGATAAAACCCTCTATGAGTCTGGCTGGTGTGGAGTCTACTATCCTATCACCTGCCAAAACCTCACACGGACTATTATCGCCAGAAGACAGAATAAAACAAAACATAAGCGATGGCCTATTGCGACTATCTGTTGGGATTGAAGATATAGAAGATATTAAAGCAGATTTAGAACAGGCTTTTAAAGCGATTTTAAAACTGAAGAAATAATAATTTTGATTTATAATTAGCCGTATCAGACTCAGTTGTAAGACCGCTAAAGGCTGAAAGACGTAAGACATACGACTTGCCACTTAACAACCCGATAAGTAGTTTGAAAAGATTAAGCATGCTTTGTTAATTATTAAAATCTATTATTACTCAACATAAAATATAATTTTTAATTGTTTTAATCGCTCACTACTAATTAATACTAAAAACATAACATCAATGAAGATTGACATACTCGCCATTGGCGCTCACCCAGACGATGTAGAACTTGGTTGTGGCGCCACATTGGCAAAAGAAATAAGCAACGGAAAAACAGTAGGCCTATTAGACCTTACACGTGGTGAGTTAGGCACTCGAGGCACTCCAGAAATACGTGAAAAAGAAGCTAAAAATGCTGCAGAAATCTTAGGCGCATCGTTTAGACATAATCTTGAGTTTTCAGACGGCTTTGTAGTAAACAATGCCGCTTCTAAACTAGAGATAATAAAAATTATTCGAAAGTATCAACCAGATATCGTGATTTGTAATGCCATCGACGACCGCCATATAGATCACGCTGCAGCGAGCAAATTAGCCAGCGACGCGTGCTTTTTAAGTGGTTTGCAGAAAATTGAAACTATTATGGAAGGCAATAATCAAAAAGCTTGGCGACCCAAACACGTGTATCATTACATTCAATGGAAAAATATTGAGCCCGACTTTGTGGTAGATGTAACTGATTTCTTAGATAAAAAGCTAGAAACTGTTTTTGCGTTTAAAAGCCAGTTTCATCAAGAAGGCACCAACGAACCCGAAACTCCAATCACCTCAACAAACTTCAGAGACAGTATAACGTATCGCGCACAGGACTTAGGAAGATTAATTGGTGTAGAATACGCTGAAGGATTTACTACCGAAAGATACGTAGGTGTAAAGTCTTTGTACGACCTAATTTAAAGCGTTTTGCATTATTCAAAACGCTTTTATAAAGCTGTTTTACTACTTACACATGAAAAAAGCCGACTCTGTTAAAACAAAGTCGGCTTTGGTATTTCTAAGAATTTGATATTATTCTAGTATTGCCATAAACTCTCCAACTGTTACCTCATATACAGTAGGGTCTTGTCCTGCTGGATCTACAGCAGTAAAATTAAAAGTTCCTTCGATAATTCCTGTTTGAAAATCGTAATTGGTAACTGTAAAAGTTCCCGATTGAGATACATAATCTATTGAAGTTCCCATGATTGGTGCATAAACTGCTACAATTTCATTTCCAGCGTCAATTTCTGGACCCATTTGGTGAGTACCTTCTGTTATAGTAGCTGGGAAACTAATTTCCATTTTTTGCTCACCTACCACGGTAGTCAAAGCTATTCGCGGATATTGGTTTACAACCGAGTTTGAAACATTAACAGCAGTTGCAATATAATCTGCGCCATTAATTTTCGCCTTAAACATATTGTTTGCGCCAGGAACACCTTCAAAGTAAACAGTAAAGCTACCTTGGTTTACTTCAACAACTGTTGGGTCTTCACCTAAAGGATCTTTACCAGTAAATTGGAATGATGCCGTTAATTTCCCTGCTACCAAATCAAGTTCGGTAATTGTTATTGTACCTGGGTTTGACGTAAGGTTCTCTCTACCTCCACTCGCTCTGTATAGTCCGATTAATTTGGTACCGTCAGAAATACTCTCCATATCAAACGTTCCTAGTCCAATATATCTTGGTATATCGATACGAATTTTATCAAAATTGGTTGAACGTGCTTCTATTTTTAACATTGGTACATTTCCAATTACCGGTTCTGAAACTGAAATAGAATCTGTTACAAAATCAACACCGTCTACTTTAGCAAAAAACTCATTTACTGGAGTTTCACCGTCTCCATCTCCATCGCCGTCACCATCGCCATCACCATCTCCGTCACCATCACCATCGCCTTGAACAAACGGAATTGTATTAAAAACACCATTAGTAATGTTTACAGTTTCCATTACAGGCAGTCCATCGCCATCCATAACCGGGTTTCCTTCATCATCTACTTTAATACGAATACCAACAAAGTTAAATGTTCCCGAAATTGTACTTGCTTCGGCATCTACTTCAGTAATAACCATTTCTCCAGATCCACCACCTTCACTTATAGTTGTATAAGGCATTGTATTAGGAAAACCATCAACATAAATTGCTAGGTTTTGTGATGATCCATCCCAATTTAAGCTAAAAGTTCCCATTCTAGCATTTGTTATGGAAAGTGAGATGCTTTCGCCGCTTGATTTAGTTCCTACAATCTGCAAATCGTTAGTGGCCGATAATGACGCAACTATATTAGTAGCAAGAAACTCTTGATCTGCGACAGAAGCTCTAAACTGTCCAGCCTCAATTGAAGTCGGGTCATCGCTTATCAGCGGTTCATCTTCACAAGAAAAAAATTGAAACGCTAAAAAAACTAATAGCAACCCTTTTAAAAAATGTGTATTCTTCATCAGTAAATAGTTTGTGAGGTAATAACCGCAAACTTAAACAAAAATTGTTTAATTGGTTTTATTCTTTGGCACTCTTAGTAGTAAAAAAACTCCCGATAAAAAGAAGATGACTAAGAATAATATGGAGTTTCGCATACTCCCAGTGATTTGATCTATAAATCCGTATAGCAACATTCCTATTACAATTCCTATTTTTTCGGCAACATCATAGAAGCTAAAATACGAAGTTGTATCCTTCGTTTCTGGCAAAAATTTTGAATACGTAGAACGGGAAAGCGACTGAATTCCACCCATCACCATTCCTACAACACCAGCTGTAATATAAAATTGAAGCGGGCTAGTTATGGAATAGGCAACAATACAAATAGCAACCCAAATAATATTAATTACAACCAAAACAGGGATGTTTCCAAATTTGCGTGAAGCTAATGATGTTAGTTCCGCACCTAACACAGCCACCAATTGAATAATTAAAATACTAGAAATTAATCCAATCGTTTTTTCATCATCTCCGCCCCAGCCTATTTCTTGTTCTCCAAAATAAGTAGCAACCAACAAAACAGTTTGCACCGCCATACTATACACGAAAAAGGCAATGAGATATCGTTTCAGTTGTAAGTTTTCTACAATCGAATCTTGCACACCTTTTAGTTCCCGGAATCCGTTTAAAAGTATTTTTGGAGTAACCTTTCCTTTGCTTTTATTTCCTTGCGGAAGAAAGTAGAATGAGTATTGACTAAAAACCATCCACCAAATTCCCACAGTAACAAAGGACCATCTCATGGCTGCCATACTCGCTTCATTGCCTTCACCCAACCCAAACCACTCGGGTTTCATTACCATTGCCAAGTTGAACAACAGCAACAACACACTGCCAATATATCCTAATGAAAACCCACGACCGCTAATTTTGTCTTGTTGTTCAGGATAGGCTACATCTGGCAAATACGAATTGTAAAAAACAAGACTTCCCCAATACCCAACCAATCCAAAAAAGTAGCACATTAGGCTAACGAGAATATTCTCGATATTAAAAAAATAGAGTCCAATACACGAGAATGCGCCTAGGTAACAGAAGAACTTCATAAAACTCTTCTTATTTCCTACATAGTCTGCTATTCCTGAAAGCAATGGCGAAATAAATGCAATTAGTAAAAAAGCGGCGGCTGTAGTATAGCTTATTAAAGGAGTGCTTCGAATTTGTCCGCCAAAGACCATTACAGTTTCGACATCGGCAGCCTTGAAAAGCGCTTGATAATAAATAGGGAAAATTGCAGACGCAATTACAAGCGTGTAAACAGAATTTGCCCAATCATAAAATGCCCATGCAAATAACAGCTTTTTACTTCCTTTGGCTAATTTAGGCATAATTGATTTTCAGAATTTGGAACGCTAAACTAATAAAAAATCCCGCTCATCGCGGGATTTCAAAAATTTAATGGTGTATTTCTGCTATAAAAATTACTTCCTGAAGGTGGTAACACCATACTTTCTAGCTTCAGCCCTTGCAGACGCTGCCCAAGAGTTTATATTGTTAATTCGAGTGCTACTGGCAGGGTGAGTGCTTAAAAACTCTGGTGGCGCACCTTGTTGTTGTGCTTGCATACGTTCCCAAAGTTGGGCGGCTACAATAGGATCATATCCTGCAATAGCCATTAACGTAAGCCCAATTTTATCGGCTTCGGTTTCGTGGCTTCTACTAAAAGGCAACATTACGCCCACATTTGTACCCAAACCATAAGCAGTATTGAACAAAGCTTGGTTTTCAGGATTTTCGGCAAGCGCTATGTTTCCAGCAACTGCACCTAATTGTTGCACTTGTGCAGCACTCATTCGCTGTTGTCCGTGATTTGCAAGTGCGTGAGCTACCTCGTGCCCCATAACTGCTGCTAAACCTGCTTCATTTTTTGTAACAGGCAGTATTCCTGTATAAATTACAATCTTTCCTCCTGGCATACACCAAGCGTTTACTTCAGGGCTATCAACCAAGTTGTATTCCCATCTATAATCAGCTAAATATCCTGCATATCCATTCGCTTTCAAATATTTTTCGGCCGCAGCGGCAATTTTATTTCCCACGTCATGTACCATACGTGCATCTGTGGTATTTTTCACCACCTTATGTTCAGACAAAAACTGATCGTACTGCTGAAACGCCATCGGTAAAATCTGTGAGTTTGGAACCAAAGCCAATGTTTTTTCGCCCGTAAAAGGGTTTGTTGCACAACCAATTGCAAATAAAGCAACGGCAAGCAATGATATAGTTAGTTTGAATTTCATATTTTTTTGGTTTTATAACGAAGCAAAATTAACTATATAATTTAAGGCACTGTATTAAAGTTTTTCTAAAAAAGCTGATGCAAAGAAAGATAGTAAAACAGTATTGTCCGAGGAAAGAAACAAGACCGCTGCGCTACAAGAACCAAGAGCCAAGACTAGAAACGCAACCCATTGTGAATGAACACTTAAGTATTTTAAATCAGATTGCATTTTAATATTTTGGTTTTGTTTATAAATAAGATAAAAAGGAAGGTCATCATTAAGCTAAATAGCCTAAAATCTTTGTTGGTCTGACTTTAATAGGAATATCTAAATTTTAATCAGACAACAGTGATAGTAAAACAAAACTTTAGTCTTTTTTTAATAGTGAAGTCGAAGCGAACCACTTAAATTTATCGATTATCAAAAACTTGGAACGACTTTTGTAAATTTGAATTCATAACCCTTAAACATCAGCAATTATGAAAAATATTATTCTCTTTTTAGCCCTATCCACGACTATCATTTTTACATCTTGTACTGGCGACACAGGGCCTCCAGGACCTGCAGGCGGTTTGGTTTATGCAAATGTTTTTGAAACCACCGTAAGTGTTTACGATTACGATGCAGAATTTAATCAATTATATTCTGGATTTTACGCATTTCCGTTTACTGTTTACGAAAGTGATGTTGTATTGGCCTACAGATATTCGGGACAGACAAGTTTAGGAAATGGAGAAACAGCCGATATCTGGACCCAGTTGCCGCAAAGCGTTTTTTACAACGATGGTACAGGCGACTTTTTCCAATATAACTTCAATCACACCTTTGTAGATGTACAATTTACAATTGAAGGAAACTTTCCGTTAACAAATATTGCTCCTGGCGATTCTAGAAATCAAATATTTAGAATTGCGGTTGTTCCAGCTGAATTTGCAAAAACGAATCCTTCTATGGAAGACATCTTAGAAGTAATGAAAACTACTGATGCCGAAATAAATATAATTGAAAACCTATAATGAAATATTTAAGTATCATAGCAATCTTAAGCGCATTACTTTTTAGCTGTAATTCACCAGCTCAGAAAAGCAAACCCACAGAAAACCCACGTTACGAAGTTGTTAAAACTGAAAAGCAATGGCAGGAAGAATTATCTCCGATGGCTTATCACGTATTGCGAAAAAACGGAACCGAACGCGCCTTTAGCAGTGAGCTAAACAACAATTACCAACCAGGAACCTATTACTGTGCTGGATGCGGCACTGCGGTTTTTGAGAGCAAACACAAATTTGATAGTGGTACAGGCTGGCCAAGTTTTGACCGCGCAATTGAGGGCAAGGTATCCTATTCTGAAGAAAAACAAATGGGTTACACCATTTTGGAAGAACATTGCGCAACTTGTGGTGGGCATTTAGGTCACGTTTTTAATGACGGCCCAAAAGAAACAACTGGCAAAAGACATTGTATTAATGGCGTTGCCTTAAAATTTATCCCAGAAAATGAATAACCCAAATAAATACCCCATAAACAAATCGGAAGCTGAATGGCGAGAAGCATTGGGCGAAAAACGATATCATATTCTCCGCGAAAAAGGAACTGAATTCCCTAGAACCGGCGAATACAACTTACATTTTGAAAACGGTGTTTATACGTGTGGCGCGTGCAACACAGCTTTATTTAAAAGCGACCAGAAGTTTGAAAGCAACTGTGGCTGGCCTTCTTTTGATGATGCTATTGAAGGTTCTATCGAATATGTAAAAGACACCAGTCACGGTATGATTCGCATCGAGACACTTTGCGCCAACTGTGGTAGTCATTTGGGACATATCTTTAACGATGGCCCTACAGAAACCGGACAGCGCTACTGCATAAACTCCCTTTCATTAGATTTTAAGAAGGATTAAAAAAGCAATTGTACATCCGTTTTTTGTCAGTAGATAAAAAAGTAAGCGAATATCTTCAACCCGAATGATTGCAAACTGGCGCAGCAAATCAGCAGGAACAAAAATTTAAGAATGCAATAAATATCCTGCAGATTACGCGGTTGAACGTAGAATAAGCAGTACTATTTGCTTTTAGAGACTTAATACACAAATTACCATAATGTCACAATTCGTAGCTTTATGAGGTTTTGCGGATAAGCAATAGAGTTATTATTTAATTAAACATCAAAACCCCAATAACATCAAAAGTTACTTGGGGTTTGCTATTTTTTGCTAATTGAATAGCCCATTTCGATTTCATTTTAGTTTTCGTTTTCAATTCGGATTTCATTTTGATTTTGGAATTTGAATTTTTTCCTTTTGAATTTCGTAAATTCGTGCCTTCAAAAGAAATACACATAAAATCAAGAAATGAGCAAATACGACGTAATAGTTTTAGGAAGCGGCCCAGGTGGATATGTTGCCGCCATTAGAGCCTCCCAATTGGGATTAAAAACCGCCATTGTTGAAAAAGAAAACCTTGGAGGAGTTTGTCTAAACTGGGGATGTATCCCTACCAAAGCACTTTTAAAAAGCGCCCAAGTTTTTGACTACCTCAAACACGCCGATAGTTACGGACTTACCGTAAAAGAATTTGACAAAGACTTCGGAAAAGTTGTAGACAGAAGCCGTGGTGTTGCAGAAGGAATGAGCAAAGGTGTTCAGTTCTTGATGAAGAAAAATAAAATTGACGTAATTGAAGGCCTTGGAAAATTAAAACCTGGGAAGAAAGTTGACGTTGAAGGAAAAGAATACACTGCAGACCATATTATTATTGCTACGGGAGCACGTTCACGCGAACTGCCAAACCTGAAGCAAGATGGTAAAAAAGTTATTGGGTATCGCGAAGCGATGACGCTTAAAAAGCAGCCTGAAAGTATGATTGTTGTAGGAAGTGGCGCCATTGGTTCTGAATTTGCACACTTCTTCAATTCTATGGGAACTAAGGTTACTATCGTAGAATTTTTACCAAACCTTGTGCCGCTTGAAGACGAAGACGTTTCAAAGCAATTTGAACGTTCTTTTAAAAAGGCAGGGATTAAGGTAATGACTAATTCTTCTGTTGAAAAATTAGACACTTCTGGAAAGCTTGTAAAGGCAACTGTAAAAACTAAAAAAGGAGAAGAAACCCTTGAAGCTGAAATTGTTCTTTCTGCTGTTGGAATTGCTTCAAACCTTGAAAATATTGGTCTAGAAGAAGTTGGTATTGTAACCGACAAAGGCAAAATTCAAGTAAACGATTTTTATCAAACTAACATTCCTGGCTATTATGCAATTGGCGATGTTGTTCCGGGTCCTGCCTTAGCTCACGTTGCTTCTGCTGAAGGAATTACCTGTGTTGAAAAAATCGCAGGGCTTAATGTAGAGCCTATCGATTACGGAAACATTCCTGGATGTACGTATGCAAGCCCAGAAATTGCAAGTGTTGGGATGACAGAAAAGCAAGCTAAAGAAGCAGGTTACGAACTTAAAGTGGGTAAATTCCCATTCTCTGCTAGCGGAAAAGCAAGTGCTTCTGGTGAAAAAGACGGTTTTGTAAAAGTTATTTTCGACGCGAAATACGGTGAATGGTTAGGCTGCCATATGATTGGTGCCGGCGTTACCGATATGATTGCTGAAGCTGTTTTAGGAAGAAAACTAGAAACCACAGGACACGAAGTATTAAAAACAATCCATCCACACCCTACAATGAGCGAAGCTGTTATGGAAGCAGTTGCTGATGCGTATGGAGAGGTTATTCATTTGTAGATGCTAGATGCTAGATGCTAGATGCTAGATGCTAGATGCTAGATGCTAGATGCTAGA
>NZ_FNNS01000029.1:0-17621 GCF_900106795.1 Aequorivita viscosa | reverse complement strand
TAGATGCTAGATGCTAGATGCTAGATGCTAGATGCTAGATGCTAGATGCTAGATGCTAGAAAGTTAAAAAAACCGCACTTGTTGCGGTTTTTTTATTGAATTATTTTCAAAAAACTTATCATTACTAGGTTATATGAAGTGCTTCCCTTCAGTCCTGATTCCCTTCAAAGTACTTCACTCAAAAAAACTCATCAAAGCCAACTCATAGCTCTGCAAACCGAAGCCTACAATTACGCCTTTTGCGTGTGGGGCGACGTAGCTTTTATGACGGAATTCTTCTCTTGAAAATGTATTGGAAATATGCACCTCAACCACTGGAGTTGTAATTGCGCGAACAGCATCGCTAATACCAACTGAAGTATGTGTATAAGCAGCGGTGTTTAGAATAATACCATCATAGTCAAAACCAACTTCCTGAAGTTTGTCTATCAATTCGCCTTCTATATTCGATTGGAAATGCCGAAGTTCAACTTCTGGATATTTGTCTTGTAAGTCGGCAAAAAACTCGGTAAAACTCTGGTTTCCGTAAATGTTGTTTTCCCGCTTTCCGAGCAGGTTTAAGTTGGGGCCGTTAATAATGATAATTTTCATATCGTAAAGTAACAAATAAAAAAGCAGGAACCAAAGTCCCTGCTTTTACAAAAAATATTATATGCGTGATTTAGAAAGAATATCCAGCTGAAATTTGGAATACGTTACTTTGCTGTTTAAAGGTATCCGAATCATTAACATTCATAAAACCTTTATTGTATCGTAGACTGAAAAACACTCCCATGTTTAGGCGATAAGAAGCTCCAACACCCAAACCTACATCAAAACTGTTCGTTCCATCCTTTACATCTACGTCATCAGCTTTTGCCGAAACCAAAACTCCAAAGTTTGGCCCTAACTCTGCGCTTAATCCTTCAATAATATAGTATTTAGCTAGTACAGGGATTCTGATATAATCCAATTTTAAATCATAGCTCGAACCAAAGCTGCTAAAATCAGAACCCTCTGAAGAGTACAGTAATTCTGGTTGAATGGCAAATTTTCCTGCTAAAGGTATTTCGGCCAAAACACCAATGTGAAAACTGGTTCTTGCGCCTAAACTTAAGTTTCCTGCGGTATCACCTCCAAGAGAAGCAACATTAATACCAGCCTTTGCTCCTAATCGGACTTCTTGCGCTTGAGTTGTTGAAAACGCGAATACTGCAAATGCAGCAACTAATAATAATTTTTTCATAATTAAAAAGGTTTTAGAAGTTAATTAAAACAAAATAATGGAATACTAATGACATTACCAAATAGATTCTATGTCTGCGGGTAATTGAAACTAGTTATTGTTGATTTGAAATTTGCAATTCATCAATAACGAACAACAATAAAAAAAGCCATCCATAACGGACAGCTTTTTATTTATTATAACACATATTTTAAAAAGAATATCCAACTTTCTATTCCGAAATCAAAATTTTTATAGAAATCTGAGCAACGAACATGAAAAAAGCAGGGCAAAAACCCTGCTTTCTAATATTAAATATGTGTATTGTTATTAGAATGAAAATTCAACTCCTAAGTTTAATGAGCTGAAAGTTGAAGTTGTAGACACACTACCAATTGGTGTTGATACTGTTCTCTTAGAAGATACTCCAGAGTAAGACAATAGTGCGGCTACGGGTCCAAAATTGTAACCAGCCTTAGGTCTGTAGAAAAACCCACCGTCATTTCCATCAGGTGCTAACCCAATACCGTAACCTAAATCTGCTCCAAAGAAGAAATCTTCGATAACGTATCTAGCGGAAGCAGCGATAGGAAGGAACATTGCATCATCTGGTTTAAAGCCATTTACATCTTTCCCCATATAATAAAGGAGACTAGCCTGAGGACCAACTAAGAAAGCTTCATTTATTTCAAAGAAATAGGTAAAGTCCGCGGTAAGTCCAAAAGAGTATGCATCTTTTACATCTCCCATAGGGATTGCAGCGCCCACTCCGGCTTTCATTTGTTGCGCTTGAGTTGTTGAAAACGCGAATACTGCAAATGCAGCAACTAATAATAATTTTTTCATAATTAAAAAGGTTTTAGAAGTTAATTAAAACAAAATAACAAATTATTACCATCACATCCAATTATAACAGATACTTTTTTGTTAATGCTTTGAAACAAGAAAATTCAATTATTACCTATAAAAATTCAATTAAAATCTTTTATCGCTTAAATTTAAACTAATCGATTCCATATTTGTATTGTTTAGCTAAAAAAGCTAAGATTCCTAAACTTGTTCATAAAAAAACCGTCCCAAACTATTATTGAGACGGTGAGGTTATTTAGTTATATAATTCGTTAAAATGTATATCCTGCTGAAATTTGAAACACATTGTTTTGATTCTTTGTATCTCCAGAATCCTTATTGATATTTGACAACCCTAAATTATAACGGGCACCAAAAAACACTCCCATATCTAGTGTGTATGAAGTTCCTAAACCAACCCCTAGATCAAAAGTGTTAAATAAGTCTTTAACGTCCATACTTGCTGTTTCTAAAACTCCTGGTCCTTTCAGCTCAAATTCTGCTTTTGCTGACACTAAAAACCCGAATTGCGGCCCAGCCTCGATGGATAATCCCTGAATTAGGTAATATTTCGCCATTATAGGAATGTTTATGTAATCTGATTTAATTTTTGATTCCACAATAACACCTTCACCAAGAAGCTCCTCTGATCCTTTAGCGCCTTGAGATGAATAAAGCAATTCTGGTTGTACAGAAAATTTTTCGCTTACCGGAATTTCTACTAATCCTCCAATGTGAAAACTAGAACGGGTTTTAGCATCTCCAGCATCATCTCCTCCAATTGAGGCGAGGTTAAGACCTGCTTTAACTCCGAAAAGCGTTTCTTGTGCTTGTGTAGACAGTGTGAATGCCGCAATAATAATAAGTAGTGTTTTTTTCATATTCAAAAATATTTAATTGTTATGTGAAACAAATAAACGACAAAAATTGAAAATACTGAGTTTTAAAATATAGAATTTTATTGCCTGGTTTTCACCAAAAAAACACCGCCCACAACAGACGGTGCTCCGTAAAATATTATGTTCTTAAAATGAATTATAGAAACGAATAACCAAGTGCTACTGAGTATACACTGTTTTTTCCATCACCTCCTTCAATTACATCAGTAAACCCGAAGTTATACCGAGCGTCTACACGAATTCCGAAGGGAAAATCATATCCTGCACCTACAATTCCTGATACATCCGATTTTTCAGCTTTCACTATTTCCCCAAAAACTTTTGAAATATTGTCGTCTACCACAAAACCAAATTGTGGTCCAGCTTGTAGGTTTAAACCGTGAAACAAATAGTATTTTACTACAACGGGAACGTTTACATAGTTAAGGTCAAATTTCCCTAAATCAGTATCAGCACCTTGTTGGGAATATAGAATATCTGCTTGAATTCCAAATTTATCCGAAAACTTCACACCTCCAAATACACCAGCCTGTAAACCTGTTTTGTTTGAAAGACCAGAAGCATCTGAAAGGGTTGAAAAGTTGGCACCTGCCTTAATACCAAGGTCAATACTTTGCGAAAAAGCAGTAGTTCCTACAAATAAAGCAATGGCAGCTATCATTAATTTTTTCATAACAATTTATTTTATTGGTTTAAAATTAGATTACAAAGATACCGAAATCCCTTTCCTAAGAATGTTTTTAGTTATTTGTTAACTAATATTTTTAATAGTAATATAGCAGTATGAACTGGCAACAAGCCCTAAAAGATTATCAAAACTACCTTCGATTGGAGCGGGGACTCTCCGAAAATTCGATTGTTAATTACTCATTAGATATAAAAAAACTAATGAACTGGCTAGATGCCAACAATATAACGCACTCCCCTATTTCTATTTCTGAAGAAAGTCTGCAGCAGTTTATTTATGAAATTGCGAAGCACGTAAACCCTAGAACGCAAAGCCGCATTATTTCGGGTTTAAAGGGGTTTTTTAATTACTTGATATTTGAAGATTACAGAAACACCAATCCTTTAGAACTAATTGAAGCCCCAAGACTGGGCAGGAAACTACCAGACACCCTTGCCTTGGAAGAAATTGATGCTATTATAAACGCCATAGACCTCAGCTCTAAACAAGGGGAACGCAACCGAGCCATTTTGGAAACGTTATACGCCTGTGGCCTACGTGTTTCAGAACTTACCAACCTTAAAATTTCCGATTTATACTTTGATGAAGGATTTATAAAAGTAACTGGAAAGGGCGATAAACAACGCTTGGTGCCGATTGGCTCTTCCACTGAAAAGTATATTAATATTTACAGAAAGGAAGTTCGCATACATCAAAAAATAGATCCAAAAGCCAAGGACACGCTTTTCTTAAACCAACACGGCAGACAACTCACCCGCGCTATGATTTTCACCATTGTAAAACGCCTGACAGAAAAAGCAGGAATTCGGAAAACTATTAGTCCGCATACCTTCAGACATTCCTTCGCCACGCATCTACTCGAAAACGGAGCCGACCTCCGCGCCATTCAACAAATGCTAGGTCACGAAAGCATCACCACCACCGAAGTTTATACACATATAGACCGGAAGCACTTAACCGAAGTGATTAATAAGTTTCATCCTTATAAATAAGTTGAAGACGATTGGGGATTTTAGATTGCGGATTTTCGATTAACGATTTTTGATTGGGGAGTGAACGTAGGCTAAATCTTATCCTCCCAAACTTTACGGCCGAGTAAACTGAAACTTCGGATTTCCATTTTTATCATACAATCCCCAATGTGGACCAACGCCTTTTGGTTCGTTTACTTTCCAAGCTTCATCAAACATAGAAAACCAGAAGGTATTGTAGGCTTGATTTAAAAAGTTATCTCCATTTATCCATTTAAGCGTAACTTCATAATTGATTTTTGCATTTGCCACATTTTCGCGACTTGTAGGTGTAGCGGCACCATCGTTGGTAGCTGTTGGCCAACCTATTTCACCAATTATAACCCCAAGTCCGAAGTCTTCTGCTTGCTTCATTCCGTTGTTATAGGACCATTGCATATTACCGTCGATATTCCCTGGCTGTGCTTCGCCGTAATACGGATAAATATTCAACAGAATTACACGATTTTCTTGAGTGTTAAGCTCTTTACACTTATTTAAAATTGGCTGTGAACTGCTAACTCCCGTGCCTGTAATACAAGAGGTAATGGTTACATCAGGCAAGTCTTGTAGTTTACTCCGAGCATAATCCATATAGCCTGCCACCTTATCAGGGCTAATTCCAGCCAGATCAGTTTCGTTACCAATCACTAAAGCCGAAACGGTTTGAGGGAAGCGTCTTATCTCGGTAGCAGCCTTATCAATATCTGCTTTGGTCTGTGCATCACTACCAATATGAATTCCTAGGACTACTTCCAGGCCAAGCGGGGTTGCTACTTCCACAACCTGCTCCATCCCGTCTGCCACCGTATAGGTTCGGAAAAACGAAAAGTTTTCGGCAATAAGCGCAAGATCATTCTGTATCTGCCCCTTTGCAATATGAGTCCCTGGTGCTTGTCCATTATTATGAAATGGCCCATAACATACCCCAAGGTGCTTTTCTGAATCAATAATATCATTTTTAGCAGCTAAAACTGCGGGGTCGTCTGGCGTACTGTCATCGTTTGAAGAACATGAAAAAGTCAAAAGCAAAATTGTAGCTAAGGACATTTTAGCGGTAAATCGAATGAAGTTTTTCATAATATATAGTTTTAAGATTATTGGAACTTGTTCAATTAAATGCACTAATAATATGCATAGAACCGTCCACTAATACTTTATCAATGAACAAATTGCGTTTTATAGAAAAAGCTTATATTCAAAAATATTACATTTTCACCACCTTGCTTCATTATAAATCCTAATTTTTTCACTCTACGTAGGTCTACGTATTAAACGTCGAATATGGTATGATTAATACCGCATTTTAAACAATTCTAACCTTGACCTCATTCATTAAAACACTCTAAAACAGCCTCATAAACCCTACTGCTGTTTTCTTATTCGTTTATTAACCTTAAAGGAACTATACTAACTTATTTACACCTCCTTAACATTTTTAAGTATATTTACATCTTAGTAACGTAGAAATACCAACAAGTTTCAGCATAAAATGGAAATCACACATACTTTTACTAACGGAAGAGACGTCGTTCATCCAAAAGGAAGAATAGACACCCTAACAAGTCCTGAACTTGAAGCAGCATTACAGCCCTTGCTTGAAAAAGAGCAGGTTCAAATCACGTTAGACTTTCAAGACGTCAGTTATATATCGAGTGCTGGCTTGCGAATTCTGGTTAAAACCTCACAAAACGCCAAAGCAAAAAATGGCGAAGTAGCCTTGACAAACCTCAACGAAAGTGTAGTTCAAGTTTTAGAAATCACAGGATTTCAATCGTTTTTCAAAATACATTAATTCCTTTTTATGAGAACTCTTCATATAGCATCACGTTCTCAATGGGAAGTTGCTTTAGGCCAGTTGGAAGCTTGGTTTATAAGCAATGAAATTGATGCAGCTATTCAAAGTAAGCTGTTTATAGCCTTTGATGAGATAGTTTCAAATATTTTCAATCACAATTCCCAAGAAATTCCAATAGAAATAGAAGTGACCTGTGAGAAAAAGCCAACGCTAATTTCTTTGAACTTTACGGATAATTGCAAGTTGTTTAATCCTTTAAATAGCAATAAAAAAGAATCTGACGCCATTGGAGGTTGGGGACTGGACATTGTTAAACAACTTATGGACGACATTGAATACAAGGTCGTTGACAATAAAAATTGCTTGACAGTTAAAAAACAAATTCTGTGAGTTTAAGAAGCAAGCTAATACTGTTTATATCCATTGGAGTGATTGCCATTTATTTGGCACTCTTTGGGTGGATTCAGAATTATTATAAAGACCAGCTCATTAAAGAAGGCATCTTTGAAATGGTGTTGACAGGAAAGTTCCTAAAATCGGAAATTCAAAACAAAACGATAAAGGTTGAAGAAACGGTTCAGAATGTGGCACACACCATTGAAGGTTTATCGCCCACAGATATTGAAATTCTATCTATTCTTAAACAAACTATAATCTACAATCCTGGAGAAACCTACGGCATGACCATGGCCTACCTTCCAGAAATAAAAAGACACTCCCCTTATTTCTACATGAAAAATGACAGTATCTACTACAAAGATCTGGCGGAAATTGATGGATATAATTATGAAGAAACTGATTGGTTTAAAGGCGCCATTACCAATAAACAAAGAGGTTGGACTAATGATCCTTATACAGATGTTGGTGGTGGCGAAGATAAAATGATTACCTACCACGATTATATCCATAACCCAGAAGGAGACCTGATGGCGGTTTTGACTGGCGACCTAACCTTAAGTTTTATATCTGAAATATTGACTTCGGAGTTTGTAACTAAATTCCCTTATAACAAATGGATTTCACGAGGTAACGTGCTTATTCTTTCTGAAACTAATAGCAGCCAAAACACCATTAGCTTTGATGAAAAGATTTTAAACGCTGCAAAAGAAGTTTCGCATATAAATTTGGAATCGGCTATGAGCCTGCATGAAACCAAATGGAAAGGTGAAAACATCTACTTGCTTTCGCTTCCATTAGATTTCAGCAACTGGGATTTGCAAATAGCCTTCAAAAAAGCAGACATTCTGCATTCATACCAAAAAACGATTCGGGTATTACAACTCTTTTTCTCACTAGGGCTGCTAATACTTATCATCGTTACAGCCTGGATAACCAACCGAGCTATTAAACCTATTATGCATTTAAGTGAGAGTATTTCTAAAATGGGTGATGGCAAACTCGATTACAAAGTGCCATACAGCAATAGGAAAGACGAGGTTGGTGTTCTTGCCACTGCTTTTGAAAATATGCAGATTAACCTCAAGAAATACATAAATGACTTAAAAATTAGTACAAGCAAACAAGCGCGTATTCACAACGAACTAGAAGTAGGTCACGATATTCAAAAAGCCTTGCTTCCTTCGCCAGAGGAGTTAAAACACATAACTGCTGTTTCGATTGGCAGTTATATGAAACCCGCCACAGAAGTTGGTGGCGATATTTACGATTACTTTGAACTCCCCGATGGCAATATCTGCTTCGTAGTAGGCGATGTTTCAGGAAAAGGGATTCCCGCTTCCCTCCTAATGGCGAGTGTTCGATCGTCAATCAGAGCTTTGGCGACCAACGGAAAATCTCCTTCCGAAATCCTGACGTATGTCAACAACGACCTGGCTGAAAAGAATAAAACCTTTCACTTTATCACGCTAATTTGTGGCGTTACCGACTTCGCAAATCAACAATTTGCCTTTTGTAATGCTGGACACGAACGGCCATTTCTTCTACAAGAGGGAAAAACTCCAGAAGAAATAGTTACCACGCCACAAACAGCTTTGGGGATTTCACCCAATTTTAAATACAAGAATCAACTGCTATCTTTTGAAAAGAACACAACCCTTTTCTTATACAGCGATGGCGTTACCGATGCTTTAAACGAAGTGGAAGTTTCATTTGGTAAAACACAATTAATCCAAGTGCTTTCGCGTCAAAATAATGCTGAAACAGTGGTAAGTGATTGTGTTGCTGCACTTGAGAATCACACTTTGCAAGCTGAAGCTTTTGACGATATAACCATATTAGCCATACAATTTAAAACCTGATAAAAATGAACGACGCTACTATCAGTTTAAAACTTCCGAATGATGTTCGTTTCATTCCCCTAACCAACCAATTTATTGCTGAATACGCGCGTCTTGTAGGTTTTAGCGACGTGGCTATTTCTCAAATTGAAATGGCTTCGGAAGAAGGAATGTCGAACGTTATTAAACACGCATTTCACCAAAATGAAAAAGCACATTTCGACATTCATCTTGAAAAAAACACCACAGGGTTATCGATAAGAATCTGCGATCAAGGCCTTCCCTTTGATCCTGATACAATTCATTTTAATAAAGACACCCTTGAAGGCTTCGGCAGTTTCGTGATGTCAAAATTGATGGATAAAATCCAGTACCGAAATCTCGGAAAAGAAGGAAAAGAACTGAGCCTCACTAAGTATTTTGAAGAGCAACAAATAGAAACCTCACCTCCTACCGACGAAGTTGAAAACAATATCGTAAAAGAGCACACCTACACGTTTAGACCTTTTGAGCCAAAAGATGCTATTGAAGTGGTTCGATGCGCCTACGAATCGTATGGGTATACCTACGTTTACGAACATATTTACTATCCAGAACGCGTAAAAGCACTGAACGAAAGTGGCGATTTAATTTCGTTTGTAGCCGAAGCAGATGACGGCGTAGTCTGCGGACATATGGCATTGGTAAAAGTAGATGGTTACGATAGTTTATACGAATTAGGGCTGGCAATGACCAAACAGCAATATCGCGGTGGAAACATCTTTACGCAATTGCTAAATATGCTTTATGCCGAAATCGAAAAGAGAAAAATCCACGCAGTATTTGGCCAATGTGTAACCACGCATACCTATTCACAAAGAGGTCCAATAAAAACGGGAATGTTGCCTTCTGCGCTCCTTCCTGCCTATGTGCCAAATGATCTTTCTTTTAAAAACATATCAGAAGCTGGACAACAACGGTCGGCAGTGTTAATTGTCAATCGCATTTTTGTGCAACGGGAAAAATGCAATGCGTATCTACCCGAAAAATATCGAACGTTTTCTGAAAACATCTTTAAGGAAGTACAAGCTCAACGCGATATAATTACCAAGGTTGACTTCAAGCCGAAAGAGATGTGTCAAGCAAATCTTACCGTTAATGCAAATCTGAAAATGGCGAAAATTGACTTCCATTCTTTTGGAGCCGATTTTAATCAGGTTCTGAAAAACATGATTCACCAACTCAAAAAAGAAAATATAGCGATGGCAGAAGCCTTTGTCAATATTAGCAATACCGACGCGATTGCCATTATTGAAGCTGCAGAATTATTAGGCTTCCGATTTTCTGGTTTAATGGTGGGTTCTCCAACGGGAGATATCGCGATTCTACAATTCCTTAACGGAATATTACCCAACACTGAAAAAATTCAAGTGGTGGAACAAGGGATGCCTTTGTTATCATTTATAGAACAACAATTTGACTAAAACACCAATCAATGGATACTTACTATTACAAACATCTTTGGCAAAATCAACTCATTAAAGAAGCGGATTTAGAACAGCGAATTGAAGAACTCTCTACGGTGCTTTCTAAAGATTTACACCTTAGGTTAGACACGATTATCTTAACCGACGCTTGCACCAAACTGGTTGCAAAAATAAAGAAAGGCACCCTTCCACATCTTGAAAAAGCTTTGGTAGATGTTTGCCACAACCCCGAAATGGCACAAAACCTCATCACAGGTGTCTGTGAGTTTTTACGCCGAGAAAATATAATGATGCGCCTTAAAAGTGATTTAGGCAGCTACAATCCATTCGACTTACACCGCACGGACTTCAGCAAACCTATTTATGAAGCCTGGAAACCGCTAGGAGTTCAAATACACATTGTCCCCGGTAATGCACTTCAGGTTGGGGTGTTGAGTATGCTAGAAGGCTTGATGGCAGGCAACATCAACATCTTGAAAAATACTTCCCGAAATGGAAATTTCGCGCAGCTGTTTATGAAGGAATTGATTGAATGCGACGCCACTGGCATTTTAAAACATTTTATCTACCTGTTTGAAATTTCTTCAAAACAAGAAGATTTAATTCAGAAGTTAATCAATCAAGCCGATTTGGTAACAGTTTGGGGAGGTGAAGAAGCAGTGAAATCTGTTCGTAATATGTGTCCTCCGGGAGTACGCGTTGTGGATTGGGGACATAAAATCAGCTTTGCCTATTTCGCAGAAAAACTAATCGACGATAAAACTTCTATCGATGCTTTAGCCGAAGATATCTGCCGAAGGAATCAACAAGCGTGTACAAGTCCGCAATGTGTTTTAGTCGAAACGGACGATATGAAGGCTTTGGATAAATTTGGAGCTGCCTTGAATCAAAGTTTAGCGAAAGTCTCGCCACTTTTTCCACTACAAGAACATTCACAACAAGAAAAAGCTGAAATCACTACAACTACGCACCTTCAGAAGTTAGAAGCTTCTATGGGTAATGGGAAAGTGATTGAAGCTGAGGATTACACTTTCAGAATATTAATCGACTACAGAAGCGGCCTGCAACCATCCCCTTTATACAGAACTATTTGGGTGAAGCCAATTCAGCGTAAAGAAATTATCCCAGTACTTCGACCTTTCAATTTGTATTTACAAACCTGTGGCTTGGCAGCAAATGATAAAACTGACATCTACGAACTCACAGAAGAATTGCTAAAAGCAGGACTTCAAAGAATCACGCCAATTGGCCAGCAACACGCTTCGTATGTAGGCGAGCCGCACGATGCTGTTTACGCACTGCAACGCTACACAAAACGAGTTTCTGTCCGTATGCCAGCAGAAAAACTTGAAGGTGTTCCTAGCTTCTCCTATCTCGACCCCGACAACGGGCAAAGAGATTTGAGCATCTACCCTATTACCGACAAAACGAAACGTAATGAGGAAGTAAACCCGTTTGCGAAATTATATCTAAAAAGCGGCGGCAGCAGCGGACAAACAAAAGTCTCTGGTTACTCCTGGGAAGATTGGGATTCGCAGATAAGTATGGTAACCGATGCCTTTATGATTTCGGGTGTTGGCCCAGATAATCGTTGCGCCATTTTATACTCCGCAGGAAATCTTTACGGCGGCTTCATTTCACATCAAAAAGCCTTGGAAAAACTAAATACAACCGTGTTGAGTATTTCTTCAAACCTCGATACTAAAACCATTGCAGAAACTCTTGTGCAATTGCAAGCAGATGTTGTTTTGGGAATGCCTTCTTTCCTAAGAAAACTTTTTCGGGAAGAATACGATACTTTGAAAGCATATAAAGGCTTCAAAAAGCTAGTGTACGGCGGGGAGTTGATGACGGAAGAGCAAAAGAAATGGTTTACAACCGAATTTGGTTTCGAAGAAATTCTTTCTCCAGTTTATGCCAGCAACGATGCATTGATGAATGGTTATGCCTGTAAATTCTGCAACAATGGCGAATTTCACGTGCCGACGAAAGTGATAGATCTTGAAATCTTAAAATTAGAATCGCAAGAACCTGTTGGCGAGAATGAAGTAGGAAGAATTCTGATTACCAAAAAGAGCATCAAAGACCCTACGTTAAATAGATACGAAATTGGTGATTTAGGAAAATGGGTTCACGAACCTTGCGGCTGTGGGCATACTTCGCCTAAATTCAAATTAATGGGCCGTCATGGTGACATTGTGCGATGTGGTGCTAAGTTTATCAACTTTAGAGAAATCTGTGATTTGATACTTAAAAACACTTCTTATACAGATGACATACAGATGGTTCTTGACAATACAACCACAGAAGCAGATCATATTACCTTACGCCTTTTAGAATCTGCAAAAGGTCAAGAGGATGCTATCATTGAAATGCTCCGTAACAACATAAAGGACTTGAAATTATCATTAGATGCGCATCACGTTACCTTGGAAATTGCAACTTTACCCATCTCAGAATTTGATATTGCCAAAGCGAGTGGAAAAGTAAGACCGATTATCGACAACCGAATTGCCCTATAAAAAACCGAAACCATGTTTACACCACAAATAAAAAATATCACCCCTGCTCCCGATCAAATGAAGCATATTTGGGAACTCCTTCAAGAGTATCCGTATACAAGTCACGCTAAAGCTGATGAGTTGTACATAAAAGCTATTAAGGAAATAATTCGGTTTCACGAAGAAAGGAATCCTTTTTACAAACAGCTTTTAGCGTATAACAATTTTGATATCGACCAACTCAACTCCATTGACGACTTGGCTAAAATCCCTTTTATTCACGCAAACTTCTTCAAAACCCACGTTGTAAAAACCGCCAAAGAAGAAGATATCGCCATGCACGTTACTTCCTCAGGAACTACCGGCCAGAAGTCGCAACACTTTCTCGATAAGTGGACGGTTGAGGTGATGCACTATATCTCGGATGTAAGTCAGCAGGCAAATGGTTATATCAGCGATCAACCTTGTAATTATCTGGTGTTCAATTTTGAACCTTATGTTGGTTTTAAAACAGGAACGGCTACCACAAATCAAATTATGATGCAATACGCGCCCAAAGTTCACGTAAATTATGCCTTGCGTTATAACGGTCAAAAAGGACACGATTTTGATAGTTTCGGAGTGGTTGAAAAACTCATCGAATACCAAAAAGAAGGACTTCCGGTAAGAATGTTAGGCTTTGCGGCTTTCTTAAACTTCAGTATCGACAAACTAAAAGATATGGGATTCGATAAGCTCACGCTTCACCCAGATTCTAGATGCTTGTTTGGCGGTGGTTGGAAAGGCCACGCCGATAAAGAAATTCCGAAAGCAGCATTTTATCAGAAGATTCACGAGTTTTTCGGGATTCCGTTGGAAAACATTCGGGACAAATACGGATCTGTGGAGCACCCTATTTCCTATGTAGAATGTGAACATCACCACTTACACCTTCCTACTTACGAACGTGTTATCATTCGCGATGTTGAAACTTTGGAGCCTCTTGGGTATGGAAAACCCGGATTTGCACAATTAATTTCACCCGTGATCACTTCTATGCCTTCCCATTCTATTTTAATGGGCGATATGGCGGTCCTTAACCCAGGGGAATTCTGTCCGTGTGAACACGAAACACCTTATTTTGAAATTAAAGGACGCGCAGGAACATCCAAAAATAAGTCTTGCGCCATTGCTGCTTCCGAAATGCTTCAAAGAAAATAACCTATGTCCCAACACGTACTCATAGCTTTCCCAGATTTTAGAAAGCTCTTTATAGGAAGGCTTATTAGCTGTGTAGGAGATAAGTTTTTCACTATTGCAATCGCGTGGTGGGTGCTAATCACATTTCCAGACGACGGGAAAATGAAGCTCGCTTTACTAATGGCTTTCAACGTAGTTCCCGTTGTCATCTTCGGCCCTATGATGGGAACGCTGACAGATAGATGGAATAAAAAACACGCCATGATTGCAGCCGATGTTGTCCGGGGCGTACTTTTATTTCTTCTCGCCTATATGATGTATAGCGACAACATCAATATGCCGATTATTTATCTCATTTCATTCTTATTGGCAATGATGGGCCCTTTATTCGACACTGCGACCCAATCTTCCATTTCCATCCTTACCGATGCTAAAAACACCCCAGCAGCAGTTTCTATGAACAGTTCTGTAACACAAGTCGCAGCGGTTGTTGGGGCTTTGATTGGCGGTGCGTTAATTCATTGGTCGGGCGTTACGGGAGCCATCCTTTTTAATGCGTGTGCCTATATGTTATCGCTAGTTTTTATTTTCGGCATAAAAACCCCATTAATTTCTACAGCTCAAAGAGAGTCTTTCATAAAACAGTTTAAAGAAGGCTTTCAATATTTAGTGAAATATCCCGCGATTTATAGCCTGCTAATTAGTTTTGCGGCACTAAACCTTTTCTTCGCGCCTATTACCCTATTCATTCCAATAATGACACGAGACGTGCTTATGGCAGAAGCGAATGTCTTGGCAATGCTTGAAGCGTCGTTGGCAGGAGGCGCTGTCTTGTTGACAATCTATCTCAGCTTTGTAAACAACACCAAATCCATTTATCCCAAACTAGGAATAAGCTCGGTAATTATGGGTATTTCGCTTATTGGAATAGCGATGACCACAAGCCTAGTTTTGATTATGCTATATTTATTCATCATCGGAATGGCACTGGCTTATACCAATGCGACTTCAATGGCGCTTTTCCAAAAAGAAGTGCCCCAAGCAATCAAAGGAAGGTTTTTTGCAGTGCTATTTACCGTAGCTTTTGCCGTAATGCCTTTTAGTTATATGCTTGTCGGTATTGTATTACAACATATTTCTGTGCAAATGGCAATCGGTATTTGTGGCGTAGCAGTAGCGATATTGGCCGGAGTATTGGTTTTAATTCCGCGTATAGACATACAGAATAATATAGAAGATATAACCCCAAGCAAGGAAACCTAAAAGTAGCATCCCTTTCTAGATTGCATAGCTACATTGTTCTAATTTTTTTAGGTATTTCGAAGTGGTGATTATAAGTTTTGGGAAAAATTGTTATAAAATGTTAGGTGAATACGGTTTTCCGTAATAAATTCAATTATATTTTAATTAAGTTTGAATTCGCTAGTGTTATGATTTTTTACATGGGTTTCGTTTATATGTGATATAAACGGAATGGTTTGTTGTGATGCTTCCCATATCCACATGTTGTGTGTAATGTAAAAATCACACTCTGAATTGAATACACATTAAAAAAAGAAAATATTTAAAAAAAAATATAATAAATCGAGTTATAAACTTGTTATTTAATATAACGTAAAATTAAATATTAACTTAATCTCAATCAAAATGAAGAAAAATCTTTCAAAAATTTTTATTCTATCATCAATTCTTACAACACTCGGATTTATAATGGATGGTGATCCAAAAGAACCAAGTATATTAATGAGGTTTGTTGAATTTTTTGCAATGATTGGAACAATATTCTTATTATTTTCTTTAGTATATTTTATTACTACGTTTACTTATAGAAAAATAGTGAGCTGAAAAGTGTTCTGCAATTTAATAATGTCTGTTTCATTATTTGAAAAAAAATTAAAAAGTTACAATTTGTGCTTTTTTATGATAAAAGAATAATGCTAAACGGACATTAATTTTAAATTTGATTAAACTAAATTGGAAATTTGATTTTTAAACATAAATATATCGAATAAAAAACACTACACACAACACCGTATATAGCTCACAACTAATTAGTTGCTCAATCGAAGTTAAGGCATATTTGCAAGACCGCCAAATTTTTTAATTTGGCTTATTGAGAAAAAAGGTAATAAGAAAATTAAAAAATTCGGCTCTTGCTTAACCGAAAAATAATCGCTGATTTGCACGCTACGAGCCATATACAAGACCGTTGTGCTTCACACTAAAGAAAATTCCGTCTTCAAAAAAACCATCCGATTAAAATCGAGATTGTAACTAATTCGTTACATTTGTAATATGAGAGAAATCGATATCACGGAAGAATGTCTGGAATTTATAGACAGTCAAGGCGAAAGAGTTTCGCTTAAATTCTTCCAACTCATTGAAGTTATTGGAGTGGTAAAAGTTGTAAACACCAACTTCCTTAAAAAACTGCAATCGACACAATTCTATGAATTACGGATTAAAGCAGTACTTTAGCCCCTTAATAGTTCGGAGTGATATTTTAAATTTCAAAACTAATATATTTGAGATATGAAATACAAGAAATGGACTTTAAAGGAGAAGCTAGAAATACTCTCTACATCAGAAGAAATGGGTGTCGTGGAGACCTGTCGTAAGTATAGCGTTAGTACTGGTACTTTTTATAGTTGGAAGAAGAAGTTTGAGCATAAGGGAGAAGCCGGCTTAAAGGTTACTTATGATACTAAGAGCAAGGAGCTTAAAGAGGCAGAGGAAGAAAATCGTGTATTGCGAAAATTGCTTAGTGATAGGGAGATCGAACTAGAGGTACAGCGAGAGCTCTTAAAAAAAAAGTTTGGGACGTCCGATCCAAGAAAGATTTAGTAGATATCACTTGCAGGAAGCATAAGTGTAGTAAAGCCAAGATTATAAAAATGGTTGGCATTGTACCGAGTAGCTATTACAGAGTAACAAGCAACGGAAAAAAGGGAAATAAGCCATCTAAAGAGACCTTTCATAACACAGAAGGATTTGTTTCCCAAGATGCAGTTATAGCTTCGGTAAAGAAGATTTTAGAGCACGAATTTATAGACTGTGGATACCGATTAATGACTAGTTATTTGATTAGAGATGGTTATAGGATCAACCACAAGAAGCTATACAGGATTATGAAGGAAGCAGGTTTATTAAAGCTTGATAACAGAATAGACAGAAGTGGTTCTGGGCGTAAGTTTGTAAAGTTTAGAAAAGTGCATACCACTAGGCCATTAGAGTGCTTAGAGATGGATATAAAGATGGTGTGGGTACCAAGTGTAGGTAAGAATGCTTATTTGCTCTCTATCATTGACGTTCACACACGTAGAATATTAAAAGACTATTTCTCTTTTAATATTAAACAAAACAATGTAATAGTACTATTATCTGAATTGTTTGAGGACTATGAATATCCTGGCAATGTGGTTGTTAGAAGTGACAATGGAAGCCAATTTATAGCAAAAAGGGTGCGTGAATATTTAGGGCTGATTGGAGTAAAGCAAGAGTTTACGCACATTGCAACACCAGAGGAGAATGCACATATTGAAGCCTATCACGGAATATTAAAAAAAGAAGTCTTTAGAAGGTTCGATTATCAATACTTTGGCGAAATAGAGCGAATACTAAACCGTTACGTGAAATTTTATAACAATAGAAGGCTTCACGGCCTGTTGGGGCGCATAACGCCGATGGAAAAATGGAATGCAGATAAGCATCTTATTATAATGAAAAAATTAACCGCTTAATTAATAATCGAAATTTAAAAGATTACTCTTGTTTTATAGGGGTCAAAACA
>NZ_FNNS01000005.1 GCF_900106795.1 Aequorivita viscosa | reverse complement strand
TAATAAAAATCATACTGGGTCGGATCCATAGCTCCCAACATCTCCAACTCACGAACGGTTAAATCGAATATCTGTAACCCATCGGTGTTGTCATCGCATAATCGCAAGGGTGAAGGCTCAGTTAATATCGGACTGTTGCGGACTTCTAAGTTCAATCTTATAACAGCGTTACAAGATGTATTCATACCCTCAATTCTTGCGAAGACTACATCATTAAATGGATCGTCGTTAATATAAGGGTCGGTAAGTTCGTTTAAGTCATTCTGGGCGTCTAGTTCAGTTGGGTGATAAGTTACTACTAAATCTGGATCGCCATTTGTAATGTCGTCATCTGCGTCGTGTAGGTTGAAAGGTGCATAACCATCATTATCGGTGTCGCAAGTAATTAAATCTAATGGTGTTGGGTTCACATTCGGAGGAAGCTCCATAACAATCTCAAAGTTCGTAACCGAATAACAATCTTCATCCAGTCTATTTTCTACTCTTGCATGAAGTGTAATCTGAGTTGTTGTCACCATATATGGCTGCGGCAAAGGATTGTCTCCAGTATCTGCATCAGCAGCGCTTTCGTGATAAGTAACATGAAGTTCATTCGGGTCTTGTCCAGCCAAAATATCGGCAGAAAAAATAGCTTGTAAGTTTACAGGCTCACTTCCGGTATTATCTTGATCACATATATAATAAGGACTAGGAGGAGCGGTTGCAAAAGCAGATACAAGTAAAATTTCAAAAGAATCTACAACAAAACAGGTGTTATTTGCATTTTGAATCCTAACCCAAATTGTTTCATTGTTTCCTACAATAGGGTACGCATCGGCGGGGTTTATAAATGGAGTTCCATTTTCTGCCTCTGCTTGGCTATGGTGGTAAGTAATAACAAAATCGGTATCCTGAGTTCCTAAAACCACAGCATCATTTTGTGTTAAGTCAAAAAGTGCAGCAGAACCGCCATCGTCACAAAGTCCCAAATCTTGCGGAGGGTTAGCGATAATAGGTTGTGGGTTGAAAAGAATATTAATACTGTCTGTTATAATACATCCATCTTGATTCACTTCTACAGTATACTCACCAGAGTTGGGAGCGGTAGCGGTATAAGTACTATTAGTAGCTCCAGGAATTATAACACCATCAAGGAACCATTCATAGGTGAGATCTGGAACATCACCCGTCTCTGTATCTAAAACAATAGGATCATCTTCACAAGTTTCAACATCCTCTCCCAAATCAACTTCTATATCTGATTCTCTTGTTACAGTAACAGTATCAATATCCGTAATTGTTATCCCATTACAATCGGTATATTCAGCCTGCGCAGTAAAGGTTGTAGTTTCGTCAACACAAACAGTAATAGAGGGATCTGTACCAATAATGTTTCCGGCAGCATCTCTCCAAGTAAATTCAACATTAGACTCACCGTTTGGAGTAAAACGCCAAGCTTCCTCACTAGCCGACCAGTTACCTGTATTTCTTCCTGGAGGAGTATATCCTACAGTTCCATTCCAGTTTTGAATACCAATAGCTCCTCGACCTTCCTGAAAACCATTACAAGGAGTTCTATCCTTTACAAACACATCAATTGCATTTGTAGTTTCATAAAGAATTATCTGGTATGTTTGTGGAACACCACCACTTGTACCACAAGAATAATGTCCTAAATTATACATGTTAAAAACAAGCATTCTACAAGGGAACGTACCAATTACCTCATAGTTAATAGACCAGCCACTAAAGGAGTTTGGAGGGTATGTGTCTTGCAAAACACCCATAATGCCCAATACAGCACGAGCATCGGTAGTAGTTCCAATATTTCCAGGAATATTTCGATCGCCATCCTGTCCAAGAACATATCCCGCACCATTACTCGGTGTATACCTACCGTTAGGAACTTCTCCTGCAATACTAAAAGTTATACTTCCGTTCGAGCTAATTAAGAGCCTACTATATGGGTCTCCAAAAAAACAGAAGTCAAAAGGCAGTTGAATAGCCTCAGACCATACATCATCTGATGTAATATTTGTAGAACCAGTACCTCCTGTAAAAGGAAAAGGCGGATCATAAGGTATAGAAGTTACAGCATAACTAGTTGTCTCTCCTGTTTGAAGATAAGACGCAGTTAGGGTAGTACAAGGGTCGGCACAGGTTACTTCAACATCTGGTCCAGCATTAACATTCGGGCACCCAGGTCCCTGAGCATAAAGGGAAAAGGATAGTAATAAAAATAGAAACCCGAGGTGTTTTTTGGGGCATAAGTTTGTCATGATATAAAGAAATAAAATTCCGTGGGGGAAATTAAGAAAATTTTGTGAATACACTCGACCTCTACAAGGAAAATATGAACTTTGAAGCATCTTTAACAATTTGCGATTCTGTATCTTTGCAAACTATCTAAATAAGAAAAGTTTTAAAATTGATGGATTTAGAAAAAACACTTAAAACCATAGAAGAAATGGGTGATGATCATATCAGCTCCTCTTCTGAAACACCAATGCGTCCCGATGCTTTTGAACTCAGCGATATTGAAAAAATAGCATTAATCAAAGAAGACGTGCGGAATATTATGGAGACCTTAGGCTTAGATTTATCTGATGACAGCCTTAAAGGAACCCCAAACCGAGTAGCAAAGATGTTTGTACAGGAAATTTTTGGTGGATTACATCCAAACCGAAAACCAAAAGCATCCACTTTCGACAACAAGTACAAATACAATGAAATGCTTGTAGAGAAAAATATAACCCTCTACTCCACTTGTGAACACCACTTACTTCCAATAGTAGGGCAAGCACATATAGCCTATATTTCTAACGGAACTGTTGTTGGCCTTTCAAAAATGAACCGAATTGTGGATTATTACGCAAAACGACCACAGGTTCAAGAGCGCTTAACCATGCAAATTGTAAAAGAGCTTCAGCAAGTATTAAATACCGAAGACGTTGCATGTGTTATAGACGCAAAACACCTATGTGTAAACTCCAGAGGTATTCGAGATATCGATAGCAGCACGGTAACTTCTGAATTTGGAGGTGCTTTCAAAAATTCTGACACTAGAAAAGAGTTTTTGGACTATATAAAATTAGACACAAAGTTTTAAGAGGCCTTAGAAGTTTAGTGCCTGATGATGAGTACTTAATTACGGGCGGAAAATGTAAAACATTTTAATTAAAATCTCATAGAAGCTAATTTCAACTTGTAACCATGCTATTACCTCTTAATACAAAAAGCACTGAGAATTAAAGTAATTTGAATCTTTAGAAAAACTATAAATATAGGTTGCCGAGCGAAGTCGAAGCACCGAATAGCAAGTAACAAATTCCTAACCTGAAACTTGAAGTTTTGAAACAGCACGATTTACACATATACAATTCACTTACCAAAACAAAAGAAAAATTTACACCTATACATGAAGGAGCTGTTGGCATGTACGTTTGTGGTCCCACCGTATACAGCAATGTACATTTAGGAAACTGCCGTACTTTCCTATCATTCGATCTGGTATTTAGGTATTTGAAGCATCTTGGATATAAAGTTCGGTATGTTAGAAATATTACCGACGCTGGGCATTTGGAAAACGATGGCGAAAGTGGCGAAGATCCGATTTTAAGAAAAGCACGAATCGAACAATTGGAACCGATGGAAGTTGTTCAGCGATACACTGTGGATTTTCATACCACTATGGCAAAATTCAATGCACACCCTCCAAGCATTGAACCTACTGCCACTGGACATATTATTGAACAAATACAAATTGTTGAAAAAATTATTGAAGAAGGGTTTGCCTACGAAACAAACGGCTCTGTCTATTTTGATGTTTTGAAGTTCAACAAAACCTACGAATACGGAAAGTTGAGCGGACGCAATCTGGAAGATATGATAGCCAACACTCGTGAGCTTTCAGCACAAACAGACAAAAAGAACCCTCAAGATTTTGCACTTTGGAAAAAAGCCGAACCCCAGCACATAATGCGTTGGCCTTCGCCTTGGAGTGACGGATTTCCTGGCTGGCACCTTGAATGTACAGCGATGAGTACTAAGTATTTAGGAGATAATTTTGACATCCACGGAGGCGGAATGGATCTTAAATTTCCACACCACGAATGCGAAATTGCCCAGGCTGAAGCTTGTAATCATATTTCGCCCGTAAACTATTGGATGCATGCCAACATGCTTACGCTCAACGGCAAGAAAATGTCTAAGTCTACTGGAAACTTTATTCTTCCAGACGATATGTTTACAGGTGAAAACGACATCTTAAGCAAACCATTTTCACCAACAGTTACTAAGTTTTTTATGTACCAAGCCCACTACCGAAGCATTTTAGACTTCAGTAGCGAGGCTTTGGAAGCTTCGGAAAAAGGATTTAACCGATTAATGGATGCTTACCGCATGCTGGATAACACTGAAACTTCAGAAAAAACAAGTCTTGACATTACTAGCTGGAGAAAATCTTGCTACGATGCGATGAATGATGATTTTAACAGTCCTATTCTCATAGCTCATCTTTTTGAAGCAGTGAAGTTTATTAATGCTTTAAAAGAAGGTAAAGAAACCATTTCGACAGAAGATTTAAAGCTGTTGAAACAAACAATGCACGACTTTTTGTTTGATGTCCTGGGTCTACAAAATGTTGCAGGTGAGAATTCACAAGATGGTGAAAAATTAACTGGAGCTGTCGAACTTCTTATCGAACTCAGAAATCAGGCTCGAGCCAACAAAGACTTTGCCACTAGTGATAAAATAAGAGACCAACTTGCGGAGAAAGGAATTCAGTTGAAAGATGGGAAAGAGGGGACTACTTTTCAGTTATTTAATAATGTATAATGCAGAATGAATAATGTTTGATGCTGAATTTAAAAGTTCTAAAAAATAAAAATTCTAATATTCTCAGTTAGCGTTTTCGATTTCGATTTCGATTTGGATTTGAATTTCATTTCATCCCATTATGAGTTATAACTTGAAGAAAATCCTAATATCTCCTTTTATCCTGTTAATACGGGGATATCAGAAATTTATATCTCCATTTACTCCTAGTACATGTCGCTACGCCCCTACCTGCTCACACTATACAATTGAAGCACTCGAAAAACACGGCTTGTTAAAAGGCGGTTGGTTAGCAATTAAACGCATTGGCAGCTGTAATCCTTGGGGAGGGTCTGGTTATGATCCCGTTCCTCCGAAAAAAGCAGAATGATTGTTCGTGAAAACGACTTAGGACAAAAGGACTTAAGATGTATGACTATCTCCGTTTTTACAGAAAGAATTTTTTTTACACCATTTTGTCATACATCCTACGTCTTACCGTCATAAGTCAATTTCAGATGACTTCACGGATAAGAATAAAAAGAAATAAGTTTATCGTTCGCAATACTTTTTGGCTTTTGCTATCTTTACGCAGCACACTAAAACACCCTCTATGCACTATTTAACAATTACTTGGAATCCTTCGGAAGGCATTGATTTAGGCTTCTTCATGATTCGCTATTACAGCCTTATGTTCGTCGTTGCCTTTAGTTTAGGTTGGATTTTGACTAAAAAGATCTATGAGCGTGAAGGTCAGCCACAAGAAATGCTCGACAAACTTTTCATCTATATGGTCTTGGCAACATTACTAGGTGCAAGACTAGGGCACGTTATCTTTTATCAACCTGAATTATTTGTGCAAGATCCAATTTCGGTGTTTTTACCAATAAGTACAGTGCCCGAATTTGAATTTACTGGTTTCCAAGGCTTGGCAAGTCACGGCGCGGCAATTGCCTATGTCATCGCCATGCTTTATTATAGTAAAAAAGTTATAAAAAAACCATTTTTCTGGGTTATGGACCGCATCATTATTGCTGTAGCAGCTGGTGGAACTTTTGTTCGTATCGGGAACTTTATGAACTCTGAAATTATAGGAAAGCCTTCTGGCGATTTCCCACTTGGTGTTCGTTTTGTTCACGAAGCCATACGCCCTTCCCAAGCCGTTCAAGCAACAGGAATACAAGACCCAGCAAAAGCTTATGACGCCATAGTACACAATCCTCAATTTTCTGAGCTGTTAAACTCGGTTCCTTTTAGGCATCCCGCTCAGCTGTACGAAGCAGCTGGATACATAATTGTCTTTTTAGTTTGTTGGTATTTGTATTGGAAAACCGAACGCAGAAAACAGATTGGCTACATTTTTGGAGTGTTTTTAATTCTTCTTTTTATGGTGCGCTTTATCGTCGAGTTTGTGAAAGAAAGCCAAGGTGGTTTTGAATCATTTCTAGGAGTGTTTTCTACTGGGCAATGGCTCAGCATCCCTTTCATTATTGCAGGGATCTATATCATGTGGAGCGCCTCAAAAAAATCTCCCAAACCTATAAACGAAGGTTCTTAAAAACTTCTAAACACCCCAAATCCAATAAGAAAGTCTGGTAAGTCATAAAATCTATTCACAATGAAAAAAATATTTACTTCGATAGCAATTATCGGCGCTCTATTAACTTTTTCTAATTGCAAAGACTCTGCATCTACAGACAACAAAAGCCTTACGCGAGAAATTACTTTTACCAAACAAGGTGAACTTAATTTAATAAAAGCAGAAAATGATTCTATAATTACAAAACTCGACATAGAAATTGCCGATGACGATTATAAAACACAAACAGGATTGATGTACCGTCGATCTATGGCCAAGAATCAAGGAATGCTATTCATTTTTAAAGATTCGCAAATTCGTTCTTTTTATATGAAAAATACTGAATTTGCCTTAGACATCATATATTTCAATTCAGAAAAAGAAATTATAAGCATCCGCAAAAATGCAAAGCCCTTCGATGAATCATCACTTCCTTCCGAAGCCCCTGCGCAATTTGTATTAGAGGTAAACGCAGGACTTTCTGACAAATGGAATCTCACCACTGGAGATACGTTTCAACTTATTCAAGAGAATTAAGAATCGACTGTTTCCAATTTCAGTAATTTCGCTATCGTAATGACCAATAGTTATAACTATTGGGCATTACGATAATTATAAGTAGCTTTGAAATAAAAACAATGTTTACTAGAATTATCGAAAATAAGGTTCAGGAAAAACTAAGAAGCGGTAAAGCTATAGTAGTGGTTGGAGCGAGACAAGTGGGTAAGACCACCCTATTGAAAGGCATCCTGAAAGAGATGGATTATTTATTTCTCGATGGAGATGACCCTACAACAAGAAACTTGTTATCAAGTCCCAATACAGAAGAAATTAGGACTCTATTAGGCGACAATAAAAATGTATTTCTTGACGAAGCTCAAAGAATACCAGGAATTGGATTAACCTTAAAAATAATTACAGACCAATTTAAAGATGTTCAACTATTTATTAGTGGCTCATCATCATTTGATTTAGGAAATGAATTGAACGAGCCCTTAACTGGAAGGAAATGGGAATACGAACTATTTCCAATTGCTTGGGAAGAATATGAAAAAAAAATTGGATTTTTAAAATCAGAACAGCAACTCACAAACCGATTACTTTATGGCTTCTACCCAGATGTAATTAACAATCAGGGAAACGAGAAAGAGACATTAAAAAACCTAGTTAATAGTTATTTGTATAGAGATATTTTGGCTTTTTCGGACATTCGAAAACCAGAAGTTCTCGAGAAATTACTACAAGCGCTTGCATTGCAAATGGGAAGCGAGGTAAATTATAATGAACTGTCGCAACTAGTTGGAGTAAATAAAATTACAATACAAAAATATATCGAAATACTAGAACAAGGCTATATCGTATTTAGGCTCAACAGTTTCAGTCGAAACCTGAGAAATGAGATTAAGAAATCTAGAAAGATTTATTTCTATGATAATGGTGTCCGTAATATGATAATTGGTGATTTTAATCCGCTAGATCTACGGTTGGATAAAGGAGCGCTATGGGAAAACTTCTTGGTTTCGGAAAGGCGAAAACAAAACATATACAAGGACACATTTGCAAAAATGTATTTCTGGCGAACCAAACAACAACAGGAAGTTGACTTTCTAGAAGAGAAAAATGGTGTTATTCTAGGATATGAATTTAAGTGGGAAACTAAGGGCAAAAAGATGAAGCTCCCACAAACGTTTGTAGAAACATATAATGCAAAGAGCTTTGTAATAGATACTAATAATTTTAGAAGTTTTGTGAAAATTTAAAAGTTGCTCACTCAAGCTTCATATTTTGAAGTACTGCCTCCCGTGCCGCAGCTGATAAAGAGTAAATCAATTTTTATTTCCAAAAACTCGCACGAATACGTTCTGAATAGATATTTATGTGTCCCTTCACCCTCTAATACGTTGCTAAACCTTAGATTATACGTTGAAGCATATATGTGTCTAGATTCGGAAAGTATCTGAAGATACTCAGAACAAGATTGGTTCTATTATTAACACCACAGACGCTCTATCTTATCTGCTTTCAAAATCAGAACCGTGACGTTGAATAAAACTTCTTATAATTTCAGCTGCTTACAAAACAACAAAGCCAACAACACATTTAAACAAAAAAGCAGGCTCGCCATTACTGACGAGCCTGCTTTCTTAATTAATCGAAGTTTTATAAGGTTCTATGCTTCAAGAGCTTCTTCTTCCTCTTTTTTAATATCTATTAGATCTTCAATTTTCTTGCGTTTTACCGTATCGTACATAATTGGAGTTGCAATGAATAACGATGAATACGTACCCACTAGAATACCTACTATAATTGCAAACAATAGTCCGCGGATAGATTCGGCCCCAAAAATAAACATAGACAGCAATACGATAAGCGTGGTAAATGAGGTGTTCATTGTTCTTCCTAACGTACTGTTTAGGGCAACATCAATAACACGGTTCATTTTCCAACTTGGGTGTTCCCCAAAGTACTCACGAATACGGTCGAATATAATTACCGTATCGTTCAAGGAGTACCCGACCACAGTAAGGATTGCCGCAATAAACGATTGATCAATTTCCATACTGAAAGGCATAAAAGTATATGTTAATGAGAATATACCAAGCACAATAAGAACGTCGTGGAAAATAGCTGCAACGGCACCTAAACCAAACTGCCACCTTCTAAATCGGAGCAGGATATATAAGAAAACCACAATCAGCGAGCCGAAAACAGCCCAGAACGAATCTCTTTTAATATCATCTGCAATGGTCGGACTTACTTTGTAGTACTCCATTCTACCAATACTTTTACCTTCCTGGTCACCTACAAAAGCTTCGTAGGTCATGTCGGCAGGTAAATCAGCTTTAAGTGTTTCATAAAGCATACGCTCTATTTCCTCATCAATCGCTGTATCGGTTTCTTCAACTTTGTATTTTGTAGTAATCTTCAGCTGATTGTTTCCTCCATACGTTTTTGCTTCTGCACTTCCGAAAGTAGCAATCAAATCATCTTGGATTTTAGCTGAATTTACATCTTTTGCAAAACGAACTGTATATGTACGCCCTCCAACAAAGTCAACGCCTTGGTTTAATCCGTTTGTAAATAAAGACGTTAAACTAATTAGAATTAACACAGATGAAACTATGTAAGCTGTTTTTCTTTTCTTCAAGAATTCGATATTCACATTGGTAAATAGACCTTTTGACATTGAAGTCGTACAAGGTAAATCCTTTCCATTTCTTGTATAAGAATCTATAAACAATCTGGTAATGAAGATTGCTGTAAATAATGCAGTTGCAATACCAATTAATAAGGTAGTAGCAAACCCTTGAATAGGACCAGTTCCGAATACCAAAAGGATTAATCCCGTAAGACCTGTGGTGATGTTAGCATCTAGAATTGAAGACAAAGCATTATTAAAACCATCTTTAATAGCATCTTTTTGCGACTTCCCTTTTGCGAGTTCTTCTTTTATACGTTCAAAAATAAGTACGTTAGCATCTACCGACATACCAATGGTAAGTACAATACCTGCAATACCAGGAAGCGTAAGCACAGCACCTAATCCGGCTAATATTCCGAAGATGAATAAAATGTTAACTAACAAAGCGATGTCGGCATAAACACCTGCTCTTCCGTAGTATCCAATCATCCAAAGTAGCACAATTATAAGTGCTATTGCAAATGACATAACACCACTATTAATAGCTTCGTGACCAAGTGTTGGTCCAACTACTTCCGCTTGAACGATGTCTGCTGAAGCTGGTAGTTTACCTGCGCGAAGTACGTTTGCTAAATCCTGACCTTCGTTAACTGTAAAGTCTCCAGAAATCTGGCTACGACCTCCTGCGATTGGACCTGAAGTAACTCCAGGAGCAGAATATACAATATCATCAAGTACAATGGCAATCTGGCTTTGGTTTTGGTACGCATTACCAGTCATTTGTTCCCATACTTTAGCCCCTTGGCCATTCATTTGCATAGAAACTACTATTCTACTCATTTGGTCGTATTCTTGTCTTGCATCAACAACAACGTTTCCACCAAGTGGCGGCACCTCATCCCTATTTCCTTTTAACACATAAAGCGCAGTAGTTTCCTCTCCCTTTAATTGTGGGTTTGGTGAAGGCAAGCCCCATACAAATTTTGCAAAACGCATTTCTGTAGGTAGCAATGAACGTACTTGAGGCATACGCAAGTAACCGTTTACCGCTGCAGTATCTTTTAATCTGAAAGTAGCAATAACTGGACTTCCTTGGTTTCCAAGAGAGACCATTCTAGAAAGAATTGGGTTCGCCTTATTATCATCTACCAGTGTATCTTTAACATCTTGTCCACCTAGAAGTTTACTTACGTCGTCTTCTTCGGCAGCTTCGGTTGTATCTTCAACAACTTCAACAGTTTCTTTTACCGCTGTTTTACCGCTTTTAGCTAATTCAATTTCGCCAGCTCTATTGTCTGCAGCTTGTAAAAAACTAGCTACTTCTTCAAATTTATAAACATCCCAGAATTCAAGCTGAGCAGTGCTTTGAAGCAATTTCTTAACTCTACTTACATCCTTAGCACCTGGAAGTTCCACCAAAATACGGGCAGATTTCCCTAAACGCTGGATGTTTGGTTGTGTTACACCAAACTTATCGATACGTTTTCTAAGTACCTCAAAAGCTGAAGTAATAGACTCATCGATTTTTCTTTCAATAATAGGCTTCACCTCAGCATTGGTCATTAATGGAGTAATGCTTTCTTCTAAATTCTTATTAAAGAAAACATCTGGAGAAGCTAATGTGTTTTCGCCTGGAAGCGCTTCAAAAGCCTTAAAGAAAGACTCTAAATATGTATCCTGACTAGCTTTTTGAAGTTCTGTGGCATTTTCTAAAGCTTGGTTAAAAGCAGGATCTTTCGAATGGTTTGCCAATCCTCTCAAGATATCCTTTACAGAAACCTCAAGAATAACGTTAATACCCCCTTTAAGATCGAGACCTTTATTAAGCTCTTTATCTTTTGCGGTATTGTAATCAATTCCTAAAAACACTGGAGAAACTCCAACAGAATCAAGGTAACGAGCCTCTGCGGCTTCTCTTAAATCTGGTTCATTTTCAGAATATTTGCTTTGTGCAAATTCTTTAGCTTCACTTTCTACTTTACTGGAAATAAACGTAAAAGAAAGCTGATAAATACTCACCAATCCGAATAGAATGGCGAATACAGTAATTAATCCTCTATTTTGCATGTGTAAATTATTTTTGGTCAGATTTTTATCCCGAAATTTTCGAGAGCGCAAATATATAATTTGCTGCCATATCTAACAATTAAGATTATTTTTTAAAAAAATAAATTTTTGGAAAGCTGAAATTGGGGAAGCAAAGTGTACTTCCTAACAAATGGGGCCTGCCCTTACCTCGGGAATTATGTGTTCAAATTCCGTTATTAATTCGGGAACAACTAGGTAGTTGGTAATATCTGCACTTTCGAAATTATCTTTTGGAGTGAAGTTAATTTCGGAGGTAGCTAAAGAAATTCTCGGTTTTAAATATTGATCGGCAAGTGAATTTACTTCTACGAGTATTCCTTGAAAACCGATATCGGACCCTAAATCTGTTTGGATCTGGACAATTTCTAATTTGTAGGTTGTAGGGCTATTACTGAAGGGAAATTGAGAAGAATTGTCGTCCTCATTAAAGGCGGTATCGCTCAAGTCGAGCTTGTTATACCTGTAAAGTAAGCTTTTTACAACAGCTACATCGAGGGTACTAAAATAGGTAACTTTAACTTTACCATTAACCACTTCTGATACGTGAACATCATCTACACCTATAGATTTTAACTGCCTAGTTATTTCAGAAATTGTCTTTTTAGCATCATTGGCTGTGATAGAATCGGCACTGAACCTAACAACAATCTCCTGGTTAGGACTTGCTGTTGACTGTTCAAAACCAGCGCCATAAAACGCAAGGGCTATGATTATTCCAGTAATATACCATCTCCAATTCACGCGCCAAATATATAAAAATAAAGACTGTATCACTACAGTCTTTAAGGAATATAACGCAGCTTTTTTTAAAGTTCGTAAGACGATAGGACTGATGACGTAGGATAAATCCTCCAAAAAAAACAAGCGTCAATCTATCTAAAGGAATAAGTAAAGCACCTAACTTCCTTTTAAGAATATCAACTCAAAATCAATAAAAATCCAGTCAGTCACACAAGTATTACGGAAATGTTTGGCTAAAGCCAGATTCGCGCAACACTTTTTTAACCACGGGCTAAAGCGCCGTGGTTATTCTATTCTATGGTTTCCTTTAAACAACCCAGTGCTTTAGCTCGGGGAAATAAATAAAATAATTATCGGCTTTAGCCAAATTAAGGCAGAAGTCTATCCACTATTCGGATATTACTCGTTACGGTTAGATAAAGCCCTTACCATCTCTATTTTTAGAACTCTAGTTCGAAATAGAGACTACTTGCTGGGTTGTCATCTGTAATATCTTCCCCTTTCAAAACTTCACCACTTGCGTTTAGCAGCTTCAAGTTTATTTTCCAATATCCGGTCATCGTGAACGATAGCTTTCCGTTATACATTTTTGTTGCGGCATTATAAACCATATCTTCATTATTTGGAGATGTATGATTTCCCATGGAAGGCATTCTAGGATCAACAGTAACTTTGTAATTTTCAACCACTGGGAAGGTCATCATATTTTCCATTTTGTATAAAACCGCTTGAAAATCATTAATAGCCACTTGTGGATCTTTTGGGTTTACGAATGCCATAATATAGCGCACCTCGTCAGCTCCAGTAAATACTTGAGTTTTTCTAAAACCATCAACCGGTTGCACCACCGACACCCGTTGAGCCATACTCATTGGCTCTCCATTGAAATTATAATTTAAAGCAACCTCCCAGTATTCTGTATCATTTTCTGCCATCTGAAAAACGATATGCCCTTTGTAAACAGTTTCGTTTTCGGTATTTCGTAACATACTATGCGGTCCTGAATGACTCATAGACTCCATATGCATCATTGGCATCCACGTAGGCTCGGCATTGGAAATGTAGTTATTACTCGCCTTATCCAAAATTCGGATAGAAAGTTCGTTATAGCCCACTTCTAAAACTTGTTTTTCAGAATAGATTTCGACAGTATGGTCAGCTTCAGAAAATTCATAAATTTTAATAAGTCCTGCTACAGGGTTCATTGGTGTTGGCTCATCGTCATTGTCCGTAGAACAACTAAGGAATGAAGCCGAAATAATAAGAATTGCGAAAATATATTTAAGTGTTTTCATTTTTATATGAGATTTATATTGTTTTTATTTAATTGAATAAGAAATTGTTAAATAGATATTCCTACCCATTCTTGGTATATTTTTCCAATCGGTATAGGAAGAGTAATAAGTGTCTAAAATGTTTTCAATTCCAGTTTTAACAAAAAGACTATCATTATTTAAGAAGAAACGCTTTCCGAAACTCGCTGAAAGCGTCGCGTACGAAGCAGTTTTGGTTTCGCCATAAGCGGGATTGTAATTAACCTGCTTCCCGGCTCCATTTACAGAAAGTGAAGCTGAGTATTGGTTTTTATAAAAATCGAGGCTACCTTGATATGAAACTGGGCTAATCAACGGTAAGTTTTCATCGTCATTATCCACACCGCGATGATACGAAATTCTACCCGACAGTTTAAATGCATTCGAAATAGCATATCGACCCAAAAGTGAGGTATTAAATAGCTGCGCATAATCTAAATTTTCGTAAACCTTAACCCCATCGGCTCCAATGGCCATTGGACTCACCAACGGATTAACCGTTCCAATTATATAATTGAAAACGCGAAAGTAGTTTGCTTCGGCAGTAATTTCAAAAATCGGTTTTTCGTACGATATCGAGAGATTGACCTCCGCAGAGCTTTCCGTTTTTAAATCTGGATCGCCAATATAATCGTGGTTATCAAAACTATTGAACAAATAGAAACCATAGCCTTCAGAAACCGACGGCGCGCGCTCGCCATAAGAAATACCTCCATTCAAATGAAAATCGTTCATCATTTGGTGATACTGAGCCGAAAAACTTTTCAGAAAACGAGTGTTTGTCCGATCCATTTCAGGATGAAAAATCTTAAGACTATTCAGTCCAAAGTCATCTGCCACAGTATTTGAATGATAGCTTAAACGAGTAGATAATTTAAGCGAAGACTTTGAAAAAGAAATATTGTCTTCGGCATAAAATCCAAAATCGGTAGTGTGTACATTTGGCCACGTTAGCATAAACATTAAGGCTTCGCTGCTATTTGCAGGATACATTGTCATTTCGGCTATGGATTTATTGAAATAACCGTCTACTTTAAAAAAGAACCGATTCCTTTCTCTTGTGAAATTAGCCTGCGAATAAAACCCATACGTATCACTCCAACCCGGCATGTCCATATGAATTGGCACGCCTGGTCTCGTAGTATCGTCCATCACGTGTTCTATGGTGTTGAAGTACAACTTAGATTCCCAATTCGTCAAACTTCCAAACAAGGTATCCTGATTATAACTTACCGAACCTATGATCGCACGCGCCAAAGAAACATCCATTGTTAATGCGGGATATCCTACATCTCTAGCTTCGTCGTATATTAAGGTAGCAGAAACAGATTTGTCTTCAGCAAGTTTGTATGCCGTATTGATTGAGAAATTATACTTCTCAAATTGCGAATACAATACCTCTCTATCGCCCCCAGCACTGTAATTATCGGCTTTTCGATAAATCACATCAGTATTTATATAGAATTTTTCATCAGAATAATTTAGTTCTCCACCAAAAGCACGCATACTGTTGTTGCTTTCGTACGAACTTTCCAACGAACCAGTCCATCCTGTTGGCTTAAAATTACTTTTGTCCAATTTCAAATTAATTCCTCCGCCAATGGTATTTCCGAAAGCCGAACCTTGCTGTCCAGAACCAATTTGCGCTTCTGATAAGTTTGAAACATCGACATACGAAGTTATTGGATCCATCTTGTCTGTACACGCGCCAAAAATTTGCATTCCGTCTATAGTAACAGCCAAGCGTTCAGAACCCATATCGTTCATCGTTGGCTCCCAAGCATAGGCGCCGCGCTTTACCATATTAATACTTCGTGATGACTCCAAAAACTCATCTAAAGACGACATTGGTTTATGCTGCTTTTGATGATCCAACTGTTTACCAGCTGAAATTACCACTACTTCGTTTAAGTTGATTAACTTTAAGCTATCGGCTGCCACTTCTTGCCCATGCAATTCTGAAACAAAAGCCGTAAAAAGAACCGCTACAAGTAGGCACACCATCGGTATCCCCAATTTTGGAGACACCCAAATAAATGATTTCATTTTAAAAATAGTTATAGGTTTCTAAACACCAACAAGAAGTATATCGATTTTAAAAACACATCTTGAAGGAATGAAATGGTCGTCTTCGTTTAGCACAACTAGGTTTATAAACCTCACGAGCATTACAAGCGGGCTTTCATTAGAAAACCACAAAAAACGTCCCTCAAAAAACTATACTATTCGCGGGGGATGAAGAATTTTTGACACATAAAGTGAAGTGTGAAATACTGATGTATAACCCACTTTTTCTGGTGCAATAATATCTGGTATAAATGCTAATTGAAAATCAGAAATATTTTCAAGAATAATAACCTGCGGAATTTCGGTTTTTGAATTTTTATTGTTTAGAGGATTATTTTCATCAGCACCAGCTTCTTTAGCCAATTCTTTACTTAAATAACATTTTCCGTCACAGTTCAATTCTGGTTTGTCTCTATTTTCACATAAATTATTAACAATGTAATCATAATTCACCATATAATCCATTACTGGCCAAAAAGGTTTGGCGAACATTAGGAAGGTAATCGATATGAGAATTACATTTTTCACACTACAAATATACGATTCACTACAAGTTTCAAAAATGACTTTTATCACTTTATTAAATCATACGAAGCAAGCCCAAATATTCACCGAAAAACCATAAAACACAGGGTTCTATCAAGGAAACCGAAATTTCACAAATTTGTCAACTTTTTATTGTTTATAATTTTTAATGTTTTGATTAATAGGTAAGTATATATTTTTTCTGTCAACTTTTTAATTTATATTTTTAAATGAGATTTCTATTTCGCTATATTTACATACTTTAAAAAGCAAATTTAATAACCTCCTAAAATTTTTGCAAAAGATGTCTGTGAAAACCATTACCCCCACACCCCAAACCTTTACTCAAGATGAGGCTTTTAATGCTTCGGTTGATTATTTTAAAGGTGATGATCTTGCCGCCCGCGTTTGGGTGAACAAATACGCCCTAAAAGATTCTGAAGGCAATATTTATGAAAAAACTCCTGACGACATGCACCGCAGAATTGCGAGTGAAATTGCCCGAATTGAACAGCGCTATATAAACCCATTAACCGAGAAGGAAATATATGATGCTATTAAGGATTTTAAATATATAGTACCCCAAGGAAGCCCAATGGCCGGAATTGGCAATCCGTACCAAGTAGCCTCCCTTTCAAACTGTTTTGTTATTGGAAACGACGGCGATTCCGATTCGTATGGTGGAATTATGAAGATAGACCAAGAACAGGTACAACTTATGAAGCGCCGCGGAGGAGTTGGACACGATCTTTCACACATACGCCCAAAAGGATCTCCAGTAAAAAATTCTGCCCTAACTTCAACTGGTATTGTTCCATTTATGGAACGTTACTCCAACTCTACACGGGAGGTTGCTCAAGACGGGCGTCGAGGAGCCTTAATGCTTTCAGTATCTATAAATCACCCAGACGCAGAAGATTTTATCGATGCTAAAATGGAACAAGGTAAAGTTACTGGCGCCAACGTTTCTGTGCGAATAGATGATGCTTTTATGCAAGCGGTAAAAGACGGAGGAAACTATGTTCAGAAATATCCAATTTTTAGTGAAAACCCAAAGAATACAAACGAAATAGAAGCTGGAAAACTGTGGAAAAAAATTGTTCACAATGCTTGGAAGTCTGCTGAACCTGGAATTCTTTTTTGGGACACCATAATCAAAGAATCGGTGCCAGACTGTTATGCAGACTTAGGCTATAAAACGGTTTCAACAAATCCGTGTGGAGAAATTCCGCTATGTCCTTATGATTCCTGCCGATTACTGGCCATCAACTTATTTTCATACGTTGACAAGCCATTTACGAAGGAAGCTTCGTTCAATTTCGATCTTTTTAGAAAGCACTTGAACATCGCCCAAAGGATAATGGACGATATCATCGACTTAGAATTGGAAAAAATTGACGCAATTATTGCTAAAATTGATGCCGACCCACAGTCTGATGAAATTAAAGCTGTTGAAAGAAACCTTTGGAAGAACATTCAAACAAAAGCTGAAGAAGGTAGAAGAACCGGAATAGGAATTACCGCAGAAGGGGACATGCTTGCTGCATTAGGCATTAAATATGGCAGCCCAGAGGGAATTGAATTTTCAGTAAAAATCCACAAAACCATAGCTATTGAAGCCTATAGAGCATCGGTAAACACCGCGAAAGAAAGAGGCGCCTTTAAATTATTTGATTCTGATCGCGAAAAGAACAATCCATTTATACTTCGTTTAAAAGAAGCGGATGAAAAGCTGTATTACGATATGCTAGAGCACGGCCGTAGAAATATTGCACTTTTAACGATTGCTCCTACTGGCACTACAAGCTTAATGACACAAACTACTTCTGGAATCGAGCCAGTTTTTTTACCAGTTTACAAGCGACGAAGAAAAGTAAACCCAAACGATAAGAATGTTAGGGTAGACTTTGTTGATGAAGTTGGAGATAGCTGGGAAGAATATGTTGTTTTTCACCACCGCTTTAAAGAATGGATGGAAGTTACCGGTATAGACACCAACCAAAATTACACTCAGGAGGAATTAAATAAAATCGTTAAAAACTCACCTTATTACCAGGCCACTTCCAATGACGTGGATTGGCTTAGCAAAGTAAAAATGCAAGGAGCCGTTCAAAAGTGGGTAGATCATTCCATTTCAGTTACAATTAACCTACCAAACGATGCTACAGAAGAATTGGTCGGTAAATTATATCTAGAGGCTTGGCAAGCAGGCTGCAAGGGAGTTACCGTGTACCGTGATGGATCCCGTTCGGGAGTTTTAATTTCAAATGATGAAAAAGAGGAAGATCAAGAAACCACTCTCACTGCTTTCCCAACAAAGCGTCCAGAAATATTAAACGCCGATGTAGTCCGTTTTCAAAATAGCAAGGACAAATGGATAGCATTTATCGGGTTAATCGACGGAAAACCTTATGAAATATTTACAGGGTTTGCAGATGATGAAGATGGTATTCTAATTCCGCGATGGGTAAATCAAGGATTTATTATCAAGGCTAGAAATGAAGATGGCAGCTCGCGTTATGATTTTCAATATAAAAATAAACGAGGCTATAAAACCACAATCGAAGGACTTTCACACAAGTTTAATCCCGAATTTTGGAATTATGCGAAACTAATATCGAGTACCCTTCGCCACGGAATGCCGATTGAGAAAGCCGTGGAATTAATAAACAGTTTGCAATTAGACACAGAAAGCATTAACACCTGGAAAAATGGAGTTGCTCGCGCCCTAAAACGTTATGTTGCAGACGGGACGGAAGCAAAAAAACAAAAATGCGAAAACTGTAATAGCACCTCTCTTATTTATCAGGAAGGTTGTTTGACTTGCAAGAATTGCGGATCTTCAAAATGCGGGTAAAAAAAGGACGTAGGACTTAAGACCGCTGCGCTATAGGACGTAAGATTGTATAAATGTCAAGCCCCAAAGGTTAGATTGCTTTTTTCATCGCAATACCCTTGGGGTTTTTATTAAACAAAGAACATAATCCACATGAAAAAACCTCACAGGTCTTTCGAGACCTGTGAGGTTTAATTTAAAATTGCTTTATTATTAAAATTCTAGCAAATCGTTTGTTTTACGAACACCTTCAGCGCTTGATTGCATATGGGCTTTTTCCGCATCACTCAATTCAAGTTCTACGATTTTTTCGATACCATTTCGACCTAGAATAACAGGAGCTCCGATACAAATATCCTTCAATCCGTATTCTCCATCAAGCATTACTGAGCATGGGAACATTTTCTTTTGGTCGCAAGCAATTGCTTGAACCAATCCTGAAACTGCTGCTCCCGGAGCATACCAAGCCGAAGTTCCTAACAATTTGGTAAGTGTAGCTCCACCAACCTTAGTATCTTCAAGAACTTGATTTAATCTATCATCAGAAAGGAAATTAGAAACAGGAACACTATTTCGTGTTGCCAAACGTGTTAACGGAACCATTCCAGTATCGCTATGACCACCAATTACCATTCCGTCTACATCGCTAATTGGAGCGCCCAAAGCTTCAGCCAAACGGTATTTGAAACGAGCGCTATCTAAAGCACCTCCCATTCCGATAATTTTATTTTTGTCTAATCCTGAAGTTTTATGAACCAAATATGTCATAGAATCCATTGGATTACTCACGACGATAATAATTGTGTTAGGAGAATGTTTTACAAGGTTAGAAGAAACATCCTTTACAATACCAGCATTAATTCCTATTAATTCTTCACGAGTCATTCCAGGTTTTCTTGGTATTCCACTAGTAATTACGCAAATATCACTATCGGCAGTTTTAGAATAATCGCCTGTTACACCTACAATTCTAGTATCAAAACCATTTAAAGAAGCCGTTTGCATAAGATCCATAGCCTTTCCTTCAGCAAAACCTTCTTTTATATCCAACAAAACTACTTCACTTGCAAAATTCTTTATAGCGATATACTCAGCACAACTTGCGCCAACAGCACCCGCACCTACGACTGTTACTTTCATTTAATTATTATTTATTGATTATTAATATTTTCAATTGAATTTTGAACCCATTTTCAACTATTAAAATGTTTGGGTTAAAAAGCTTCACAAAAGTATCAAAAACTACTTAAAACAATGATAACAAAGCTTTAAAAACAAAACGAATTACCTAAAATTTTTCTTCAAAAATAAAAGAAGAAGGCGGTTATAGTAAAATAAAGAATAGTGTGTTAAATTCCGAAATGCATTCCCACTGAAGCATTGTTATATTGAGCAAAAGTATAATCTACATGCAATCCGAAGAATCCTAATTCTAAGATAAGTCCTAGCGTTCCGCGCATATCCGAAACACTATTCTCCACGGTAAATGGATTCTGAAATTCATCTGTGTCTTCATCTATAGGTATACCATCAACAACTTTATAATTTCCTAAAACATTAAATTCTGAATTTCCAGAAACATAACCAATTCCGCCGTAAAAGTTAATTACAGGCAGTTTTGTTGACGCTTGAAGTTGAAACAACCAAGAATTTACAGTTAAATCAAATCTTTGATTGGTACCTGTAACAATATTGTTATTAGTAAAATCGTAGTTTGCCCCAACATTTGTGTAGGCTACAATACCAGAAATAGCTACAGGAAACAGCTTCTCTGCCGGAAGCCAACTGGTAAATTCGTGTTGAAGTCCCACTCCATAAAGTCCGACGTCCACATCTTCTTGTTTAATTTTAGGAAAGTAACGTAACTTTAATTCAGTTCCTTTAAAAAGCCCTAATCTTGCTTGCAGAAATGCTGCAGGCAATATGTTCATATTTACTGAAGCCAATCCTTGCGGTAGTTCAAAAGGCACTCTAACTGTTATATCACCATCCTTAACTTCAGAATAAACCGTTATATCGGGGTTGTTTTCTCCAAAAACGGTAGCAACCTGTTTTACCGTACTGCCATCTTGAAATTTAAGATTTTTATAATCGGCGGTGTTCAGTGTAAAAGTTTGGTGCTCGTCTTTCACGAGAATAATATTTCCTATTAATGAAATATCAAATTTAAGTGGTTTTTTAACCTCAGCGGATTGTATCCACCCATTCGCGACATTGTGCATTAAGCTTTCAGTACCCGGTGTTAAATAATCAGTGGCAAAACGTTGGGCGTCTTCAATACCTGCAGCAATAAGGTCTTCTAATTTATCTTGCGCCAATGAAGGCACAGTAATCAATAATCCGAAAAACAGTAGTAACTTTTTCATATATACAGAATTTACATTTAAAAAAAACCACCTACCTGCCCTAGACTGGTAGGTGGGTTTAACAGTATTTTAGTTTCCATATAAAAATAGGGCTTTTTTAAAACCTATTCAAACTGCAGACGATTTAATAATTAGATTTTAAAGTAAGCAAATAGAAGAACTCAAAACATGGACATACTAAGCGAGGGATACACGGAATACCCAACCAGTGATATTACGCATCGATATGCGCATAAATTGCGTTTTTCTCAATAAATTCACGACGTGGCGGAACTTCGTCTCCCATAAGCATAGAGAAAACGCGATCGGCTTCCGTTCCATTGTCTATAGTTACTTGTCTTAAAATACGGAAATCTGGATTCATTGTAGTATCCCACAATTGCTCTGCATTCATCTCCCCTAAACCTTTATATCGTTGAATTGAAGCGCCACCGCCCATTTCCAGGTTATAATCATCACGCTCTTTTTCACTCCATGCATATACTTTTTTAGCACCTTTTTTCAATAAGTACAAAGGTGGAGTAGCAATATATACACAACCAGCTTCAACAAGTTCTTTCATATAACGATAAAAGAATGTAAGTATCAACGTAGCAATGTGGCTTCCATCCACATCCGCATCACACATAATTACTACTTTATGGTAACGCAGTTTTTCTAGGTTCAGTGCCTTACTATCTTCTTCAGTTCCGATAGTAACGCCAAGTGCAGTGTAGATGTTTCTAATTTCTTCGTTTTCAAAAACTTTGTGCTGCATGGCTTTCTCTACGTTGAGGATTTTACCTCGTAATGGAAGAATAGCCTGAAAGTTTCTATCCCGTCCTTGTTTTGCGGTTCCACCTGCCGAATCTCCCTCCACTAGGAATACTTCACATTTCGCAGGGTCTTGCTCAGAACAATCTGAAAGTTTTCCTGGCAGGCCACCGCCACTCATTACAGTTTTTCGCTGTACCAACTCCCTAGCTTTTCTTGCGGCATGTCGGGCTTGTGCAGCCAGAATTACTTTTTGAACTATTATTTTGGCATCGTTAGGATGCTCTTCTAAGTAGTTTTCGAGCATTTCCGAAACAGCTTGACTAACTGCAGCCGTTACCTCTCGGTTACCCAACTTGGTTTTGGTTTGTCCTTCAAATTGTGGTTCTTGTACTTTAACCGAAATAATTGCTGTTAAACCCTCACGGAAATCATCACCAGCGATCTCAAATTTAAGTTTATCGAGCATTCCAGAAGCATCTGCATATTTTTTCAGCGTACGCGTTAAACCAGCTCGAAAACCAGAAAGATGGGTTCCACCTTCGTGGGTATTAATATTATTTACATACGAATGAAGATTTTCAGTATATGAAGTATTGTAAACCATTGCAACCTCAACTGGAATGTCATTCTTTTCACCTTCTATAGAAATTACTTCAGCAATAATAGACTCGCGATTTCCGTCTAAATATTTGATAAACTCTTTTAGACCTTCCTCACTGTGAAATTTTTCGGTTTCATATTCACCTTTTTCATTTTTTTCACGCTTATCGGTGATATAGATAGTCAATCCTTTATTTAGAAATGAAAGCTCTCGCAATCTATTAGCTAGGGTTTCGTAGCTATATTCTGTAGTCTGACTGAATATTTCGGGATCTGGAAGAAAAGTAACAACTGTACCACGAACATCTGTTTCGCCAATAGACTTTACAGGATACATCGCCTTCCCACGCTCATATTCTTGCTGCCAAATTTTACCATCGCGATGAACGGTGGCTTTTAAGTTAACAGAAAGAGCATTTACAACAGAAACACCCACCCCGTGCAATCCTCCTGATACTTTATACGAATCTTTGTCGAATTTTCCACCTGCACCAATTTTGGTCATTACCACTTGTAAAGCAGAAACACCTTCTTTTTTATGCAGATCAACTGGAATTCCTCGACCGTTATCTTTTACGGTAATTGAATTATCTTCATTTATCCATACCTCAATAGTATCACAATGACCAGCCATTGCTTCGTCAATGGAGTTATCTATCACTTCATAAACTAAGTGGTGAAGACCACGTACTCCAACATCACCAATATACATTGATGGACGCATGCGCACGTGCTCCATTCCTTCCAATGCCTGAATTTGATCGGCACCGTAACTACCTTTATTTTGTTCTTCGCTCATATATGATTCTGTAAAATTTTCAATTTTTTCAACAATTCACAAATATAACGAAATCCCCTATAAAATTAAGGGTTTACGTATCTCAGAGACACTAAGTTATTAACAAAAACCTGTGGAAAAAAGCTGTTTTTATAGCTTTCTTGTATATTGAGACATGAAACCATAAACAGGGGGTTAAGTTTCACAAAACAGCTTTCTGTTTAGCAGCATTTACTCCATAACATTTAGAGCCCGATTAAACTTTTAATGAAAATAATTGTCATAACTTACCGTTCGTTCATTATTAAACGCAATACTATGAAAAACACTTTAGCTATATTTTTAACGCTTACCTTTTTTGCCATTCAACTAAATATTCAGGCTCAAGAATTTCCAAATATAGATGCTTCTCCTATGGATCTTGCAATTGCTAGAGCTAATAAAAACAGTCCGCCAATTGCTCGAGTTATATACAGTCGTCCTCAAAAAAAGGGACGTGATATTTTTGGCGAATTAGTGCCATATAATGAAGTATGGCGCACAGGAGCGAATGAAGCAACCGAATTAACCATTTACACCCCCTTACTTCTTGGAAAGACCGTTTTAAAACCGGGCACGTACACACTTTTCACGATTCCAAATAAAGACAAGTGGACGATTATAATCAACAGTGCAACCGATATCTGGGGAGCATTCAATTATAAAAAAGAAATGGATGTGGCTCGAATAAAGGTTTCATGTATGCAAGCCGTAGCTCCAATAGAAACACTTTCAATGATATTTCGCCCCGAAAACGACGGAACAACACTTTTGATAGGATGGGACGATCATTACGTAGAAATTCCTTTTAAAACTCTTCCTTAGAAGCACAGTGTATTACCACAAGTGGAGACACTATGCATTGCGCCTTTACGGAATGTTTAGATACTTATGCGTTTGTAGGGACACCTTCCATTTTGGATTTTGCATTACATAATCCACAATCAACGGCGACATTTTTTCACGGTTTCCCCATTCTGGCTGAAGATACAACAAACAGTTATCGTTAACCTTTGCAGCTTGTTCTTCAGCAAAACGGAAGTCATCCTTGTTAAAAACGATAACTTTAAGTTCGTGCGCAACTTCATAAATTTCTTCGGTAGGGAGTTTTACTTTTTTAGGAGAAAGACAAATCCAATCCCAAGTTCCCGTTAGTTTATAGGCGCCCGAAGTTTCAATATGCACATTCGCACCATTATCTTTTAGCATTTTGGTAAGCGGGCCCATATCGTAGGTAAGCGGCTCTCCACCAGTAATTACGACTGTTTTTGAGTGGCTTGTAGCTTTTTGGACCATGCTTTCAATAGTAGTTGGAGGATGAAGTTCAGCATTCCAACTTTCTTTTACATCACACCAATGACATCCAACATCGCAACCCCCTACTCTAATAAAATAAGCAGCTGTTCCTTTGTGATATCCTTCGCCTTGTATGGTATAAAACTCTTCCATTAAAGGCAAGACAAGACCTCTATCAACTAAACTTTGCACTTCATTCTTCATAGGCGCAAAAGTACTATAAAAATAAACTTCAAATAACAAAATGCAACGAACAAAAACCAACTGATAAACCAAACTTATTTAGCTCAATAGAATGCAACGGTATTTGAATTTTGGCACGTTTATTTATTACATTTGAGCAAAATTTAAAAGCATGGTAAACAAGAAAACTTTTATCGAGCATATCAATTCTGGTTACGCCACAAAAGGAGATTATATTACCCTAGGCTCAGCAATGTATGAGAAAGAAACTGTAAAAGATGCTTTTGTAAAACTTCCATTAAAAACTTTAAATCGTCACGGACTTATTGCAGGAGCCACAGGAACTGGAAAAACTAAAACGCTTCAAATTCTTGCTGAAAATCTTTCTGAAAAAGGAATTCCAGTGCTGTTAATGGACTTTAAGGGCGACCTAAGCGGAATCGCGCAACCTGGAACAGATAATGCCAAAATAAAAGAACGCCACGACGCCATCGGTTTTCCATACGAAGCCAAGCGGTTTCCTACCGAAATTTTATCGCTTTCTGAACAAAACGGCGTACGTCTTCGTGCCACGGTGAGTGAATTTGGCCCTGTGCTTTTGTCTAGAATTCTCGATTTAACCGATACGCAATCTGGAATCGTATCGGTTATTTTTAAGTACTGCGACGACAACAAAATGCCTTTATTGGATTTAAAGGATTTTAAAAAGATTTTACAATACACTACCAACGAAGGAAAAGAAGAATTTACAAATGCTTATGGCAGAATATCAACCGCTTCTACAGCCGCCATTCTACGTAAAATTATTGAATTAGAACAGCAAGGAGCTAACCTGTTTTTTGGCGAAAAATCGTTTGATCCACAAGATTTAATGCGCTTAGATGAAAACGGAATGGCCTATGTGAATATTATTCGCTTAACCGATATACAAGATCGTCCTAAACTTTTTTCAACTTTCATGCTAAGTTTGCTTGCTGAAATTTACACCACTTTTCCTGAGCAAGGAGATAGCGGAAGACCCGAACTTGTAATCTTTATTGACGAGGCGCATTTAATTTTCAAAGAAGCCAGTAGCGCGCTGTTAAATCAAATTGAAAGTATTGTAAAATTAATCCGTTCTAAGGGAGTTGGGCTTTATTTTGTAACCCAAAACCCTACAGATGTACCCGACGCGGTTCTGAGCCAGTTAGGACTAAAAATTCAACATGCATTACGTGCTTTTACGGCTAAAGACAGAAAAGCAATAAAACTTACTGCAGAAAACTATCCTATTTCAGAATATTACAAAACCGATGAAGTATTAACAACACTAGGAATTGGAGAAGCATTGGTAAGTGCTTTGAACGAAAAAGGAATACCTACACCTCTAGCCCGTACAATGCTTCGCGCTCCCATGAGCCGAATGGATGTATTAAGCAATGACGAGTTAAAGGAATTACTACAAAGTTCTACACTAATTCCCGAATACGACAAAACTGTCGATAGGGAAAGTGCTTACGAAATGTTGACGAAAAAAATTGCTGATGCCAACACAGAAGAAGCTAAGGAAAAATCTAGAAAAGAAACAGAAAAATCTAAACAAGCATCAACAGTTAGATCTTCGTCTCGCAGTAAACGCACTTCAAATCCATGGATAAAGACCCTCACTAGCCCAACTGTGATACGAAGCGTCCTTGGGATTCTAGGAAAAATGATGAAATAGTTCGTATACAATAAAAAACTTAAATTTAAATTAATTAATAATCAACCCTATAAATGAAAAAAACCTTATTCTTCGGTATCCTTGCAACACTATTATTCGTACAATGTGGAAAAGAAAGCACTGATCCATTTCTTATCAAAAAAGGAACAATTGGAAAATTAACAGACCAAGCAAAAATGAAGCAGTTGGATTCTATTTTTGCAACAGATTCAATTGTAAAAATCAGCTCATCCCCGAATGCCTTAGAAACGCAAGGTGAAGTAGAAATCTATGAAAAAGGAGGTCAAAAACTCCTATTGCTTTCACCACAAAACGAGACAGATCCAAATTCCACAATTACAGATATCATGATTTTCGATCCAAGATATAAAACGGAAAAAGGACTTAGTACTAAAAGCACATATAAGGATTTTAAAGACAATCATACCATTTCGGATGTACAACGAATTATTAATGGAGTAATGGTGTTTTTCTCAGATACTGACATCTATCTAACTATCGAATCTAAATATTTAACTGGAGAGGTTCGAAATGACCCAAATGCCAAATTAGAAGCCCACCACATAATAGACTCAGCTACAGTAAAATATTTTAGAATTGGCTGGCCTGCTAAAAATTAAAATTTACACGAAGCTACTAAGCTTTTGTTAATACCCATTACCAAACGAGTGATTTCCTATATTTTTAATCATCATTAACCAAAAAACCATAATCATGATCAAAATTTTAGGATTTATACTAACCATAGCTGGCGCTATCGCATTAATAATGGGTATTTTAGGAATTTTTGGAAGTATGGAGGTCGGAATCAACTCTTGGGCTTTAATAATCTTAGGAATCGTGTTTTTCTTTGCTGGCATCGGATTGTTAAAACGAAGAAAGGACACAGACCAAATTGATTAAAGCAGGGCATACTAACATTTTTTTAAATCGAATAAAGTCTTATAACAAGCAGGCTATTCAGCAAAGTATCAGTTATTAATTAGATACTTATGCACAGCCTAAATAATAGCCAGTAATAGTCTAATTTACTATATGACGAAAACCATTCCACCACAAATTATTCGACAAGTTTTTGTCATACTTCTCATTTTGTTAATGGGGAGTTTAATTTTTCGCGAGCTCTTACCTTATCTTACTGGAGTACTTGGAGCAATTACAATGTACGTCTTGATGCGAAAGTGGATGTTCACTCTTGTTAAAAAGAAAAAATGGAATGCAAGCCTTGCTGCGTTTCTTTTAATGCTCGGATCGTTTATTGGCATTCTACTTCCTATTTCTGGAATTATATTAATGTTAGGAAATAAAATTTCTGAAGCCGTTACCAATTCATCTGAAGTTGTTCACGCCTTAAAAGACCAATTAGGAATATTAGATGATAAATTAGGGTTTCAATTGAGTGAGCAAATAAATCCATCGGCAATTACAAGCTGGTTATCGGTTCAATTACAAGATCTAGCAGGTGGCACTTTTAACGCTTTTATTGCGATTGGTTTAATGTACTTTATGCTCTATTATATGTTAACCAATAGACGAAAGTTGAAGGAGTCTTTTAGTGAATACATTCCATTAGACCGAGATAATTTAAACGAAATTGGATCCGAAGTTCAGGCCATGGTACGGTCTAATGCACTGGGTATCCCACTCGTTGGGCTGGCTCAAGGTATTGTAGCCCTTATTGGCTTTCTTATTTTTGGCACTCAAGATCCATTTTTTTGGTTTGTAATTGTAACTATTTCAAGCATGATTCCCTTTGTGGGCACATTGTTAGGAGTAGTTCCAGTGTTTTTGCTCACACTCTCTGCAGGCGATAATTTTGCAGCTTGGGGAATTTTAATGTACGGTTTCATAGTTGTAGGTTCCACAGACAACGTTATCCGTTTATACGTTCTAAAACGACTGGACGATGTACACCCATTAATTACTCTAATTGGGGTAATTGTGGGAGTTCCATTATTTGGGTTTATCGGCCTTATTTTTGGGCCATTATTAATAAGCCTGTTTATTGTTTTAGTGAAGATTTATAGAAAAGAATATGGCGCAGACACTAGAGTGAATGAAGATAAAGTACTCTAAAAGTTAACTCTGATGCAAAATGTAGGCTAATTCAAAAACCTATAAAATTAGCAGAAATCGGACTTTCTTAGATATATTGAACCTAACTATTTTATTCCGCTTTAGAATTTGACCGTGTTTTATTTCTTTAAATTGAAGTTATTTATAACAAAATTTTAAAAGTATTCGGTTGAGGATTGATTAGATTTAGGAAATAAATTTAATCAATATGGTATTCAAAAAAGATAATTCAAAAAAACCCTTAATCGCTATGATGAATAGTAATGTAAGCGAAGATTATTTTGAGAATGAAACCTCAAAAATAGATGATGAAGATGTTGAATTGGTGATGGACAATGAAGAGTCTATTTCGAAAAAATTGAGCAATGCACCTCCCTTACGAAAGTTTGTTGAATTAGGAAAAATTATGTTTGAAATGCTCAAGGATTTCAAAAATGGCAAATATTCTGAAGTACCTTGGTTTACAATTGCGTCTATTGCAGTTACCCTACTTTATGTATTAAATCCATTAGACATTGTCCCTGATTTTATTCCAGGTATAGGATATATTGACGATTTGGCGGTAATGTCAATTTCTATGGGTTGGATTGAAACAGATCTTCATAAGTATTTAGATTGGCGCTTAGAAGAAGGTGATAAAATACTTTCCCGACAGAAATAGCTAATTGAATATAATTTCTAATGGCCTCTTCGTTGCTCGCGAGCTAAAAGCGTGTTTTTTAACAACATAGCAATAGTCATTGGCCCCACTCCACCAGGAACAGGAGTAATAAAAGAGGCTTTTTTACTAACGTTTTCAAAATCAACATCACCAGTAATCTTGTAGCCTTTAGGGCTATCAGCATCCTCTACTCTTGTAATTCCAACGTCTATTATTACCGCTTCATCCTTGACCATTTCAGCCTTTAAAAAATTTGGAACACCTAATGCCGAGATGATTATATCGGCTTGAGTAGTTATTTGAGCAATGTTTTTAGTATTACTGTGCGTCAAGGTAACAGTACTGTTTCCAGGCCAGCCTTTTCTACTCATTAAAATACTCATAGGTCTTCCTACAATGTGACTTCTTCCAATAACAACGGTGTGTTTCCCTTTGGTATCAACGTTATAGCGTTGTAACAACTCAAGAATTCCGAAAGGTGTTGCAGGAATAAAAGTGCTCATATCAAGTGCCATTTTCCCAAAATTCTCTGGATGAAAACCATCAACATCCTTGCTTGGATCTACCGTAAGAAGCACTTTTTGAGTGTCAATTTGCCTAGGAAGTGGCAGCTGAACGATAAAGCCATCGATATTATCATCTTCATTAAGTTCTTTAATTTTCTTAAGAAGCTCTAACTCACTCGTGGTGTCTGGCATTTTTACTAATGTAGACTCAAACCCAACACGTTCACAAGCTTTTACTTTACTACCTACATAAGTAAGACTCGCACCATCATTACCCACAATAATTGCAGCCAGATGCGGCACCTTTTCTCCATTGGCCTTCATTTTTTCAACTTCGGCAGAGATTTCATTTTTAATGTCGTTACTTATTTTCTTTCCGTCTAGGATTTCCATTCTCTAAAGTATTCAGTGGCAGTTGCAGTTGGCAGTAGTATTAGACTCCAAATTTGCCGGGATTATCAATCATTATAATTTATACGCTTTCCGATTTCTTCGCTTTTAGTTTTGAAATCTTCTTCTGTTTCAATCGAAATATAAGCTGAAGCTTTGGCAAATTCCAACCATACTTGGGTCTCAGAATTTTCGGCATCACTATCTGTCAATTTACTAACGAAATGCCGTTCATATCTTCTTTTGCGATAAGCTTCAGCAATGTTGGCACAAACAGAACGTGAGCTTCTTCGAATTGGGTCTGTCAGAGAATAGGTTTCTTCCTTTGGAAAAGTTTTGGATATTTCAAAAATTTCCATAGCCAGTGAAAATCCTTTTTGATATGCCAATAAAGTTTTAAAACTCATCAAAAAAAATTTAAATTTCTACTGTTTACTGCTACTTATCACTGTTACTGCTTACTGATACTGAAAACTGCTACTTCATTTTAAATCTACCTCATATTCCCCATCATCTGCATCATCTTCTTACCGCCACCACCTTGCATCATCTTCATCATTTTGCTCATTTGGTTAAACTGCTTTAGCAATTGGTTTACTTGCTGAACGCTTGTTCCAGAACCTTTAGCAATTCGTTTTTTTCTGCTTCCGTTTATTACTGAAGGCTGCGTTCTTTCAGTTGGGGTCATTGAATGAATAATGGCTTCAATTCCTTTAAAGGCATCGTCATCAATATCTACATCTTTTAAAGCTTTTCCGGCCCCAGGAATCATTCCCACTAGGTCTTTCATGCTTCCCATTTTCTTTACTTGCTGAATCTGACTTAAGAAATCGTCGAAACCAAATTGATTCTTTGCAATTTTCTTTTGAATTTTACGAGCTTCCTCTTCATCAAATTGTTCCTGAGCTCTTTCAACAAGGGAAACTACGTCACCCATTCCCAGGATTCTATCGGCCATACGCGCAGGGTGGAACACATCGATGGCGTCCATTTTTTCACCTGTTCCGATAAATTTGATTGGCTTATCTACAACACTTTTAATAGATATTGCCGCTCCACCACGAGTATCACCGTCTAGCTTAGTAAGCACAACTCCATCAAAATTCAATCTATCATTAAATGCTTTTGCGGTATTAACAGCATCTTGCCCAGTCATTGCATCAACCACAAACAACGTTTCTTGTGGATTAATGGCTTTATGCACATTTGCAATTTCCGTCATCATTGCTTCGTCAATAGCCAAACGTCCCGCCGTATCTACGATAACAACGTTAAAGCCATTCTGTTTTGCATAGGCAATTGCTTTTTGCGCAATATCGACAGGGTTTTTATTATCTGGTTCGCTATACACTTCAACCCCTATTTGATCACCAACTACGTGTAACTGGTTTATCGCAGCAGGACGATAGATATCACAAGCCACCAATAAAGGTTTTTTGGTTTTTTTTGTTTTAAGATAGTTTGCCAGTTTACCCGAAAAAGTTGTTTTACCACTACCTTGTAATCCAGACATAAGAATAACCGTAGGGGCTCCGCTCAAGTTTATTCCTGCAGTTTCGCCACCCATTAAGTCGGCAAGCTCATCCTTTACCAATTTAACCATCAATTGGCCTGGCTGAAGGGTTGTCAATACGTTTTGACCCAGGGCTTTTTCTTTTACGGTATTGGTAAACTCCTTGGCTGTTTTAAAGTTTACGTCGGCATCCAAAAGGGCACGGCGCACTTCTTTTAGGGTTTCTGCTACGTTTACTTCGGTTATACTGCCGTGACCTTTTAGTACGTGCAGCGCTTTATCCAGCTTTTCGGTTAAATTATTGAACATATCGTTGTTGTTTATTTAGGAACAAACCCTTAAATCCTTTAAAAAAATATAAGTCAGATTTCTATTGGATATACTGAGTTCGAGGTGCAAAGATAACATTCTGAAAGGGAGTATCAAAAAAATAAGACTATGGTATTTTAAACCAAAGCTTAAATTCTTAAAATAAATTTAGTAGAATATATTCATTCATTTTTTTTGAAAAATACGTCGTATAATTGCAAACTTTTTTCTATTCTTAATATTTAAATGATTGTTGTCTGATAAACCTATTGAAAACCTTAAAACCAAATAACATATTTAGTACTTATGGAACTCGGTATTTGATGAAGTTTCTATTTTCTAGCCTATTATTAATGCATAACGTCGTACTATCTCAGGGGAACAAGATACTAGTAAGCAAGGAAACGCAATTAGAACAATGTTTAATAGGAAAACAATTCGAATACAAATTGGACAATACAGTATATAAAAATTTGAAGTACTCCTTGAAATATCACAAAATTTTCATAAATCGTAATTTCCAAGAGCTTGGAATACACTGCGTTTTATGTCGATTTGCTATATTGCCAGCTTGAGGAAATTAGCTTTCAACTTCAATGAACACTTCGACACTAAGAAATTAGATAAAGACCGAAAGTTTGATAACAGCGTAACAAAAACCTAATGACAAAAGACAAAATACTATCTCCTTTTCAAAAATTCGTAAAACTTCAAACTTCGAGTGGAATCTTACTGCTCGCAACCACGATTATAGCCTTGATATGGGCTAATTCGGCGTTTGCTGAAAGTTATCAAGATTTTTGGCAATATGAAATCGGGTTTACATCGGATAGCTTCGAGTTAAAAAAACCCTTGATTCTATGGGTTAACGATGGCTTGATGGCTATTTTCTTTTTTTTAATCGGACTTGAAATAAAACGCGAGCTGTTAATTGGTGAACTCAACACACCAAAAAAAATAATGTTCCCTCTTTTTGGGGCGATTGGTGGAATTATTCTTCCAGTAGCGCTTTTTTTAATTTTAAACGATAACCCCGAAACCTTAAAAGGTTGGGGAATTCCTATGGCTACCGACATAGCCTTTGCCTTGGCTATTTTAAAAGTTTTAGGAAACAGAGTACCTCTTAGCTTAAAAATATTTTTAACCGCTTTTGCTATTGTAGATGATTTGGCTGCTGTACTTGTTATTGCCATTTTTTACAGTAGCAGCTTAAATTTTGTATTGCTGGGCGCCGCATTAGCACTACTTGTCGTTATTTATTTCCTGAGTCATAGAGGCTTGTATTTCGAGTTTTTAGCCATTGTATGTGCTTTTATTATTTGGTTGTTATTTTTAAAGGCAGGACTTCACCCTACTTTAGCAGGAATTCTAATGGCCTTTGCTATACCAGTTAGACAAAAAATAAGCACCCATGAATTTACAGATCAATTAGACAGTATAGTTGCCGAAATAAAGAAAACCACAGTTCTTCAGCGGCCTGTATTGTCTACCGACCAACTTGAACTTATAGACGACCTTGAGGATTGGTCTGATAAATATCGCTCACCGCTTCAGCATTTAGAGCATAAGCTACACAACTGGGTAGCATACGTTGTAATACCTATTTTTGCTCTTGCTAATGCTGGTGTGGCCCTTACTAGCACTGGATTAGAATTGAACCTTGTTTGGAAAATCATGGTTTCATTGGTATTGGGGAAATTTATCGGAATTACCGGTATTATCTTTTTAGCTCGAAAATTAAAAATTATTGACGTTCCTAAAGACATCACAAATAAACAGATTGTAGGTGTTTCTTTTTTAGCAGGTATTGGTTTTACTATGGCAATATTTATAGCTAGTTTAGCCTTTTCCAACTACCCCGAATACATAGATTCGGCAAAAATTGGAATTTTGGCAGGTTCATTATTATCCGCTATTATTGGATTTGCTATTTTAAGGTTTAACACTAAAAAAGGTATGTTCAACCACAATCCATCAGGCCAACAGAAACCTAAAGAATAGCTTTCGCGCAAAATATTGAAATTATTTATCTGGATTGCTTTTAGAATTGAAACTGTTTCTAAAAGCGATCCTTTATATTTGACTTCATGAGTATTAATTGGATTTTACTAATAATTGGCGGAATTTTTGAAACAGGATTCGCCATAAGCTTAGGGAAAGCGCAACACGCCTCAGGAAAGGAGTTCTGGCTTTGGCTCATATCATTTGCTGTTTGCGTATGTATTAGCATGTTTTTGCTTTTCAAGGCTATGGGAGGCGATAAAGCAATTCCCGTGGGCACTGCGTATGCGGTTTGGGGCGCCATTGGTGCAGTTGGAACCGTACTAATGGGCATTTTGTCATTTAAGGAACCAGTAACGTTTTGGAGAATGTTTTTTCTATCTACCTTGGTTATTTCGGTTATTGGCTTACAGGTTGTAAGTGCAGACTAGCTATATTGAAATTGAGAATGCCGTATCAGATTTTATTTCAAGTAAAAAAACTCTTGAATCCCTTTTTATCACTTCAACGGAATTTTTATTAAAGTAATGACACCCCGCTTGCTTATATTGTTTTCGACCTTAAACCCAACTTCATTTCCATACAGGGTTTTCAGTCTGTCCTGCGTGTTTTTTAGGCCAGTACCATTCTGAAGTAATTCTTCAAATGGCTGAGCTATTGGTTCGCCATCGTTTTCAATTTCAAAAAAAATAAATTCGGCATCTTTATGGATTTTCAAGCTTATAGTTAGCTCTGTTGTACTGTATCCATAACCGTGTTTTATGGCATTTTCAACAATTGGCTGTAAAAGCATGTGTGGAACCAGTGCATTCTCAACATCTTTTTCAATATATTTTTCAATGGAAAGATGGTCTGAAAACCTGACGGAAATAATACCTATATATTTATCGAGAATTTCAAGTTCTTTATAAAGTGGAATTAAATTTTCATCCTTAAAATCCAATAAGTCGCGGAAAAGGTCTCCAAAATCGGCAATCAGGTTTTGTGCTTTTTCTTTGTCTATTTCAACTAAAGCTGAAATGCTATTCAAGGTATTAAATATAAAATGAGGGTGTAATTGCGCTTTGAGCATATTGAGCTTTGCCGTGGCAAGATGCGTTTCGACCTGTGCTTTTTGAATTTCAATATTACGTACTTTCTTTATGTAATAATAAACGTTAATTATACCAATCATCGCAAAATAGACCAGGAAATTTACCTCTACAACTGCAATAAAATAGTTGAAAGAAAGGTAGCGCGAAGCCTCAGAAAAAGATGTTTCTCCTATTATTAGGGAAATAACGGCTGTCATAAAAAAGATGAAGTACCCGATAAAAAAAGAAAAGAAAACATGTACCCAAATTATTTTCTTCCATCCTTCGGCACCCCATTTTTCGAACATTATTTTGGTTAGGATACTTATGAACGTCATAAAAACTATCACGACAACCCAATCTATTAAAACACTGTAACTAAACAAATCGCCCCAACCCAATGGGCCGTAACTTTTGGAGCCAATAACCTTCCAATAGCTTTTTTTGAATTGCACCAACAGAATCACTACGGTGTAAAAAACAGCAAGGTATTTTAGGAGTTTTATGTCTATGTGTTTTTTCAGCATCTCCTTATACACCTACGTTCATTTGAAAATCCTTCCGGTAACTTTTACTTACCCTGAAAAGCGAACCGTCTTTCATTTTCACGTCTATTTCACCGAAATTTGAATGGATTACTTTTTCTAAAAAAACCGTATTTATAATGGTAGAACGATGAATCCGAAGCATTTGTTTACTTTCTATTTCCTTCATTATATTTTGAAGAGAATCGCGAAGCACGTGTTTTTTATCGCGTGTGCAAATTTCAACGTAACTTCCTGAAGCGAGAATGTATTGGATTTCGGAATACGCTATAAAGGACACTGTGTTTCCAGTTTTTATAGGCAGTTTGTTTTTTGAAGTTGCGGCCTTCTTTTCAGTTTTTTTACCTTCAATATACTGCAACAACTTTTGCAACTTATGGTCTAAACTATTCTGTGTTTTTTTTTCAAATTGTTGTTCTGCTCTTGCCACCGCCTGTTGAAAACGTTCCTTTTTGTAGGGTTTCAATAAATAATCCAACGCGAACGCATCAAAGGCTTTTACTGCATACGTATCAAAAGCAGTAACGAAAATAACCATTGGTTTTTTGGCGGTTTTCAACTTTTTCAGAACTTCAAATCCATTCATATCCTTCATTTGGATATCTAAAAACACAAGGTCGGGTTGTAATTCTTCTATTTTAGCAATAGCTTCTTGCCCGGTTTTGCATTGCCCGAGCAACTGTAAAATATCCATCTCTCCTACCAATGACAGCAATCGCTTTCTAGCCAAGGGTTCATCATCAATTATCAGGCAACTTATTTTCATTGAAACAGCCAATCTATTTAATTACTAAACGATTTTCAAAAAGTAAATGTAGCAAACCTAAACATCAATTTAATTGATTTGTAATTGGTCATTTCAAAATAAGTACCCTTCAAACCCATTTTTCAGGCATTCGCATCAATAATGAAGCGATTCGCGTCTTTTCCACAGGTTGTAGACCTTCCATATTCGGAAAGTAAACCATCGATTACAGAACAACGTTTTAAAACAGTTTAAAAGACATTCAAAACAATATGTTTCTGTTCACAACATAACTGAACATTACTATGGAGTTTCAAATTAATTTCACCCTTTGAAAACACATTAACCATTTAAAGAAGAACGTAAAACCAAACCAATATGAAAAAATCTATGCTACCTTTTAGTATTTGTGCTCTTATTTTTTTTACTGAAAATATAAATGCGCAATCCTTTGAAGAAACAACTTTTGAAGGCATTACCACAACACCTTCCGCCTCGCGAAGTGCCAATTTTATAGATGTGAATGGCGATGGCTGGGATGATATATTTTTTACCAACGGCCCAGCTCCTGGTCAAAACAATATGCTCTATATCAATAACGGAGATGGCACTTTTACAACCGTAACGGACGATGACATTGTATTGGACAACGACCGCTCAGACGGTGCGAGCTTTGCCGATGTTGATAATGACGGCGATTTGGATGCAGTGGTTGTAACTTACGGCAGGAACGGCACAGGCAAGAAAAACTATTTTTACCGAAACAATGGCGACGGTACCTTTGAATACGAACCAGACAATGCTATAGGAATTCCGTTGACTTATTCTGAAATGGCGAATTGGATAGACCTCAACAACGACCAATTACTCGATGCATACATTACGAATAGTGTTGTTTCTACGAGGAATCTATATTTCGCAAATCAGGGCGATGGGTCTTTTGAAGCGGTTACAGGTTTGTCCATAACTAATGAAACCCTTGCTTCCCGTTCCATAAACTGGATAGATTATGATGGCGATGGCGATAGCGATTTGTTTATTACCAATGAAAATAATGCCAACAATTCACTTTTTCGAAATGATGTTCCCGATAATTTCACGAAAATCACGAATCTTTCCATTACCCAAAGTGGGGGAAATTCGGCTGGAAGTTCTTGGGCCGATGTTGATAATGATGGAGATTTCGATTTATTTATTGCCAACTGGAATGGGCAAAACAATCAACTTTTTATTAACGAAAACGGAACATTCATAGAACAAACCAATTCTGAAATCGCTTTAGAAATAGGGAGTTCGTTTGGCTCTGCCTTTGCAGATGTAGACAATGATGGCGATTTGGACCTACTAGTTTGCAACGCATATTATCCTGGACAAGTCACAAATTCACTTTTCATAAATGACGGAACTGGCGTTTTTACTAAAGACACGACAAGCAGCTTGGCGAATCACCAAGGCAACACTTTTGGATGTGCCTTTGGCGATTACAACAACGACGGCTGGTTAGATGTTATTTTGGCGAATACATTTGATGAGAACCAAAGCAACTCTCTTTTCAAAAATACGGGAAGCGGGAATAATTGGATAAAAATTAAATGTGTTGGCAATCCTTCCAATGGGTCGGCTGTTGGCGCGAAAGTTAAGGTTAGAGCTACAATAAATGGAAATGAAGTTTGGCAAACACGCCAAATTGAAGCGGCCAGTGGATACTGTAGCCAGAACAGTTACACCAATCATTTTGGGTTGGGTGATGCTACAATTGTATCCGAAATTCAAATTCAATGGCCTTCTGGCGCAGTTGAAACTTTTAATGATATTGACGAAAACAACACCTATTTGGTAGTAGAAGGCAACGGTATTCAATTGAAAACCATTTCTGCAGCTAAATTTGGATATGTTGTTTATCCTATGCCAGCAGATGATGTTTTAGTCATCAATTTTCCGAAAGATGAATTAGATTCAAAAGTCGAAATTTTCGATTTAAATGGAAGAAAAGTAAATGAGCAGATCAGCTATGCTGAATCTTCAATAAATCTCGATGTGAGCAACTTAAGTGCGGGGCAATATATTCTGAAAATCATCAACAACGAAAGAGTGACTTCTCAGAAAATCATTATTAAATAGAAGGTTTTTTTATTGAAGATTGCTTTCAAAAAGAAACGTGTTGGATCGTCAATGAGTTATAATCCAACACGTTTTTCCATTTAAATATGATTGGAAAATCTATCCTAAAACAAATTTCTTTACCAATTCAAAATGTTTAAATGGAATATACTTAAACGGAATGTCAATCCAAGTAGGAGTAGTTACCACCGCCCTTTTGTGGCTAAACGCTATAAAGCTTTCTTTTCCGTGATAACTGCCCAATCCACTATTACCCACACCGCCAAACGGCAAGTTGTGATTAGTTATATGCATTAAAACATCGTTGATGCAAGCTCCACCAGAGGTGGTTTTTGACAATACTTCTTCGGCATTTTTAGTTTTTCCGAAATAATACAAGGCCAAAGGCTTTGGATTTCTGTTGATGTAATCTACCGCTTCCTCAATATCGCCAAACGACAATACCGGTAAAATTGGCCCGAAAATCTCTTCCTGCATAATTTTAAATCCTGGTTGGACATCATCAATAATTGTTGGAGGAAAAAAGCGCTCTTTAGCATCCAATTCGCCTCCGGTATGGATTGTACCTGCGTTTAATAAACCTGTGAGTCTTTCGAAAGCACTATCGTTTACAATTCGCGGATAAAAACGACTTTCCTTTAGGTTTTCGCCGTACATCGCTGAAATATTTTCGGCAATTTTATTCAGCAATTCGTCTTTAATGGACTTATGGGCAAAAAGATAATCGGGTGCAATACACGTTTGTCCTGCATTGATTAATTTTCCCCAAGCAATTCGCTTTGCGACAATGTCGATATCTGCATCGGCATCAACGATACACGGACTTTTCCCACCTAATTCCAAAATTACTTTTGACAGGTGTTCGGATGCTGCTTTCATAACGACTTTACCAACTTTAGAGCTTCCTGTAAAAAACATTAAATCGAAAGGTTGCGCTAACAGCCGTGTGTTTGTTTCTCGGCCACCCTGAACAACAGTTATGTAGTCTGAAATAAAAGTATCAGCTATCATTGCTTCCATCAATTTGGCGATTTTTGGCGTATCTGGCGATGGCTTCAAGATGGCACAACAACCAGCTGAAATAGCTCCCACTAACGGATTTATCAATAACTGAAAAGGATAATTCCACGGCGCAACAATCAAAGCAATTCCCAATGGTTCATAAATAATTTTGCTCGAAGACGGCTGTAACTGAAGCGGTGTTGACACTTTTTTAGGTTTTGCCCACTTCTTTATATTTTTAATGTGGTGGTCTATTTCGCTAACCACAATATTGATTTCGGTTAAATATGCTTCTTCAGGTGATTTATGCAGATCTTCCCACAGTGCCTGTTTTATATTTTCCTCATTATCGAGAACAACTTGTTTTAACTTCTTCAGATTAGCAAGTCGAAAATCTATCTCCTTCGTTTGATGTGTCGCGAAAAAAGCGCTCTGTTTGGCAAACTTTTGCTCAACTATTTCCCTTGATGTTTCTTCCATAAAATTTGCTTCAATAATTATTTTTTTCTACCCGTAAAGTGCTCCATCGTTTTATAAATTCCCAGGACACTTCCTGTAAACCAATCAAAAAACCGAACGGAGAACAAAGCCTGTCCCAACCTGGTAACCCGATAAATATATCCTGGCAGGGTGAGTCGGATTTTATTCCTCTCAATCGCCTTAACAATGCTAAGGGCTGCTGCCTCTGGTTCAAGAATTGGAATTTTCGATCGCACCCCATCAAACATTCCGGTATTGATATAATAAGGCATTACGGTGGTAACCTTTATATCTTTTTTCAACTGCTGCATTTCAATTCGCAGACTATCGGACCACCCAATAAGCGACCATTTACTCGCTGCATAAACAGACATCTTAGGGTTTGAAATAAGTCCGCCAGACGAAGCTATATTGCAAATATGACCCGCATTCTGCTTCAACATATCTCCTAGAAACGCACTGGTAATTAACATAGGGGCATTTGCATTGATTTCCATTGTTTTTATGACATCGGCCGTGGAGTGTTCATGAAAATACTTACCAACCACAATCCCAGCGTTATTTATGATTACGTCTACAAACCCAACATCAAGCTTTACTTTTTGAGCAGTTTCTTGAATTGCTTCAACATTAGAAACATCCACCTTATAGCCAACAACCTTTCCTATTGAAGCAAATTCAGAAATAGTTTCCTCCATTTGTTGTAGGTTTATATCCCAAATCACCACTTTAGCTTCGCGCTCTAAAAACAAACGGGTCATTATCTTGCCAATACCCGAGGCGCCTCCTGTTATAAGAATCGTTTTCTGTTTAAACTTTCCCATTTACACATTCTAATTTACGTAAAGATAACGGCTAAAGATGTCTTTACCAACGGTAATCGGTAGGAGTTTTAAGCCTATATAAATTCTGAAATAAAAACATACTAATTGACTTTAAAACTGAATTTATTCTGAAGAATATAGCTGTAACCAACCGTAATGATGGCGGTGAGTAATTTGGAAGGTGTAGGATAAAAACCGAGCAAATCGACAAAGAATTTCATCGACACATATCCGAGTATTAAGGCGCCCATCCCAACTAAAAAATATCTGAAAAATTGAACTTTCCACGGCAGGTTAGAATCTTCAAACGTGATGTATTTATTAAGCAAGAACCCTGTTGTAAACGTAATTGGAAAAACAACGAACAAGGAAGCAATATGTGGACTTAGCACGACGAAATACAAGTCGAGATTTTGTTTTGCAAAAATAAAATTATAGAAAATAAAATACAGGAGTATATCAAATACCAAGTTGCCTCCGCCACAAGCCGCATACCTATATGTTTTTAGCGGTAAAAATGGCCGAAACAGAAAATAAAAAGCATCAATAAATCTAGTTATACCATCTTTCATCACAAAGCGGGCAAAGGTAGGGAATGAAATCAACATTCAGAATACAACCGATATTTGGGTGTAAAAACTGAAATCGATTCGATATAAAATACACTTCCAAGTATGATTATACTATTAAAACCATCAAAAATGGCTATGGCATATCTCTTAAACTATTAATAAAACTGAGAACATTATTTCATACTTTTGTAAACGCACATTTAAACCTTTTGGTATGGGGAAAAAACATATTGCAGTCGCTATGGGAGGTTATTCCAGCGAATTCGAAATTTCTATCGGTAGTGGCAATATTGTCTGCAATGCTCTCGATAAAAACAAATATGAAGTTTACCCTGTCCATATTTTAAAAGAAGGATGGTTTCATCTTTCTGAAGATGGCGTAAAACACCCTATTAACAAGGCTGATTTTAGTTTTAGCAATGGAAACGACATTATTCACCCAGATGTTATTTTCAACACAATACATGGAACCCCTGGCGAAGACGGTTACCTTCAAGCCTATTGGGAGTTATTAGAAATTCCACATACCAGCACTGGCTATTATCAAGCCGCTCTGAGTTTTAATAAACGGGATTGCCTTTCTGTTCTTAAAGGTTTCGGCGTTTTGTGTGCGAATTCCTATTATGTAAATAAAGGCACTAACATTAATTTAGAAGAAATAGTCTTAAAAACAGGACTGCCTTGTTTTGTAAAGCCAAATCGTTCTGGTTCTAGCTTCGGAATTAGTAAAGTTCATAATATGGCAGAATTAATGCCAGCGATTGAAAAAGCCTTTACTGAAGATTCAGAAATAATTATAGAAACCGCACTTAATGGCACTGAAGTTCAGGTTGGCGTGTATAATAATGGCTCCGAGGTTATTGTTTTACCACCCACTGAAATCGTTTCAGAAAATGAATTTTTCGACTATGCAGCGAAATATTTGGGGAAATCTCAAGAAATAACCCCAGCGCGAATTTCAAAAGAAGAAACCCAAATGCTTCAACAGGAAGCCAGACGTATTCATAGCCTATTAGGCATGAAAGGCATTAGCAGAAGCGACTTTATCATTGAAAAAGGAAAACCATATTTTTTAGAAATAAATACCAATCCAGGACTTTCAAAGGAAAGCATCGTTCCTAAACAAGCACGTGAAGCAGGAATGACACTCACACAATTTTTCGATATTTTAATTAAAAATGTACTATAATAGTTTCAGGCAAAAGGAAGCAAGAGTGAGGTAATTTCACAATAACTTGTACCTTCCAACCTGCAATTTGCAATAACAATTACATGAAATACTACCTAATAGCAGGCGAAGCATCTGGAGATTTACACGGCGCCAACCTTATGAAGGCTTTGACTAAGGTAGATCCTGAAGCGGAGTTTCGTTTTTGGGGTGGCGATTTAATGAAGGCCGCAGGCGGAACAGAGGTAAAACACTATCGAGATTTAGCTTTTATGGGATTTTTAGAGGTTATAATGAATCTCGGCACAATTCTAAAAAATATAAAGTTCTGTAAAAGTGATATAGCATCATTCAATCCAGATGTTATCATTTTTATTGATTACCCCGGATTCAATCTGCGAATTGCCAAATGGGCGAGGCAAAAAGGATATCGAACGCACTACTACATTTCACCACAAATCTGGGCTTGGAAAGAAGGTCGAATCAAGGATATTAAACGTGACATTGATGAAATGTATGTGATACTCCCATTCGAAAAGGACTTTTATGAAAAGAAGCACAACTTCCCAGTTCATTTTGTTGGCCATCCATTGATTGACGCTATTCACAACAGAGTGCAAATAGATCCAGAAACATTTAAAAACGAAAACGGATTGGATAACCGTCCAATCATTGCTCTTTTACCTGGAAGCAGAAAGCAAGAAATTAAAAAGATGCTGGAGATAATGATTTCTGTGGCCAAGGATTTTAAAGATTATCAATTTGTTATTGCAGGTGCTCCAAGTCAAGAAAAATCATTTTATGAAACTTTTCTTACCACCAAAAATGTGCATTTCGTTACAAACAAAACTTATGATTTACTGAGTATTTCTGAAGCCGCATTGGTTACTTCGGGTACTGCAACGTTAGAAACGGCTCTTCTAAAAGTTCCTCAAGTAGTTTGCTATAAAGGAAATCGGGTTAGTTATGAAATTGCTAAACGCGTTATCAACTTAGATTATATTTCGTTAGTTAATTTAATTCTGAATAAAACAGTTGTCGCAGAATTGATTCAATCAGATTTTAATAGTAAAAAGCTAAAAGAGGCTTTAAAAGAAATTCTAACCCCAGAAAAAAGAACCGAATTGTTTTCAGATTATTACGATTTAGAAAAAGCTTTGGGAGGGCAAGGAGCAAGTGAAAATACTGCTAAATTGATTTATAAGGCCACACAAGATGGAATTATCGAGCATTAAGACCGAATACTTTACTTGGAACTTTGAAGTTGTTTTTAAAGACGCTTAGAAGCCTATAACATTTTCACCTAATCCCAATAGACACAAGGGATACTAAATTATATTGCAAAGGCGAAATAAATATTTTTTCATACCTTTAAACATTAATTTTCAAGTTAATATTGATGAAAAAGATAGTACTTCTTTTCTTTTTAAGCTTATTTATAATTTCCTGCGGATCGAACAGAAATCATGGACGTACAAGCAGTAAAAGCAGTCATCATTCAAGATCTGACAATCGAATAAATTCCCACCACAGCAACAATCGTGTTGCAACCACTAGGACAAAGACTGAGCCTAAGGAAAAAAGAAAAGAAGATCGATCTGAAAGTAAAGGCATAGAAAAAGATTCACATAGTGTAAAACAGGAAATTATCGACTATGCCAAAACCTTTCAAGGTACGCGATATAAATTCGGAGGTACCACAAGATCTGGAATGGATTGTTCTGGCCTTATTTCAGTTGCATTTCAAAAAGAAAATATCGAGTTGCCACGTGTTTCGCGTGAAATGGCAACCCAAGGCGTTCGTATTTCTTTAAAAAATGTTGAAAAAGGTGATTTGGTTTTCTTTAAAACGAGCAGCAGAAACGTTATAAACCACGTAGGCCTTGTAGTTGAAACAGATCGCGGTGAAATAAAGTTTATTCATTCCTCCACAAGAGCAGGTGTAATTATATCTTCATTAGAAGAAACTTATTGGAAAAAAGCTTTTGTAGAAGTACGCCGTGTTATTTAATTCAAAATTTATTGTATTTTAGTAATTGATTTAAAATAGGCACATTACGAGGTTTAAAATAAAAGTTAAAAAAGTTTAATTCACATTTCACTTAAAATACACCTTCGTTTTTATTGTTTAAAATATAGTGAAACACTGAAAACAAAGAGAAAATTGATAGTTGTTTTCCGAAAAGCTTTTTAATAAAATACAACTCCTCGAATATTTTCGCACTCCCCAGTAAATTTTAAATATTGACTTAAAAATGGGGTTATGCGGTTTGTAAATTTTGCAATAGTAAAGTTTTCTTTCTTTTTGGTGCTGGGCATTCTAACAGCACACTACTTCCCTATTCCATTTTTAATTCTAACGCCTTTAGTCGTTGTGCTATCGCTCGTTTTCGTCTTTTGGCTACTAGCCCGACAGCAATTGATACAACAGGTTTATTTAGGAATAGCTGCATATCTGTGTTTTTTCGCTATAGGAATTTTCAGCTATCAAATTAGGTTACCAGAATTTCAGCCTAACCACTTTTCGAAAATTATTCTTGATAATTCCCCTAAAATCCTGCAAATAAAAATCACGCAAACCTTAAAGCCCGATAGATTCAACCACAAATACTTTGCTGAAGTAAATGCTATAAATGGAATAGCTACTTCAGGAAAAGTGCTAATAAATATTGCTAAAGATTCGCTACTAAAACCTCTGGTGCCAGACAACGTTATATTGACCTACACAACTGTTTCTGAAATCTCAAAACCACAAAACCCGCATCAATTCGATTATTCAAATTATATGAAATTGCAAGGCGTTTATGGACAACTAAGAATTTCTAGCAACGAAATTTTAAAAGTTTCTAAAGACAGTAAAACCATCTTTGGAATTGCACAAAACCTACGCGCAGAAATAATAAGAAAGCTGGAAAGGTCAAAATTGGAGCCGGACGAACGCGCCATCATTCAAGCACTTGTTTTAGGCGAAAAGAAAGACATTGACAAGAACCTATACGAAGCTTATGCCGCCGCAGGGGCTGTGCATATTTTAGCGGTTTCTGGGCTTCACGTCGGAATACTGTATATAATCCTTGGATTTCTGTTTAAACCGGTAAAAAGATTGAAATATGGCATAGTACTGCACTCCATTTTAATTGTATTGCTTCTTTGGTGTTTTGCTGTCCTTTCAGGTTTATCGCCTTCCGTAACCCGAGCGGTAACAATGTTCAGCTTTTTCGCTTATGCCAATCTGTTGAATCGCAGGACCAATTCTACTAATACTTTGTTTCTGTCTTTATTGACGCTATTAATTATAAATCCGCTTTGGCTTTTCCAAGTCGGGTTTCAGTTAAGTTATTTAGCTGTATTTTTTATTGTTTGGTTGCTTCCTATTTTTAAAGGAATTGGACATTCAAAATATTGGCTAGTTCGCAAAACTGGACCGATTGTAGGAGTAACAATTTGCGCTCAAATTGGGGTTTTGCCATTGAGCCTATATTACTTTCATCAGTTTCCAGGGTTGTTCTTGTTTACAAACATTGTTTTATTACCTTTTCTTACAATCTTAATGTGTGGTGGTATATTAATAGTGCTGCTGGCAGTTTTTAACAGTTTGCCAAATTGGCTTTCGGAAATATACAATAGAATGATAGAAGGTCTTAATACATTTATTAATTGGGTCGCGTTGCAAGATGAATTTTTATTTGAAGAAATCCACTTTTCGGCACTGAAAGTCATAGCCGCATATCTACTGATAATTGCTATAGCACTAGCCGTTAAAAATTTGAATTACCAAAGACTGATTGTTTCTCTTGTTGCCGTGTCATTAATTCTTACAGTTTTCATATATGACGAATTTAGTACATCTACAAACCATCTTATCGTGTTTCACAAAAGCAGAAAAACATTGATAAGCCATAAAAACGGAAAGAAATTAACTGTTTACAAAGATGATTTGAACCTGCGTTACGATAAAACATACCCAATAAAATCGTTTAAAACCGCTGTAAACATTAGTCATTATTCCGAAGAAAAATTACCAAAAATATTTCGATATAACCAAAAGAATATTTTGATTTTAGATAGCTTGGGTGTTTTTCCGAAGCAAAGTAACATACACGCTGTGATACTCACGGGCAGCCCAAAAGTAAATCTAGTGCGCTTAATTGATAGCTTAAACCCAAAGCAAATTATCGCAGATGGAAGCAATTACCGCTCGTACATTAAACGATGGGAAAACACCTGCAAATTAAAAAAGCTCCCGTTTGCATATACTGCTGAACAAGGAGCTTTCCTTATAGAATAGATTTAAAGGATTTTTCTAAAATGTGTATTTAAAATCTTTTTGGTATTTATCCCACGCTTCTGCTGTGGTAACTTTTAAATAATCGTCACTATGAATCATTTTAAGGAATATTTCAAGCTGCGACGGAGTTCGATACCCTGGCACTGCCTGAATTAAATCGCCATTTTCCTTAAAAAAAACAACCGTTGGATATGCGGTAACCTTCATTGCATGTGCAAAAAGATGCTGAGAGTTTCTGCCTTTTCGTTCGGGTTGATAATTTGGGTTGGTATATGTAAAATCTTGATAAGTGATAGACTCATTCCCTTCGGCATTAAATTTTACCGAGTAATAATTTTTATTAAGGTATTCAATTACATTTTTATCACTAAAAGTGTTTTTATCGAGTAATTTGCACGGCCCGCACCAGGTAGTGTAAACATCCATAAAAATCTTTTTCGGATTTTTCTTTTGAGCAGCCAAAGCTTCGTCCATGGTCATCCAATTTATTTGTTGGGCGTTAACAGCACCAACAGTCAACATCAAAAAAAGTAGCAATATATTTCTCATCAAGTATGTCTTTAAGTATTCAAATGTAATAAAACAAAAAACGTTCCACAAAAAGGAACGTTTTTTAAGTAGTTTGTATTGTGTATTAGCGAATGCCGTGCATCAATTTTTTTAATACTGGATTTAATAACATTGCTATAAATCCAACTCCAATTGGAATAAGCGTAAAAATCAAAAAGAAAGTTCCAAGTGAATATTCTGCAGATATTTTATCAATCATACCTCCCATTGTGTTTGCAGCTTTTTGTCCAACAGCAATTGCCAAATACCAAACTCCAAACATAAAACCAATCATTCTTGCAGGGACCAATTTACTTAAATAAGACAGTCCGAGTGGCGATAAACACAATTCACCCATAGTATGAAATAAGTACGCCATTATTAAAAACACCATACTCACAGAGGCTGTTTTTGCTCCTGGAGGAATGTCCATTGCTCCATAAGAAAGAATTGCAAAGCCAAGCCCTAAAAGCACTAAACCAATACCGTACTTCATAGCGGCGCTTGGATTGTATTTGCTTTCCCACCATTTTGAGAAAAGTGGCGCAAGGGTAATGATAAAGAACGAGTTTAAAATCCCAAACCAAGTAGCGTCAACTCTTAGTTCTTCTGAAAATGCTTTGTCGTAAATACGATAAATAACCAATGCCCACACCAGTACGAAAGCTATTGCCAACACAATGTTTGAAGCTCCAATTTTTGTAAAGGTTTTTTTGAAGATAAGTATAATTACATAGGTGATGATAATCAATGGAATTGTTGTCAGTAAACCATCTATAATTTTAAAAATTGTAGCTGAATTTCCTTCTAAAGTTCTATCGGTATAGTCACTTGCAAACAAGGTCATAGAACCCAATGATTGCTCAAAGAAAGCAAAGAAAAACACTGTAAAGAGCGCAAAAATTGTAACTGCAATTAGTCTATCGCGAACAATAGGTAAATAACGTGCAATACGTGTAATTAACAAGAGAAGAAACATTGCCAAAGCAGCAAGAACTACAATATTAGTTCCACTCATTCCTCCTATTTGAAAGGGGACTAAAGATTTTGAGTAAATAGTTTCTAACGGATCGTTAAACAGGTACAGCAAACCACCTATAGATGATAGCACGATTAACACATAGTCAAACGTGGTAAATGGGTTCAGTTTAATGGCTGCTTTAACTTCTTCTTCAACTACGGCAGGATCATTTATATCTTCTTCCTCATGAATAATTACTTCAACTTTTTTAGAAGGTCTATCCCCTACTTTTCCAAAGATTTTATGTGCCAATATAAACTGAAGCATTCCTAACAACATAAAAATTCCAGCCAATCCAAAACCGTAAGCCCATCCATAGTTTTCAGCTAAATATCCACAAAGCATCATTCCGAAGAAAGCTCCCGCATTTACACCCATATAGAATATAGTGTAAGCACCATCTTTTTTAGATTCCCTGGTTTTATACATTTCAGAAATAATGGAAGTAATATTTGGTTTAAAGAAACCAGTGCCAATAACTAAAAGTGCTAATCCTAAATAGAAAGAAGAAGTGGTTTCCAGTGCCATAGCCGCGTGGCCAAGAGTCATTACAACACAGCCTATTACAACAGCCAGTCTATAACCTGTAAACTTATCTGCAATCCATCCTCCAATAATTGGAGTTAGGTATAAAAGTGAAGCATAGGTACCAATTAAAGCTAGCGCGTGTTCACGAGGCCAATCCCAACCAGGATTATCACTCATTAAAGGTGCTGTTAAAAACAGGATTAACAGAATACGCATTCCGTAAAAGGAAAAACGTTCCCACATTTCAGTAAAAAAGAGGATAAAGAGTCCGACTGGATGCCCTAAAACGGTGTCTTTAAATAAATTTTCAATATCTGTTTTCATCAGTATATAGTTTGGTTTAATTGATTTTTTTAAAAATTAATTGCCTCTATTAATATCTTCATTTGCAAGTTCGAACGGTTCCTGTTCCAATATTTCGCGTTCATTTTCTTCGGCTCCATGCGTAAGGCTTTCTAACTTTCTTCTCACTAAAAGAACCAATATACCAAAAGCAACTGCAAAAATTGCTATTCCAGTAAATACAGTATACTCACCTAAATCGGAAGCTGATTGTCCTAAGAAGCCAGCTAATAAATTCCCAAATCCAGTCATTGCAAAGTAAACTCCCATCATTAATGAAGCGTACTTTAATGGAGCTAACTTAGTAATATAGGATAGTGCAACAGGAGAAAGACATAATTCACCAATTGTATGGAACAAATAGGCTAAAACTAACCAGTACATTGCTGACGAACCTTCATTGTTGTACTGACCAGCAGCCGCGGTCATAAAGAAGAAACCAAGACCCATAATTACTAAACCGATACTCATTTTAAAGAGAGAAGTAGAAACTTTTCCTTTTAATTTTCTCTTGGCCCAATATGCGGCGACAGTAGTACCAAGGATAATAATGAACATAGCATTAAGAGATTGAAACCAAGATGCTGGCACTTCCCAACCCATTAAAAATCGATCGGTTTTTTCTGAAGCATAAAGATTCATTAAACCACCTGCTTGTTCAAAAGCTCCCCAAAACACAATAACAAGTAAAAACGAAATAAACAGAACAATCATTCTATCTTTTTCAATTTTATTTAAAGGTCTTTTCATTGCAGCTTTTTCTTCTGGATCTATAGATTTGTTAGTATTATTACCAACATATTTTAAGTGTTTTTGACCTACCAAATATTGAATTAACCCTAAAGCCATTCCTATGGCAGCAAGTCCAAATCCGTAATGCCATCCGTATGTTTCACCTACATAACCAACGATAATACTCGATAAGAAAGCACCTACGTTAATTCCTATATAGAATATAGTAAAACCTTTATCTCTTCTAATATCACCATCTTTATAAAGTCCTCCAACCATTGTTGAAATATTTGGCTTAAGCATACCTACACCTGCCACAATTAACCCAAGTCCGGAGTAAAAAGCCCACATTTCTTCAATAGAAAGTATTGCGTGGCCCGCTACGAGCAGTATACCTCCCACAAGTACGGATTGTTTCTGTCCTAAAAACTTATCGGCGATCCATCCGCCAGGAATCGATGCTACATAAACAAACATAGTATACCACCCGTAAACCGAAAGTGCTTCAGCATTTGTCCAACCTAATCCTGGGTTTGCACTGGTTGTTTCTGCAACTAGGTACAGTACTAAAATTGCCCGCATTCCGTAATAGGAAAAACGCTCCCACATTTCGGTGAAAAATAGGATATATAGTCCTACTGGATGACCAAATATTTCTTTTTGCTTTTGATATTGTAATGCGTCTGACATATAAATGGTTGATTTAGATTAATGTTGATTTATTATAAATTGTTCTTAATGAATTCGGTCATTAAAGTATAAAGATGCAAACGCGTCTTGCCGCCATAAATTCCGTGGTTTTTATCTGGGTAAATACGCCAATCAAATTGTTTGTTCGCTTGAACCAAAGCTTCTACCAATCGCATTGTATTTTGAACGTGAACGTTGTCATCGGCACTTCCGTGAATTAACAAAAATTCTCCTTGCAAACCATTTACGTGCGAATTTGGAGAGTTATCGTCGTAGCCACTTGGGTTTTCTTGAGGCGTTTGCATGTAGCGCTCGGTATAAATTGTATCATAAAACCTCCAACTTGTAACTGGAGCTACAGCAATTGCCATTTCAAAAGTTTCGGGCGCTTGGAACAATGCGTTAGACGACATAAAACCACCATAGCTCCAGCCCCAAATTCCTGTTCTAGAAGCATCGATATAAGGTAATTGACCTAACTTTTTTGCCACTGCAACTTGATCTTCAACTTCATATTTACCTAATTCTTTTTGAGTCATTTTTTTGAAATCGCGACCCTTGAATCCTGTTCCTCGACCATCAACACAAACAACAATTATTTCTTGTTGATTAACAAGCATTTCGTGCCAATAATCATTACTTCCCATCCAACTGTTAGCTACACTTTGTGAACCTGGACCTGAGTACTGATACATAAACAGCGGGTACTGTTTTGACTCGTCGAAATTTAAAGGCTTTATCATATACATATTCAACTCTGCTCCATTGACGTTGATAGTTGCATATTCTTTAGGTGAAATTTTATACGAAGCCAATCGTTTTTTTAGATCATTGTTATTCTTTATTTCACGAATTAACTTTCCAGTTTTTGATTGGTGAAGTGTATATGTATACGGTGTAGTTGCATTGGAAAACACATTGATAAAATAGGTGAAGTCTGAGCTAAAATCGGCGCTATTTGTACCTGTATTATCAGTTAAACGTACTTTGTTTCTTCCTGATGGCAAAATGGAAAAAACATCACGATTAATACTCCCATTTTCAGTGCTTTGATAATACACACGTCCAGTATTTTGATCAAAACCATAAAAATTTGTTACTTCCCAAGGTCCATTAGTCACTTGCGAAATTTGTTTTCCTTCTTTATCGTATTGATAAATATGGTTCCATCCGTCCTTTTCGCTCGTCCAAAAGAAGCTATTGTTATTTAAAAAAGTTAAATTATCAGTTACCTCAACATAGGCATCATCCTTTTCTGCAAGAATCAATTTTGAAGTATTATTAGCCACATTAACAAAAACTAAATCAATAACATTTTGATGTCTATTTGTTAATTGAACGCTTAGCACATCATTATCTTTTGTCCAAAGCAACCTTGGAATGTAGTAATTGTTATATTCTGAAAGATTTACTTTAGAAGCCCGACCTTTATTTAAATCATATATCCAAAGTGAAACTACTGAATTATTTTCACCTGCTTTTGGATATTTAAAAGTATCGGCAGAAGGGTAAAGTTCATTTCCATAAACATCCATATTAAATTCTGGCACTTCGGTCTCGTCAAATTTAATATAGGCTATTTTATCGCCATTCAGGCTCCATTCAAAGGCACGCACAAATGCAAACTCCTCTTCATATACCCAATCGGTAATTCCATTTATAATAATATTTTTTTCACCATCGGAGGTTATCTGTTCGGTTTTGCCAGAATTTAAATCTTTCACATAAAGATTGTTTTGATAACCATACGCTATTTTACTACCATCATTGCTAAAAGTAGGTTCTTGAATTTTGTTAGTAGAAACGAGTGAAAATTCTTCAGTTTTTATGTCATAAACGTAGTATATCCCTAATGAAGATCGTCTATAAACTTGCTGTAACCCTGTTGAAAATAGAATTTTAGATTCATCTTTGTTAAGCTCATATGATATAATGTGATTTATTCCCGGCAAATTTGAACTATTCAAAATAGTTCGCACCATTTCGCCGTCTTTATACCTGTAAACATCGACGGTAGATGCTTTCTTGCTTCGATCATAATTAAGCACTGCATACTCCTTTCCGTTGTTAAGAGAACGCAACGCCTCCATACCTTGAGTTCGGAAAGCTCCACCCCAAATTTCTTCGAGAGTTATGTCGTTTTGTTGGCCTGTAATAGGGGAAAAAGCCGCCAAGAAAAGCAGCAATAATGATAGGGAGATGAATTTATTCAAAATGTTAAATTTTTGGCATGCCAAGTTTACTAATTTTTTGTGAAAGAGAAGACGGTTTTTATGTTAAATAAGGGTTTGTAGCCTATTTCTTGAAATCTCGAAAAACCATTAATTATATCCTATTTTATCAAAATTTTAAACTTCTTCCGTGCATATTTTCAGAATGTTTCATTTATCAAAACCCTGCTAGTGTTCATTTTTAGATAAAACCGGAAGCTTTAATTTCATATTGATGAAACGATCAACACTAGACATTACTATCAACAATATTGATTTGTTTTACTGAAGTTAAAAGCAATCTTTTTAGCCAACTTCGTCCTTCTTTTTAAATAGAAAAAATTTAAAAATACAGCTCATGGTAGATTTCCAAAATCAGCATCCAGCCGATATCGCAGAACAATTATCTGAAATGGATAGTAAACAATGAAACTTGTCGTTTATCATGCTTTCTTCCAATAAAAAAACACTTGTTTTTCCATTTTTGCAACCAAAGGAACAAATAGAGATTATAAAATCTCTTGGTAATATTGAGCTTTCTGAAGTGTTAAACAATTTACCTCCCGACAATAGGACTAAGCTATTTGATAATTTTCCAGATCATTTAATTAAAAGATCTATAAGCCTTCTTAACAGTCAAGAAAAAGAAATTGCGCTCAATCTCATTGGATACAACAAAGACAGTATTGCGAGATTGATGACCCCTCATTACATTCAAACAAAACCAGATAAAACCGTTGCTCAAGTTTTATCTCTAATCAAAAAAGAAGGCAAAAGAGCAGAAACACTAAATTTCGTTTATGTTGTAGATGAAAGCAATAAATTAATTGACGACCTTAGAATTGGAGAGCTACTTATGGCAGAAGCTACCACCAAAATCTCTGAACTTATGGATGCTCACGTCCTTGCCATAACAACGACCACGTCTATCGAAGAAGCTGTAGAAATTTTTGACAAATATGACCGATCTGCCCTGCCCATCATCACTGAAAATGGCGTACTTGTTGGCATTGTAACCTTTGACGATATTTTGGATAGAGTTCAAGAACAGACCACCGAAGACATACATAAATTTGGAGGAACGGAAGTTTTAGATATGTCTTATACCCAATCTACCCTTTCAGATCTTGTTAAGAAACGAGCAGGATGGTTGGTTATTCTATTTTTTGGGGAAATGTTAACCGCCTCGGCAATGGGCTTTTTTGAAGGTGAAATTGAAAAAGCAGTGGTTTTAGCTTTGTTTGTTCCCTTAATTATTTCAAGTGGCGGAAACTCTGGATCTCAAGCCGCTTCTTTGATTATTCGTGCTATGGCTTTAAAGGAATTGAAGTTAAAAGACTGGTGGTATGTAATGAAAAAAGAACTGCTATCTGGGCTAATCTTAGGAACAATCCTAGGCAGTATAGGTTTTATAAGAATATGGCTCTGGCAAATAACAGGAATATATGATTATGGAGTATTTTGATTATACGTAGCCTTAAGTGTATCCGTTTCATTGGTATTTATTGTGCTCTGGGGAACCCTGTCTGGTTCATTAATTCCGTTTATACTAAGAAAAATAAAACTAGACCCGGCCACAGCTTCAGCACCATTTGTGGCAACCTTGGTCGATGTTACCGGGATTATAATTTACTTTTCGATTGCGGCTTTTTTTTTGGCTGGAAAACTATTGTAACTTGAAAGAAATACAACTTTACCCCGTGCGATTTTCAAATTGTTACATAGACCAAAACGTATGTTTATGTGGTATTTAAAAATTATCGCTCGAAGAACCTAATGAAGAAAGTTAATCACGTATCAATGGCATCGTGCTACAGCGAAGCAATCCCTCTTGTTTTGCTATTTCGGCATAAGGCACTTCTTCTACTGTAAAACCTTGTTCACGAAGCCAAGTATTTAGGCGAGTGAAGTTTTTTTCTGAAATAACAACATCTTCAGAAATAGAAAAAATATTACTATTCATATCATACATTTCGCGCTTATCAATATGAAAACAATTCTCTTTTCCGAAGAAGTTTACAAGCCATTCATATTCTTCTTCAATCAAGAAACCTTCTTTGTGAATTATCGCTTTTCCTTTGCCCAATGGTTGAAAGCAGCAATCTAAATGAAGCGCATTTTCATCAGCAACCGTATTACTCTTTCGAAGACTAAAAGACTTTACTTTTTTATGCGGGAATAGTGTTTGTAAATGTTTAACCGCCTTTGTGTTGGTTCGCGCGGTTATATAGTTTGAATAATCATCGCCATAATAAGTGCCAACAAAAATGTAATCTCCCCAAGGCATTACGTCACCACCTTCAATATGGGCGGCTTCCGGGAATTCGATTATTTTGGACGGATCAATTTGTTGAATAACGTGTGCTATGGCATCAATTTCTTGAGAACGATCTTCGAGAATATTGGCTATTATTAACTTGTCTTCGATTACGAAAGCAATATCACGCGAAAAAATTTGATTGTAATTTTCAATCGAATGCGGACGATAGACCTTAATGTTATATTTTTCAAATACTTTGGCTACAGCTTCCATTTCGGCCACCATATCTTCGTCTTTTGGATACGTTCCCGCTTTAATGTGTTCAGCAGATTTTGGATCATAAGCATCCTCTAGTTTCGGAACAGGCCCATTACTATCTGCCCTACCAAGAACTACAGCTCTTAGGGTTGAAACTTCGTCATTAATATTCAGTTTGATCATAGTACAAATATAAAAAAAGCACCTCAAGAGTGAAGTGCTTTCAAATATATTAAAATTTAGTGATTACCTCTTCTCAACAGGTACAAATTCACGCAATGTCTCTCCAACATAAATTTGACGTGGACGCCCTATTGGTTCTTTATTCAATCGCATTTCCCTCCACTGGGCAATCCATCCTGGTAACCGTCCTAACGCAAACATTGCTGTAAACATTTCTACCGGAATACCCAATGCACGATAAATAATTCCTGAGTAAAAATCGACGTTTGGATACAATTTTCTATCTACAAAATATGGATCTTCTAATGCTTCTTTTTCTAATGCTTTAGCTATATCAAGGATATCGTCTTCGATTCCTAAGCTTTCTAAAACGTCGTCTGCGGCCTTTTTGATTATTTTAGCACGTGGATCAAAGTTTTTATAAACTCTATGGCCAAAGCCCATTAATCGGAAAGGATCATCTTTATCCTTAGCTTTTGCCATAAACTTTTTAGTATCGCCACCGTCGGCTTTTATCGCCTCAAGCATTTCAATCACAGCTTGGTTGGCTCCTCCGTGAAGTGGACCCCATAATGCCGCAATACCAGCAGAGATAGAAATAAAAAGACCTGCGTGCGAAGAACCAACAATTCTCACTGTAGATGTTGAACAGTTTTGTTCGTGATCTGCGTGTAGAATAAGCAGTTTATCTAATGCGTTTAATACCGTTTGATTGGTTTTGTACTCACCATTTGGCTTTCTAAACATCATTTTTAGGAAGTTCTCTACATAACCCAATGTATCATCTCCATAATCTAATGGCAAACCTGTACGTTTTCTGTAGGTCCAAGCGGCCAAAACTGGAAACTTAGCTAGAATTTTCACAATGGCTTTGTACATATCTTCCTCACTATCAACATTGACCGACGAAGGATTGAAAGCTACCAAGGCAGATGTAAGGGAAGATAAAACTCCCATTGGATGTGCAGACTTTGGAAACCCATCTAAAATCTTTTTAACATCCTCATCAACCTGAGATTGAGCTCTTATGTCATTATGAAATTTCTTGATTTGGTCGGTAGTTGGCAATTCGCCAAAAATCAATAAATAACAAACTTCAAGAAAGTTGGCTTTTTCGGCTAATTCTTCGATGGAATATCCTCTATAACGAAGCACGCCCTTTTCGCCATTTAGGAATGTAATTGCACTCTCACAAGCACCTGTATTTTTATATCCAGGATCTAAAGTCACTACGCCTTTGGTATCAAGACGCAAATTCTTTATATCAATACCTAATTCATTCTCGGTACCTTCCACAACAGGGAGTTCATACTTTTTACCGTCCAATTCGAGGGTCGCTATCTTAGCCATATATTATAATTTGTTTTTGTATTATTCAGAATCGCTAAATTACAAAATAACGAGCGATTATTTTAACGTTTTGGGAGTATCTTAGGTTAAAAAATACTTAAATCTATTGTTGGTAAATTCTAATTAAAAACCTGGGATTTCTTAGGAAATATAAGGTCTTCAAATTCACTTAAAAATTAGATTTTAAAAGCATTTCTTTGCGGAAAATAAGCTACATCACCTAATTGCTCTTCAATTCGGAGTAATTGATTGTATTTTGACATACGATCACTTCGGGATGCCGATCCGGTTTTTATTTGCCCACAATTTAATGCTACTGCAAGATCTGCAATTGTGTTGTCTTCTGTTTCGCCACTTCTGTGTGACATAACCGAAGTATAACCCGCATTGTGCGCCATATTTACAGCCGCAATTGTTTCAGTCAAGGTTCCAATCTGATTCACTTTAATCAAAATAGAATTCGCTATCTTTTCTGAAATACCGCGTGAAAGTCTTTCCACATTGGTAACAAAAAGATCGTCACCGACTAATTGTACTTTATCGCCTACTTTCTCGGTTAGATACTTCCAACCTTCCCAATCATTTTCATCCATACCATCTTCTATTGAAAGTATTGGATATTTCGCACAAAGCTCTGCTAAATAATCAGCCTGCTCTTTTGACGAGCGCACTTTACCCTTGCCTCCTTCAAATTTAGTATAATCGTACTGTTTATTCACGTAGAATTCGGCAGCGGCACAGTCTAATGCAATCATTACATCATCGCCCAGTTTATATCCAGCTTTTTCGGTCGCAACGGCTATAGTATCCAATGCATCTTCGGTTCCGTTTAAAGTTGGGGCAAAACCACCTTCATCACCAACCGCTGTACTTAATTCTCTATCGTGTAATACTTTTTTCAGGTTATGAAAAATTTCAGAACCCATTTGCATTGCGTGAGTAAAGTTTTTAGCTTTTATAGGCATTATCATGAACTCCTGAAAAGCTATAGGTGCATCACTATGCGATCCACCATTAATAATATTCATCATTGGCACAGGAAGCGTTTTTGCACTCACTCCACCTACATAGCGATACAAAGGCATTCCCAATTCATTGGCTGCTGCTTTAGCACAAGCCAAAGAAACTCCAAGAATAGCATTAGCACCGAGTTTTGATTTATTAGGAGTACCGTCTAAATCGATCATTGTTTTATCGATAAGTTCCTGCTCAAAAACAGAAATTCCTAATAGCGCTTCAGCAATATCCCTATTCACATTTTCAACGGCCTTTAAAACACCTTTCCCCATGTATTTACCTCCTCCATCTCGAAGTTCAACCGCTTCGTGTTCACCTGTAGATGCACCTGATGGTACGGCTGCACGACCCATATAACCATTTTCGGTTACTACGTCAACTTCGACTGTTGGATTCCCTCTAGAATCAAAAATTTGGCGTGCTTTAATGTCAATAATAATGCTCATTGGATTAAAATTTGATATTTATAGTTAGTTAAAAACCCCAAAGATTTTGAAAACCTTTGGGGTCAAGAAATATTATACAGTTTGTGTTTTATATTTTTCAATATTATCTATGAACTGGTCGAATAAATAGGACGCATCGTGCGGTCCTGGACTAGCTTCAGGGTGATACTGAACTGAGAAAGCAGGTTTGTTTTTCATTCGAATACCCGCCGCAGTATTGTCATTTAAATGGATATGTGTTATTTCAATATCTGGATTGGCTTCAGCCTCTTCTCTATTGATAGCAAAACCGTGATTTTGAGATGTGATTTCACCTTTTCCGGTCAATAAATTCATTACAGGGTGGTTAATTCCGCGATGTCCGTTGTGCATTTTATAAGTAGAAATACCATTTGCTAAAGCCAACATTTGGTGACCCAAGCAAATTCCAAACATTGGTAACTCTTTATTTAAAATAGTTTTAACAACTTCGATCGCCCCTTTTAAAGGTTGTGGGTCTCCAGGTCCGTTTGAAATAAAATAACCGTCTGGATTAAACGATTTTAAGTCTGAAAAACTTGAATTATAAGGAAAAACCTTAACGTAGCAATCGCGCTCGGCAAGACGACGAAGTATATTCTTCTTTATACCCAAATCAAGGGCAGAGATTTTATATTTTGCATTTTCATTTCCATAGAAATAGGGTTCTGTGGTCGACACTTTGGAAGCCAGTTCAAGACCGTCCATTTTAGGGAAATCTGCTAATTGTTTTTTTAGTTCTTGAATGTTATCGACCTCGGTAGAAATAACAGCGTTCATAGCTCCGTTTTCGCGAATGTAAATTACCAGAGCTCTTGTATCTACATCGCTAATAGCTAATAAATTATTCTTATCTAAGAATTCTTCTAAGGAACCATCTGCTGCAGGGCGAGAATAATGGTAGCTGAAATTTCGAACTACTAAACCAGAAATTTTTATTCCTTCAGATTCAATTTCTTCGTGACTAATTCCATAATTTCCAATGTGAGCCGAAGTTGCAACCATAATTTGTCCGTGGTATGAAGGATCTGTAAAAATCTCTTCGTACCCGGTCATTCCGGTGTTAAAACAAACTTCTCCAAAGGCCGAACCTTCTTTGTTGCCAACAGCTTTTCCATAAAAAATGGTGCCATCTGCCAATAGGATAAATGCTTTTTTACGTGTTTCGTATTTCATTATTTGAAGGGTTTCAGATTTCCTGCCTTTTGACGAACAGGCTGGTATCAAGTTTCAGGTTAAAAACATCCATCACCAAGCATCCAGTATTTCAAAATTATTTGCAAAAATAGTATAAAAAAAGGGATAAACGAAAACGCTTATCCCTTTGTAACATAATGAAACTAATTTCATTTATTCTTCTTCTTTATTTGCCTCTTTAGTGCTTGCTGCAGGAGCCGCTTTTGCTGCTTCACTTCCTGCACCACTTCCACGACGGCCTCTACGAGTAGATTTCTTCTTGGTAGCTTTTCCAGCGTTGTAAATTTCGTTAAAATCTACAAGTTCTATCATAGCCATATCAGCGTTATCACCTAGTCTATTACCCAACTTAATAATACGAGTATAACCTCCAGGACGGTCACCAACTTTTGGCGCTACTGTTCTAAAAAGCTCTACTACGGCATCTTTCTGACGTAGTTTAGCCATAACTAAACGACGATTTTGGGTAGTGTCTCCTTTAGACTTAGTTATTAATGGCTCAACAAATTGCTTTAAGGCTTTTGCCTTTGCAACAGTGGTGTTGATTCTTTTATGCTCAATTAAAGAACTCGCCATATTAGCTAACATTGAGTGTCTATGGGCTGTTTTTCTTCCTAAGTGATTGTTTTTTTTTCCGTGTCTCATGACATTTTTGATTTCATCATCTTGCTACCAAATCGGCTGCGGCCGAGAGCAAAATATGATGGGTTAAATTAATTTCAGAATTACGATTTCAGATTTACGATTTCAGAAATTTAAAATCGTAAATCCAAAATCTAAAATCCTCTAGTCTTTATCTAATTTATACTTTGCAAGATCCATCCCGAAGTCAAGGCCTTTAACGCTTACTAGCTCTTCAAGCTCTGTAAGTGATTTTTTACCAAAGTTTCTGAATTTCATCAAGTCGTTTTTGTTGTAAGATACAAGGTCACCCAAGGTATCAACCTCTGCAGCTTTTAAACAGTTTAGCGCACGAACCGAAAGATCCATATCTACTAATTTTGTTTTCAATAACTGACGCATGTGAAGTGATTCCTCGTCATACGTTTCAGTTTGTGCAATTTCATCAGCTTCTAAAGTTATTCGCTCATCGCTGAACAACATAAAGTGGTGAATTAAGGTTTTCGCTGCTTCAGTTAAAGCATCTTTAGGATGAATAGAACCATCAGATTGAATTTCGAAAACTAATTTTTCATAATCGGTTTTCTGTTCAACACGGAAGTTCTCAATACTGTACTTCACGTTTTTGATTGGCGTATATATTGAGTCCATAAAGATAGTTCCAAGAGGTGCATTTGCTTTCTTGTTTTCTTCAGCAGGAACATATCCGCGACCTTTTTCGATAGTAATTTCGAAGTTAAGGTTCACTTTAGGGTCCATATTACAGATAACCAAATCTGGGTTCAATACTTGGAATCCTGAAATGAATTTCTGGAAATCTCCAGCTTTCAGCTGTTCTTTTCCTGAAATAGAAATAGTAACTGTTTCGTTATCTACTTCATCAATCTGTCTTTTGAAACGAACTTGCTTTAGGTTCAATATAATTTCGGTAACATCTTCTACTACTCCTGCGATTGTAGAAAATTCGTGATCCACACTTTCGATTCGAACCGAAGTAATGGCGAATCCTTCCAATGAGGAAAGCAGTACGCGTCTTAATGCGTTACCAATAGTAAGTCCATAACCAGGTTCCAAAGGACGGAATTCAAACTTTCCTTCGAAATCGGTTGAAGTTACCATTATAACTTTATCAGGCTTCTGAAAACTAAATATTGCCATAATTGACTTTCTGTGTTTTTATTATTTAGAATATAATTCAACGATCAATTGTTCGTTGATGTTTTCTGGAATCTGGATACGCTCAGGAACAGAAACAAAAGTCCCTTCCTTTTTCTCGCCATTCCAGGTAATCCATTCGTAAACGCGATTGGCATTAGCCAATGAGTCGTTAATTGCTACAAGAGACTTTGATTTTTCTCTTACACCCACAACGTCACCAGCTTTTAACTGATAAGAAGGAATGTTTACTTTATTACCATTTACGGTAATATGACAGTGTGAAACCAATTGTCTAGCACCAGAACGAGTTGGAGAAATCCCCATTCTATACACCACGTTGTCTAAGCGTGATTCACACATTTGAAGCAATACTTGACCTGTAATTCCAGGAGCAGCGTTTGCTTTCTTAAACATGTTTCTGAACTGACGCTCTAAAATACCGTAAGTATATTTTGTTTTTTGCTTTTCAGCAAGTTGAATTGCGTACTCAGATTTCTTTCCACGACGACGGGTGTTACCGTGTTGTCCTGGAGGGTAATTTCTTTTTTCGAAAGATTTGTCGTCTCCGAAGATTGCTTCGCCGAATTTACGAGCGATTTTAGTTTTTGGACCAGTATATCTTGCCATTTCTAATTTAAGGTTTTGAAGAGAAACTAAATTAAGGTCTTATGCTATCCTCTAGTTTTTATAGATCTTCAGTTGATACTTATTAATAAATTTTTGATTTACGATGTACGATTTTAGATTTTGCAATCTTAAATCGTACATCTAAAAATCGTACTTGGTTAAACTCTTCGTCTTTTTGGAGGACGACAGCCGTTATGCGGCATTGGGGTTACGTCGATGATTTCGGTAACTTCGATACCCGAATTGTGGATAGATCGAATGGCAGATTCTCTACCGTTACCTGGACCTTTAACATATACCTTTACTTTGCGCAATCCTGCATCGTGAGCAACTTTAGCACATTCTTCTGATGCCAATTGAGCTGCATAAGGAGTGTTTTTCTTAGATCCACGGAAGCCCATTTTACCGGCCGAAGACCAAGAGATAACATCTCCGTTCTTATTTGTCAACGATACGATAATGTTGTTGAAAGAAGCTGTAATATGTGCTTCGCCAACTGATTCAACATTAACCTTACGTTTTTTAACTGATTTTGTAGTTTTTTGACTTGTCTTTGCCATTACCTTAGGTTTTATTTAGTCACTTTTTTCTTGTTAGCGACTGTTTTACGTCTTCCTTTTCTAGTACGAGAGTTATTCTTTGTACGTTGTCCTCTCAATGGAAGACCCGATCTGTGTCGAATACCTCTGTAACAACCAATATCCATTAAGCGTTTGATGCTTAATTGAACTTCACTACGTAATTCACCTTCAATTTTGAAAGACCCTACCGCTTCACGAATGGCACTGATTTCATCATCATTCCATTCGTTTACTTTTTTGTCTTCGTCAACTTCGGCTTTTTTCAGAATATCTTGGGCACGGCTTCTACCGATTCCGAAGATATACGTTAACGCGATTACACCCCTTTTGTGCTTCGGGATATCTACACCTGCGATTCTTGCCATAACTTATCCTTGTCTTTGTTTGAACTTTGGGTTCTTTTTGTTAATTACATATAATCTGCCTTTTCTGCGAACAATTTTGCAGTCGGCACTTCTCTTTTTTACGGATGCTCTTACTTTCATCTCTCTAATTTTTAATTGTCAAAAGAAGGGATTAGAAATATAGGTTCCAATTCCCTTTTGTTTTTTGTTAATGAACCGCAAGGTCCGTTGTGTTAGTATCTATAGGTAATTCTTGCCTTGGTTAAGTCGTACGGACTCATTTCGAGCTTTACCTTATCGCCCGGCAACAATTTTATATAGTGCATACGCATCTTACCAGATATGTGCGCAGTCACCACGTGACCGTTTTCCAATTCCACACGGAACATTGCATTTGAAAGTGCTTCAACGATGCTCCCATCTTGTTCAATTGCGTTCTGTTTAGCCATTTTTAGTATTTAACTTTAAAAGTTTATTTCTATTTGCGTTTGTTATCAACTTTAATATAAGCAAATCTTACCTAAAGTCAATAAACACTTTTGCTTAATTTATGCTACAGCTTTTCTATTCTTACCACTCTTCATTAAACCATCATAATGACGATTTAACAAATAGGAGTTTACTTGCTGCATTGTGTCAATAGCAACACCTACCATAATAAGTAGTGATGTACCACCGTAAAATAATGCCCATCCCTGTTGAACGTCCATCAATTTTACCACAAAGGCAGGAAATATAGCAATTAAGGCTAAGAATATAGACCCTGGAAGCGTTATCTGAGACATAATTTTGTCTAGATATTCCCCTGTTTGGCTTCCCGGTTTAATTCCCGGAATAAATCCGCCACTACGCTTAAGATCGTCTGCCATTTTATTGGTAGGTACTGTGATTGCAGTATAGAAATATGTGAATATAATAATCAACAATGCAAATACTACGTTATACCAAAGTCCAAAAATATCACTAAATGTAGCTTGTACTCCTTGGGCGAAATCGCTTTCTGAAAGACTTGCTACAGCAGAAGGCACAAACATAATTGCTTGAGCAAAGATAATTGGCATTACCCCAGAAGCGTTCAGCTTTAAAGGAATAAATTGACGTGCACCAAAGATATTTTTTTCATAACCACCACTAGCGGTTCTTCTAGCGTATTGAACTGGTATTTTACGAACAGCCATTACTAACATAACTGATAGTAAAATAATAATAAACCATATTGCCAATTCAATAAGCACCATAATTAAGCCACCGTTTGAATCACTTACTCTAGAAACAAATTCCTGAGCGAATGATTGAGGCAGCCTTGCGATAATCCCCACCATAATTAGGATGGATATTCCGTTTCCGATACCTTTATCCGTGATTTTTTCTCCTAACCACATTGCAAAGATAGTTCCTGTAACTAATATAATAACCGAAGAAACATAGAACATTACACTTTGACCCATTACGAAAGCTTCAGCTGGTACTCCCATTGCTGGAAGCCCTGCAAGATAACTTGGTGCTTGAACCAAACAAATACCAATTGTTAACCAACGAGTAATTTGATTGATTTTTTTACGTCCACTTTCACCTTCTTTCTGTAATTTCTGTAGGTACGGTACAGCAATTTGCATTAACTGTACTACAATAGAAGCAGAAATATATGGCATAATACCCAAAGCAAAAACAGAAGCATTGGCAAAAGCCCCTCCTGTAAATGCGTTTAATAAACTACCTAATCCACCACCTTCAAAATTACCTGCAAATTGCTTTAGCATATCTGCATCAATCCCAGGAAGCACTACCTGCGCACCAAAACGGTACACTAATAGCATTCCTAAGGTAAGTAAGATGCGATTACGCAACTCCTCTATTTTCCAAACATTTTTTAAGGTATCGATAAATTTCATCCTTATCCTTATTACAATGTTACTACTTCCCCACCAGCAGCTTCTATAGCTTTCTTAGCTGACGCAGTAAATTTGTGTGCTGATACTTTAAGTTTTGCCTTTAGTTCTCCTCTTCCTAAAATCTTAACCATTTCATTCTTGCCGGCAAGACCCAAACCAAATATAGTTTCAAAGTCTACGGTATCTTTAATTTTTCCGTCGTCAACTAGTTGTTGCAACGTGTCAATGTTTATACCTTTATACTCCTTACGGTTAATGTTTGTGAAACCAAATTTAGGCACACGACGTTGAAGGGGCATTTGTCCTCCTTCAAATCCAAGTTTTTTGGAATATCCAGAGCGTGATTTTGCACCTTTGTGTCCTCGGGTGGCAGTACCACCTTTACCGGAACCTTGTCCGCGACCTACTCGCTTGCCTTTGTTTTTCGCCGATCCTGCGGCGGGTTGTAAGTTACTTAAATTCATTTTTCGTGTCCTTATACGGTTTCAACAGAAACCAAGTGATTAACTTTATTGACCATACCAAGAATGCTTGGTGAATCATCGTGTTCTACGGTTTGTCCAATTTTACTAAGACCCAACGCTTCCAAAATTTGCTTTTGGTTTTTGGGGCGATTAATTGCACTTTTAACCTTTGTTACTTTAATTTTTGCCATCTCAATTTATTATTAACCGTTGAAAACTTTATTCAATGAAATTCCTCGTTGATCGGCAATTGTCTGTGCGCTTCGCATTTGCAAAAGAGCATCAAAGGTAGCCTTTACCACGTTATGTGGGTTAGACGATCCTTGTGATTTTGACAATACATCGTGAACTCCTAGAGACTCCAACACCGCTCTTACAGCCCCTCCAGCAATTACACCAGTACCAGGTGCAGCAGGTATAAGGTTAACACGAGCCCCGGCATACTTACCTTTTTGTTCGTGTGGAAGTGTTACGTCGTTTAATGGAATTCGAACCAAGTTTTTCTTAGCGTCCTCAATAGCTTTTGCTATAGCACTAGCAACATCCTTAGATTTACCAAGGCCTTGCCCTACCACTCCTTTCTCGTCACCAACAACTACAATAGCTGAAAACCCAAAAGCTCTACCACCTTTGGTAACTTTAGTTACACGTTGTACACCAACCAAACGGTCTTTTAAATCAAGTCCTCCTGGTTTTACTAATTCTACGTTTTTATAATTTTGATACATAATACTGCTTAGAATTTAAGGCCACCTTCACGTGCACCTTCAGCTAATGATTTTACTCTTCCGTGATATAGGTAACCGCCTCTGTCGAAAGCAATGGTTTCAACACCAGCTTTTACAGCTTTTTCTGCGATTAATTTCCCTACCATTTTTGCAGCCTCAATTTTATTTACATTTGAGGCGTCAATATCTTTATCTCTTGAAGATGCAGCGGTAATTGTATTTCCGTTTACATCGTCAATAATTTGAGCGTATATTTCTTTATTGCTTCTGAAAACAGCTAAACGCGGGCGACTTTCGGTCCCCTCAACAGTTTTTCTTATTCTCATTCGCAGGCGAGCTCTTCTTTCGTACTTTGATAATGCCATTTTTTTAGATATTAGATTTTAGATTTAGATTTTAGACATATTGTCTTAAATTTAATTTCCAAAAAATATTATGCAGATTTTCCTGCTTTTCTTCTTAATTGTTCTCCAACGAATTTGATACCTTTTCCTTTGTAAGGTTCTGGTTTACGGAAGCTACGGATTTTTGCAGCTACTTGTCCTACCAACTGTTTGTCGTGAGAAGTCAATTTAACTATTGGGTTCTTACCTTTATCTGATACGGTTTCAACTTTCACTTCTGGAGCGATGTCCAAAACGATGTTGTGAGAGAAGCCTAGAGCCAAATCCAATTTTTGTCCTTGCGTACTCGCGCGGTAACCCACACCAACCAATTCCAAGTTTTTAGACCATCCTTTGCTAACACCTTCAACCATATTATTGATTAAGGATCTATAAAGACCATGCTTTGCTGTGTGGTCTTTAGAATCTGAAGGACGTTCCAGCAATACGTGTCCATCTTCTACTTTCACAGTTATATCAGCATATTCCTGAGATAACTCACCTAACTTTCCTTTTACGGTAATTACGTTGTCTTTAATATCAACTGTAACTCCTTGTGGGATTACTACCGGGCTTTTACCTATTCTTGACATTTCTTTGTCTTTTTTTTAGTAAACGTAACATAAAACTTCGCCTCCAACATTTTGCGCTTTAGCTTGTTTGCCAGTCATAACTCCCGAAGAAGTTGAGACAATTGCAATACCAAGACCATTAAGCACACGAGGAAGATCGGCAGAGCCTGCATATTTACGTAAACCTGGTTTACTTATTCTTTGAATTTTTTTGATTACTGGTTCCTTAGAAACCTTATCGTATTTCAACGCAATTTTGATGATACCCTGTGGGGTACTTTCGTCATCAAATTTGTAGCTTAAAATAAAGCCTTGGTCGAAAAGGATTTTTGTAATCTCTTTCTTGAGGTTTGATGCTGGAATCTCTACAACGCGATGGCCAGCTTTAGCAGCATTTCTAACGCGAGTTAGATAATCTGAAATTGGATCTGTATTCATTTATTAATAATTGCGGAAGTGGTTTTCGTCCGACGTTCGGAACAAACCTTCAACCAGTTTATATTCTTCATTTTGTGGAGACGTTATGCTACCACTGTGGAGACGCAATGCTTCGCGTCTTTACCAAGATGCTTTTCTTACACCTGGTATAAGGCCTTGATTGGCCATTTCGCGGAAAGTTACACGGGAAATTCCAAAGGTTCTCATATATCCTCTCGGTCTTCCGGTAAGCTTGCAACGATTGTGTAGCCTTACTGGTGAAGCATTTTTAGGTAATTTTTGTAGACCTTCCCAATCGCCAGCTTCTTTTAAAGCTTTACGTTTAGCAGCATACTTAGCTACCATTTTTTGTCTCTTCACCTCACGGGCTTTCATTGATTCTTTAGCCATCTCTTAGTTCTTTTTAAAGGGTAATCCCAATTCTTGCAATAATGATTTTGCTTCTTTATCGGTTTGTGCAGAGGTAATAAAGGTGATGTTCATACCTTCAATTTTCTTCACTTTATCGATATCGATTTCTGGAAAGATAATTTGCTCAGTAATACCTAAAGAGTAATTACCTCTTCCGTCAAAACCAGTTGCTTTAATTCCGTTAAAGTCACGTACCCTTGGCAAAGCAGAAGTAATTAATCTATCTAAAAATTCGTACATACGGTCACCTCTCAACGTAACTTTCACACCAATTGGCATTCCTTTACGAAGTTTGAAGTTTGCAACGTCTTTTTTAGAGTTAGTTGGTACTGCTTTTTGCCCAGTTATCTTAGTAAACTCATCAACCGAATAGTCAATAAGTTTCTTATCAGCTACTGCCGCCCCCACGCCGCGGGAAACAACAATACTCTTCATTTTCGGTACTTGCATGACGTTTTTGTATCCAAATTCGTCAGTAAGTGCATTAATCACTCTGCTCTTGTACTCTTCTTTAAGTCTTGGTGAATATGCCATAACTATATTGCTTGATTCGATTGTTTTGAAAACCGTACTTTCTTACCATTTTCCATTTTATAACCTACACGAGTTGCTTTTCCAGATTTTGGATCAATCAACGAAAGGTTTGAAATATGGATTGGAGCTTCTTTTTTTGTAATTCCACCTTGTGGATTACTTGCACTTGGTTTCTCGTGTTTAGAAACCAAATTTACTCCCTCTACGATTGCTTTGTTTTTGTCAAGGAACACCTTCATTACCTTACCTTCTGATCCTTTGTGATCTCCGGCAGTAACTACTACTGTATCTCCTGATTTTATTTTAAGCTTTGTCATTTTAGTTTTCATATTAAAGCACCTCTGGTGCCAATGATACTATTTTCATAAATTGCTTGTCGCGAAGCTCTCTTGCTACTGGTCCGAAAACGCGAGTTCCTTTCATTTCCCCTTGAGGTCCTAAAAGCACACACGCATTGTCGTCAAAACGGATGTAAGAACCGTCTGGTCTTCTTACTTCCTTCTTGGTACGTACTACTACTGCAGTAGAAACGGCTCCTTTCTTTACATTTCCATTAGGTGTTGATTCTTTAACAGAAACTACAATCTTATCACCAATAGAAGCGTATCTTCTTTTTGTTCCGCCTAATACACGAATACAAAGCACTTCTTTTGCACCGGTATTATCTGCGACTTTGAGTCTTGATTCTTGTTGTAACATAATTACTTCGCTCTTTCAATTATTTCTACTAATCTCCAACTTTTGGTTTTACTTAAAGGACGAGTTTCCATAATCCTTACTTTATCACCTTCGTTGCAGTTGTTTGTCTCGTCGTGTGCCACATACTTTTTAGTTTTGGTCACGAACTTTCCGTACATAGGGTGTTTAATTTTTTTCACCTCTGCAACAACAATAGACTTATCCATTTTGTTACTGGTTACTACCCCTATACGTTCTTTTCTTAGATTTCTTTTAATTTCTTCCATCTTTCAGCTGTACAGTTATTGCACTTCTCTTTTAGTTAATTCGGTAGCTATTCGCGCTATCGCCCTTTTATGGGTTCTAAGTTGGATTGGATTTTCCAAAGGTGAAATGGTGTGAGCCATTTTAAGGTCTACGTAGGCCTTTCTGGAATCAACCAATGCTTCCTGAAGTTCAGCCGTCGATGCGTCTTTTATCTCTGATTGTTTCATGTGTCAATAATTATGCTTGGAAATCCCGAGACATTATAAATTTAGTTTTAACCGGAAGCTTTTGTGCTGCAAGGCGTAAAGCTTCTTTAGCTACTTCAACCGAAACACCACTAATTTCAAATAGCACTCTTCCTGGTTTCACAACAGCTGCATAATATTCAACAGCACCTTTACCTTTACCCATACGTACTTCAAGAGGTTTTTTGGTAATTGGTTTATCTGGGAATATCATAATCCAGATAGACCCTTCTCTTTTCATAAAACGAGTAGCAGCAATACGGGCAGCCTCAATTTGTCTTGCTGTAAGAAATTCTGATTCCAACGATTTAATACCGAAGGTTCCATACGCAAGTTGGTTGCCTCGTCCGGCATTACCCTTCATACGGCCCTTTTGATGTTTACGGTATTTTGTTCTTTTAGGTTGTAACATTTTTTTCTATTTAAAAAATTACTTTCTGCGACGTGCTTTATTGCCACCGCGTCCTTGAGCCCCTTTACCACCACTTTTCTTGCCAGTAGATAAACCAACTAGTGGGGAAAGCTCTCTCTTTCCATATACTTCGCCTTTCATAATCCATACTTTAACACCCAATCTACCATAAGTAGTGTGTGCCTCAACTAAAGCGTAGTCAATATCGGCTCTAAAAGTTGATAAAGGAATACGACCCTCTTTGTAAGATTCTGAACGTGCCATTTCAGCACCATTCAAACGGCCAGAGATTTGAACTTTAATACCCTCTGCATTCATTCGCATTGTTGCCGCGATTGCCATTTTAATTGCACGTCGGTATGAAATACGACTTTCAATTTGGCGTGCAATACTCGCAGCTACCAAAAAGGCATCAAGTTCAGGTCTTTTAATCTCATGGATGTTGATCTGTACTTCTTTATCTGTAATTTTTTTAAGCTCTTCTTTTAGCTTGTCTACTTCCTGACCTCCTTTACCGATAATGATACCGGGACGAGCTGTGGTTATAGTAACGGTTACAAGCTTAAGCGTACGCTCAATAATTACTCTACTCACACTAGCTTTACTTAAACGAGCGTGGATATACTTCCTGATCTTGTCGTCTTCGGCTAATTTATCGCCGTAGTCGTTGCCTCCGTACCAGTTGGATTCCCAACCTCTAATGATACCTAAGCGATTCCCGATTGGATTTGTCTTCTGTCCCATTTAATTATTTGCTTTGTGTGTTATCGTTAGCTGCCAATACCAGTGTTACGTGGTTGGAGCGTTTTCTAATTCTGTGTGCACGGCCTTGCGGTGCTGGACGAAGTCTTTTCAACATTGTACCACCATCCACTCGGATTTCCTTAACAAAAAGATCTGCATCTTCTATTGAAGCATCTTCGTTCTTTTGCTGCCAGTTGTTAATAGCTGACAAAAGTAACTTCTCTAATTTACGAGAAGATTCTTTTGAACTAAACTTCAATATATTAAGGGCTTTATCAATTTTCTCACCACGTACCAAGTCTGCCATTAAACGCATTTTTCTTGGTGAAGTGGGGCAATTATTCAATTTAGCCAAGTAAATATTTTTCTTAGCTTCCTTGATTTGCTCTGCTCTTTCTCTTTTTCGAACTCCCATGGCCTATTATTTTTTACCTTTGTTTTTAGCACCTGCGTGACCACGGAATGATCTTGTAGGTGAAAATTCTCCTAGTTTATGTCCAACCATGTTCTCTGTTACATACACAGGAACAAATTGACGCCCGTTGTGAACAGCGATGGTCTGACCAACAAAATCTGGAGTAATCATTGAAGCACGTGACCAAGTTTTGATAACGGTCTTCTTATTATCCTGAATATTTTGCTCAACTTTACGGTCTAATTTATAATGAACGTACGGTCCTTTTTTTAACGATCTTGCCATAACTTACTTCTTTCTACGTTCTAAGATATATTTATTACTTGATTTCGTTCTTGTACGAGTTCTATAGCCTTTAGCTGGAACTCCATTTCTAGAACGTGGGTGACCTCCAGATGCACGGCCTTCACCACCTCCCATTGGGTGATCCACAGGGTTCATTGCTACTGGTCTTGTTCTTGGTCTTCTACCTAACCATCTGCTACGTCCGGCTTTACCAGAAACCAACAATTGATGGTCATGATTTGAAACCGCTCCCACAGTAGCCAAACAGTTGGCCAAAACCAATCTAGTTTCTCCTGACGGCAACTTAACCGTTGCAAATTTTCCGTCTCGAGCCATTAATTGTGCAAAAGCACCAGCGCTACGAGCCATTACAGCTCCTTGCCCAGGACGAAGTTCTATACAGGAAATAATTGTACCTAAAGGGATTGCCGAAAGTGGCATTGCGTTTCCAATTTCTGGAGCAACTGAATCTCCAGAAACGATATTTTGCCCAACTTGTAGTCCGCTTTGCGCAATTACATATCGCTTTTCACCATCTTGATAGTTTAAAAGCGCGATAAACGCCGTACGGTTTGGATCGTATTCAATACTTGCGACAGTTGCAGGAACACCTGACTTGTCACGTTTAAAATCGATAATTCGATATCTTCTTTTATGACCTCCTCCGACATTTCGGATAGTCATTTTACCTTGACTGTTTCTACCACCAGATTTTTTCATCGGAGCAATCAGTGATTTCTCCGGCTTATCGGTTGTAATGGCGTCAAAACCATTTACAACCCTAAAACGCTGACCTGGGGTGACTGGCTTTAATTTTCTTACTGACATTCTTGTCTAATTAGCTCTAAGTTACCTTAGATGTTACTGTAAAAATCTATTGTATCACCTTCCGCCACCTGTACGATTGCTTTTTTCCAAGCATTCGTTTTACCAGTCTGGACACCTGTTTTTGTATAACGGGTTTTCCTATTAGGGCGGATATTTATTGTGCGAACTTTTTCAATAGAAACTCCGTAGGCAGCCTCGACCGCTTTCTTGATTTCTACCTTATTCGCCTTCGGGTGCACCTCGAAAGTGAAGACATTATCATCTTCGGCTATTTTGGTGGCTTTTTCCGTAATTATAGGTTTAATTAAGATGTTCATCTCGTTTCTATTTACTTAAGTTTGTTTCAATTCCTTCCAAAGAACCTTCAAACAGCACTACACTGTTTGCATTCATAATTTTACAAGTACTTAGATGTGAGTTTGTTACAACTTCAGTACCTTTCAAATTGCGAGAGGACAAATATACATTATTATTTAAGTCTCCCAACACAAATAAAGATTTTTTGCCATCAAGACCCAATCCTTTTAAAACTGCGGTGAAATTCTTTGTTTTTGGAGCATCGAAATTGATGTCTTCAACCACAACAATTGCATTTTCGTTAGCCTTCATCGAAAGTGCCGATTTACGTGCCAAACGCTTTAAGTTCTTGTTAAGTTTAAAAGAATAGTTTCTTGGGCGTGGTCCAAACATTCTACCACCACCTTTAAAAATACCTGATTTAATACTACCCGCTCGAGCAGTACCAGTTCCTTTTTGTTTCTTTATTTTTCTAGTAGACCCAGCTATTTCAGCGCGTTCTTTTGACTTATGCGTACCTTGTCTTTGATTGGCAAGATATTGCTTTACATCAAGATACACCGCATGGTTATTAGGCTCTATTCCGAACACATCAGCAGAAAGTTCAACTTTTCTACCTGTGTCTTTTCCGTTTATATCTAATACAGCTACCTTCATTATTTCTCGATCGTTACATAAGAGTTTTTATGGCCAGGAATAGCTCCTTTTACCACAAGTAGATTCTTTTCAGGAACTACTTTCAAAACTTTTAAATTATCAATTTTCACTCTTTCGTTCCCCATTTGGCCGGCCATTTTCATTCCTTTGAAAACTCTCGCAGGATATGATGCAGCTCCAATAGAACCTGGTGCGCGTAAACGGTTGTGCTGACCGTGTGTGGCTTGGCCTACACCGCCAAAACCGTGACGTTTAACAACTCCCTGAAAACCTTTACCTTTAGATGTACCCGCGATATCCACGAATTCACCTTCAATAAAATGCTCCACAGTGATTGTGTCACCTAATTTGTATTTCTCTTCAAAATTCTTGAATTCGGCGACTTTGCGTTTTGCAACGGTTCCTGCTTTTTTAGCATGCCCTTCAGCAGCTTTAGTAACAGTCTTCTTGTCATCGAAACCAAGTTGAAGAGCGTTGTACCCGTCAACCTCTTTGGTTCTGACTTGGGTGACAACACAGGGTCCTGCTTCAATAACGGTACAAGGAATATTCTTCCCGTTCTCGTCAAAGATGCTGGTCATCCCTATCTTTCTTCCAATTAACCCAGACATATTTAATTATTTATTGATTATTATTAATTTATTTTGAAATGCGATACATCGCGATTTTCCTTTTAAAAGAAACGGGATCAAAATAATTCCGATCCCGAATATTACTTTGTTTACCGTTTTTCCTTTGCTTACGAGCTTAGGACATTTTACACTCCTGCGAAGGCAGGACTCTCATGATTCGAATTTCAGAACATGAGATTCCCGCCTTCACGGGAATTATCACACTTTTATCTCTACCTCTACCCCACTTGGCAACTCTAACTTCATTAGAGCGTCAATTGTTTTTGAGGAAGAACTGTAGATATCCAATAGTCTCTTGTACGAACTTAATTGAAATTGTTCTCTACTCTTCTTGTTAACGTGCGGAGAACGCAATACAGTAAAGATTTTTTTATGTGTTGGCAAAGGGATTGGACCTGTAACAACGGCTCCAGTACTCTTTACAGTCTTAACGATTTTCTCAGCAGATTTGTCCACCAAATTGTGATCGTAAGATTTTAGTTTAATTCTTATTTTTTGACTCATTGCTGAAATTATTATACGTTAGCGGTTCCTTTTGCTGCTGCTATAACCTCTTCAGAAATATTTGAAGGAGTTTGAGCATAATGTGAAAATTCCATTGTTGAAGTAGCACGACCTGATGACAACGTTCTTAATGTAGTTACATATCCGAACATTTCAGAAAGTGGCACTTCGGCTTTAACAACTTTCGCACCGGCACGGTCACTCATACTAGAGATTGTTCCACGACGACGGTTAAGGTCACCTACTATATCACCCATATTCTCTTCAGGTGTAAGCACCTCAAGTTTCATTATAGGTTCAAGAATTACAGCTCCGGCTTTCTTAGCAACTTCTTTGAAACCAATTTTTGCAGCTAATTCAAAAGATAAAGCATCAGAATCCACAGGGTGGAACGAACCATCTTTTAAAGTAACTTTCATACTATCAACCTCAAAACCTGCGAGCGGTCCATTAACCATAGCAGCTTTGAATCCTTTTTCTACAGAAGGAATAAATTCTTTTGGTACGTTACCACCTTTAACCGCGTTTACGAATTCCAATCCTAATTTACCTTCTTCAGCCGGCTCAAGAGTAAAGACAATGTCAGCAAATTTACCACGACCACCAGATTGTTTTTTGTAAACTTCTCTGTGATCTGCAGCTTTTGTAACAGCTTCTTTGTACTCAACTTGTGGCTGACCTTGGCTAACTTCTACTTTAAACTCACGACGCAAACGGTCGATAAGAACATCTAAGTGAAGCTCGCCCATTCCAGATATAATAGTTTGTCCAGATGCTTCGTCTGTACGTACTTGGAATGTTGGATCTTCTTCGGCAAGCTTTGATAAAGCCATACCTAATTTATCGACATCAGCTTTAGTTTTTGGCTCGACCGCAACACCAATTACTGGGTCAGGGAAGTCCATGCTCTCTAAAATGATAGGATGTTTTTCAGCGGTAAGGGTATCACCAGTTTTAATATCTTTAAAACCTACAGCAGCACCAATATCTCCAGCTTCAATAAAGTCAATTGCATTTTGCTTGTTAGCGTGCATTTGGTATATACGTGATATACGTTCTTTATTCCCTGTACGGTTATTTAAAACATAAGAACCTGCATCCAAATGACCAGAGTATGTACGGAAGAAAGCCAAACGACCAACAAATGGATCGGTTGCAATCTTAAACGCAAGCGCGGCAAACGGTTCATCCACACTTGGCTTACGCAATTCTTCTTTTTCAGTATCAGGATTCACCCCTACGATTCCGTCTTTATCCATTGGAGAAGGAAGGTAACGACAAACACCATCAATTAAAAACTGAACTCCTTTGTTTTTAAAAGAAGACCCGCAAATCATTGGAATAATACTCATATCCATTACGGCAGCACGAAGCGCAGCGTGCACTTCTTCTTCAGTAATAGACTCTTCGTCTTCCATATATTTCTCAAGAAGTTCTTCGTCATAAGCAGCAACTTCTTCAATAAGCTTACCGCGATACAGACGCACTTCCTCTTTCATATCTTCAGGAATCGGCACTACGTCAAAAGTAGATCCAAACGAATCCTCGTGCCAAACAATAGCACGGTTTTTCACAAGATCAACAATACCTTTAAAGTCTGCTTCTTCACCTAAAGGCAAAACAATAGGCACCGCATTAGAACCTAACATTTCTTTAACTTGCTCGCAAACCGCAAGGAAGTTAGATCCGTTACGATCCATTTTGTTTACGAAACCAATACGAGGCACCTTGTAATTATCAGCTAACCTCCAGTTAGTTTCAGATTGTGGCTCAACACCATCAACCGCACTAAATAAAAACACCAATCCGTCAAGCACACGTAATGAACGATTCACCTCTACGGTAAAATCAACGTGACCCGGAGTGTCAATAATATTAAAGTGATATTCTTTTGTTTCTGGCAACGGCTCTCCGTTTTCCATTGGAAACTTCCACTTACAAGTAGTAGCAGCAGAGGTAATTGTAATACCACGCTCTTGCTCTTGCTCCATCCAGTCCATAGTTGCTGAACCTTCGTGAGTTTCCCCCATTTTATGGTTTACACCAGTATAAAATAGTATTCGTTCTGTAGTTGTAGTTTTACCGGCGTCAATATGCGCGGCAATTCCGATATTTCTTGTATAAGTTAAGTCTCTTCCCATTGTTTAGAATCTGAAATGTGAGAATGCTTTATTAGCTTCTGCCATTTTGTGTGTATCTAAGCGTTTCTTTACCGCAGCACCTTCTTCTTTAGAAGCAGCGAGAACTTCCGCCGCAAGTTTTGCAGCCATAGACTTCTCGTTTCTTTTTCTAGAATAAGTAATTAACCACTTCATTGCAGTTGCAATTTTGCGGTCTGGACGAATCTGCATAGGTATTTGAAATGTTGCTCCACCAACTCTACGGCTACGTACTTCTACGTGAGGCATAACGTTAGATAAAGCTTCTTTCCATAATTCCAATGCTGTTTTTTCGTCGTCTTGCTTTTTTTCTTCTACAATGTCCATTGCATCATAGAAAACTTTGAAAGCCACACTCTTTTTTCCGTCCCACATCATGTTGTTTACGAAACGCGTAACCAACTGGTCGTTAAACCTTGGATCTGGCAAAAGAGGTCTTTTTTTGGCCTGTTTTTTTCTCATTTGTTGTTTTGTTAATGGTAAACGCTAATTTTCTTTAAAGTATTTAACGCTTAACCCGTTTTCATTTTTCTTAAAACACAAGCTTTGCGTTTCTACTTTTTAGGGCGTTTTGCTCCGTACTTAGATCTACGTTGCGTGCGGCCTGCAACACCAGCGGTGTCTAATGCTCCACGAACAATGTGATACCTAACTCCTGGCAAATCTTTTACCCTTCCACCTCTAACCAATACTATCGAGTGCTCTTGGAGATTGTGACCTTCGCCCGGGATGTATGCGTTTACTTCTTTACCATTTGTAAGCCTCACCCTTGCAACTTTACGCATTGCAGAGTTAGGTTTTTTAGGCGTAGTAGTATATACACGCGTACAAACACCACGACGTTGTGGGCACGAATCCAAAGCAACCGATTTACTCTTCTTGGTTATTCTGGTCCTTCCTTTACGTACTAATTGTGAAATTGTTGGCATATAAAATATGTATTATTACTGTTTAAAATAAAACACCCCTATTTTTAGGGGTTGCAAATGTAGAGATATTTTTTTATTAATCAAACCATACTTCATTAATTTTCAACATACTTTAATTATTTTTTTATTTTGAATATGATTTAGAGTCTTGATACGTTAGATTTGAAGCAATCAAAGCTAAAATTAAAGACCACACCAAAATCAAGGCAATATTTATTAGTTCACACAGCTGCAGCAATCCAAAAATACTTATTAACATATACGCTACGATTTCAGAAAAACAATAAACGAAGAATTAAAGAACTCAAAAAACTAAATTGAAATACTCAAAACTTCTTTTTATACTCCTCACTATATACAGCAGTTATTTCAGTGAAATACAAGCTCAAGAATACACTCTTAAATTACAAGCCGAAAATGCAATTTCGCGCGGGCTTAAAGACTCTCTTAAAATCAAAAAAAGCTACGCTAATAAAGAGGCCGTACTAAATAAAATAGACACCATACACAAAACCCTACAACAAATAGGTTATATAGACACCGAGCTGAAACAAATTAATATTAAAAATGACACCGCCTATACAGCAAATTTCTATTTAGGGAAAAAATACAAATACCTACGAATATATTATTCTGAACAAGATTTTAGCCAGCGGGAATTAAAACAAGTGGCTACAGAAGTGGAAGGAAATTACTTTACAATCCCCATAACATCATTTCCAAGCGCAATGCGGAAATTAACAGCAATACGAAACCAACAAGGAAATGCTTTTGCGCGAATTAAGGCAACGAAATTTGAAAAGGATGAAAATAACGAATTAACTGCGACACTATATTTAAACAATGGCAACCAACGAACAATTGACTCGATTGCAATAAAAGGCTACGAAAGATTCCCTAGATCGTATTTAAAATATTACGCTGGAATTAAAAAAGGAAAAATCTTCAATAAAAAAAAACTAGTTGAACAAAGTGAAAACTTAAATAGTCTTGGTTTTGTCTCGGCGACCAAACCACCTGAAGCACTTTTCAGAAAGGACTCCACAATCGTATATTTTTACTTGGAAAAACAAAACAACAACCAATTTGATGGAATTTTAGGCTTTGCAACCGATGAAGAAACACAAAAATTAGAATTCAACGGATATTTAAACCTAGAACTCAACAACAACCTCCATTTCGGGGAACAATTTCTTTTAAATTACAGGGCTGACGGTAAAGAGCAAATACAGTTCAGAACAAAAGTCACCCTCCCCTACTTGTTCAGAACACCTTTTGGACTCAGCGGAGAATTAAAGATTTTTAAACGCGACTCAAGTTTTGTAACCACAGAACAACAATTGCGAACAACGTATCAAATAAATCCAGCTTCTCAGAGCTATGTAGGGTATAGAAGCTTCGATTCAAGCAATTTACTTGACCAGACGATGGCTGGAATCCCCATTGAAGATTTTAAGTCGTCATTTATAATTGGCGGAATTTCGTATCTCAAATATCAAAACCATTCAATGTTTCCGATAAAAACGAAATTATCTCTAGACATTGGAGCTGGGTCGAGAGTACGAAATGGCAATTCAGAAAGACAGCAACAAGCCGAAGTGAGCCTAAGCAACATCTTCAAACTAAATTTAAAAAATTCCATTTTCACACAAACAACCACCAACGCACTTTTCAGCGACACCTACTTAGTAAACGAACTTTTTCGTTTTGGAGGAATAAACAGCATTCGGGGTTTTGATGAAAACAGCATAGACGCATCACTATTTTCAGTTATCAATACTGAATATAGATATCAGTTTAACAAAACAATGTTTGCACACTCAATTATAGATATAGGATATTTTGAAAACGAAACCCTAGACCTCAAACAAAAGCTTTATAGCTTCGGACTCGGCTTAGGAATAACTACAAAAGCAGGATTATTTAGATTTATAGCAGCAACCGGCAGTACAGAAGAGCAAAATCTTAACGTATCAAACATAAAAATACACATAAGTCTTTCATCCCGGTTCTGATCAATAAACCACATCCAAGAAGAACCAACAAGGACTAAAAACTTCACTGAAACAATAGATTCAATTGATACTATACGGCACTATATTCCAACTAGTTAGTAGATACACCCGCAGATTATCGAAATAGACCATATAATCCTCTAGTTTATTAAAATGTTCAAAACCCGAGTCCTCTATGAGTTAAGTAAAGGTTTACGATGTTTTTACAAGTAGCTAATAATCAGCTTATTTTTAATTCTGACGCGAAAGAGAAAATTTGAACAGAAATACTTGTGTAATTAACTTTTTATTAGGATTTTTGCCGTTGGCTAATTCAAAAATATATAAAATGAAAACAAAGTTTAGTGGAATTATGACGCTGTTATTAGCGTTAGTTGTGCAACTTACCTTCGCACAGCAGAAAACTATCACAGGTACGGTGACGGACGACACAGGTCTGCCATTGCCTGGTGCAAACGTTATTATCAAAGGAACTAGTACTGGAACACAGTCGGATTTTGATGGAAATTATTCCATTACCGCCAACGTGGGACAGACACTTACCTTTAGTTATGTAGGGTTTGACACTCAGGAAGTAAAAGTAGGTGCCCAGAACAGCATTGACATTACCTTGAACCCAGGTTCAACGTTAGAGACTGTTGTTGTAACGGGATATTCCTCAAGAAACCAAACGGTACAAACTTCAGCAGTAGTTTCGATTTCTGCCGCAGAGTTGTCTCAAATGGCACCAACTACTAGCATTGACAATATGCTACAAGGTAAGGCTGCTGGTGTTCAGGTAACTGCCGCCAACGGTAAACCGGGTCAGGGTGCGTTTGTTAGAATTCGTGGAACAGGATCTTTAGTTGCTGGTGCTTCTTCCCCGTTATATATTGTTGATGGCGCGCCTATCCGCGAACAGGATTTGGCTAGCATCCCTAACGAGGATATCGAAAACATTACAATTTTAAAGGATGCTGCGATGACAGCTCGTTACGGTTCTAGAGGATCTAACGGAGTTGTTGTTATCACAACAAAAGGTGGTAACCGTAACAAAGATGCCGTAATTAGATACAGCTCAAGATATGGAGTTACTTCCAGAATCAAGCCTAACTTCTCAATGATGGATGCTACTCAGAAAATGCAATATGAAGCTGAAATGTACGCCTTAGGTGTTACTGCTGCTTCGTCACTTCCTGGAGTTACTACAGCACCAAATTCGCCAGAACGTCAGTTCTTATTAGATCACGAAGTTGACTGGCAAGATTTAATGTTAAAAGATGGTATCATCCAAAGCAACAGTGTTGCTATTTCTGGTGGTGCTGAAAAAATGGATTATTACTTCTCTGTTTCTAATGACAGAAACACTGGTATTATCGACCAAATTGACGGTTTCGAAAGATTAGGAACTAGATTAAACGTTAATGTTGATGCTAAAGAATGGTTAACATTAGGAGTAAACGTAGGTTACTCTCGTTCAACTAGTGATGAGCCAAGAGATAGAAATAACGCACAGAACCCATTCCGTGCAATGTTAGATTACAACGGTTACGAGCCTGAATTCAGACTTGACGAAAACGGTGACCGTTTATTAGATGAAAACGGTAATCCAATTTACAACCCAACTCACAGTGGTTTCCCAGTAAGAGGTGCTCTTTTATCTGAGCCTTCAAACATTGTAGACAATACAACCCTTGGTAGCGTTGACGCATTGGTTAAATTCAGCAAAAACTGGAGTTACAACTTCAACGTAGCTGTTAACTGGTCTGCTGCCAGAGAAGAAAGTTATATGAAACCAGGAGGAATCTTAGATGGTCTTATTGGAGATCCAGACAAACCAGGTAACAAAATGGATGTTCAAACACACCGTTTGGATTTAACGTTAAGTAATCGTATTAACTACAACTACCAAAACGACAAGCATAACGTAAACGTTCTTGGTCTATACGAATATAACATGAACGAATACAATGGTGCTCTTGTAAGAAGCATCGGATTCCCTTCGGCGTTATTAACAACTCAAGAAAATGCTGCTGAGGTAACAGACGGTTGGACTCGTAGAAACAGAATCACCCTTGTTTCCTACGGTGTTTTTGCAGACTACGATTTCCAAGAGCGTTACTTATTACAAGGTTCTGTACGTCGTGACGGTTCTTCTAATTTCGGTAAGGATGTTCAGTTTGGTACCTTCTATAGTGGTAGTATTGGATGGAACATCGCTAAAGAATCTTTCTTTAACGCAGATTTCGTTAATGACTTAAAGCTTAGAGCTTCTTACGGTTCTGTTGGTAACAGAAATGGATTGAGCCGTTATGCATCTCAAGGTACTGTAGGTTTCGGATCATACCCAGGCGGATCTAGTACTATTCCAACTCAGGTTGCTAACCCGGAATTAAGCTGGGAAACAACTACAACTACCAACATTGGTATGGAATTGAATATGTTTAACAAGAGAGTACGTATGGTTGGTGATTACTTCATCAGAAATACTACCGATTTATTGTTCAACATTCCTAAATCAGCTGAATCTGGAGTAGGTTCTATCGCTGGTAACCTTGGTGACATTGAAAACAAAGGACTTGAAATATCGTTACAAGGAGATGTACTAAGAGGAGAAGATTTATCTTGGACATTAGGTGGAAACATTATCTTCCTAGACCACAAAATTAAATCGTTACCAGAAGGCAATCCAATCGACGCACCAGATACATTTGGAATTCGTTGGGAAGAAGGTAAAAAGATTAACGAACACTTCTACATTCGTTACGCAGGTGTTGATCCAGCAACTGGTAGAGCTCAGTTCTATGGTGGCGACGGTAACATCTATTTCGCTGACCAAATGCCAGATATGGAAAACCGTGTTTTCCAAGGAAAATCTACAATAGCAGATATGGAAGGTGGATTCTTCTCTAACATTACTTACAAAGGTTTCGGACTACGTACAGATTTCGTATTCAAAGCAGGAAACTACATTAACAACTTCGTACGTTCACAGAGAGAATCTGATGGTATTAACATCGCAGACAACCAGTCGGTTGGAGCTTTCAACTATTGGAAACAACCAGGTGACACAGGAGTACTTCCTAGCCCTATCTACGCTACAGGAGATGATAGCGTAATGAGCAACTCAGACAGATTCCTAGAGAAAGGTGATTACATCAGAATGAGAAACATTACCCTTTCTTATTCATTCTCAAGCGAAACTTTAGAGAAAACTCCAATCAACTCACTTAGATTGTATGTACAAGGTCAAAACTTATTGACATTCACAAAATTCTGGGGGGATCCAGAGGTTGGTTTATCTTCAGGTGAGACTATCGCTTTCGGTGACTCAGTTGCACCAGGTGAGGCAACACTTTATAGCTACCCGAACACCAAGTCTATCCAGGTAGGATTGGATGTAAGTTTCTAATTAAAAAAATTGATACAAATGAAAAATATAATTTCTAAAATAACTGTTTTAGCTTTAATCGTTGGGATATTTGCTTCCTGCGACGATGAACTGAACCAAGTACCTTTCGATTCCTTTGGAACCGAAAACGCTTACGCAACCGCTCAGGATTTTGAAAATGCCATTAGAGGGGTTTATTCCGGACTAACTAGCGGTGCTTTTTACGGCGGTAGTGACACTGGAGGTATGTTAGACGCTCCAGATGTATTGTCTGACAACGTTGTCTTTGCTCAAAGAGGTAGAGGAACAAGAAGAACATTGCACAACTGGCAATATGGCGCAGCAGATGGGCCAATGTACGGTATGTATTTAGCAGCCTACAGAACCATTTACAGAGCGAACCTTTTATTAGGTAATGCAGGTGACTTTGAAGGTGAAAACAAAGCAAATGTAGTTGCCGAAGCGAAAGCTCTACGTGCACTAGCTCATTTTAATGTTGTTTCTTTCTTCGGAAAAATACCAACGCAATCTGGTGATGCTAATGGAAGTTTAGGTGCAGCATACGTAATGGAAGCTGACCCAACTATCCTTCCTGCTAGAGAAACTGTTGCTGAAACATACAATAAAATTGTAACCGACTTAACAGAAGCTGCAGCAGAAATTAATGATGCAAACCCAGCTGGTAGAATGAACAAAGACGCTGTAAACACACTTCTATCGAGAGTTTACTTGTATATGGGTGAGTGGCAGAAAGCTATTGATGCAGCAAACAAAGTAAGCGCATCTGTTGCTTCAAGAGATAATGTTGTTGGAGTTTGGGAAGACACTACTCAAGATGGTGTTTTATTTTACATCCCGAATGATGTTCCAGTTTTAGGAGTAAACATTGGTGTAACATGGAGTCAAGGTGGTTTATCAAACCTTATTCCTGAGTATGTAATCTCTAAGAGCTTCTACGATTCATTCTCTGATGACGATATCAGAAAAGAAGCTTACACTATGGAAGCAGCTAACAACCAAGATGGTTTACAGTTCAACGCCATCAAAAAACTATTTGGACGACCTGGTCAGACCAATGGTATGGTTGACATCAAAATATTCCGTGCAGCTGAATCTTATTTAAACAAAGCTGAAGCATACTATGCACTAGGAAATGAAACGGCTGCAAGAACTGCTCTTGATGTAGTTAGAACTAAAAGATATACAACTCCTCCAAGCGGTGAAACTGGAACTGCCCTAAGAGATGCTATTCGTCAAGAAAGAAGATTAGAGTTCGCATTTGAATACCAAAGATTCTTTGACCTAAAGCGTTGGGGAGTAGCTATACAGCGTGATGGACAAGGTGATTTAGCTGACGGATCAGGAACACCTTCAGACGTTCAAACACTTCCTGCTGGTAATTTCAAATTCCAGTTACCTATTGCACAAAGCGCAAGAGACGTGAACCCGAATTTAGATCAAAACCCAGGAGGTTATTAATAAATCTTAAAATCCATTAAAAATGAAAAAATTAAAATTTCTAACACTTATCCTGACAATTGCACTAGTTGCAGTTTCATGTGAAAGTTATGACGATTACGATACAGATCGTGATACTGTAGCTGGATTTACAAAGAAAACACAGAACATTAACAGTATACCACAAGACGGAGAGAAATCAACAACTGTGGACGTGTTTGCTTCAGATGTAAAATCATTCGAAAGAACTTTTTCAGTAGTTACTGTTCCTGTTACCAATCCGGAAGAGAACACTCCTACTGCAGAAAACAATTACCGATATGATGCTACCGTTACTATCCCTGCTAACGAGCGTTTGGGAACTTTAACTGTAACTGGAGTTGACAATTCATTAACTTCTGACAGAACTTTCTTTATGCTTTCTATTCAAGGAGGAGAAGATGTAGTTTCTGGAGGTACGATAATGATCGGACTGAAAAACTAAAAGTAAACCTCTTAGTTATAAACAATCAAGCACCTCTTGGTAATCAAGAGGTGCTTTTTTATTGAAATATATTTAACTTTAGCCCATAATAAAAGGGCAATACCCTCACAAATAATATGAGTTCAAAAGAAAACACCATTTTCGGAATCTATCCAATTCAGGAAGCATTAGCGTCAAACATCAACTTTGATAAAGTATATGTTCAAAAAGGAATAAGTAGCGATAAAATTGATGCTATTTTAGCTGAATTAGGCAAAAAGAATATCTCAGTAAGTTCAGTTCCTATGGAAAAAATGAATCGTTTAACGCGAGGAAATCATCAAGGCATTGTAGCACTAACTTCTCCGGTACCATTTCATTCTTTAGAATCAGTGGTTGAAAAATCTCTCGCTGGAACTAAAACGCCACTATTCTTAATACTGGACCAAATTACAGATGTCCGAAATTTTGGAGCAATCTTAAGAACCGCTGAATGTACAGGTGTTGATGCAGTAATTATTCAAAAATCTGGAGGAGCACCTATTTCAGGCGATACTGTAAAAACTTCGGCAGGGGCAATTTTCAAGATCCCAATCTGTAAGGTAGATCACATTAAAGATGCTATTTTCTATCTTCAAGGTTCAGGCATTACTACATTAGCCGCTACGGAAAAAACAAAGAATACTATTTACTCAACACAATTGGATAAACCGTTAGTTATCATAATGGGATCGGAAGGAAAAGGAATCTCCCACTCTGTCCTCAATTTGGTAGATGAAAAAGCATCGTTACCACTTTTGGGAGAAATAAATTCGCTTAATGTTTCTGTAGCTTGTGGTGCCTTTTTATATGAAGTAGTTAGACAACGAACAATTTAATCTTTAGACTCTGGCTTCTTTTTAATAGTATAAATAATTTCAATTTGAGGTAATTCAGGAGATTCAAGAACTTCTGGTTCCACTTCTTTAGACTGACCCACAAAATTTCCATTTTCATCAAACTGACTTATAAATGGGTCTTTATCGGGATCAAAATCTTCTTTTTCCCATTCATATTTTTTGTTCTCAAGTGGAATTCCTTTAAATAAGAAAGCAAAAAGAAGTCCTACAAAAAACCCTGAGAGGTGACCTTCCCAAGAAATTTTTGGATCGACCGGAAAAACATACCACAACAATCCGCCGTATAAAAACACAACGATAAGAGCCAAGGCAGTCAATTGAAATTGTTTAGAAAAAATTCCTTTAAAAAACAAAAAAGCGACAAGCATATACACTACTCCACTCGCTCCAATATGTAACGAAGGGCGACCAATTGTCCAAGTTGCGATTCCTGTTAATAACAATCCTAAGAACAATACTTTCCACCTAATATTCCTATAAAAATAAAACAAGGCAGTACTTAGCACAAAGAGCGGTACCGAATTATTGAAAATATGTTTTAAAGTTCCGTGAATAAAGGGACCAGAAACAACACCTATCAATCCTTTAAACGTACGCGGATAGATTCCAAGTGTATTGAAATTAACTCCAAACCGAGATTCTATCCAGAATACAATCCAAAGCAGCAATACAAAAAGCAAAGGATACCCAATTACCTCAGGACTAAAATACAATCGATTTCTATCAGTCATAACATTTTTAAAGCAAAAACAAACCCAAAATCAAATTTATGATAAATTGGCAGAGAATCAGTCTTAACTGTTAATATTGATAACTTCATATAAGTAGATAAAACCAATTTCTTAAACCAAGAGAAGCGTCAAACTTTTAAAGTTGTAATTTTGGCACTATGAATACACCACTCGCAGAACGAATCCGACCAAAGTCATTAGACGAATATTTAAGCCAACAACATTTAGTAGGCCCAAAAGGCTCTTTAACCGCTCAATTAAAAACAGGTATGCTGCCTTCAATGATTTTGTGGGGGCCTCCAGGAACAGGAAAAACAACTTTATCAAATATTATAGCAAACCAAAGTGGTAGGCCATTCTATTCATTAAGCGCAGTAGATAGCGGTGTGGCTGCTGTACGCGAAGTAATAGAAAAAGCTAAGAAAAGTGAAACTCTATTTTCAACCAAAAGTCCCATTTTATTTATAGACGAAATTCATAGATTTAGTAAATCCCAACAAGACTCACTGCTAGGAGCGGTAGAAAAAGGTTGGGTTACCCTTATAGGTGCTACGACTGAAAACCCAAGTTTCGAGGTAATTCCTGCACTTCTATCCCGTTGTCAGGTCTATGTGTTGGAATCATTTAGTCGTGAGGATATGGAAGCGCTATTAAAAAGAGCATTGCGAGAAGACACCATTTTATCAACTAAAAACGTAACCTTAAAAGAAACCGAAGCGCTTATACGACTGTCGGGAGGTGACGCTCGAAAATTACTGAATATTTTAGAACTCGTTATTCTTTCAGAATCATCTGATAGCTTTGATGGAAAAGATGAGCAGATAATTATTACAAACAATCTGGTTATGCAAAAAGCACAGAAAAATACTGTGCTATATGACAAGACCGGTGAGCAACATTATGATATTATTTCGGCTTTCATAAAATCAATTCGTGGCAGTGATCCGAATGCCGCTGTGTATTGGCTTGCCCGAATGATTGAAGGCGGTGAAGACATAAAGTTTATCGCACGCAGGTTGGTTATTTTAGCCTCAGAAGACATCGGGAACGCAAATCCAAATGCACTTCTCCTCGCCAATAGTACTTTTCAGGCGGTAAACACAATTGGATACCCAGAAGCTCGAATCAGTTTAAGTCAATGTGCAATATACTTAGCAACATCGCATAAAAGCAATGCATCCTATAAAGCAATAGGCGAAGCGCAACAGTTAGTTAGGCAAACTGGCGACCTCTCAGTTCCTTTATCTATAAGAAACGCTCCTACAAAGCTTATGAAGCAATTAGGCTACGGTAAGGAATATGAATATGCTCACAATTATGAACGCAATTTTGTTCCACACGAATTTTTACCAGAAGAAATAAAGGGAACTACCTTCTATAAACCAGGAAACAATCCAAAAGAAAACGCATTAAAAAATCACCTGAAACAACTTTGGAAAAACAAATACGACTTTTAATCAACGAAATCGTAAGTTATTGTTGACTCGCGAGTCTTAATGATAAGATTTCCAGATTGGTCAAAATCCGCGTCGGCAACATTGCCTGAAACATCTATATACTTCACTACTTTTTCCATAACAACTATCTTCCCTACTAATTTAAGTCCATCTTCTGAACTTGAATCTTCTTTATATAAAGAATAACCTTCAGCTGTCTTTCTAAGCAAATATGATTTTCCTTCATTTACATAGTTTGAAAACTTTGAAGATGGGAAAGGGACTCCATTGATTTCAGAAAGTTTAGATTCGGCAGGTAATGTATTGGTAGAATCGCTAGAATTAGCAGCATAAGTTTGAACCATTTCACTTTGCGAAACCCCAAGCTTTTCTACACTTTCAAAAGCCTTTCTAAGTGCGTCTTGATAGGTTTTTTCGAATTCTTTATATTTGCTTTTTCCTTCGTCACTTCTGTAAACTTCATTTCCATCACAATCAAGTAAAACCACTTGAAGCTTGGTTCCAAATAACGTTTTAAGTTCTTCAACATTCGCATAAAGCCCGTCACAACGATTGGCGTTAGGCGTGTCCTTAGCCAAAAAAGCATTAAACCCACTTTTCTTTAAATAGAATAACGACATAGAATTAAGCTGAAATTGATCGGGAGCGTTCAAAAACTCAAATTTATCGGGTACTATTACATAGCTATAGCTACTGAAATCGATATTCTGTGAAAGAGCAGAAAAGCCTATCAAAAAAGTGAAAATTATAATTCTAAATTGTTTCATATCTGAATAATCCTATTTATTATCAGTTGTAAAGATACTGTTTTTGAAACCACTTATTTTCGAAGATGTGGTCTTGATTTATTCCACTACAAACAATTTTTTATTTGCATCAACTCAGTAACCGTTAGGCTGGGTGTATTAATTTGTAAATTCTTATAATTAAAAAATAAAGTTTGCATCCCAGAATTTCTAGCGCCTTCTATATCTGCTTCCAAATTATCACCAATCATAATACTTCGGTTTGGACTAACGGACGCCTTCGTCATTGCAGCTTCAAAAATGATAGGGTTTGGCTTCTTTACCCCTACTTCTTCAGAAGTTGTAACAGTTTTAAAGTACTTGTTTATTCCACTATTTGCAAGTTTTAAATGTTGCACCTCATTAAACCCATTTGTAATTATATGTAGCTTGTATTTTGGATAGAGATAATCCAAAATTTCGATGGTTCCTGAAAACAATTCATTATTCACGGGAAGTTCTTCAATGTAGCTATTCGCCATAAAATCGATAGTAGCAAGAGGGAGTTCCATTTTAAAAATCTGAAAAGTATCCAGTAATCTCCCTCGTCGAAGTTCCTGCTTAGAAATTAATTCTTCTCTGTATTTTTTCCAGTAAACTTCATTAATCGGCTCGTATTCGCGAATGAAGTTGGACAATTCTAGTTGAATTTTATGTTTTCTAAAAACTCTTTCAAAAGCTAGTGCAGAATTTCTATCAAAATCCCAAAGGGTATGATCGAGATCAAAAAACACATCGGTAATAAGATTACTTGGCATAAAGTGGTAGTTTTTCTGAAAGAATACTGCGCCAGACTTTGTTTTCTTCTGTTGAGGAGAAATCGTTATTCGAAAAAATTAATGTGAAGGTTCCATTCACTTTATCAACTTCTGATAAAAACCCATTTACAGTTTTTTCAATATCGGCCGCATATCTCTTTTGAAATGCATCTGTTGTCATAGTGGCAGGATGTATAACTAATGGCGTCTTGATTTCATAATCTAAATCGTAAAATAAAAACGGAGTACAAGTACCCGCACGAAAACCAACCGTATCGCGAAAAACCATTGTAAAATCTCGTTTTACCTGAAGTTCTACCAAATTTCGATAAATGTCTGGTAGATTAACCAAGAATTCGGCATTAATTGAACTTTTCAGTGACCGATTGGTGATACTTTCCATTCGTCTTCTTTCGGCTTTCAGCTTTTCATATTGCGAAAGTACTTCGTATGAAAAAACAAGTCCAACCTCTTTATAATCCGAAACATATTTTAAAAGAAGCTTAAACTGTTGCCGATGTGTATTCATTCCTTTCTGAAATTGAGTAGCGTTTCCGAGTAGAAAAAATACAGTAAATTTAAAATTACTATGGCGTGCGTTATTAACTAACCATTTAAAAGTATCTGCCGGATCTCGTTTAAATCCAAAAATTACTTGAGTGCGTTCCATTAGCCTTCTAAATTGTCCTCTAAAAAGGTCGTCGGCATAACCCACAGCCGAGCGCAACAAGCCTTTGTACTTATAAACAAAAGGTTGGTTTGCCACAACCACTGGATGAACAGTCATTTTTTTATGAGGAAATATAAGGTCAGGAAATACTTCGATAAGTTTCAATTTAAACTTGTATGCCCAAATATCGACAACAGGTTGATGTAGAAATCCAGCTTGAAAGGCAAGACTTTCAGAAGCCATGAAACGTCCCTTTTCGTCTTTTACGTGAGGTAGGTATTCTTCATATCGGCTAATCATATAAAAGCTTGCGGCAAATATATCGAAAGGAAGTGCGCTTGCATTAGAGACCGAAAAAAAGCCATAAGTGTCCTCCCACTTTTTAACGCTTACATCAAAACTTTCGAAACCTTGTTGCTCTAAAAGACCATAACTTTGAAAAAAAAGCTCATTACCCATGGGCTTTTTACCGTACGAAATTTTAGGGCCAGTGTGCGAGATAAACTCTTCTAAGGCCGTTGTAAACGTAGTATTAATTCCTAAAATCCTAAGGCAGATGTGCTTAAAAATATAGGAAATTCGTGGGGTTATTTTGTCTATGTGTATTAGTAGCATAGTTGCTTACAACATGTTTTCATCGGCAAAGCTAAAGTACGCTTTTTCAGTAACTATAATATGATCCAGAACCTTTATATCTAAACCATCGCCGGCAATTTTCAATTTTTTAGTTAATTGAATATCTGCGTGACTAGGTTTGAGCGTACCAGATGGGTGATTGTGCGCTAGAATAATTCCAACAGCTCCAATTTGTAAGGCTTCTTTAAAAACCAACCGCACATCTACGAGCGTGCCAGTAATACCGCCCTTACTTAACTGTCCGCTTTTAATAACCTTGTTTGAGTTGTTAAGGTAAAGTATCCAAAACTCCTCATGCGGGAGTTCACCAATTAATGGCTGGAAATACTCAAAAACTGAATTGCTTGAAGTAATTTTCCTACGTTCAAGAGCTTCGCCTCCTCTACGGCGGCGACCTAGTTCCATTGCTGCTACAATTGTTATGGCTTTGGCTTCACCTATACCTTTAAATTGCATTAAATCGGCAATCGAACGCTTACCTAATTCGCTTAAATTATTGTTTGCAGAGGCAAGAATACGCTGACTTAAAGCAACAGCACTCTCATTGCGGCTACCCGAACCAATTAAAATAGCAATGAGCTCGGCATCGCTTAAGGCAATACGTCCTTTTTGCAACATCTTCTCGCGAGGACGGTCGTCTTCATTCCAGTTTTTTATGGAAAAGTGATTGTTTTCTTCCACGGCATTTTTCTAATTCCCTAAAGATAAGGATGAATGCGCTAATATTTGTAATATTTTGAAAACATTCTAAAAAAACAACATAACGATACAGTAACCAAACGACTATTATGGCGTTAAAACACAAAAGCCTGCAAAAAGCAGGCTTTTGATTAGTGACCGCGAAGGGATTCAAACCCCCAACCCTCAGAGCCGAAATCTGATGCGCTATTCAGTTGCGCCACGCGGCCAGTATTCAGTGTTCAAAAATAATTTTTATAAATTTGATTTCGAATAATTACTCACTAAACTTATAATCCTTTATACAATAATTACGAAAGCCTTGATTTTACTTTTGTCGAAATGGTTTTTCCATCAGCTCTTCCAGCAAGTTTTGCACTAGCCAGTCCCATTACTTTTCCCATATCTGCCATTGATGTAGCTCCTGTTTCAGCTATTATACCATCGACCACCTTGGTTATTTCTGCTTCACTGAGTTGCTGTGGTAAAAATTGCTCAATTACCTTAGCTTGTGCTAATTCCGGTTCCGCTAAATCTGGACGGCCTTGATCTAAATAAATGGAAGCACTATCTTTACGTTGTTTCACTTGCTTCTGGAGCAATTTTAACTCTTCAGCTTCGGCCAATTCTTGTTTTGACCCTGTTTCTGTCTGCGCTAAAAGTAATGCCGCTTTCACTGAACGTAAAGCCTCTAGAGACTGAGTGTCTTTCGTTTTCATCGCGACCTTAATCGCTTCCATAACCTTGTCTTGTAAGCTCATTCCTTCGTTTTAATAGAGTGCGAAGATACTCAATAAACGGTAAAACCGAAACAGTTATTTTAGAATATGTTTCTGAATAACACTAGAAAGTATATTTGTATAGTTTTTTGCTGAAGGAAATTTACCTTGTGAAATCTCGCCTTGAACCATTCGTCTTTCAGCAGGTTATAAAACTAGAAAAAATTCTTAAAAAAACCGCTTCAAATTTGACTCTGAAGCGGTTGGTGGTTTTAAGTTTAGCTAATTTGAGTTAGTCTACATTGTCGTGAAGAAAAGAATTATTTCTACGCAATTCAATTCCGTCGTCATCGGTATTTACCGAAGTTCGTGAGATATTCGATTCACTCTTGGTTTCATTTAAGTCAATCCCCATACGCTTGTAGGCTGGTTGTCTTTCAATTTCATCAATACGCGATGTACTGTTTTTAAACTTATAATTAAACTCTTTCAGTTTTCGTCTTCGTTCTTCTGTGCGGTCTCGAAGAAGTTGAGAAATTGGAGTATTCATTGGATCTTCTTCTTTTGAATCTACCTCTGGAGTTGGCTCTGAAACAGTTCTTCTCACAAATTTAACCTCCTCATCTTCTGGAACCGGCGGCTTACCTGAAGGCTTTGCAGCATTCATTTGGTCTTCGACCTCTTGGTAATCGTCTAAGCTGTATCTTTTAATGCCATCGTTTGAAACTTCTGTAACCGGAACGACCTCTACATGATTATGAACCTCAATTTCATCAAGGTCAAATCGTTTAAATTCTTCCTTTTTATCCGACTCAAAAGCTTTTTTAGTACTTTGATTAATTGGCATATCGAACATTAAAGTTTCATCTTCGGCTTCCTCTTCATAGGCAACTTCTTTTGAACTATTACTGTTTTGTTCTTGTTTTTTAGGCGCTTCTAGAATTACAAATTCGTTTACGTTTACCTTGTTTATTTCAACTTGGTTAAACTCTTCGATTTTTTTAGCTTCTATCTCTTCATAAGAAACATTTATATTTTTAAGTAATTCGGATGTTTCAATATATCCTTCAAAAGGTGGTGTTTGCTCTACTTCTTCAACGTCATCAAAAAGGGTGTGCTTAATAATTGGCGCTTGAGGTTTTGGTTGTGGCTCGACAGGTTTTACAGGAATACGAACTGTTCCGCCAGTTGCTTTTGGCTCAAGGTTTTGTTCAGCCCGTTGTTCATCTTCTAAGGTGTGGATGATTTTTTTTGATTCAGTATTTACAATTTCATTTTGTTGTTCAACATTAAAACCCGTTGCAATTACTGTTATTGAGATAGAGCCTTCTAAACTTTCCTCTTCCCCTACACCCATAATGATGTTCGCACTATTGCCGGCTTCATCTTGAATGTAATCGTTGATTTCACCAATTTCGTCGATTGTAATTTCGTCTGATCCCGAAACGATAAGCAACAATACGTTTTTGGCTCCCCTAATTTTATTGTCATTTAACAATGGAGAATCTAATGCTTTACTGATAGCCTCTTTCGCTCTATTTGCTCCTGAAGCTGTTGAGCTACCCATAATAGCTGTACCGCTATTAGAAAGTACAGTTTTAGCATCGCGAAGGTCAATGTTTTGAGTATAGTGATGCGTAATAACCTCAGCAATACCACGAGCAGCTGTGGCTAAAACCTCATCGGCTTTTGAAAATCCAGCTTTAAATCCTAGATTTCCATAAACATCTCTTAATTTATTGTTGTTGATAATCACCAACGAATCTACATTTTGTCGGAGTTTATCTACTCCAATCAATGCTTGTTCATTTCTGGTTTTACCTTCAAATTGGAACGGGATAGTAATAATTCCCACTGTGAGAATATCCATATCCTTTGCCATTTTTGCGATAATAGGTGCTGCACCCGTTCCCGTTCCACCACCCATTCCGGCGGTTATAAATATCATTTTGGTATTAGAAGTGAGCATATTTCGAATTTCTTCAAGGCTTTCCATTGCTGATTGCTCACCTACCTTAGGATTAGCTCCTGCTCCCATACCTTCTGTTAAGGAAACACCCAGTTGAATTTTAACTGGAACTGGACTGTTTTCCAGTGCCTGTGCATCGGTATTACAGATTACGAAATCAACTCCCTTTATGCCCTGTCTGAACATATGGTTAATGGCGTTACTACCACCGCCCCCAACACCAATCACCTTAATGACGTTTGATTGGTTTTTGGGCAGATCGAATGAAATGTTGTCAAATTCTGTTATGCTGCTCATATCTATTTATTTTATTCCTGTTATTTACTTATATTCTTATTGCTTGCTTCTAATTCTATTCGGCATCATCCAAGAACTCCTTGAATTTTTCGGCCCATTTATCAAAAAACCTTTTTCCCTTTTTTGGTTCATCACGTTTTTTCATTTCTTCTTGGGGTTGTTCAACTTCGTTTACATCTGGCGCTACTTCTTCCTTCTGTTCCTCTTTCGCTTTATCTGGCGACAGTTTTGTCATTAAGGAAGATTTACTTCTACTTTCCAAACTATTGAGCACCAATCCTACGGCGGTAGCATACATTGGACTAGTAGTTTCGGCGTCGCTATCGCCAGCCAAATGCTCGTTTGGATACCCTATTCGGGTGTCCATTCCTGTAATGTATTCAACCAATTGTTTTATATGTTGAAGTTGCGCTCCGCCTCCAGTAAGTACAATACCTGCAATTAATTTCTTCTTTTGCTCTTCGTGCCCGTAGTTTTTAATTTCCATATATGCCTGTTCGATAATTTCTATCACACGGGCATGGATGATTTTTGATAGGTTTTTTAAACTAATTTCTTTTGGTTCTCTTCCTCTTAATCCTGGAATTGAAACAATTTCGTTATCCTTATTTTCTCCAGGCCAAGCAGAACCGAATTTAATTTTTAATAATTCCGCTTGTTTTTCAATGATTGAGCATCCTTCTTTAATGTCTTCGGTAATTACGTTTCCACCGAAAGGAATAACCGCAGTATGTCTAATAATACCATCCTTGAAAATTGCCAAATCGGTTGTGCCGCCACCGATATCAATCAACGCTACGCCTGCTTCTTTTTCTTCTTGACTAAGCACCGCTCTAGCCGATGCTAAAGGTTCTAACGTAATTTCAGAAAGAGTTAAATCTGCACTTTTTATACATCTTCCTACATTTCTAATTGAGGCAACTTGACCAACAACAACGTGGAAATTGGCTTCTAATCGAGCGCCATACATTCCTATGGGTTCTTTTACTTCGCCCTGTCCATCTACCTTGAATTCTTGAGGTAACACGTGTAAAATTTCTTCACCAGGTAACATTACAAGTTTATGCACTTGGTTGCATAAATCGTCGATATCAGCTTCTCTAATAACTTCTTCTCCATCGGAACGGGTAATATAATCGCTGTGCTGAAGGCTTCGAATGTGTTGGCCGGCAATTCCAACCACCACATCTTTAATCTTCATTCCAGAAGCCGCTTCTGCATCTTGTACTGCTTGTTGAATGGACTGAATGGTTTGGGTTATGTTATTCACAACTCCTCGGTGAACACCAAGACTTTTAGCTTTCCCGATACCCAAAACTTCCATTTTGCCATATTCGTTCTTCCGCCCGATCATAGCCACAATTTTGGTTGTTCCTATGTCTAGCCCTACCGCAATATTATCATTTTCCATGGTCTTCCTTTTTTGTGGCTATTACCTGATTATTAAATTTCAGATTAACCTTTTCATACTCATAAAGAGTGCTATCTTGTTTTGTTTTTTTATAAAATGCTTTAAAATTTTGGAATTTTTTTTCAATAAACTGTGGTTTTCCAAACAACACATTAATATCGCTTTTTCTGAGTTCCAATTCAATCTCTCCGTTACTTCTTCGATTTATACCTACCACTAAGCGTTGCATAAAATCGTCTTCGCGTAGTTTTATAAGAAATGGTGTTATTTCATCGTAATTACTTTCAGCAACTCCAGTAATTAAAGGAACACGGGCCGAATAGACTTCTGATAGAGGCATCTTTTTTCCATCGGTATCTAAATAATAAGAAAGACCAGTGTTTGAACTAGCTACACGTCCAATAGGATCTCTTTGTTCAATCCTAGCGCCCAAGACACCATTTATGGATATAAACACCTCAGCGTCACGAACCATAGGGTTTTCGCGCAAACGGTTTTCCATTTCTTTCAAAACTAAAGTTTCTTTGCCTACCTCCTTTACGTCCAGTTTATTTTGTATCAACAATTTATTAACTGTATTGTGGGTTATAAATGGGGTTTTAGTATCCACAAATTCTACTTCTACTTTAGATAGTTTTCGTTTCTCATTTCGCTTATTACTAAAGCTAAAAAGAAATATTAATAACCCTAATAATACCACAAATTTTAGTATTTCAATACTACGTTTCATAGTCTAATATTTTGGTTATACGTTTCACTTCAGCCCCAATGTCGCCTGCACCAACAATCAATTTTATTCTGCACGTAGATTTCAGTAATATTTCTGGCAACGCTACTTTAAAAACCAATCGTTTTTTATCCGATTTAATTTGATCTAACAACCATTGCGACGTAACCCCTTCAATTGGCTCTTCTCTTGCTGGATAAATATCTAAAAGCACTACTTCGTCAAATTGAGATAGGCTCTCTGCAAATGCTTCTGCAAAATCCAATGTCCTACTAAAAAGATGTGGTTGAAATACAATTTGTTTTCTATCATCTGGATACATTTCATCTACTGCTTGAAAAAGTGCATCGAGTTCTGTAGGGTGATGTGCATAATCATCTATTAATACAAGGTTTTCCTTTCTAATTTTATATGAAAACCGTCGCTTAACACCTGTAAAACCAGCCAATGCTTTTGGTATACATTCTTTAGGAGCACCAGCCAACATTGCCATACCAATAGCCATAATAGCGTTTGATAGATTGTGACGTCCTGGAAGATAAAAAACCAAGTTTGTAAAAGTTGTTGTTGGAGTTTTTAAATCGAAGTGATATGCACCTTCTTCTACCCTCAGGTTTTGAGCTTGGTAATCGGCAAAACTCTCTACGCCAACGGTCATTCCAACCAAAGGCAGTCCCTTTTTTATAATTACGTTTTCTTCGTTGCCTACAAATCGGACAAATGTTCGAAACGCATTTTCCAGTTCTGCTTCATTTCCATAGATATCCAAATGGTCTGCATCCATAGTGGTAACACAAGCAATATCTGGTCTTAAATGTAAAAATGAGCGATCAAATTCGTCTGCTTCAACCACCGTTATTTCGCCACCCTTGAAAATAAAATTTGAATTATAATTCTCTGCAATTCCTCCTAAGAATGCAGTTATTGGCATATTGCACTCCACCAAAAGATGCGCTAATATTGCCGATGTAGTTGTTTTTCCGTGAGTACCTGCAACGGCAAGGCACAATGTGTTTTTTGAAATTTCTCCTAAAAGTTCAGCACGTTTTATTAACGTGAATCCTTCTAAATAGAAATAATTAAGAATTAAATTTTGTTTCGGTACCGCTGGGGTGTAAACTACCAAAGTGTTTTTATCTGCAATAATATTTGCCGGAATTTCAGAAACCGAATCAACAAAAATTACTGGAATTCCTTCTGAAATCAATTCATCTGTTAAATCTGAAGGAGCTCTATCGTAACCGTAAACAGTCTTGCCTTGCATTTTAAAATAGCGAGCAAGCGCACTCATTCCAATGCCGCCAATTCCGACGAAATAAAGTGTTTGTATGTTGTTAAGACTGTTCAATTTATTACTTGTTTAAATGTTCACTAACTCAGGGCTTCAAAAGGCACTAAAGTCATTAGTTTAAATTCATTAATTTTTCAATTTCTTCTACAATATCATTTGTGGCGTTGGGTTTAGCCATTTTCGTTATATTCTCCGAAAGCACTTTTTGATGTTCTTCGGAAGAAATTAATTCAGAAAATTTTGATTCGAAAGTAGCATCTAATTCATTTTCCCTTATCAAAATTGCGGCTTCTCTATCCGTAACAGCCAGCGCATTTTTTGTTTGATGATCTTCGGCAACATTTGGCGAAGGAATAAAAATTACTGGCTTCCCAACGATACAAAGTTCAGAGACTGATAATGCCCCTGCTCTCGAAATAATGAAATCTGCCGCAGCATATGCTAGATCCATTCGGTTTAGGAACGCTAGCACTTTTACATTTTCGTTACCTTTGTTCTTATACGCGTCTTCATAATACTTTCCGCATTGCCAAATTACCTGTAAATTATGTTGCTTAAATAACGTCAAGGATTTTTCAATTAACTCATTTATCTTTTTTGCGCCGAGGCTCCCTCCTAAAACAAGCAATATTTTTTTATTTTTATCTAAATTAAAAAACTTGATGGCTTCTTCTTTCTTAGACGAAATGTCCAACAGATCTTGACGCACTGGATTTCCGGTAAATCTAATTTTTTCGGAAGGAAAAAACTTATCCATGCCTTCATAGGCAACACAAATACTTTGCACTTTACCGCTTAACCATTTGTTGGTAATTCCTGCGTAACTATTCTGCTCTTGAATTAGACAAGGTATATTTTTAAGTGAAGCCATTCGCAACAGTGGCGCACTTGCATAGCCGCCCGTACCAATTGCAACATCTGGTTTAAACTTCTTTAATATAGTATTCGACTTACTCAAGCTTGATATTAGTTTTAATGGAAACGCTAGATTCTGCAAAGACAAACTACGCTGCAATCCAGAAATCCAAAGACCTTTAATTGGATAACCTGCTTGTGGTACTTTTTCCATCTCCATCCTATCCTCCGCCCCAACAAACAAAAATTCAGCATCAGGGAATTTGGCTTTCAGCTTATCTGCAATAGCAATGGCTGGGTAGATATGACCGCCCGTTCCGCCTCCTGATATGATAAATTTCGGTTTCAATTAATTAATTTTATTTTCCTGCGGACTTTCAACAATCCGATGTTATGGTTATTTAGATTTTGGCCGCACGCTGGTACGTCCTTGCCAAAATTTACATTGCTTCGCTTAAAATATCTAACGGGTTTTCCTCTGCTTCTTCTTTTGGTGCTATTTCTCGTTTGGCGCTTACACTCAATATCATTCCCAAAGCTAAACACGTCATCCAAATAGATGTCCCTCCACTACTTATGAGTGGCAGGTTTTGTCCCGTAACGGGAAAAAGTTCTACTGCCACGGCCATATTAATCATTGCTCGGAATATTATGGGAATACCTACACCTATAACCAATAGCTTACCAAAAATTGATGATGATTTATGAGCTACGACCAATATTCTGAAAAGCAGTAACAGGTAAACCAACATTAAAGACAAACCTCCTACAAGTCCAAATTCTTCAACAATTATGGCATAGATAAAATCGGAAGATGATTGTGGCAAGAAATTTTTCTGAACACTTTTTCCTGGCCCTAAGCCAGCAATTCCCCCTGTAGCTATTGCTATTTTTGCTTTTTCTATTTGATAATCTGCATCTGTATCCTTATTATCTGTAAAATTATCGATTCTACTTATCCACGTATCAACACGATTCGGGAACGTACCCGGAAATGCTTTGGCCGTTAAAATGAAGAGCGTTAGAAAAACAAGTCCTGCCCCTAATATAACGCCTAAATATTTTAGCGGGTAACCACCAATAAACATCAACATTACAACCATTGTAAAGAATATTGCAGCTGTTGAAAGATTTGCTGGTAGAATGAATGACAGAATAATAAAAACAGGTGCCCAAAGCGGTAAAATAGTTTCTTTAAAAGTTACGGTTTTATCTTTTATTTTTGACAGATAACGCGCCACATAAGTCATCAAAGCTACTCCTGCCAGTGTAGAAGTCTGAATGGTTATTCCTACAAAAGGCAAGCGAATCCAACGACTCGCATTGGCTCCACCGATTGTTGTACCTTCTGCCATTGTTATAATTAAGAGAATTCCTACAACTGGCAACGCAATAATAGACAGACCTCGAAAGTAGTTATACGGAATTTTATGAACTCCGTATAAAATTCCAAAACCTAAGACTAAGTGCGCAAAATGTTTCAATAAATAAGGCAAGGTACTCCCATCACCGTATAAATACGCCAAATTACTACTGGCACTATATACAGGGACAAATGAAATCAACGCCAAAAAAGTGACGAGCCCCCAGATTGTTCTATCTCCTTGTATGTATTGAAAAATGTTTTTCACGATTTCAGTTCGCTATTGCTTTATATATTTTTAGAGGTTTCTTACAGCATTTTTAAACTGTCTTCCTCGATCTTCGTAATTTTCAAATAAATCAAAACTAGCACAAGCAGGTGAGAGCAGTACAGTGTTATTTCGCTCCGCAAGTTTATACGCCGTACGAACCGCTACTTCCATAGAGGTAGTTTCCATAATGGTATCAACAATATTCCCAAATGCTTCGATAATTTTTTTATTATCGACACCTAAACATATTATAGCCTTTACTTTTTCATTTACAAGCGGCAAAAGTTCGCTGTAATTATTACCCTTATCAACACCACCTACAATCCAAATGGCAGGATTTTCCATACTGTCTAAAGCGTAAAACGTTGCATTTACATTTGTTGCTTTAGAATCATTAATATAAAGCACATTGTTGATTTTCAGCACTTTTTCCAACCTATGCTCTACCCCGGAAAATCCTTCAAGACTACGACGAATTGTTTCTTTTCTAATTTTCAACAGGGTAGCTACCGTTGTGGCTGCCATTGCGTTTTTCACATTATGTTCCCCCTGCATTGCTATTTCTGATATTGGCATATTAAATTTATTATTATCTATATTTATTACTATTTCATTATTTTTTTTGAAAGCTCCTTGACTCAATTCTTTTTTAATTGAGAAAGGAAGCAAGCGTGATTTTATGGTGTTTTTTGAAAGCCATTTGTCTATTTCAACATCATCTGCATCATAAATAAAGTAATCTTGAGATGTTTGATTCATTGCTATTCGGAACTTTGAAGCGATATAATTTTCATATTTATAATCGTATCTATCCAAATGATCTGGACTCAAATTTGTTAAAATCGCAATATGTGGTGCGAAACTTTCAATTCCGTCAAGTTGAAAACTGCTCAACTCTAACACGAAGTTTTCATATCGTAATTCTGACACTTGTTCAGCAAAACTCTTTCCTATATTTCCACCTAAAGCCACGTTTAACTCGCCGTTTTTAAGAATTTCATACACCAAACTCGCTGTAGTTGTTTTTCCATTGCTACCCGTAATGCCCACAATTGTCGCATCGGTATATTTTGCAGCAAATTCAATTTCGGAAATCACTTTTACACCTTTTTCGAGCAACTTTTGAACTATTGGCGCCTTATCTGGAATTCCTGGGCTTTTCATCACAACATCTGCTAGCAGTATGTTTTCTTCAGAATGACCTTCTTCTTCCCATTCAATCTCATTATTTATAAGAACTTGTTTGTACTTTTCTTTTATTTTCCCGAAGTCTGACACAAACACCTCAAACCCCGTTTGTTTCGCCAATATGGCTGTACCTACTCCACTTTCACCTCCACCGAGAATAACGATTTTCGATTGACGATTTACGATTGACGATTTGCGATTGGAACTCATTTTAAATTTATCCTTTTACGCACCGTATTTATAGAAGCAACAGTAATTGACAACAGTTCGTTGGCTTCTTTGTGCAATCTGTCAATTTCATTGTGATGTGAGTCAGTTATTTCTTTTAAAATTTCTAAGAAATACATACTTTCATCTGCTTCCTCTTCCACGATTTTTAATTTATTTATAAAATCTTTATCGGACTTTCCTCTACACGCTGCTCTGTAATTTGCACCTACTGAACTTGAACATCGTATTAGTTGGTAGCAATAGGCATTATATTCTCTTGATATGGGAAATCTCATACACAGCTTTCCTGTATCAACTGCAAATCGTAACATTCTTTTTTTAATCGCTTCCTTCATAATCTTAAATCCGAAATCGTATATCGTAAATCATTTGCTATCTGATTTTCAGTGTTACAATCGTAATAATTGCCAAGAAAATTCCTACAATCCAAAATCGGGTAACGATTTTACTTTCGTGAAAACCTTTAATTTGATAGTGATGATGTAGGGGCGACATCCTGAAAATCCGTCTTCCTTCTCCAAATTTCTTTCGTGTATATTTAAACCAACTCACTTGCAATACTACCGAGAGGTTTTCCATTAAAAAAATTCCGCATAGAATAGGAATTAATAATTCCTTTCTTACAGCAATTGCAATTACAGCAATGATCCCACCGATAGTTAAGCTACCTGTATCTCCCATAAACACTTGTGCTGGATAGGTATTATACCACAAAAATCCAATCAATGCACCAACGAAAGCAGTTATGAAAATGGTCATTTCGCCCGTATTTGGGATAAACATTATGTTTAAGTAGTCTGAGAAAATGAAGTTTCCTGAAACCCACGCAAACAGAGCGAGTGTAGCTGCGATAATTGCCGAAGTTCCAGCGGCCAACCCATCAATTCCATCAGTTAGGTTTGCTCCGTTTGAAACAGCTGTAATAATGAAAATTACAATTGGTATGAAAATAATCCACACGTAGCTTTTATAGTTTCCGCCCATCCAACTAAGGAGTTCGGAATAATCAAATTCATTTTCTTTCACAAAAGGGATGGTTGTTAACATCGCCTTATCCTTGACATAGAATGATGTTTCGGACTGTTGGGTTATAACCTCGGTCTGAGCATCTGGATTTTCAATAGTTCGCTGCACCACGATATCTGGATGGACATACATTGTAATGCCTACAAACAACCCAAGACCTATTTGACCAATTACTTTAAACTTTCCAGGAAGACCTTCCTTATCATTTTTAAACTTTTTGATGTAATCGTCTATAAAGCCAATTACTCCCATCCAAAGAGTGGTAACGATGAGCAGGATTACATAAATATTTTCCAGTTTAGCAAAAAGAAGCACTGGAACAAGTGTAGCAAGAATTATAATTATCCCACCCATTGTTGGCGTTCCCGCTTTTTCATTTTGACCTTCAAGCCCTAGATCGCGAACTGATTCGCCAATTTGTTTTTTACGTAGAAAATCAATGATTTTTTTACCATAAACTGTTGCAATAAACAAAGAAAGGATAACAGCCAACGAAGCACGGAACGTAATGAACTCAAACAGTCCTGTTCCTGGCAAGTCGTAGGTTTTATCCAAATAGTTGAATAGGTAGTACAGCATTTGCTATTTGTTTAGGAGGGTTAACAGTTCATTTACAATTTTAAAATCATCGAAATCAAATCGTTCTCCATTAATTTCTTGATATGTTTCGTGTCCTTTTCCAGCGATTAAAATAATATCGCCTTCTTGCGCCATTTGGCACGCAGCTTTAATCGCTTCTTTTCGATTGGTGATAGATATTGTTTTTTTATAATTCTCGGCTGGTACCCCTGCTTCCATTTCAGCTATAATTTTCTCAGGATCTTCTGTTCGAGGATTATCACTTGTAAAAACAGCTTTTGTGCTTAAAGCGGCAGCAACCTTAGCCATAATTGGTCTTTTCTGTGGATCGCGATCTCCGCCGCAGCCAACTACGGTAATCACTTCTTCATTTCCGGTTCGAATACTATTAATAGTTATTAATACGTTTTCTAAAGCATCAGGTGTGTGGGCATAATCAACAATTACAGTAATTTTGTTTTCTGAAACCAGATACTGAAATCTGCCATCAACACTTTCCAATACGCTCATTATTTGAAGAATTTCTAGGGTTTCTAATCCCAAAAGTTCTGCCGTTGCATAAATTGCCAATAGGTTATACGCATTGAAACCTCCTATCAATCTCACCCACAGCTCTTGATTGTTGATTTTTAACAACTGACCTGTAAATTGACTTTCTAACACCTTCGCTTTATAATCAGCGTAGGCTTTTAGCGCATACGTGTATTTTCTCGCCTTGGTATTTTGGAGCATCACGGCTCCGTTTTTATCATCGACATTTACTAATGCAAATGCTGTTTTTGGTAAATTGTCGAAAAACAACTTCTTTACATCGCGGTATTCTGCAAAATCCTTGTGATAATCTAAGTGATCGTGAGAGAGGTTAGTGAAAATTCCACCTTCAAAACTCAATGCTTCTGTCCGTTTTTGATGGATTCCGTGCGAACTCACTTCCATAAAGCAAAACTCCACTCCAGCATCAACCATCTCGCGCAGATATTTATTTATTGTAAGCGAATCAGGCGTAGTATGCATTGTTTTGTGCGCAACATCGCCCACCATTATTTTTACTGTTGAAATCAATCCAACTTCGGCGCCTGCCTTTTTGAAGAGCTGATACAGCAACGACGCAATTGTAGTTTTCCCGTTTGTACCGGTTACACCAACAAGTTTTAACTGTTGTGACGGATTTTCGTAATAATTCGCCGCAATTATAGCCAATGCTTTGTGCGAATCGGCCACCTGAATATATGTTATTCCGTTTATGAGCTTTTCCGGCAAGGTTTCGCACACTATTGCCAAAGCACCCTGATTTGTTGCTTTTTCAATAAATTGGTGCCCATCGGACACAGTTCCTTTTATAGCTACAAAAACATCGTTTAAAGAAACTTTTCGCGAATCAAATTCTATGTTATGTATAGCCACAGAAGTATTGCCCACGACCTTTTCGAGGGTTACCTTATACAATATGTCCTTTAATACAATCACGATAGTTTCAATGTTATTTGCTGACCCTTCTTTAAGTTTTCGCCAGATTTTATAGATTGATTTACAACTGTTCCATTTCCGACTATCTGAACTTTAAGACCCAGATTTTCGAGCAGTGAAATAGCGTCCATCCCAGCCATTCCAGTCACATTCGGGATTGTTTTGGCAGGCTTTTGTAATTTAGTATAGTACTTCTCAAAATCTTTTTCGATAATTGGATCTACCTTCTCTATCTCATCTACCGAATCCACATTTGGCGAATCAGTGAATATTTTTTGGGCAATTCGTTTAAAAACAGGGCCAGACACATCGGCACCATAATACCCCTTGCCCGTACTCGGTTTATGAATTATTACGATACAAGAAAATTTTGGATTTTCTACTGGAAAGAAGCCCGCAAAAGAAGAAACGTAGCGTTGATTACTATCCCAATCAGACATCCAGTATTCTGTTCTTGCCGTACCAGTTTTTCCTGCCATAGAGAAATCGGGAGAGTAGAGCGATTTTCCTGTACCACGTTTTACTGTATTTTCCAACACCGCTTTAATAGCGCCTAAAGTGGCATCTGAACAAATTTTAGGATTGATAATCTGTGTATCGTAAGTAGTAACTTTATCGTTCCAGACCCTAACTTCTTTAAGAAACCTTGGCTTCACCATAACACCATTGTTGGCAATGGCATTGTAAAAAGTTAAGGTTTGTAGTGGAGTGAGTTCTAAATTATAGCCATAAGCTATTGAAGGCAGGGCGTTTTTACTCCACTTACTATGTCCAGGTTCAGGAATCATCGGGGTTCCTTCCCCTACTATTGCAACTCCTGTTTTTTTATTGAGATTCCAGCTTTTTAAACGATTGATGAACTTATTTGGATTTTTAGCGTAATTATCATCAATAATAGAGGCCAAACCAATGTTTGATGAAACTTCCAAAGCGCGAGCGGCAGAAATTTTTCCATAACCACCTCGACGCGAATCACGGATGTTTCTTCCATAAAACCTTTTCACTCCGTTTTCAGTATCGATAACAGTGCTGGTATCAACAACCTTATCTTCCAAAGCAGCCATAAGCGCCATTACTTTAAAAGTGGATCCAGGTTCGTGAGATTCGCCTATTGCGTAGTTGAGTTTTTCGTAATAACCGCCCCCAGAAGTACGGCCTAAGTTTGAAATAGCTTTTATTTCGCCTGTTGCAACTTCCATTACGATAACAGAGCCGTGCTCAGCCTGGTAGTACTCTAATTGCTTTAAAAGCGCATGGTGTGCAATATCCTGAATATTAACATTGATTGTAGTAACGATATCATAGCCGTCCTGTGGTTCAATTTCGTTATCGTCATAAACGGGTTTCCATTGATTTTTAGCAATTTTCTGCTTTAACCTATGGCCTTCTTTTCCCGTCAACATATCATTAAAAGCTCCCTCTAAACCAACAGCGTAATGCCCTGGTTTAGTAGTGGATTCTCCTCCAACAGTTCGTTGCGCAATTGCACCTATAGGATGTTCACGTACTGTACGCTGCTCCACAATGATGCCACCTTTGTAAGGCCCTTTACGGAAAAGTGGCAGATTTTTTACTTTAATATAATCTGAGTAGCCTAAGTTTTTTGCAATAAACAAATAGCGGCTTTTATTTGCCCGTGCCTTTCTAAGCAAATTTTGATAGTATGAAACCGGCTTGCCAAACATTTGACTCAAGCCTTCACACAAGCCATTTAAATTCTCTTTAAAATCTTCTGAAGAAACCGTAACCGCATCAAAACGGATATCGTATTTGGGAACTGAAGTAGCCAAAAGACTTCCGTCATCGGCGTAAATATTTCCGCGGCTGGCTGGAATAACAAAGTTTTTTACCGTGCTTTTCTTTGCGAGTTCGCGATACTTCTCACCATCAACAACCTGAATATTCACTAACTTCACGCTAATGGCTAGAGCGAAGATGAACATACATCCAGCAATGATGTATAATCTGTTCATTATATTTTTATCTTCAATCGCCATTACTAATCAATTATCGGTTTGGGGGTTTTAATAATTTAATTCGCTGCTATTTGCGCTTCATTTTTATTTTTTGCTACTATTCTTATTCTCTTAGGTGGCGTTGTTGAAGGCTCTAAACCTCGACCTTCCATTGCTTTAATAATTCGGCTTTCCATTCTAGACTGCATCAAGCGCATACGAACATCTACATATTCGCTTTTTAGTTCTTTTACTTGCGCACTCAGTTTCGAGATTTGATGTACTTTCCTATCGGCAGTATGCGAGCTACCAATCATTGCTAAGGCCAAAAACGAAAGAAAAACAATAAACTGCCAATTCTTTAGTGAATCGTCGCTCACCAAGAATTTTCCCTTTATTATATTGTAAAAACCATCTTTCACCTTATCGCAGAATTACAAATCCTTATTTCCTTATTTATATTTTTTCGGCTATTCGAAGCTTTGCACTTCGGGCGCGATTATTCATTTTAATTTCTTCTTTTGAAGGCGCTATAAACTTTCCAACAGCCTTAAAAGGAACTTCAAATCTTCCAAAAACATCTTTTTCCGGCTCTCCTTCAAACAAACCGTTTCGAATGTAGCGCTTCACCAATCTATCTTCCAAAGAATGATAGCTTATCAAGCTTATTCTCCCACCAGACTCTAAAACCTCATCGGTTTGCAACAAAAACTCTTTTAAAGCCTCCAATTCTTGATTCACTTCAATCCGAATTGCCTGGTATATTTGAGCTAAAATTTTATTTTCTTTATGCCCTGGTAAAAACCGCTTGAGGACACTTTTTAACTGCTCACTGGTTTTTATTTTTCCGTCCTTTCTAGCTTCCACGATAACACGAGCCATTGCCGCAGCATTTCGCAATTCACCGTAATTTGACAACACATTTCGCAATTGCTCTTCTTCGTATTGATTGACCACTGTATATGCCGAAAAATTACTGCCTCGATTCATTCGCATATCCAAATCTGCTTCAAAACGAGTGGAAAAACCTCTTTCAGCAACATCAAATTGATGCGAAGACACTCCAAAATCACCAAGCACGCCATCAACAGTTTTATATCCATAAAAACGAAGAAAACGTTTCATCAATCTAAAATTCTGACTTATCAACAAAAACCGAGAATCGTCAATTGCATTTGCCACAGCATCTTCATCTTGATCAAAAGCGATTAGCTTTCCCTCAGGTCCTAATCTTTTTAAAATCTCGCGAGAATGCCCACCTCCGCCAAAAGTAACATCTACATAAACCCCGTCTGGCTTAATATTTAAACCATCTACGGTTTCTTTCAACAAAACTGGATTATGATACTCCATCGCCATCGCTATAACCTCCTCCCATTACTTCTTCGGCTAAATCGGCAAAGTCGTCTGCCGCATCATCAATAGCCTGTTCATATCTGTCTTTATCCCAAATTTCCACAATATTTATCGCTGAAGAAATCACCAATTCCTTGTTGATTCCAGCAAACGAAAGCAAATCTTTTGGTATCAACAATCGCCCGGAAGCGTCTAATTCAACCACCTTAACCCCTGCTGTAAACCTTCTAATAAAATCGTTGTTTTTTCTTTTAAAACGATTCAGCTCAGTCATTTTTAGCATTAGCGCCTCCCACTCTTTCATTGGGTACATTTCTAGGCAAGGCTGAAAAACGGCTCGTTTCACAACAAAGCCGTCGGCCATTACGGGAGCCAGCTGCTTTTTTAACGGTGCAGGAACCATAACGCGACCTTTTACGTCCGCTTTACATTCGTATGTGCCTATTAGATTGAGCATTGTGAAAATCTGCCTTTTGCATTTTATAACTTCAAATATATATAACTTTTCCCACTTTTTACCACATTCTACCACTTTGTTGATAAGTTTTACCACAACTCACCACCCTGAATTCTTGAGGGTAAAAACAAAGGCAAATTTTAAATAGACCATATGAAATAAATTTGTTTACTTTTGTTTTTCTTAATTGCACCAACCAAGAATGTCTGAGAACTTAAAGAAAGAAGGTAAATTTTCATATATAGAAATAGGCGAAGGCGCTCCCGTCATTGTCTTACACGGACTTATGGGCGGATTGAGCAATTTTGATGGAGTAGCAAATTTTTTTCCAGAAAAAGGCTACAAAATCCTCATCCCTGAGCTTCCCATCTACAAGATGTCCTTGTTAAAAACTAATGTGAAAAATTTCGCGAAATACGTTTCACAATTCATTGATCATTTGGGATACGACCAGGTAATTTTGCTTGGAAATTCATTAGGAGGACATATTGGGTTGCTTTGCACAAAGTTATATCCTGAAAAAATAAAAGCACTTGTAATTACAGGTAGTTCAGGTCTTTATGAAAGCGCTATGGGTGAAAGTTATCCGAAGCGTGGTGATTATGAATACATCAAAAAAAAGGCAGAAAATGTTTTCTACGATCCTGCAGTTGCCACCAAAGAAATTGTTGATGAAGTTTACGAGAGTGTAAACGACAGAAATAAACTTATTAGAACGCTTGCAATTGCAAAAAGTGCCATCAGGCATAATATGGCGAAAGATTTACCGAAAATGCACACTCCTACCTGCATTATTTGGGGAAAGAATGACAACGTTACACCACCCGAAGTTGCGGTAGAATTTCACGAACTTTTACCAGACTCAGAGCTTTTATGGATTGACAAATGTGGTCATGCGGCGATGATGGAACATCCAGACAAATTCAACGAGTTACTATACTATTGGCTAGAAAAAAGAGGTTTCTAGTTTCTACAAAACTCAATTTTTCTGAAAGCGAAACTCTTAATTCTAAACTCATAACTAGCAGTATGCAGATAAAGTCGGCAGAATTTTTAATGAGCAACAGCAAGGTCGAAAAATGCCCGAAAGACCGTTTGCCTGAATATGCTTTTATTGGCCGCAGCAACGTGGGAAAATCCTCACTTATCAATATGTTGATGGATCGTAAAAACCTTGCAAAAACTTCGGGACGCCCAGGGAAAACACAGCTTATAAATCACTTTCTTGTCAATAAAAACTGGTATTTAGTAGATTTACCAGGATATGGTTATGCGCGTGTTTCAAAAAGCATTAAAAGGACATTTCAAAAATTTATAACCGATTATTTTCGAGAGCGGGAACAAATGATTTTAGCTTTCGTATTAGTAGATTGCCGTCTTGAACCACAACCTATCGACTTAGAATTTATGCAATGGATGGGCGAAAACGGTATTCCGTTCAATATTATTTTCACCAAAGCCGATAAGTTAAAACCAATGGCATTAGAGCGAAATATAAAAGCTTATACCGCTAAAATGCTCGAAACTTGGGAAGAAATGCCACAACATTTTGTTACCTCAGCGAGCAATTACACAGGGCGGGATGAGGTTTTAAACTATATCGAATCCTTGAATTCAAATATGGTTGATTTTTAAAACCTCGCACCTCCCTTACTTTACTTTCCTTTTTTCAATTCCAATTTTTCCGCAAAATAATCGCAGAAATCGCGCATGGTATCGCTCATTTTATCATCATTTGTAGCGCGTTGAAAGGTATCTGCCATTGCAGTAAGAGTTTGATGAAAAAATACTTTCATCTCGTCCAGCGGCATATCTTTTGTCCAAAGATCTATTCGTAGTGATTCTTGATTTGCGTGATCCCAAACAGAAAGCATTACTGCTTTGGTTGCTTCATCAGTCACCCCTCCATCTTGAGCAGTCCAACGAATTGCATTTGGAATTCTATTTTCATCAAGTTCTACATTGAGTTTTATTTCGGAAGTATGTTTTGTTTCCATTACTTTTTAGGTTTGTATTTTGAATTTTTAAAAATTTCGTCTGCGTCAAGAACCATTAGTCTTTGAACTTCTACTGAATTATTTTCCATATAGGAGCGCACAATTTTCCACCCCAGATAACGCCCCAACATACCAGGCGATTCGTTGTCTATTTCGAGATAAAACTTTGAAAATGGCGCTGGGCTAATAAACCGGGCTCCGAGTTTAGGGTCGGTATTGTATAGCATTTCGCTTTCAACAAAATAGCGCCACATATAGAGTTCATTCTCTTCGGCCCAAGCATATTCGTCTTCGGTATAGCCTATTTTTTCAGCATCTGATATATTGGGCATCCACAAATCTTTTAGATACAGCTGTTTTCCAAAGTAAATTATTTGACTAATAAAATTTGCGTTTCGCGGAGGTTTCACATATTGAAAAGCATACGCTTCGGCTACATAAGGCCCAATTTGAGAGGGTTTCATTTCTTTAGCAACATACTTATCAATACCCAAGTAAAACGGATGTTCACTCCCTAAAAAAGTATCTAGTGCAATAACCAGCAAACTATCGGTAACAATCACTTTACTTCGATAATCCACATCGGAAGTGGTTGTTATCACTTTTGGCGTAGTAAACTTCGGGAAGTAATACTTAATATGCTGAAATAGCGGGATCAAAACATCTTCTAATTCTTCATTGTCTGGAAAGACTTTGAAAACTTCATTTTCCAATTCAATTTGAAGCGTGTCGGTTAACTTTTCTATCCAAATACTGTCCGAATATTGCGTTGGAAAAAAGAAAGGATATGCTGCTTTTAGCTTTGGAAGATCTGCAGGAGTGGCGGCGGCAAATTCTTTGTCAAAACGAATTATTTCAACATTCATAGGAATTTTCTCAATCTCTTTCTCGACTCTGTTTCGATCATTACACGAAAGAGCAAGCGCAACTAAAAACAAGAGTAAAGCGAAACGGATAGGTGCCAGCTCCTGTATTTTTCGAAGTAGAAAAGCGAAATTGAAAGTTTTCATTTTGTTCATAAATTTGTCGGCGACGTTATTTCAAAAAAATATCTCTTTGTTGGATTTTGCCTATCCTTAATTTTAAATTTATCTTTAACCACTATTGACGCGCAAAGGTACTTTTTACTTTTGATATCAAAAATGAGTTGAGCAGTTATTCAGTTAGTCAGTGAATCAGTATTCAGTATTCAGTAACTAACAAAATAATAACAAATAACCAAAAAATATGCAAGCAGAAAAAGTAATTGATTTAATAGTAAACTGGTTAAAATCGTATGCCGAAAACGCTAAAGTAAAGGGTTTTGTTGTGGGGATAAGTGGGGGAATTGATTCGGCCGTTGTTTCGGCGCTTTGTGCTAAAACAGGACTGCCAACGCTTTGTGTTGAAATGCCAATTCATCAAGCTGAAAGCCAAGTAACACGGGGGAGAGAACACATTTCGTTTTTAATGAACAATTATACGAATGTAAAGCAGACCGAATTTGACCTCAGCTCGGTATTTGATGAATTTAATACTCAAATTCCACAAACGGCCGAAGAAGGAATATTGAATCTATCCCTGGCAAATTCTCGTGCACGTTTACGAATGACAGCCTTGTATTTCCTTGCGGGTGTAAACCATTATTTGGTTGTAGGAACTGGCAATAAAGTAGAAGATTTTGGAGTCGGTTTTTTTACAAAGTACGGAGATGGCGGTGTAGACATCAGTCCAATTGCCGATTTAATGAAAAGTGAAGTGTACGTTATAGCAAGGGTTTTAGGCGTTCCGAAGTCTATTTTAGAAGCACAGCCCACAGACGGACTTTTTGGCGATAGTCGTACCGATGAAGATCAACTGGGAGCTAGTTACGACGAACTGGAATGGGCAATGAAAATGAAAGAGAGCGGACATAGCATTTTAGATTTTGAAGGACGAAGAAAAGTAGTTTTCGATATTTATACGCGACTTAACAATGCCAATCAGCATAAAATGAAACCGATTCCAATTTGTGAAATTCCTGATGATTTAAGAAAAGCCCCTAAAGGAAACTAAAGCAAGCGAATTAAAGAACGCGATTGAGTTTATCTGAAAGTAGTTTTTTAAGTCCGATGTAGGCTACAATTTCCTGCAAACCTGCTTCTTTATCAAAATCCTGATCGTTCTTCATTGTTTCAGAAAGTTCATCGATTTTTTTAGCCACTAAGAAGCGTCTAAGACTAAGAATAGTTTCACTCACTACTTGGGCAATTGTTTTTTCTTTTTCCTTTACAAAAATTTGCATACGCTCCCAATCATGTAAGACATATCGCTCTTCTTCCATTAAAATATTTGTAACGCCCGCTGCGATTTCTGGTGCCATTTGGTTTACAAAATTCTCAGATTTCGCTTCAGGGTTTTCCACATAACGATTAATGATTTCAGAATAAATATTCTTGAATTCAGGATTTGTAAACTCAATTTCATCGTCTTGAAGATCCAAATAAATTTTCTCGAAAACGCGCGACTCAAAAACTTCAGCCTTAAAGTCTAACTCTCCTTTTTCATTTTTATCGATGACCATTTCTTCAAACTCTTGCTCCATACTTCCGTAAAGCACCAGGAGTTCGATTAACTTTTGTTCCAATTCAAACTGAACATCAACTTTTTTGGGCTTATTCTTTTCTGAAGAAACTACTTCAAAAGGCTCTTGGGTTTTTTTCTCTTTTTTAGCCGCTTCTTTTTGGTCTTTCCGAAGCAATTGGGCTATGGAATTGAACAGCACTTGTTCCGAAATATCCATAATTCGCGAACATTCCCTTAAGTAAACTTCTCGCTTAATAACATCCGGAATTTTGGCTATGCTCGCAACCATATCGTGAATGGTTTGAGCTTTCTTTATAGGGTCATTTTTGGCGTCGGCAGCAAGTAGTGAGGCTTTAAATGTTATAAAATCTTTCGAGTTTTCTTCTAAATAAAGCGTGAGTTCTTCCAAGGAATTTTTTTTGGAAAAACTATCAGGATCTTCGCCTTCGGGAAATGTACAGATTTTTACGTTCATTCCCTGTTCGAGAATAAGGTCAATTCCGCGGAGAGAAGCTCTAAGTCCAGCAGCATCGCCATCAAAAAGAACAGTGATGTTTTTGGTGAGTCTATTGACAAGTCGAATCTGTTCTGGAGTCAAAGCGGTGCCTGAAGATGAAACCACATTGTGAATACCTGTTTGATGAAACTGAATTACATCGGTGTAACCTTCAACCAAATAGCAATTGTCTTCTTTGGCAATGCTTTGTTTCGCGTGAAAGATTCCGTAGAGGACTTTGCTTTTATGATAGATATCACTTTCAGGAGAGTTTAGATATTTTGCAGCCTTTTTATCGGACGTCAATATTCTTCCACCGAAACCAAGGGTACGGCCACTCATGCTCCGGATGGGGAACATCACTCTTCCTTTAAAGCGGTCGAACATTTTGGTTGCTGAGCCTGTCGAAGTATCGGTTTTTACAATCGACAAACCTGTTTTTTCAAGAAATTCCAACTTGTAGCCCTTCTTAATCGCGTGACTTGTAAAAGCATCCCACGAATCGGGAGAATAACCGAGTTCGAATTTTTTAATGGTTTCATCTGTAAACCCGCGTTCTTTAAAATATGAAAGCCCTATCGCCTTTCCTTCCTCAGTTTTTAATAAAGTATTGTGGAAATAATCTTTTGCAAAATCGGTTACCAAGTACATGCTTTCGCGTTCGTTGGCACTTTCTTTTTGTTCGCTGGTCTGTTCGGTTTCTTCGATCTCAATTCCGTACTTCTTTGCGAGATAGCGAATGGCCTCTGGATACGTAAAATGTTCGTGTTCCATTAAAAAGGAAACAACATTCCCGCCTTTTCCGCTACTAAAATCTTTCCAGATTTGTTTTACGGGCGAAACCATAAAACTCGGTGAACGTTCATCCGTAAAAGGACTGAGCCCCTTAAAATTGCTGCCAGACTTCTTAAGTTGCACAAAATCACCAATAACCTCCTCTACTCGGGCGGTTTCAAAAACGCTATCTATGGTGGCTCTGGAGATCATCCTTGCTTAAAAGTTGGTGGATTTCGGTTTCGGTTTCAAGTGGTAAAAATAGGTATATAAAAAAGAAACTTGCAAGAATTAGTTATGAGTTCAGGGTTATACGCGTGTGCTCTATTTGGCGACACCCTTTCCGTCAGCGGGAATAAAAATCTAGTGTTAAGTTAAAGTTGAAATTACGCAAAAGGCAATCGTGAATTTTGTGACAGCTTTAGGCAAAAAATCATTGCATAGCCTTAGCTACGGAATTATTTTTTAACGACAAGATGCCACAAAAGACGCCTTGGATTATGCGATATTTTTGACTTAACTTAGCACTAGCTTATAATTAAGTTGATTTCCCGCTGCCACCTTCCCCTAAATGACGCATTTCTCAATTTGTTTGAAAATGATATATAGGGAAAGGAGCCTTAGCCTGAAGCTATTATTAATGCGAAAACCTACAAGGTTTTTAGAAACCTTGCAGGTTGAAACATCGAATAATGAATCATTTTTGGCTAATCAAAATCGAGGCGAAGACCTACGGAAATGTTGCGTTGGTCCACTGGGTTATCAGTAAAAATTGTATTCAGGTCGTATTTGGCGTAGAGAGAGGTAATTCCCCATCCTACATAACCGCTTAGTCCGTATATAACATTGTTTGAATTGTAACCAGACTTCAATTTTTGTTTTATTTTATTTCCGTCTTCTTCATATTTCAACTTTTGGCGCACACCCAAATTAAGGCCCGCATAACCACCTAGGCCAACACGTATTTTGCTATGGGTTTTGTAGCGGAAATAATCTTCACGTTCTACTTTTTCTGAAGGGCCAAACTCAAAATGCAATGGGACTACTAAATTATCCATCCTGAATTTTGATTTATTCAGTTTTAATGGATGCGTTTGGAGTTCGGTTTGTTCTCCAGTATCTACAAAATAACGGTTGTCTGTAGGTTTAATGCCGTTAAACTGAAAAGACAAACCGTACTTAACCCGAAGCCAATTGCTGTTTTCAAAAACACGGGTTTTCCACGACCAGCCAATTTCAAAAAAGCGGCTTCCTCCTACTTCAAAATCAGATTTGTTAAATGACTCTCCTTTGGTTATTACATTGTTTAATCCAAAAGCTATGTTTGCTCCAGAAGTTGTGCGTCTGTCGTAAACAACTTTTTTCTTTTTACCTTTCATACTCACTCCAAAAACCCTTTCGTTATCGGCGTTTTCATTGCCAATGCTTATTGAAACGCTCGTTCCACTTTTGTCTTCTTCTCCATTTTCACCTTCCTGACCATTGCGTTCGTTTAGCGCAGTTTGATTGTCGATTATTGCCAATCGGTTTTCAATATTCAAAGCGTGTTTTTCTGCTGCTTTCTTTTTTAAAGCAGCTGCTTCTGCCCCAGAAATAGACTTGTTTTCCAAGCGGGCATTAATGCTTTCTATTTCCGCTTTTAACCCGTCTTTTTCTTCTTGAATTATAGTTTGTTTCAAAACCGAAGATTGTTCTACATTGGTTTGTTTTTCAGTTTCTTGGGCGTGCGCATAAAAACTGGTGAGTACGCACAATGTAAGCGCTGTAGTTATCGTAATTATTGATTTCATAAGTATCCTGTTTTTGACTATTTAATGATGAATATTGGGTATTTAAAAATCATCTCGACCGCGCGCCCGTCGAGATGTGGGGTTAATCGTTTCGTTGCGAAATAGCAGTTCGTATTTTCTGAAAACCTTCGCCTAAAGCATCGAATACCTTATCGCGGAAACTTTTTTCAAGCTCCCACTCAACTTCCTGTAATAAAGCGGTGGCATCTACTTTTGGATTGTTGAGGATTCGCTGCGTTTGTATGTCGCGACGAGCTTTGTTTAACAGTGCTTCCACTTCTTCTGCTGTAACTTCTTCGTTTTTATTCTGAAGTGATTGTACCGAAGCGACTACTTCCTCAACCTTTGTATTGAAAATTTCGTCATCTTTAAGAATTGGATTTATTTCTATAGGGGAATTTGCCAATGCTTCAGATCTTTTTAATTTCTTATCAATTGCCGATTCCTTTTTAGGTGGAATGGGCTTACTGTTTTTTGTAGTTTGTTTCGGTTGCTTTTCAGTCTTGGACCCTTCTGAAGGATTCTTCTCTTTTGAAGGATTTGAAAATTCTGAAACAACCTCAGTATTCATTTCGATTATCTCGCCGTTTTCTTTGCTCTTTCCTTGGACGTTTTCTTTTACAATTTTAGTATCCACTTCCACCGTGTTTTGGTTTAAGAAAACGGTTGATATTATTAGAATCCCAACTACACTTGCAGCCAAGTAATACCAACCACGAGATTTCTTTTTAGGCTGATTTTCATCTAACTGGGCTTGCAGTTTTTTCCACGCGTCTGGAGAAGGTTTTAGCTCCCTGTTCTCCATTTTCTCGCGAATATTTTTTTCCAGATTAAAGGGCGCCATAACTTATAGTATTTTGTTTGTTAAGTTTATTCTGAAGCATTTTTCGTGCTTTAAAAAGCTGTGATTTCGAGGTGCTTTCGCTTATTTGAAGCAATTCGGATATTTCACTGTGTTTGTAACCTTCGACCACATATAGCACGAAAACAGTTTTGTAACCATCGGGAAGGGAGTCTATCAGCTTTTGGATTTCGGCTGCTTCAAGCTCCGTTTCGATATGGGTGGAATATTCTGTGGTGTTTTCAATAACTGCATCCGAAACAAACTTCAAACTTTTATCCTTCCGAAGTTGGGAAATGCTTTCATTAACCATTATCCTTCGTATCCAGCCTTCGAAACTGCCTTCGTCTTTAAAATCTTTTAAATGAGTGAACATTTTCAAAAAACCTGAAAGCATGACTTCTTCAGCTAAATCATTGTTTTTTAAATATTGTCGGCAAACACCGAGCATTTTGGGAGAAAACATTTCAAACAACTGACGCTGTGCACGACGATCGCCTTTGGATGCCTTGTCTATTAATTTTGAATAGTTTTTATGTAAGCTGATAATTTTCAAAATACGCTTCGCTGTTTGGGTCTTTATTTAATAGACGCTTGGTTTTTGAAAAAGGTTGCCTGTCGGGGAAAAAAAGTGTTCAGTATTCAGTGGCAGTATTCAGTTTTCTCGGTATTCTGAAACAGACAACTGCTACTGAAAACTGCTACTTCTTCCTAGCAATAACGTAATTCACCATTAAAATAAGGGATTCTTTATATTCAGAATCGGGATAGGTTTCTAGTAGTTGAAGGGCTTGTTGTTGGTATTCCTTCATTTTTACAACTGCATAATCGAGACCACCGTTTTCTTTCACAAAGGCAATAACCTCTTTTACGCGTTGTTTGTCCTTATTGTGGTTCTTTACGGAGTTTATGAGCCATTTGCTTTCTTTGGGTGAAGCGTTGTTTAGGGCATATATTAAAGGAAGTGTCATTTTCTGTTCTTTAATATCAATTCCTGTAGGCTTACCGATGTGCTCGTTTCCATAATCGAAAAGATCATCTTTTATTTGAAAAGCGGTACCGATAAGCTCACCAAATTTTCGCATTTTCTCCACTTCTTCATCCGATGCCATGACAGAACGTGCGCCCATAGCGCAGCAAGCAGCAATAAGGGTGGCTGTTTTTTGGCGGATGATTTCAAAATAGACTTCTTCGGTAATATCTAACCTTCTGGCTTTTTCAATCTGAAGCAGTTCTCCTTCGCTCATTTCACGAACGGCTACCGAGATGATTCGCAAAAGGTCAAAATCGCCATTATCAATCGAAAGCAACAACCCTTTAGACAGTAAATAATCGCCCACCAGGACGGCAATTTTATTTTTCCAAAGTGCATTTAATGAGAAGAAGCCACGGCGGCGGTCGCTATCGTCTACCACATCATCGTGTACCAAAGTGGCGGTATGAATAAGTTCTATGACCGATGCCCCGCGATAGGTGCGTTCGTTTACTTGGCCATCGCCCGTCATTTTTGCAATAAGAAATACAAACATGGGACGCATCTGTTTCCCTTTTCGATTTACGACATAATGCGTAATTCTATTGAGAAGCGAAACCTTGGAAGACATGGACTCAGAGAATTTTTTCTCAAAAAGGTCCATCTCTTTTTCAATGGGAAGTTTGATGCGTGAGACTATCTTCATAAAAGGTCAAAGATATGGAAAAAACAAAAGAGGACTGAACATTTTAAAAGCTAGGTTTTTTATCTTCTCCCTACAATAAAAATAAGCCAAAACAATCTTTTTATACCTAAAACTGTCATAAACGCTATGTAGAAACCAATGAAATGTCGTATTTTTACCCAATAATAACTTTTCTAAAAACTTAAACTATGAAAAAAATTACTTTAGTAGCAGCAATGTTTGCTGCGTTTGCAATGAATGCACAAGTAGGCGTGTATTTTGAAGACTTTGAAGCTCAAGATCTTTCAGGATGGGAGCTTTATGATGAAGATGGGGATGGAAATAATTGGGGAGACCAGTTTACCGTTGATGATCAAGATGGAAACCCTGTAACTCCAGTTTCACTTATTTCTAGATCTTGGCTAGGTTCACCGTTATTTCCAGACAATTGGGCGGTGACTCCAGCAATTGATTTAACAGCTGCTTCTGGTACAATTGAACTTTCTTGGAAAGTTTTAGCTGCTGCTGCATCTTGGGATAACGAAAACTACAGTGTTTATGTTGCGGCAAGCGACGACATTACAGTTTTAGAGGCTTCTCCAGTTATGTTCACTGAAGTTTACGACGATCCAGATGATCTTGGAACACAGTACGATAGAACATTAGACATTTCTAGCTTAGCAGGTCAAACAGTTTACGTTGCATTCAGACATCACGATGTTTCTGATATGGATTTTCTATCTATCGACGACGTAATGGTTACTGCTGATGCATTATCAGTAGAATCAAATGAATTTGAAGGATTCTCATATTTTGTAAACAGCAATGTACTTAATCTATCATCTAAAACTCCAATCCAAAACATCAGTCTATTCAACATGTTAGGTCAAGAAGTTCTTTCACAGAAGTTAGACAGCAACACAGAAGCTATTAACCTTTCTGGTTTACAGTCTTCTGTTTATATTGCTACTGTAACTATTGATGGAGCTACAAAAAGCTTCAAAATTGTAAAGAACTAATTTACAATTTCTCTTATTTGAAAAGAGCGGCCAATGGTCGCTCTTTTTTTGTTATTGCTTATTCGCCAATTGCCCACAAGCAGCGTCAATATCTTTTCCGCGGCTGCGTCTTACAGTAACCGGGATTCTGTTGCGTTCTAGACTGTCTATATAGCTTTGTGTGGCTTCCGATGAGGCTTGTTGAAAGTTGCCATCGTCTATTGGGTTGTACTCGATTAAATTGACTTTGCAAGGAACGTATTTGCAAAAAGCTACAAGGGCATCAATATCTTCTCGTTTGTCGTTAATATCTTTCCAAACAATATATTCGTACGTAATTTTTCGATTTGTTTTGCTGTACCAATACTCTAAAGCTTCCCGTAAATCTGGCAAGGTAAAATTTTTGGCAAAAGGCATAATTTGCTCTCTTGTTTCTTGAATGGCGGAATGTAATGAAACAGCTAAATGAAACTTCACTTCGTCATCGGCCAATTTTTTTATCATTTTAGGAACGCCCGAAGTTGAAACTGTAATTCGTTTTGGCGACATACCCAATCCTTCATTCGAAGTTATTTTCTCGATAGATTCCAGTACATTTTTATAATTCATCAACGGTTCGCCCATGCCCATAAAAACGATATTGGAAAGCGGTTTGTCGTGATACAATCTACTTTCACGGTCTATAGCAACTACTTGGTCGTAGATTTCATCTGGATTCAGGTTTCGCATACGTTTCAATCTAGCCGTCGCACAAAACGCACAATCTAAACTACACCCTACTTGAGAAGAAACACAGGCGGTGGTTCTTTTCTTGGTAGGAATCAATACAGATTCCACCACTAAGTCATCGTGCAGCCGGACAGCGTTTTTAATAGTGCCGTCTGCGCTCTTTTGCAGCTGATCTACCTTGATGTGGTTAATAACAAAATTGTCGTTTAAATGCGCCCTAGTTTCCTTTGAAATATTTGTCATTTCATCGAAATCGTGAGCACCCTTATTCCAAAGCCACTCATACACTTGTGTTCCTCGAAAAGGTTTATCTCCAATACTTACAAAGAAGTCTTGGAGTTGTTGCTTTGAAAGCGCACGTATATCTTTTTTATCTGAAATCATGCTGCAAAATTACAGCATTTTATGTTAGGATGGTCAATTGGAGTTTTTAAGATAAGAAAAGTGCGGTGAATGCGCTATTGTCGCTTTACCACAATTTTTTTAGTTATGGAATCACTACTGTCATTATCTGTTAGTACAAGCAAATAAATTCCTTCGGCAAGATCTTCTACAGAAATTGTATTCATTGTATTAGACAAGGAACCAGCCTGTATTTGCTGTCCCATCATATTTGAAAATTGATATGAAAGATGCGGATAACGATCGTTCTGCACAGTAATTGATGTGCTTACCGGATTTGGATAAACTTTTAATTCACCTATAGTTTGAAAGTCAGGAACGTTCAAAATATTCTGAAGCGTTTCAATAGAAGTTTCTCCAGAATTGTCTGGGTCTAGCCAATCTTTTAACCGTGTTTCGGGTGAGTTCCCAGCGTTCCAAGAAACACCAAAGCGTCCGTAAATGTCGTAATTCTGATTATTTTCAAAACCAGTACACGCAGATTCACCTGCATATAATTGGCCGATAATTTTGCCATTTTCATTAAAAAGTGGCGAACCCGAAGAGCCACTTTCTGTTGTACCGATTTCCCAACCGTTTCCTGTTCCGTGCTGGCCACCGCCAATTAACCAAACTTCGGTGCCATTGGCATTTTCCTTAGTTGCTCCAGAATTATCTCTACAAATTTTCATAATATCACCGTTTGGGTGATGGATTCCCACTTCAAAAACCGGGTCGGTATCGGAGTTATCCCAGCCAGCAAAGGCAACATCCCAAGATTCGGGAATATCGTCGTATAATTTTACTAATGCAAAATCGCTTAGGCTATTACTTGCGATTAATTCGGCTCCACTCACGGTAAAGTTATTTTGTAAATCGCCACTTTCTTCATCAGTACCACAAACAGGATTTGGGCTTATCCAATTAAAACGAATAGACCAAAAAGAAGGATCGCTGTTTACTACACAATGATTTGCAGTAAGAAGATAAGGAGTTTTATCGGCTTTGGCGTTATTAATCAACACAGCAGAACAAAGATATCCATTACCTAAATTTACAAAAGCAACAGATTTTTTTAAAATGTTTTTCTGCGACTCGAAATCTGAACCTATCGGACAATTTACGTCGTAATTACAATTTCCAGAACCATTGATTCTATTGCCCTCTGGATTAGAAATATCTATTTCTCCTAATCTATATCCGTGAACCACACTTTTAATATCTAATCGTGGTGCTTCGGAAACATGCGGCGGTTGATAATACTCTATCCAAATAATATCGCCATTGACAAACCAAGTTCCTAGCTTCTTAGAATCTCGATTATGCGAACTATTTAAGGTTTGGGCTATTTCGGTTTGATCATCATTATAAATTTGAAGCCTAGCTCCTTCGGGCAGGTAAAAGTCGTTAAAGTTTAAGCTAAGGTTTATTGCGTTTTGCGACTGGACCACGGCTCGCCAAATCCTCCCTCCATCTGCTAAGTCATTCCAAAGGCCGCCACTATTGCTATTCAGGTTCAAATTACGCTCGATGCCATAGCGCCACGGAATACTTTTATCGAGGTCGTTGATACTGTCCTGCTTTCTAATTAAAGCTAAATTAATTGGGTTGAGCTGTTCTACCTTTGGGGAATTGGTAAGGTTTAATCCCCAACTTTTAGGCATAGGAATTTGACCTTCTTGTGAAAAGACGGCGCAAACTAAAAATAAAGAAAAGAAGAAAAGTATACGTTTTCTCATTATCTAAGCCTAAATGGGGACACTAAGATAATTTTTTATTTTGATATTTGACAATGAGATGCTTAAAAATAAAAAATCCCGACTCGCATCGGGATTTTAAAAACAATTAATAAGACACAACTATATAATTAGCATAGCATCTCCGTAGGAATAGAAATTGTATTTTTCTTTAATCGCTACTTCGTATGCTTCTTTGATGAATTCGTGACCAGCAAATGCCGATGTCATCATTAACAATGTAGATTTCGGTGTATGAAAGTTAGTTATCATTGCATTGGCAATACTAAAATCGTACGGAGGGAAAATAAACTTGTTTGTCCATCCTGAAAATGGATTAAGTCTGTGGTTTGAAGAAACCGAACTCTCTACCGCGCGCATTGCAGTTGTTCCAACAGCGCATACACGTCTTTTATTTTCAATTCCTTTGTTTATAATATCTGCAGCTACTTGGTCGATCATCATTTCTTCCGAATCCATTTTGTGCTTTGACAAGTCTTCTACTTCTACGCTGCTAAAAGTACCAAGTCCTACGTGAAGCGTAATTTCTGCAATATTTACACCTTTAATTTCCATTCGTTTCAAAAGGTGCTTCGAAAAGTGTAAACCAGCTGTAGGTGCTGCTACTGCCCCTTCATTTTTAGCGAAAATAGTTTGGTAGCGCTCTGCATCTTCTGGTTCTACATCGCGTTTAATGTATTTAGGTAATGGAGTTTCACCCAATTCGGTTAACTTATTACGGAATTCTTCATACGATCCGTCAAAAAGAAAACGCAATGTTCTTCCGCGTGAAGTTGTATTGTCGATAACCTCAGCGACCAAAGATTCGTCTTCGCCGAAATATAATTTATTTCCTATTCTAATTTTACGAGCAGGATCTACCAGAACGTCCCAAAGTCGAGTTTCCGAATTGAGTTCACGTAATAAGAAAACTTCAATACGCGCCCCTGTTTTTTCTTTATTACCAAACAAACGAGCTGGAAAAACCTTAGTGTTGTTTGTTATAAGCACATCGTCCTCTTCAAAGTAATCTATTAAATCTTTAAAAGTTTTGTGTTCAATGGTTTTATCTTTTCGATTTAAAACCATTAAGCGAGATTCGTCTCTGTTTGGAGCCGGATGTTCGGCCAATAATTCTGGTGGAAGATCAAAATTGAAATTAGAAAGTTTTCTACCCATAGTGTATCCTGTATATATGTTTAAAAGTCTGCAAAGATACAACTTGCAGATAGGCGTTGTCAAGTAAATGGCTGTTTATTATTATTGAACCCCCGCGAACCTTTACTGGGCATAGGATTAGGAAAGTTGCTTAAGGTGTTGTTTTTAACAATTCACAAGAAATCCCCGTCTTTTTAAGGTCTTTCCAAAAATTGGGATAGGATTTTGAAACAACGCCTGCATTGTTAATTCTAAGTGGTGTTTTAAGTGCTAAAGGAGCAAAAGCCATTGCCATTCGGTGATCTTGGTAGGTCTCGATAATAACATTTGGAACGAGTTGAGTTGATTTCCTTATTCTAATTGAAGCACAATCAATGTGAACAACGGCACCTAGTTTTGTCAATTCAATTTGTAAAGCCGAAAGCCTATCAGTTTCTTTAATTTTTAAGGTTTGAAGCCCCGTGAGTTCACAAGCTATTCCTAATCCGAAACAAGTTACAGCAACTGTTTGCGCCAAATCTGGTGTGTTTGTAAGATTTAATTTTAAAGAATCTGGCAGTTGCTTATTCTTTTTTGAAAGTGAAATAGAGTTATCGAAAGTGTTGAAAACCGTCTGAACACCCAATTTTTTATAAATAGATGAAAGCGCCGCATCGCCCTGCAAACTATCTTCTGAAAAACTAGTGAGCGTGATTTCTAAATCTTCGGAAAGTGCCACTAGGCTATAGAAATATGAAGCAGCACTCCAATCGGATTCGACAATTATTTCGATGGCTTCAATTTTGTCTAAAGATGAAATGGAAACTATATTGTTATGAAAGTTCGCCTGTACTCCTATTTGTTTCAATAGGGAAAGAGTCATTTCAATATACGGCTTCGAAATTGTTTTTCCCTTCAATGTAATTTCAAGACCATTAGGAAGCATTGGCGCAATTAGCATTAAAGCTGATATATACTGACTGCTAATGTCTGCCTGAACCGCAACATTTCTTTTTTGAAGTTTTTTGCCTTTAATTTTTAGCGGTGGATATCCTTCGTTTTGAAGATACTGAATATCGGCTCCCAAATTGTTTAACGCATCGACCAAAACACCAATGGGACGTTCTTGCATTCGGCTACTGCCTGTTAAAATTATCTCGGCGCCTTCTTTTGCAGCGAAATATGCCGTTAAAAACCGCATAGCCGTTCCTGCATGGTGAACGTTTACGGTTCCATTTACTGTTTTCAAACCCTGCTGAAGAACATTTGTATCGTCACTTTCGGATAGATTTTTAATAGTAATGTTCTGAAATTGCGCTTTTAAAATCAATAACCGATTCGATTCGCTTTTAGAGCCACCAATATTGATAATGCTGTTCTTCGGAAATTTGCCACGTCCGAGAATAGCTTTCATTTTCGAGGATTATTTTCTTTAAGCTTCGCGCTAAACTTTCCGTAGGTGACAAAAAAACCATAAATAAAACCAGCTACAGCTAAGGTTAAGAAGAACACCCAAGGATTTCTTTCGGTAAAGTAAGCAATTTCAAAACCTTCGATAGCCCATTTTATTAGAGCAAACAGCACACCAAAGGCGAGTGCCAATGAAAATACAGATTTCCAAAAACCTTTAGTGTTAATTACTTTCTTAAACATTTTATTTTAGTTTTTCGTTGTTGTGATGTCTATCGTGGTCGCGTTTGGTTTTAATGTCTAGTTTTTTATTAAAAGCTTCTTCCAGATTTACACCCGTTTGATTTGCCAGACAAAGCACCACAAAAATAACATCTGCAAGTTCTTCGCCCAAATCTTTATTTTTGTCACTTTCCTTTTCGCTTTGCTCGCCATATCGACGAGCTATAATTCGGGCAACTTCACCAACTTCTTCGGTAAGCTGTGCCATATTTGTAAGTTCGTTAAAATAGCGAACTCCGTGTTGTTTTATCCAGACATCGACTGCCTTTTGTGCATTTTTTATATCCATTACGCTTTTATAAGTACAACTTTTTCTTTTTCTTTTGAAACTAATAGTTCAAAGAATTTTTTCAAATTTCCATATTCTTCAGGCGAAATAAACGATTGATCTATCGATAGTTCTACAGAGAGCTGTAAATTATTGCCCATTTGCGAGATTAAATATTTATAACCGCCAATGTTTTGACCCAAATCATAAACTATATTTTCGGGTAACGATTCTACTTGGTACCCTTCAGGCAGTGCAATGTTCAAGATGTAGCGATCTTTCATTGGAAATCCAAAATCTATTGGATATTCGCGTGTTTCTGATTTAAAAGGGTTTTCTTCAGTGGCTAAAAACAACATAGGAGAAAAATAAAGTTTTCCTGCCACATCTTCTATTCCTTCGAGTGTTTCAAAATCGTATTGCAATGATACTGGTTGTCCTAATTTATTCAAATTTTCAAATTCAACCGCTGATAATTCAGTTTGGTTTAAATTCTTCTCGAGCGATTTTAATTGTGCCTCTTTACTTAAGTTTTTATATCTCGTTCTGTATTGAAAGGCGTAATTACCAGTATATCTATTTCTAGATTTGCCTGTTACTGATAAATCTGGTTGTATTTCCATACTGAGCATGCTGCTTTTTACCGCAGGAACAAGTGATCGCAATGAAATCCAAGAAGATATACCACCTTCCTTAATTAAGCGACCATCGCCATTGATTATATCCGACTTTAACACTCCCACTTCGGCGTCTTTATTTGTTGCATCTAAAAGAATTACCCCTTGTGGCAATTCTACTGCCGTAATAACGTAATTAAACCCATTACGCGTTGGAAACAACGGAATTCCGTGCGATTTTGTACTCACCAAAACGGGATTGGCTTCTAAATTTGCGTAACGGAGCATTGCGGTCAACATTAAATTGATATCGGCAACGTTTCCAGAACCTCTTTTATACGCGGCTTTCACGCCATCATTAGAGAAATATCCGTAATATCCATTCCAGTTCATTTTTGTTAAAACGTACAGAAATATTCGAGCGGCTTTTTCTTCGGGTTTACTTACTCCCTCTAAAAGCGCATCTATGTCTTTTTCGAAATAATTTCGGCGATTTAATTCTTGTCCGAACGCTTCAATATCATAAATACTTTTTGACACGGCTTCCCAAGTTGTGGAGTAAGTTTTTATAGAACTACCATTAAAATCTTGATAGCTCATTTCAAATTGAAGCGCAGTAGTGTAATTGTTGATGTTTCCGGCGAAAGGTTCTTTTTTCATTGCAGGAACAGATTCCATTTCAATTTCGTAGGCATTTTCTTTAAATTTTACCTGTTGAATTCGAGTTTTAGACTTCATTTCGGATAATCGAGCGTTGTCGCGTTCAGTTATACTAATGCTCATACTTCGATCTTTTACAGTTGAATTTACCTGATATGGGATCCACCCGCGTTGATGGGTTTTGTACTGAAAATATTCTGGAGATTTAAAAACCACACTTACTTTGTCTAACGGAATTTCTTCTTGAAGTCGGAATTCATCAATATTATAGATAAACGGCGATTCTATGGTGTATTTGTATTCAATAACACTGCCTTCTTTAACATCGGGCATCGTTATTTTTGTCTGCGTTAAATACTTGCTCGTTTCTTGATCAAAAATTCCGTCTTTCCCCAGCTTCTCCTTATCTACTTTTCCTTTCGCATTTAGGAAATACGTATAGCCTCTTAGGCCTATTAATTTGTCTTCACTAGACCCTTTATATAGATCGATACTGATGTTGGCCCAATCAAAACCTTCTTTATTATAGATTTTTACACGTTCAAAATAATCGGTTACCATATACCATCCTGAACCTTGCGAGTACTGAAACTCTGTTTTTGTTTCGCGATAAAGTATGGCGGCATTTGCGGTAGGGTCAATGGGATGTTCCTTCTGAAGGAGCTCCTCTTCTGAAACTTTTCCAAATCTGAAGTCTTGAGCAACAGAAAAACTAAAGATTGATAAAAATAATAGGGTAAGTGTAATTTTTGTTTTCATAAAAATAATTTTTAAGCCTAGTTTTTAGAGTCTTTTACACTTTTACAAGAACAACCTTTTCGTTTTCCTTTGCAATTAAAAGTTCAAAGAATTTTTTAAGGTTGCTGTAATCTTCGGCGGCAATAAACGATTGGACAATTGCAAATTCAACAGAAAGTTGTAGTTTATTTGCCATTTGGGTAATTAAGTACTTATAATTTCCAACGTTGTCACCCAGCGTATAAACAGCATTTTCGGGCAGTGATTCCACTTGATATCCTTCAGGCAATGCGATGTTCACGATATAACGATCCTTCATTGGAAACCCAAAATCGATTGGATATTCGCGTGTTTCTGATTTGAAAGGATTTTCCTTTGTCGCCAAAAATACCATAGGCGAGAAATACAGTTTTCCTGCCACTTCCTCTACCCCTTCGAACGATTTAAAGTTATATTCCAATGAAACCGGCTGCCCCAATTGCTCCAAGTTTTTAAATGAATGATTGGATAGTTCAGTTTGATTAAGGTTTTCTTCTAACGACTTTAATTGAGTTTCACCATTGAGACCTTTGTATTTGGCTCTATACTGAAAAGCATAATTGCCCGTAAATCTATTTCGAGCCTCTCCAGTTACCGAAAAGTCGGGTTGAATAGTTACATTTAACATACTGCTTTTTACAGCAGGGATTTGAGAACGCAATGAAATCCAAGAAGAAACACCTTCTTCTTTAATCAATCGTCCATCTCCATTGGTGATATCTGATTTCAAAACTCCAATTTCAGCATTCTTGTTTGTACCGTCGAGAAGAATTAAACCTTGCGGAAGTTCTACAGCTGCAATTACGTAATTAAAACCATTACGCGTAGGAAACAACGGAATTCCGTGTGACTTTGTACTTACCAAAACTGGATTGGCATTTAGGTCTGCATGCCGTAGCATTGCCACTAACATAAGGTTTATATCTGCTACATTTCCTGAACCTTTTTTATAGGCAGTTTTCACACCTTCGTAGGTGTATAAACCATTGTAACCATTCCAATTCATTTTGTTTAAAACGTAATAAAAAATCATTGCAATCTTTTCCTCTGGCGCAGTTACTCCACTTAAAAGGTTATCGATATCATTTTCAAAATAATTATTTCGATTTAATTCTGTTCCAAATTCACTTACTCTGTATATACTTTTTGAAACGTTTTCCCAATTTGTGGCATACGTTTTAAGCGGCACGCCAGGAATGTCAATATAGTTCATTTCAAACTGTAGGGCTGTTGTGTAGTTGTCCAAATTACCTGTAAATGCTTCTTTCTTTAGAGCAGGAACGTTTTCCAGTTCTACGGTATAATTATCCTCCTTGAATTTAATCTCTCTAGTTGTAGTTTGCGGAATTCCAACACCAAAGTTCCTAGAATCCTGCTCCGTTTGTCTAAAGCTAATTGATCTATCACGAGAATAAATATCCACGTTGTAAGGCACCCAGCCTCTTCGATGCGTTTTGTAAACAAAATATTCTGGAGTCGTAAAAAGCACGCTCACTTTATCTACTGGAATGGTTTCTTGAAATCTAAACTCATCAATATTGAAAATAAAAGGGGAATTGATAGTGTATTTGTATTCAATAACACAACCCTCCCGAACATCGGGCATTGTAATTTTAGTTTGTGTAATATATTTATTTGTTTCCTCCTCAAAAATTCCATCATTTCTAAGCTTTACCTCTTCTATCTTTCCGTTGTCGCCTATATAATATGTGTACCCCCTAAGTCCGAGCAGTTTGTCTTCGCCTTCATCTTTATAAAGATCGATGGTAATATTTGCCTTTTCAAAGCCTTCTTTAGCATAAATCTTTACGCGTTCAAAATATTCAGTTACCATAAACCATCCTGAATCTTGCGTATATTGAAAATCGGTTTTGGTTTCACGATAAAGTATAGCGGCGTTTGCAGTGGGATCTAGAGGATGTTCTTTTTGAAGTAATTCCTCTTTTGACACCTTACCAAACTTATAGTTTTGAGCGTTTGAAACACCACAAATCACCAAAAAGAGCACGACAGTTAGGAATCTTAATTTCATAGTGTTCATTTAACTATTGTACGTTCTGTTTTAACAGGACTTTCGTTTTATCCAAACGGGCTATTGTACGGAGAAAGTCTCTATAATTATCGTATTCTGAAGGAGGATATTCGCCTTTTTCAATTTTAATTTTACGGGTATATCGCAATTTATTTTCGGTGGTTTTGGTAAAATTGACTTCGTATTTTCCAAATTGTGTTTCGAGTACAGTAGGTTCTGGAATGGCTTCTATTATGAAGTTTTCTGGAATTTCTATTTCGGCTGTATCTACATCTACATAGCTATGGCCAATATATAGTTTTTGATTTCTGTCTAGCACGCGAGGCGGAATATAACTGTTCTGATTAAAAATATTGGGACTAAAAAGGTAATCGTTCCCCACAGCGTTTGCATAGTTCGGAATATGAATATTCATTGTTTCGGTAAATGCAATACCCTTTTTATCATCATTAAAATTGATATCAGCAATAGAAAATCCGTTAATGTGGCTCCATCGATTTTTATAATAATTATCGATTTCGTCGGCTTTTTTCTTCGGAAGTAAATATTTATCCTCGTACTGTATTCCGTTGGAAACGCTGCTAAATTGGGCAGCTACACTACCGTCTGGTTCAACTTTAACCGCTATATTGTTTATTTGAGTGTTTTCGGAGGCTTCGTATATTTTGGTTCGTACAATTTTCCCACCTTCGGGAGTAATGATTAGTACATTTCTGTCATCGGTAAAACTTCCTATATATCCATACGGAGTGTCTTGGCTTGTACATTCCAACCAAGTAATTTTATCGCCATCTGGCACTCCTAATATTACGTGGTTTCCTTGAACAGAAGCGAAATCGTCCATAATATCCCATTTGTTTACATCCCCGTACAAAATTGTGTAGTAAGACGGTACACCAACAGCATCTAGCAAGGCTTTGGTATAATTAGTCAAGGCTTTACAATCTCCATAGCTGAGTTTATCAACTTCGGAAGCTGGCATGGGTTTCCAACCGCCAATCCCTATTTGTACGCTTATGTATCTCACTTTATTTTGAACAAACTCATACACTTTTCGAGCTTTTCCTTCGTTGGTGGTTTCATTGGCTACCAAACTTCGAACTCTTGCTATGGTTCCTTCGGGAATGTCCCTAACATCAGACAGAAGTTCTTTTTCCATCCATTTTCCGAACTGATCCCAATTGTGAGCAGAACCTAAGGCACCTTTCAAATAAAAGTTATCTAACGCCACCAATACGTTGGGGAATATTTTAGACATTATGGGGCTATGCTCCTCATAGCGAATGGCCTTGAGATTAGTTGCCGAGAAGATTATTTCTTCAGGGGTTTCTTCTATAGTTATATCGTAACCTTCTAAATTTCGAGGTTTATATCGCGGTTTATTAGTAGGGTCATATTTAACTTTGAATACACTTTTTTTGGTGCTCTCTGCATATCCGTTAATTGGAACCCAAGATTCTATAAATGCCGAATCGCCAGACTCAACTTCGCTTTCAAAAACGATAATGTATGGATATTTGGTAGGCGTATAGTTTAAATACAACACTCTAGAGTCTACGTACATGTCGTTACCAGTTCGGCTCACATCAGAAAAATCCCTTTTTTTGAAATAATTGGTTCTCTTTCCAAAAGCGTCGTACACCTTCGCTTCAATTTTTTTTACGCGCGAATTCTTGCTGTAAAATTCATAAAGTTTGGGATCGTTATCACCTTGTTTATTTAAAACTGCTACCACCCTTTTTTTGGTAACCTTCATTTTGGAAATATCGGTTACGTCAATTTCAATTAGTTCGTCCAACACAACACTGTTAGACCTTTCTGTGAGGTCTTTTGGAATAGCTAAAATAGAGTAATTATCCTGAGCAAATAAAGGAATCGTGCAGAGCAACCATGCCAGACAAAAAATACCTTTCATCATTTAAAATATTTTTTAAATAAAATATAAACTTATTCGCTATCAATTGGGCACGGGAGGATTTTTGATGATGCCTAAAATCAAGAGGAATATTGTTTGGCAAGATAATAAATCCCTAAAGGTTAAAAAAAAGTTAATGACGTTATTCTTTGTTTTTTGAATCTATCCAAATAGTCACCGGTCCATCGTTTAGTAAGGCAACATCCATCATAGCGCCAAAACTTCCAGTTGCTACTTTTTTTTCGATTTCGTTTTCTAACTGAAGAATAAAGTTATCATATAACGGAATAGCTATTTCGGGTCGAGCGGCTTTTATAAATGAAGGCCTGTTTCCTTTTTTAGTGCTGGCGTGAAGTGTAAACTGACTTACAACCAGACAATTCCCTTTTACATCTTGAACGGAAAGATTCATCGCTTCGTTTTCATCCGGGAAAATTCGAAGACGTGCTATTTTGCCGACTAACCAATTAATATCTTCATGAGTGTCTCCGGCTTCAATTCCTAAAAGAATAAGCAAGCCCTGGTTTATTTCAGAAAATACTTTTCCGTCTATAGTAACAGATGCTTTTTTCACTCTTTGAATTAGCGCTCTCATTGGAGGTTAAAAGTTAATTGTTGTTGACAACTGGGTTAGTAAAGTTTGAGATTTGCGATTTGGGGCTCGGAATTTAAACGGTTACTTCTCGTAGATATCCTTTCTAAAATGTTCTTCTTCCCCATCCAAAATTTGCAAATAGCTTCTATATCTTGACCAAGCTATTTCTTCGGTTTCCAAGGCTTCTTTTATTGCACATTGCGGTTCTTCAATATGCATACAGTTGTTGAACTTACATTTATCTTTAAGCCTAAAAAACTCTGGGAAATAATCGCCAAGTTCTTCTTTTTCTATTTCTACCACACCAAACCCTTTTATTCCGGGCGTATCTATGATTTTTCCGCCAAAAGAAAGGTCGAACATTTCGGCAAAAGTTGTAGTGTGCTGTCCTTGTAAATGTTGATCGGAAATCTTCGATGTTTTCAAATCAAGACCAGGTTCTAAGGCATTTACTAGTGTAGACTTTCCCGTACCGCTATGACCTGAAAACATACTTACTTTATCCTGCATCAAGGCTTTTACCTTATCTACATTTTTCCCAGTCATTGCAGAAATGCCGATGCACTCATACCCTATATCACGATACAGGGCAGCGAGCAATTTTATTTCCAATAATTCATCTTCGTTATACGTATCAATTTTATTAAAAAGAAGTACAGCTTTAATGTGATAGGCTTCGGCAGTAACCAAAAACCGGTCTATGAAACTTGTAAAAGTAGGAGGATTGTTATAGGTGATTAACAGAAAAGCCAAATCAACATTGGCAGCGATGATATGAGTTTGTTTTGAGAGATTTACAGATTTACGAATAATATAGTTTTCCCGAGGCTCGATATTGGTTATAACTCCTTCGGCTTCAGCTCCTTTTTTATCTATTTCAAACTCCACGCTGTCTCCAACGGCTACAGGGTTCGTGCTTTTAATTCCTCCTATTCGGAATCTTCCTTTCAGACGGCAATTATAAAAAGTACCATTCCCTGCCTTTACAGAGTACCAACTTCCGGTGGATTTATATACGAGTCCTTTCATTTTAATAAAATAGCTGATACAGAAGAAAAAAGAATATTCATATTATTTATATCTGTTGGTTTTTCGAATTACAAAGGTACATTGCATTGTTCTAAAAATCTGAAAATTATAATAAACCGCACTATTTTGTTGGAAGGGTTACCTAATAATTAATCTATCGCACCAAATAGCAAGGTGATTCAGGAATAAAATAAATTTAAGAAAGCCTCAAGTCTATTGCCAAAAACTTAGATTACAGATTACAGTTGACCAATGTCCAAAGATTTCAAAATCGATTTTCATTAAAAACTTGACATTTAGCATGTAATTGTGTATATTAGCAAGTTCTGTCTCTGTTAAGACAGGTGCCGTAACGACTTTATCAACCATAGCACGAAATTTCTGAATTCGTTCTATTGTTTACCGAATTTCCCTTAACAAGCTTCAATTTTTATCTAAAAAAACGGAAATTTCACCCAGACCTGACCCGGACTTAACCCGGACTTAACCTAGACATTTATGGGAGTGTCTATGGAGTAAATATGGGTTTGACACGTCTTTTACCTATCCTTAACCCGTCATAAAATAACTATGCAGATAATATATCCTAAAATAATTATACAGCTACAAATTGACTTTTACCACGCTTTTTAATGGCTGGTTCCTAAAATCATGAAAAGCAATCTCTAATCGTCCATTACCTTCTTCTGATGATCAATAGATTCTTGATGGATCGCTTTATAAATTTTCAGCACAAACTCTTCACTCAGCTGGTTTTCACTTCCCAATTGAATCATTCTGTCGAGAATTTGGTTCCAGCGTTTCACCTGAAGAATAGCAACGTTATTTTTCCGTTTCATCCCTCCAATAGCATCAACTACTTTCATTCGTTTTCCCATCATATCCATAATCTGATCGTCGATTAAATCAATCTGGGAACGTAAGGTGTTCAGCTGGTTTTTGAATTCAATTTGATCCCCTTCAGATTTACGAATTTTTAACCTGTGTAGTCCTTTTTTTAAAGATGCAGGTGTAATTTGTTGATCGGCATCGCTCCACGCATTATCGGGGTCGTTGTGGGTTTCAATCATTAACCCGTCATAATTTAAATCTAATGCAGTTTGGCAAAGGTCAAAGATAATATCGCGCCTGCCAGCAATGTGTGAGGGATCGAGAATCAAAGGCAGATCAGGAAATTTGTTTTGTAAATCGATTGGAATCTGCCACTCCGGATTGTTTCTATAGCGAGTTTTTTCATACGTAGAAAAACCGCGATGAATCACCCCAAGTTTAGAAATTCCAACGGCATAAAATCGCTCTACAGCGCCTAACCACAATGCTAAATCTGGGTTAACCGGGTTTTTGACTAGAATAATTTTATCAGTTCCTCTTACTGCTTCAGCAATTTCCTGAACGATAAAAGGAGAAACAGTTGTTCTAGCACCTATCCATAGAATATCAACATCGTGCTTTAATGCCAACTCCACGTGCGCTGCATTTGCCACTTCAGTTGTTGTTAAAAGTCCCGTTTCTTGTTTGGCTTTTTGAAGCCATTTTAGGCCTGGAGCGCCACTTCCTTCAAAATTTCCCGGGCGGCTTCGAGGCTTCCAAATTCCGGCGCGTAACACCGATGTTTTCGTATTCTTTAATTGATGTGCTATGTTTAATAACTGCTCTTCTGTTTCGGCACTACAAGGGCCAGCAATAACTAGCGGATGGCTTAGCTCAAGTGCGTCCAACCAATTGCGGAATTCTTTTTTGTTTTCCATAAATAACTTTTCAGAAAAAGAAAAGCCCCAAGAAAGGACTTTTTAAAGACGTTAAACCAAAATTATCCCAATCTATGGTTTGTAACTTCCTATGAACTTTAAATTAAGAAATGATAAGGAAGTAAATCTAAATTTCATCGATGCTAAATTACCCAATAAATGTCATTATGGAAACGTTTTAATTAAAATTTAATGTTCGGGACGGTCGCTTCTTGAGAAGAAAATTTATGTAGTTTTGTCAATCTGAAAATATGTCGATAAAAGTAGAAAATATCACCAAAACCTACGGCGAACAAAAAGCGCTGAACAATGTTTCTTTCTCAATAGAGAAAGGAGAAATTGTTGGTTTTCTAGGTCCAAATGGCGCTGGAAAATCTTCGATGATGAAGATTTTAACCACGTATCTTTCCCCTTCGGAAGGCGTTGCGTTTGTGAATGGTTTCGAAGTAGGAAAAGACGACATCGAAATTAAAAAAAGCGTAGGATATTTACCAGAACACAATCCGTTATACTTAGAAATGTATGTTCGGGAATACCTTCTTTTTAATGCGGGAATCTATGCTACAACAAAAGCGGAAGTTGAAAAAGTGATTGCCCAGACTGGATTAATTCCTGAAGCAAATAAAAAAATCGGACAACTTTCTAAAGGGTATAGACAACGTGTTGGCCTTGCTTGTGCGCTTTTGCACAATCCCGATGTTTTAATTCTCGATGAACCTACCACTGGTTTGGATCCAAACCAATTAATCGAAATCAGGAGTTTGATAAAAAATGCGGGGAAAGAAAAAACGGTATTGCTTTCTAGTCATATAATGCAAGAAGTTGAAGCAATCTGCGACCGTGTAATTATCATTAATAAAGGTGAAATTGTGCTCGATAAAAAGCTGGAAGACTTACAAAACAACAAAAAACAAATCATTGAGGTTGAGTTTGATTACCGTGTTGAGGAGGTTGCACTTCAACAACTGCCAAAGATTGAAAAAGTTGAAAATATAATTGGGTTTGTATATCAGCTACACTTTACGACTAATCAAGATATGCGAGCAAAGGTTTTTGATTTTGCACACGACAATGGCTTGAAAATTCTACAACTACACAACAAAAACACTACCTTAGAAAAGCTTTTTGGGGAATTGACTTCACCAGACCCCACAGGTCTCTGAGACCCGTGGGGTCTTTCCATCTATAGCTCAAAATTGATGGAATAATTGCGGATTAATTTTGAGGTGTTTAGTTAAAAATGCAACTTTAAAGATGGAATATTGCTCAAAAAATTAACCAACATCCAACGAGAATTCTCAATCAAAAATCAACCTCCCACGATATAACGCTTCCACTTCAACAACTGGCGGTCTATTTTTGGAGATAACATCGCCCAAACTCACTATTTTTCCTTTGATAGACTGCTGTGGATTTACTACCATTGGCCCCGAGCCGCGGTGATAAATTGTTAAATCCTGAACAATTAAATCTTCAGAATAGATTCTACAATCGCCAGCGTACAGACCAAAACTGGCGGTTGTGGCCTTTCCGCTCAAATAAAACTTTGACAATCCGTTCGCAACAACATTCAGGGTTTCCACATTTAAATCTAGCTTAAAATCCCCATCGGTGTGGTAAATACCTCCTGAGTTAGCATCTTCAGAGAGAAGTGTTAAATCTGGGTAGTGCAAGGTGCCTATACTTTCTATAAGATAGCCCGTACTGCTTCTAATTTCAGTAATATTTGGTGCGGTAACATATATTTTTGTGATTCCATAATCGCGCGCCAAATTGCAGGAATTATTGTTGTGTATTTCCAATTGCCCGTCAACGACAGAAACTTTTACATTTTCAATCAGGTTTTTTCCCGATTCTACAACCACTTTCTGTTCCTGTCCTTGCTGAATAAAAAGTTTTGTCCGATCCCAGACCAGGATTTTGGTGAAAGGCGACACCCCAACTTCACGCTGTACAATGGCTCCTGAACTTTTGAAACAATCTGCTATTTTCTCGGAACTACATCCAGCAAAAAATAAAATCGAAAATAGATAAACGAGGTTCTTCATAGCATTCCTATAATCTTACTCCCACTCCAAATTCCACCGCTTCCGCTTTTGCCCAATGGGAATGAACGGAGACCGTAGCAAAGAAATTATCGTCGAAAAAATAGCGTTTTAATCCTAAGCGGGTATAAACCCTATTTTCAAATTCATAGGGCCAATAAAGATAATAGCCTAATTGAGTAACGGCAGCGACTCTGTTAAACCGCAATTCGTGGCCCACAAAAAGCCCCACACGCTTATAATCTTCATCCCCTGAAAGGCCATCTTCGGGATAGGCGATAGAGCGAAAATTAATCAATTCTTTTAAAAAAGTTGAAAAGAAAACATCTACTCCAAGTTGGAACGTACTTTTATAATTGATTCGTTTATCAGCAAAAAAAGACAACACATAAAATGGATCTTGTCCAAGGCCAATTACACCAGCTTCATTCACGCCCCCTCGAAAAACGAAATTATATGCAATTCTTTCCGCGTAAGTCGAGCTGAGAGAATCCTCCTTGTGGATAAAATCTGGGAATTCTTTGTAATTCAATTGATAGTTAAGTCCTGCGTTTACTGCCAATGTATTTGTACTGGTATTTGGCGCTTTAAAACTTCCGTTACTATAATGGATAAAAATAAATCCTGCGTGAAAACCCAAGCCTTTCCAAATATTCTCGCGGACAAAATTTGCTTTTATAAATGTTGAACTTAATAGCTGACTGCCGTAAACTGTATTATTGTAGTTTGTTTCGGAATTGTAAGGCTTGGAAACATACGCAATTCCTTCGCCTATTTGGAATCTAAGATGACGATTGAAAAAATACCAATTTATATGCCCATACACACCTACGGCATGCCCCAAATACTCATTGTGCAAATTTTGATAGCTCATAGAAAACCCCCAATCTGGGAAATTGTACCTGCGCTCCCATTCGTTAAAACCATAGGTTTTTCTGTTATAGGAAAGCACAAAACCAGTGGGATGTCCTGTAATTAAGTGTTGAATACTCGGATTGTGTTCTACAATGTTTCCATAGAAAAAGTCGGCTTCCAAGGAAATGGGCTTCTTTTCTTCTTCTTGTGAAAAAAGCGAGAAATTCAGAAGAATGAGTAATAAGGCGGCAAGAAATTGCTTCATATTTTTTAAAACGCCAGCAAAGATATATCAATCTTCACGAATGAGTCTTAAAGCTATTTATTGTTTTCAATATGATGTTTAAAGTGATATTTCAATACCATTCAGAACAATACTAAAGGTTACTTTCACAGAAGCTTCCATTGTAATAGACACCGAACAATATTTTTCAAAGCTCAATTGTGCTGCTCGAATTGCTTTTGCTTCGTCGATTTCGCCTTCTAAAAATAGTTTAACGTGTATGGATTCAAACGGTTTAGCTTCGCGGACTTGCCTTCGTTGCCCTTCCACTTCCATTTTATACGAAGTGATTTCCTGCCTTTGCTTTTTCAATATTGAAACAACATCTATTGCGCTACAGCCACCAACTCCCATCAATAAAAGCTCCATTGGGCTTGCGCCATTTGAACGCTGTACTGAGCCTGTCGAAGTAGGTTCGTCGGTTTTACTATCTATATATACTGGGACACCAGAATCACCTTTTGCTTCGAATAAATAAGTGTCGTTTCTTCTTTCTAGGGTTACTTTCATAGTTATATGTTTATACCTAAAAGGCGCTCCACAGAAAAAGCGGGGAACACCTTGCAGGACTTTTAATTGTCGTTTTTATCAATCTTTATCGCTTATCCTCAAAATGTCTCCAAATACACCACGAGCTGTCACGGCTGCGCCTGCTCCGGCTCCTTGAATTACAATGGGATTATCGCCATAACTTTCGGTATATATTTCAAAAATTGAATCACTCCCTTTTAAGGCTCCCAACATGCTGTTTTTAGGAACGCTTACTAAGTTTACATTCAATAACCCTCCAGTTTCTTTTGACAAATCGCCGTGCAAATCTGCCACGTATCTAAAAACAGAATCTTTTGATTGATTCTTTTTTTTAATTTGAAATGGCACATCCAATTCTATCAACCGTTCAAAAAACTCTTCTTTTGAAACATTTCGTAAGTCTTTCGGAATTAAATTCTGAATCGAAATATCTTCAAACTCATTGTGTAAATCCAATTCACGCGCCAAGATAAGCAATTTCCTTCCAACGTCGTTACCACAGAGGTCTTCGCGTGGGTCTGGCTCGGTATAACCTTTGTTAATTGCCGACCTTAAAACAGAACTGAACAGTCGATCTTCTTCAGAAAAAGTATTAAAAATATAACTCAACGAACCTGAAAAAACACCACGAATCCGCGTGATGTTTTCTCCTGACAGATGTAAAAGTTTAATGGTATCTATTAACGGTAGTCCGGCGCCCACATTGGTTTCGTATAAATACTGACGCCTATTTACAGTTAATTTATCACGAAGGTGTTTATAGAATTTTAAACCCAATGTATTTGCAATTTTATTTGACGAAACCAAATGAAAACCGTTTTCTACAAAGGTTGGGTAATTCTGAACAAAGTCGGCATCGGCTGTATTATCAACCAAAATCAAGTTTTGAAGGTTGTTGTTTTTTGCGAAACGAATCACTTCTTCTACACTATACGTATGTCCTGACTTCTTCTTTTCATCCAACCAATTGTTATTTATTCCATTAGGTTGAATCAAAACAGTTTTTGAATTTGCAACGGCGAAAATATTCAAATCTACATCGCGTCGTCGGGAGATTTCCTCTTTCGAGGATATGATTTGATTTACCAAATGACGGCCAACATTTCCGTGACCAAATATTGCGATGTTTATTTTCTTCTTTTTTATATTGTTTAGGTCAATTCGGTCTAAAACCGGACTACTTACTATTTGCGTGCTCATAATTTTTTATTTTCGAAATTTCGTCTGAATTAAATATGGGATTCAGAATTCCCGTTAATTGATCGTATTCTATTAAAAAAGCATCGTGTCCGTGAATTGAGGTAATTTCGGAAAAATGCACATTGCTCTTTTTATTTTTTAATAGTGAATAGGTCTCTTTTATTTCTTCGTTTAAATAAAACCCATCACTGTCTATTCCCACTAAATGAACATTTCCTTCAACTTTTGAAGCTAAGTTGAAAAACTCATCATCAGATTTGAAACCTGTCGTCATCAATAGGTGATTCATCAATTTATAGGCCTGTAGGTGAAAGCGTTTATTTAAACTTTCACCGTGATGTAGCAGCCAACTTTCTACGTTATAAATCGGTGCGACTTCACTTAAACTTCTATTAAATTTCTGTTTAAAAGACAGGGGACTTCTGTAAAAAGTCATTGCGTGAATTCGGGCATCGTGAACAGGGTTTTCGGAATTATTTAAAATCTGCTTTTGCACGCTACACTGCGCAATTAACCAATCGGTAGGTTTCCAATCTGTGGCAATGGGAATTAAATTCTGAAACAAATCAGGCTTTAAGATTGCCATTTGCCAAAGAATACTACCTCCTAAAGAGCCACCTATTGCGGCAAAAACCGATGTTATTTTCAATTGATTTAAGCCCTCTAAAAACCATTGGGCAACATCGTAAATTGAAACAGCTTCATAGTTCTTAATTAAAAAACCATCGTACCCATTGCCTGGAATATTGAATGATAGAATGGTATATTTTGAAGTATCTATACACTTTTTAGGACCAATCAAAGCTTTCCACCACCCATTTTCACCACATACATTGCTGTTACCAGACAGGGCGTGAGTTACTAAAACAACAGGAGCTTCCCTTAATTCCTTTCCAAAAACTTGATACGTTAAGGGAAGGTTTTTTAGGTAGGCACCACTTTGTGAGGTGTATTCTTTTATTTTTAGTTGTTTGACTTTTGACATTGAATAGAATTGAATTGAGTATTGAGACAGCTAACGAATTATACCAATTGTTCTTTAAAAGCACTTTCGAAAGCTTGTTTTAAATCAGTTTTTAAATCTTCAATATTCTCCAAACCAACAGAGAGTCTGATTAAATCCTGGCTCACTCCAGTAGAAGCCTGATCGGCCACGCTCAATTGTTGATGCGTTGTACTTGCTGGGTGAATTATCAATGATTTTGAATCGCCAAAATTGGCAAGGAGTGAAAATATTTTCACATTATCAACTACTTTTTTAGCGGTTTCATAGCCGCCTTTTACGCCGAAAGTAACTAGTCCACTTTGTCCTTCGGGAAGGTATTTTTGTGCAAGATTGTAATATTCATTATTCGCCAATCCAGGGTAGTTTACCCAAGCTACTTCATTTTTAGTTTGCAGCCATTGAGCGAAATTTAACGCATTTTCACTGTGCTTTTTAATTCTGATTTCTAAAGTTTCTAAGCCTTGTAAAATCTGGAAAGCGCTAAACGGACTTAGAGCAGCACCAAAATCGCGAAGTCCTTCAAGGCGTGCTTTGGCAATAAAAGCAGCTTCTTTTAAAACTTCGGAATACACCAAGCCGTGATATCCGGCAGAGGGCTCTGTGAATTCTGGGAATTTCCCGTTGGTCCAATCAAAATTCCCTGCGTCAATTATCACGCCTCCAAGGGTTGTTCCGTTCCCGTTAATATATTTGGTAAGGGAATGGATTACAATGTTTGCGCCGTATTCAATAGGCCTTAGCAATGCTGGAGAGGCAACGGTATTATCTACAATCAGCGGAATTTTATTCTCTTTTGCTTCAGCGGCAATAGCTTCTAAATCTAGAACATCTAATTTTGGATTTCCTACCGATTCGATAAAAACAGCTCTCGTATTTTCTTTGACTGCGTTTCCGAAATTCTCAGGATTAGAAGCATCTACAAAGGTTGTTGTAATTCCTAAACGCGCCAATGTAACATTGAGCAAGTTGAAAGTTCCGCCATACAGACTGCTCGATGCAACTATATGATCGCCAGTTGTAAGCAACGTTAACAATGCAGTGGAAACGGCAGCTGCCCCAGAAGCCGTTGTAACAGCCCCAATACCGCCCTCCAAAGCTGCTAAGCGCTTTTCCAACACGTCGCAAGTTGGATTGTTTAGGCGCGAATAAATGTATCCAGCCTCAGAGAGATTAAATAGGTTTGCGGCGTGGTCGCTGTTTTTAAATACGTAACTGGTAGTTTGGTAAATTGGCACCGCTCGGGTTCCTCCGTTAGCGGTTACATCGTGTCCTGCGTGCAACAAGTTTGTCGCAAATTTGTTTTGTGTACTCATTTTTCTAGTTTTTTGAGTTAATAAAAAAGATTAAAACAAAAGATCAATTCCGAAAAAAGTTCGGAACAATAGAAAAATGTTAAAAAGAATAAATGAAAAGCAATTTCTAGAAAAAGAAATAGTCTTGTCGTTATCTATCGTTGATCTCGATAATTGTCGCGATCGTTGTAGAATGTAGCACCTTCATTCCGGAGAAAGGGTTGCTAAGGCGTCATAGGGTCTAATCCCTCGGCCTTTCTTGATAACATTTCAATAATAATTTGAACTTTGTGAGTGCAAATATAGCATCGGAAAAATTTAATAACCTAATGTTCTGTCAAAATTCTTTAAATAAAACGATGATTCGTATAAATTATCTATTTTTGCCGAGGACAATTTTAGAGGAAAGATTTGACTGATTGCAACCTCTTCTGAATCGGGATTTCCGAGGATGAGACCCCGCATTAAATGCGAGGCTAAAAATGCTAAAGGCAGTGCAAACTCCCCTTGGTCGCGACCGTCAAATCTTCTGAAAAAAAATGACTTATGACTGCTTGACGTGAGACTATAAGACTAAATACTTTTCAATTTCATTTTTGGTCGTACATCTTAAATCATTTAATCCTACGTCGTTTACTATTTTTACAAAATTTTAAATTACAGATTATGGCTTATTTATTTACCTCAGAAAGTGTTTCTGAAGGACACCCAGATAAAGTTGCGGATCAAATTAGCGATGCGCTTTTAGATAATTTTTTAGCGTTCGATCCAGAAAGTAAAGTTGCTTGCGAAACCTTAGTAACCACAGGACAAGTTGTTTTGGCCGGTGAAGTAAAAAGCAACACCTACCTCGACGTACAGACCATTGCCCGGGATGTAATTAACAAAATTGGATATACAAAAGGGGCTTATAAATTTAGTGGTGACTCGTGTGGTGTTATTTCGCTTATACACGAACAATCTCAAGACATTAACCAAGGTGTTGACCGCGCAAACAAGGAAGAGCAAGGAGCGGGAGACCAAGGAATGATGTTTGGTTATGCCACTAAAGAAACCGAAAACTATATGCCTTTGGCATTAGATATTTCGCATAAAATAATGATTGAATTGGCAGCACTTCGAAGAGAGGACGACGAAATTAAATATTTACGTCCCGACTCGAAAAGTCAAGTTACCATTGAATACAGCGATGACAATGTACCACAGAAAATTGTTGCAATTGTAGTTTCAACCCAGCACGACGACTTTGACGCAGATGATAACGTAATGCTCGATAGAATTAAGAAAGACATTAAAGAAATTCTGATTCCACGAGTTAAAAAATTATTTCCAGATCACGTTCAGAAATTATTCAATGATGCTATTACCTATCATATTAATCCAACCGGAAAGTTTGTAATTGGTGGGCCACATGGAGATTCAGGTTTAACGGGAAGAAAAATTATCGTTGACACTTACGGTGGAAAAGGGGCTCACGGTGGTGGAGCTTTTAGCGGAAAGGACCCGAGCAAAGTGGATAGAAGCGCAGCTTATGCTTCGCGACACATCGCTAAAAACCTAGTTGCTGCAGGAGTTGCCGATGAAATTTTAGTTCAAGTGAGTTATGCCATTGGAGTTGTAGAACCTACTTCAATTTTTGTTAATACATACAACTCTAAGAACGTAAATCTTACCGATGGTGAGATTGCTGAAAAAGTTGCAAAGATTTTTGATATGCGCCCAGCTGCCATTGAAGAAAGATTAAAACTGAGAAATCCTATTTATTCTGAAACTGCTGCTTACGGCCATATGGGAAGAAATCCTGAGGTAATTACTAAAACTTTCGAAAGTCCTTACAACGGTAAAATTGAAAGAGAAGTAGAACTTTTTACGTGGGAAAAGCTGAACTATGTTGATAAAGTGAAGGAAGCTTTTGGTATTTAAATTACAACCCCGTTAATTCGGGAAAATATCGAAAACAAATATATCCCAATAATCCGATTTGGGATAAAAACATTTCAATTGATTGCTAGACCCAAAGATTTTAAAAACTTTTGGGTCTGTTTTATGAGTCTAGATTCGATAAAAAAAATCCCAAATTCCAAAGGTTAGCCTTTTGGAATTTGGGATTTGTTATTTGGTGCATTTAATGGTTACATCCCACCCTTACGTTCTGGAGTTCTTGGCGTTGGCCATTTTTGTTGCTCTCCTGTTCGTTCGTTTATCGGCAAATTAATCTGTTCTCGAGAAGTAGTTCCGGGATCTTCGGAAGCCATATACGCCATAATTGCTGCAAGGATTGCGTTGTTTTGCACATCGTCGAATACAATCTTGTCATAAGTATCAAGATTGGTATGCCACGTATAATTCCAGTAGCTCCAGCTTAAAGAACTCAAATTGAAAGCAGGTGCGCCCGCAGCTACAAACGTTGCATTATCTGACCCACCACTAGCTGGCCATCCTGGGAAAGTGGTTTCAATATGTTTGCTAATTGTATCTGGAACAGCTTGTAACCAACGCGAAATATAATCGTATGAATGTAAAAAGCCAGCGCCATTAATTTTTACCGCTCTACCCGTACCATTATCTTGGTTAAAAGCAGCTTGCAGGTTTTTTACGATTTTTGGATTATCTTCAACAAATGCAGACGACCCATTTAGGCCTTGTTCTTCACTTCCCCAATGTCCAGCTAGGATTGTACGTTTAGGGTTTGGATATACTTTTTTAAGAATTCGCATTGCCTCCATCATTACAAGCGTTCCTGTTCCGTTGTCGGTTGCGCCTGTACCTCCATCCCAAGAATCGAAATGAGCAGAAAGAATTACATATTCGTCAGGTTTTTCAGTTCCTTTAATTTCAGCAATCGTATTGAAAGCGGGAGCTACACCCAAATCTTTAGATTCCGCTACTATATGTATTTTTGGTTTATCGCCGTGCTCTACCATTCTGTATAACATTGTATAATCTTCCAACTGAACATCTACTGTTGGAATTTTTTTGGTACGAGCGGCAAAAATTTTATTAGCTCCAAAACCTTTAGACCAGTAGCTGTCGACAATTCCGGCTGCTCCAGCATTTTCTAAGGCAGCAATAATACTTCTTCGGTCGTATCCGCTACGTCTCATATTATCATTCCAAGCTTCTGTTTGCGCTTTTCTTTCATTCTTCATCTTTTCAAAAGATTCTGGTGTTGCCCATTCTTCCCAATTATAATCAGGACGTCCTGTAGGTTGTTTCATTGCAACCAACACGAATTTTCCCTTTACGTTGGGAAGCCATTTTTGGAAAGCTATAGAATCTTTTATTTCTGGAAGTACGATACATTCAGCTGTTACACCTTTTTTTGAAGTTCCTGGGTTCCAGGCCAATTGTGTTCCTCTTAAAGATTGCACTCTAGGATGCATCATATCGATATGGGTAATTCCCCGCTCCCAGCCTTTCCATTCGCCATATTGTTGGTTTTCGGCAGGAATTCCCCAAGACTTGTACTTTGCAACAGCCCAATCGTGCGCTTTTTGCATTTGAGGTGTACCAACCAATCGTGGTCCAATATCGTCCATTAATTCGTGCCCTAAAATTTCGAGTTGCGAATTGTTATATCCTTCATCTAGGATTCCTTGAACGACCCTATCTTTTTCTTGAGAAAACAGTGAAAAGGTTGCAACGAAATAGAAGGAAAGACTAAGTGTAAAAAAGTTCTTCATAAATTAGATTTTGTGTTTGTGGTAGTTTTTACTTGGCGAAAGAGGTAAAAATACAATATATTTTAATTTAGGAAAGGTTCAAATAACTCCACAAATGCTAAAAACATTATTTTCAAGAAGCGAAGGGAACAGTTATGAGCCTTTAAAAATAGGCGACAAGCCTTTTACATTCCGAATTGTATTCATTTCAGCTTATTACATAAAATCACTTTATTACAACTGCCCAATCTTTTTTTTGAAAGTTTTCTTTCTTACTAACAAATAAAATCTATTTTTGCGCACGTTTAATTTAAAAACAAATTATTATGAAAATTGTAAAAAACCTTAGTCTTATTTTATTAGTGGCAGTCGCTCTTATTGGCTGCAGTAAAGACGACAATGGTGGAGATAGTGCTTCACTTGTTGGAACATGGAAATTAACTGCTGCAACTTGGAATGGACAACCAGATTTAGAAGAATGCGATTTAAAAACTACCGTAGTTTTTACTGAAACAACAATGACTACAACTGATTATTATGGAACAGACTGTATGTCGTCTGAATCTTTCACAGTTGACTACACTAGAAGTGGAAACACCCTAAAATTTTCAATCCTAGGAGCGGAAGTTGATTCAGCAGAAATCACTACACTTACTGCAAGTACTTTAGTGGTAACTGACACCGATGACGGTGACGTATATGTTACTACTTTTGCTAGACAATAAGTAACACACTCCCAAACAAAACTAAAGCCATCAATTTAACGTTGATGGTTTTTTTATGCAATTAATTCAGAGGTTGTTTTCACCTACTCAAAACACTTTATTATAGAAATTAAGACCTAACACAGCTTCCTCCTTGCCTTAAAAATGCTTTGGCGGATAAGTTTTGACAACTTTTAGGTGTGATTAAAGCCTTAAATAATATTATGATTTTTAGCTTTTTGAACGGCTTCAATCTTACTGTGAACTTGTAGTTTTTTGTAGATGTTTTCTATGTGTTTTCGCACTGTACTTGGCGACAAAAAAAGGTTGCTCGCGATAACCGTATAACTCAATCCTTTGCTTAATTGTTCTAAAACCTCAACTTCCCGATCTGAGAGTGAAATTTCCTCTTGATCGCAAGGGTTTTTAATATCAATCGGATTTCTTAGCAATTTCAACGTCTTCATTGCAATAGACGGATTCATTGCTGCGCCTCCATTTAGGGTTTCTTTAATTCCTTCGTATAAATCTTTCGGATTAATTTCTTTCAATAAATATCCATCAGCACCCGCTTTTATGGCGTTAAAAATATGCTCATCGTTATCAAAAGCTGTGAGCATTACAATTTTAATATGTGGATATTTCTGTTTTACCATTTGAGTGGTTTCTATACCATTTAAAACGGGCATTTCAATATCCATTAAAATTAAATCTAGATTGTGATTTTCTTCCAATTTAATAAGCAGATCACTACCATTTATCGAGGCGTGTTTCACAATTACATCATCAAAAAAAGAGAGTTTTTCTTTTATGGCGTGGAGAAGAAAAGTGTTATCGTCAACAATGGCTACTTTGATCATCGGTATATAGGTTAGTTAGTTTAAAGATACTGTTTTAATTATTATATCGTGCGCAAGTAGCACCTTAGCAAAAATTCATCACATTACTTTCAACTGGATTAATTGACTGAGGGAATCTAATGTATCCATAAAACATCAAAATATTGATTTGCAATAAAAAGATGCTTTTCAAAGATGATACATTAAAAAATAGCTTCCAATAGGGCAAATGGCGTATTTATTCTTATTATAATTTAATCTTGCCCGACTAAGGTGTTTGACTGCTGTGCTGAAAGACCTAAGACCAACCTATCGTGCCGTGGCAGGCCTGATTCTTACTTCACTTACAATTAAGTTAAATTGATTAAGCAGGGCTTCATATTTAATAAATTATAGTAGTGAACTTAATAGCGAACTAGTATATTATAAAATGCTTTAAGCCCTTTTCGGCTATGGCTAAACGGAATTTTGAAATATTTTACCCGAACATTAATGATTATAAATAAAACCAGTATTGTCCGAGGAAAGAAACAAGACCGCTGCGCTACAAGAACCAAGAGCCAAGACTAGAAACGTAACCCATTATGAATGAGCACTTAAATATTTTAAATCAGATTGCATTTTAATATTTTGGTTTTGTTTAAAAATAAGATAAAAAGGAAGGTCATCATTAAGCTAAATAGCCTAAAATCTTTGTTGGTCTGACTTTAATAGGAATATCTAAATTTTAATCGGACAACAGTGAAATAAAACCTCATTTTTCGTAAAACAAAAGCCTCCTTAACTGCTTTTTAACGTAAAGCTAGCTCAGAATAACACGACAATCAATTGATAGAATTTAAATTTAATTCAGTAATGTTGTATGGAGATTCAACAATCAACCGCATCGGGCGCGTAATTGATTTATAAAACAATCTCGAAAAACAATCCATCAACGTAGCTGTGCGATATAAACGTTTATTAATTGTAATTCTCTTCCTGTGTAGCGTTTCGCACATGCTTTCGCAATCGGAAAACCTACAAATAGTTGATTCCTTGTTGGTTTCGTATAAAAAAGCTTCATCTGAAATAGAAAAGGTAGATTTATTAAATCAATTAAGCTACGAATCTAGAAAGGTAGGCTTACTGGAAAAATCGTTGTTATATACCAATGAAGCCAAGCTAATCACCGATAATTTAACGTATCCGAAAGGTGAAATTGCTGTTTTACTAAACTTCGCCAGCACGTATAGAGAGCTAAAAATGTACCCAGAAGCTATTGCACACACCCAACAGCTTATTATTTTATGCGAAACGGAAAATGAACCGATTAGAAAAGGTGATGCCTACGATAACTTAGCGCACATATATTACGAGCAAGGAAATTTGGCTCTCGCACTAAAAAACCACTTTACAGCTCTAAAAATAAGAGAAGAAGTAGGCGACAACTATGGCATTGGAAATTCTGCAGACAATATTGCTCATATATATTCTTCGCAAAATAGGTATCAAGACGCCATGAAATATTTTATGCGCTCCCAAAATGTTTTTAGAAAAGTGGGCGATATTTCGAGAGAAACGCTATCTACCGCCAATGTTGGTCTACAGCTTTATTTACAAGGAAAATATCCTGCTTCGTTGTTGTGCTATTACAAAGCCCTTGAAAATTACACTTCAATGAACAATGAACAGGGAGTATCTTGGATGTACAGGAGTATTGGCGAGGTGTTAGATGATTCTGGAAACCTTGATAAAGCAAAAGAATATTATAATCGTTCTCTCGAAATTGAGCAAAAACTGAATAATCAGGTAGATATTTCAGAACTATACAGTCTTTTGGGACGGGCTTTTATTGCTTCGGAAGAATATGAAAAAGCATTGGAATATGGCAACAAAGCACTAAAAATTAGCGAAACAATCGAAAGTGTAGGCGGAATTGTTAAAGCAAATTATTTTATAGCCGAGGCACATTTAAGAACAGCAAATTTAGCACAAGCATTAATTATTGCCGAAAAAACGATGCGTTTAGCTACACTATACAATTTAAGTTATTTTGAAGCAATTTTAAGCAAGCAATTAGGCGAAATTAATTTACAACTGGAACAACCAAAAGAAGCTAAAAAATGGTTGCTTAAAGCTATCGAAATGCAAAAAAAGATGGAAACTGGCGTAAATTTATTTGCCGAGTACAAGCTTTTATCTAATGCCGAAGCGGCCGTTGGAGATTTTGAATCGGCTTTTAACTATCAAAAAAATTCAGAAGATTTTTACAATAGTCGGGAAACCCAAAAAGCAGCACAATTAGCGTTTTTATACGAAGCCGAAAAAAAAGCAGCACAATTAAAGTCTGAGCAACAACAAAAAGATTTACTTACGAGTCAGGAATTAAAAAAGAAGCAAGTTGAACGAAATGCCGCCATTATTGGTTTAGGCCTGATGGTTCTTTTAACAATTGCAGTAATTTATTTATTCAGATTGAGAAGCAAGAAGATTGAAATTGAAAGACAGAATTTAGAGTTAAAACGAAGTGAAGCCGAAGCCATAAAAGAAACAGAACGATTTAAATCGAAGTTTATCGCGAATATTTCGCACGAGTTTAGAACGCTTTTAACATTGATTAAAGGCGACATTGAAGTGCTTAACCACGACTTAGAATCCAGTAATATAAAACCATTAGCCGCAATGAACCAAAACGGCGATCGGTTATTGGAGCTGGTAAATCAGCTTTTGGATTTATCTAAAATGGAAAATGGCAAGTATGTTTTAATTTACGAAGAAGGAAACTTACTCGAAAAATTACAAGGTTATATTTATTCTTTTGAATCGTTTGCCACTAAGAAAAATCTAAGTTTTCAAGTTAACATTACTGAAAACGCACGCCAAAACCTTGAAGCCCAAATATGGAGTTTTTCGGCAGATGCGTTGCAAATAATCGTTTCAAATTTACTTTCAAACGCAATTAAATTCACCCCAAATAATGGTGAAGTTAGAACCACTATCGACTTTACTGACGAGACATTAAAGTTATCGGTATCAGATTCGGGAGCAGGAATTTTAGAAACAGATATTCCTAAAATTTTCGATCGTTTTTATCAAATAGATTCACCTTCAAGTAGATTACAAAAGGGCTCTGGAATTGGTTTGTCTTTAGTAAAAGAATTAGCAATGCTACATCAAGGCGATGCCATAGTGAGTAATAATCCAGAAAAAGGGGCTTGCTTTACGGTATTTCTAAAATGCCATCCAGTAGAAGCTCTTGAAATAGCAACCGCTACCCCTATTTCCAATGGAGAAAAACCACTTATTTTAGTTGTAGAAGACCAAGCAGAACTAAGAAAATTTATTTGTAATAGTATAGGTGATGAATTTGAGTTGATTGAAGCCTCAAACGGCACAGAAGGAGTCAGGCTTGCCGAAAAATACATGCCCAATTTAATTATTAGCGATGTTATGATGCCAAAGACCGATGGTTTTGAATTGTGTCAACATCTAAAAAACACAGATGCTACTTCGCATATTCCAATCATCTTACTTACGGGAATGACAGATCAAAGCGATAAAATTAAAGGAATAGAAATGGGCGCCGACGCATATTTAGAAAAGCCTTTTTCGGTGGAAGAGCTTCGATTGCGAATTCGAAATGTATTTAAGCTACTTCAAAACATTCAGAGTAAGTTTAACCTAGGTGGAATTCCCAAAGAAAACGAAATTAAAGGACTGCCAAAAAGAGACTTTGAGCTTGTTAAGAAAGTAAAAACCGCAATTGACGAAAATATTTCAGATCCAAAGTTTAGTGTAGGAAACTTGGCAGAAATAGCTTGTTTAAGTCAAAGTCAATTAACCCGAAAATTGAAAGCAATTACTGGACAAACCCCTTCCGATTTAATTAAAGTTTCGCGACTAAATAAGGCTCTCCAATTTCTTAGAGAAGGGAATAACGTGGCCGAATCTGCTTGGGCCGTTGGTTTTGAAGACCCTCAATATTTCTCTAAGGTGTTTAAACGGCACTTTGGTGTTGCCCCTTCAGAACACACTACTATTTAGACATTTAAAAAAAGTACGCAACCCATTTATGCGGAATTTTTCCATATAAATGCAGAATTTTTACCCTGTTCGAAGTTCATTTCCGTCATAAGTTTGCAGTGATGTTGTCAAGAAGGCAATGCATATAACCAAAACTTAATTATTATGGAAACAAGAACTTTTAAAAAGCTTTTTATCACAATGGTTGTAATATTGGCTACAACTGTAAGTGCTTACTCACAAAACTACGAAGTGTATGACGGGCAAGATTTTTCAGTAATGTTTGTCGTTAAAAATGAAGTTGCTCACGATGTAAAATTTGCAACGAGAGGAGATTCACAATGGACCGGGTTTGAAGTAATCGAAACCAAAAACTGGAACGGGCAAAGTGACACGAACTGTTTATTCACATTTTATGTAATTGATGGTGAAATTAACGCGTATCAAATAGATTACTACGAAAACAATCATATTTGGGTATTTCAAATCGATGACAATTTAGAACAAATTGGCGATGGCTGGAAGCTAAACCTGAGATAATTATTTTTAAAATTCGGGGTAAAATTGAAGCAGATAATCTTCAATTTTACCCCGAATTTTTCAATGAAAAATGCACATATTCCAAGATAGCTTTTACCACATTATAAAAACTCAAAATGATTTTAAATAGAAAAAATGTTATCGTACTGCTCTCGTTCCTTATGGCAATTACAAATGCTATTTCGCAAGAGTACGAAGTTTATGACAACAATGAATTCTCGGTGATGTTCGTGGTAAATAATGAAATTGCCGAAGATGTGAAATTCGCAAATAAAGGCGATTCAAATTGGTCTGATTTTGAAGTAATCGAAACCATAAATTGGAACGGGCAAAGTGACACCAATTGTATATTTAGTTTTTATGTAATCGCTGATGATGTTAACGCCTATCAAATAGACTATTACGAAGATAACCACATTTGGGTATTTGAAATCGATGGCGATTTAAAGCAAATTGGAGATGGCTGGAAGTTAAAAAGAAGAAGCGATAAAACAGAAACCTTAGGCGGAATTGTATTGCAGTATAACTCGAATACTAAAACAGGCTGTTTCTTTACCATTGCCGAAATGGTTGCGGACGGTGTCGCCAAAAGTATAGATGCTAAGGTTACGGATACATGCTATTCAAACAAATATGGAAATGGCGTTTTGATAAACTTTGAAAATGTGCCAAAAACGGCAACCTACGCTAAACCTGTTGAAGGGCAACTTATGAGTTACGAAGGAGTTTGGAAAATATTAGCGGGCAATTATGTTTTTTACGTTTCTAAAATAGAACCGTTTTTTTAGTCGAGAAAAATTATTTCAAAATCAAAACAATACGCGTCCCATCTCCTGCATTTGAAGTAATTTCTATACTTCCACCAATTTCTCGAGCCCGTTTTTTCATATTGTTCAAGCCATTGCCCATATCAATTGCAGCTTGATTAAAACCTATGCCGTTATCAATTATTTCAATTCGGTATTGATTTTCAACTTTTAAAATATTCACTTCAATTTTATCTGCCGAAGCGTATTTTAATGCGTTATTAACTGCCTCTTGGATGATTCTGTAAATATTCATTCCTTCTACCGATGAGAAATCGTGTGCTTCAGTAACGCTATTATCTATAGTAAACGAAAAGTCGGTTTGTTCTGAAGCGTTTTTAGCGTGTTCAATAAAGTTCGCAATTCGCGCCTGCAAGTCTTCCAGCGTTATATTTTCCTTGTTCATTGCCCATATAGTATCGCGCAGTTCATAAATTGTTTGTTGTGTAAAACCGCTAATGCTACTAAGTTTGGACCCTAGTTTCTCACTAATATCTGTAAATCCATACTTCAAATTATCAATACTGGAAATAATAAAAGTAAGTTGGGCACCGATATTATCGTGAAGATCGCGGGAAATACGCAAACGTTGTTCCTGTAGCTTGTTTTGGGTTTCAATTTTTACCAATGCAGCTTTTAATTCGGATTCCTTTTGAAGTTGACGGTTTTTAAGTTTTTGCTGACTGTAAAATAAATACCCTAATAGTGCGAGAACCAATGCCAATCCTAGACTTCCGTAGATAAGTGTGTTTTTTCTTCGGACTTCTAAATCTTTTTCGGCTAGTTGGGCGCGTTGTTGTAAGATTTGATTTTCCTTTTTTTCGGTCTCGTATTTTATTTCTAACTCAGCAACCTTATTATTTGTTTCAATTGTTAAGGTGCTATCCTTAAAAGCAATGAGTTTTTTTTGATATGCTAGTGCCGATTTTAAATCGTTTTTTGCTTCGAAATAATTTGAATAGGTTTCTAATGCTGCCTCAATATCAGCAGTGATTTTCGCGTTGTTTGCGATACTATATGCACTATCTATATATTTTTCAGCCTCCTCTATCCTGTTATTTTCGATTAAGATTGTTGCAATATTATTATAGCTCGAACTAATAGCTGTATAGTTTTTTATTGATTTTTCAATGGTTACCGCCTGTTCGATATAATACAAAGCAGAATCTATTTCTTGCATATAGTAAAAAACCACGCCCACATTATTGGCCGATTCGGCAATACCTTTTTTATCGTTTAAATCGTTTTCTACATCTAGCGAAAATTTAAAATAATCTAATGCTTGTTGTAGTTTACCTTCATTTGCATAGATAATGGCGATGTTGTTGAATGCTTCTGACTGACCTTTTTTATCCTTCAGTTTAACTGAATTTTCTTTGGCTTTATTAAAATATTCGAGTGCCTTATCGGTCATGCCCAAATAGCTATAAACATTGCCGATGTTGTTAATAACCGTATTTTCGCTTTTACGGTCATTACTTTTTTCATAAATAGATAATGCCTCAAGATAATTCTCCAATGCTTCCTCGTACAATCCTAAACTTCTATTAACAGCACCAATATTATTATAAGCCGATGCTTTTATTTTTTGGTCATCTGTTATTGTCAGGGCTTTTTGCGAAAGTTTTTTGGCATTTTGAAAATCTCCAAGCTCCCTGTAAATTATCGCAATATTATTTGTTGTTAAACCTTTATCATAGCGCTTACTATTTGCTATGTTTTTATTTAGTTTAAGTAAAAAGGCTAACGACTTTTGAGGATCTGTTTTATAGACAGATATAATTGAATCATTTATTTTCTCAACGTTCGTTTGCGAAAAACAACTTGCAGCAATGAATAGGCAAATAGGTAAAAAAAGTCTAACAAGAAGTTTCATTACAGCGTATATTTTTTTAATTTAGAAATGAAAGGAAGCCGCTTCATATAATTAATGTAATGCTCGTTTTAAATAAGTGAATTTAATTCTGGAAAAATAAACAAAAATGCGTTTCGGAATATTGTTAATGAATTTCAATATCTGACTGAACAACTAATGCCTCATCAAGATTGTACTGTTGGAAATCATAGCCATTTAGGTTTGAATTTCTATACCTTATCTGGTTTCCGTTAGTGCCTATAGCTCTTTCCAATTCCGAAATAGTTTGACGGTGTATTCGTTCTATTTCGTTCCTCCTATTATAAAACCAAATAGCTATTCCAACAATGGAAAGCAGCAGTACGATGGTTATAACAGTTTGCAGAAACATATTTTAAAAATTAGTTTAAAAGCCTAAAAATAAAAACCTTCCTTCAAAATTGAAATAGGGCAATTGCCCTATAATTTTTAAACATCCTTTAGCCTAAATCGAGAATCAAAAACTTAAAAACCCTCATTCCTAAAATAGAAGTTGAACCATAGTACCCTTGCCTACTTCGGAAGTGATTTTAACTTTTCCTCCTAAATCGGTCGCTCGTTTTTTAATGTTTTGAAGCCCATTCCCAAAGCATATTTCATCCATATTGAAACCTTTTCCGTTATCTCGAATTTCAACTTTATTTGAAAATTTTTTTTCCTTCTCCTTACAGGAATCTTCAGAATTAGAATCGGACAGCTTAGAAATTTCAACTGAAACCTGCGTGGCATCCGAATATTTTAATGCGTTGTTTACTGCTTCTTGAATGATTCTATAAATATTCATGCCTTGAACCGAATTAAATTGAGCTTCTTGTAAAACACTGTTAGCCACATTAAACTGAAAATTAACATCGCTCGCTATCTTGGCCTTTTCAATAAAATTTGAAATACGGGCTTGCAAATCTTCCACCGAAATATCGGTTTTGTTCATTGCCCAAATTGTATCCCGAAGTTCATAAATGGTTTGTGAGGTAAAATTGCTGATGTATTTTAATTTGCCTTTAATCGATGCATCGGCGTCCTTCAATCCAAATTTCAAATTGTCTATAGACGAAATGATGAAAGTAAGTTGGGATCCGATATTGTCATGAAGATCTCGCGAAATCCGAAGTCGTTGTTCTTGCAATTGATTTTGAGTTTCAATTTTTGCCAAGGCAGACCTCAGCTCACTTTCCTTTCGCAACTGACTGTTTTTCAATTTTTGTTGGTTGTAAAAAAGATAACCCAAAAGTGTAAGAACGATTGCCAAGGCTATCATTCCAAAAATGAAAATATTTTTTTGCTCATTTTCCAATTCGCTTTCGGCAAGATTAGCGCGGGTTTCGGCAAGATCTCTTTCTTTTTCAGCAACCTTAAATTTGGTTTCGAGATTTGCAATTGCATCTGCGTTTTCATTCGAGAAAATATCTTCTTTCATTAAAAGCGCTTGTTGTAAATAAGCAGCTCCATTTTCAGGATTATTGAGTCTGAAATAAGTTTCGGAAGCGTGTTGATAAAACTCAATTGTAGCCGTTTTTTTATCGGGAAATTCATTTAGAAAAGCATTTCCCTTTTCAACATATTTTAAAGCCGTGGTTAAATTGCCAGTAGCATTAAAGGCTCGTATTAAATTTGAAATAGTATTCAGATTTGATCTTCTGTCAATATTATTTTCATTTCTTCCTTCCAGCAATTCTTCCAAAAGTGGTATCGCTAGTTGTGGTTGATTTTGCTCGAGATAAGTATCGCCTAAACCGTCAAGGGCGTCGTAGTATTTGCCCAGCTCATTTTCGGCCTTTGCCATTTCAATCGCCCTTTTGAAATTCTGTTCAGATTCGACATAATTTCCTTGCGCTTTCAGCACTATGGCAATATTGGATAAAGAGGTGGCTATTTCACTTTTATTATTGTATCGCTCCCGAACTTCAAGTGCTTTTTTGTGATATTCCAGTGCTTTATCACTTTGTCCCATTTCCTGGTAAATAAGTCCGATATTGTTGAAGTAAGTTCCATCGCCAGAATCAACAGAATTCTCTTTATTGATCTCTAATGCCTGAAAAAAGTAATCCAATGCTACCTGATAATTTCCCTTATTCCAATGGAACATGCCCAGGTTATTAATTATCATTACGGTAATTATTCTATAGTTGTGGGCTTCGCTTAGCGCTAATGCTTTTTCAAAATAATATTTTGCTGAATCTGATTTTCCTGAAACGTCGTTATAAATTCCGTAGGTATTAACCAGTTCGGCCTCTGAGAATGAAACTTTTTTTGTTTTAGCTTGTTCTATTCCTTTTAGAAGAAGATCCCTTGCTTTTTCGGGATTATTGAAGATGTAGTAAAAACTGACTTTATTATATATCCGAAGTCTAACAGAATCATTAGATACTTCGGCAACCTGCATAAGGCTGTCGATTTTCTTCTGTGCAGACTGCGAGCAGAGTGAAACACTCACTAACAGAAAAATGATAAAAAGACGTTTGTGTTTTAAATACATTGTAAATTTTTAACCAAAATACAAAAAAGAGGCTTCCGAATTAACAGAAGCCTCTTTCAAATAAAAATTATTTATGGAACTACATTTTTAAAACTTTATGTGTTCCCACCTTATTCCCTGCTCTAATAACTACAAGGTAAGTACCAGATGCTAATAAGGAAGTGTCTATCGTTGCTGTCAGGCTATTGGTTTTCGTAGTGAAAATTAATTTACCTAACACATCATAGAGTTCAATAGAACTTATAATGTCGTTCGATTGAATGTTGAGCACCTCATCCATTGGAACTGGATATACTTTAATACTCAACATTTGGTTATTTGAAACCCCTAAGCAACCGCCGGTAGTCATTGTTACAGCAAGTCGATTTGTGCTTTCGCATCCATCAATGGTTTGAGATCCATAATAGGTAGTGCCATCGACGATTAAAGTATCGTCTGGAACAATATTCCCATTAGTAGGTGCATCATACCAAATAACATCAACGCCGTCTGTTACAATTAATCCAACAGTTTCACCCGCACAGAAAGTCTGATTTGCTTCTCCTGTAGGGGCTTCAGTGATATTGACTGTTGCAATAACCTCAACCCTTTCAGAAATACATCCATTACTTTCAGATTCTACAAAGTACGAAGTTGTTTCTGAAATACTCGGCGTTGTAAAAGTGGTTCCCGTACCAAGGACAGTTCCGCCCGTTGCTACATCAAACCAACTTATGTTACCAGTATTTGTCGCTGCCATTAAAGTAACCGTTCCTTCTCCACAACGTTCTGCGGGAGTAGTATCTGTTATTTCTGGTGAGTCGTTTACTGTTGCCACTACTTCGGTTCTGCTAGAAACACATCCATTGTTTTCTACTTCAACATAAAAACTTGTTGTTGCAGCGATAACTGGAGTTGTAAAACTGGTTCCTGTACCAAGCGAAGTTCCACCAGTAGCGACATTAAACCAACTTAAGGTTCCTGCACTTGCAGTAGCCATTAAGGTTACGGTTCCTTCATCACACCTACTTGCTGGTGTTGTACTTATAATCGTTGGCGTAGCATTTACCGTAGCAATTACTTCAACCCTAACCGACGTACAATCATCGTTTGCGCTTTCTACATAAAAACTAGTAGTAGCTGTTAGGACTGGTGTTGTAAAACTAGTACCCGTACCTAAGGCTGTTCCCCCTGTCGCTACATTATACCAGCTCAACGTTCCAGAGCTTGCCGCTGCCATTAGAGTTACCGTTCCTGCATCACATCTACTCTCTGGAGTAGTGCTTGTAATAACTGGAACTTCATTAATGGTAGCAATTACAGCCACACGGTCACTCTGACAGTTGCCTGTGTGAGATGAAACATAATATGTAGTCGTACTTGAAATGCTAGGCGTTGTAAAACTAGCTCCAGTAAATAGTGACGTACCACCGGTAGCATTTGCGAACCAGTTAATTGTGCCAGCATCGGCTGTGGCAGATAGCGTTACACTTCCAGGACCGCATCTTTCTGCTGGAGTCGTTCCTGTAATAGTCGGAGCTCCATTTATTGTTGCAACTACTGCTGTTCTGCTAGAAATACAACCATTATTTTCGGCTTCTACATAAAAAGTGGTAGTCGCTGTAATAACTGGGGTAGTAAAACTAGTACCCGTACCTAAAGCTGTTCCGCCAGTAGCCACATTAAACCAACTCAACGTTCCCGCGCTTGCCTGTGCCATTAAAGTTACGGTTCCAGCATCACATCTACTCGCAGGAGTAGTACTTATAATGGTAGGAATTGTTTTAATAGTCGCCGTTACAGCTACGCGTTCGCTCGTACAACTTCCCGAAGTAGCCGAAACATAATAAGTAGTCGTGTTTGAAATACTCGGGGTTGTAAAACTCGGCCCAGTAAATAGTGATGTACCACCAGTTGCATTTGCGAACCAATTAATAGTACCAAAATCTGTACTAGCTGTTAGTGTTACACTTCCAGTGCCACATCTTTCTGCTGAAGATGAATTTGTAATTGTTGGTGAATCATTCACCGTAGCAATTACAGCAGTTCTGCTAGAATTACATCCGTTATTTTCTGCTTCTACATAAAATGTAGTGGTTGAAGAAATAACAGGAGTTGTAAAACTAGTACCAGTGCCAAGTGAAGTACCACCAGTTGCATTTGCAAACCAACTCAATGTACCTGCACTAGCAGTTGCCATTAGCGTAACTGTACCTTGGTCGCATCTACTCGCAGGTGTAGTACTTGTAACAGATGGTGTTGTATTTACAGTTGCAACTACTTCCACCCTGTTTGAAATACATCCAGCATTCGCACTTTCCACAAAATAACTAGTGGTAGTTGCAATTGCAGGTGTTGTAAAGCTAGTACCTGTGCCCAAAGCTGTTCCGCCCGTAGCTACATTATACCAACTTAATGTTCCAGCACTTGCAGTTGCCATTAAAGTTACCGTTCCAGCATCGCATCTACTCGCTGGAGTAGTTGTTACTATGGTAGGAACTGTTTTTACTGTAGCAGTTACCGCCACCCGATCACTTGTACAACTTCCGGATTTAGCCGAAACATAATAAGTAGTCGTACTAGAGATACTTGGAGTTGCAAAACTAGATCCAGTAAATATAGAAGTACCGCCAGATGCACTCGCAAACCAATTAATTGTTCCGTAATCTGCAACAGCTGTTAGTGTTACACTTCCAGCACCACATCGTTCGGCAGGAGTAGTACTTGTAATTGATGGTGCATCATTCACCGTTGCAATTACAGCAGTTCTACTTGAAATACATCCGTTATTTTGTGCTTCTACATAAAAAGTAGTAGACGAAGTAATAACAGGCGTTGTAAAGCTAGTACCCGTGCCTAAAGCCGTTCCACCAGTGGCAGTATTATACCAACTTAATGTTCCAGCACTTGCTGCTGCCATTAAAGTTACTGTTCCAGCATCACAACGTGCTGCAGGTGTCGTACTTGTAATAGTTGGCACTGAATTTACAGTGGCTACAACTTCGGTACGAACTGATGTACAAGAGGCTGTTGATGCCTCTACATAGTAAGACGTTGTAGTTGTTATGGAAGGTGTAGTAAAACTAGTACCTGTTCCCAAAGCAGTTCCACCAGTAGCTGAATTAAACCAACTTAGCGTACCTGTACTAGAAGTGGCTGTTAAAGTAACTGTTCCTGCTCCACAGCGACTCGCTGGTGTAGTGTTGGTTATTAAAGGTAAGGTGTTAATAGTGGCTACCACAGCGGTACGTCCAGACGTACATCCTGCATTTGTAGCTTGTACGTAGTACGTAGTTGTGGCAGTGAGCACTGGAGTGGTAAAACTTACACCAGTTGCCAATATACTACCACCAGTAGCTGAAGCGAACCACCTCAATGTTCCAGCACTCGCTGTTGCACCAAGAGTCACTGTGCCTGAACCACAACGACTTGCTGGGGTTGTAGCTGTAATTGATGGAGTGTCATTTACACTTGCAATGACTTTTACTCTAGTAGAGGTACAACTACCATTATTCGATTCTACATAAAAATTAGTCGTAGTCGAGATAACAGGTGTCGTAAAGCTAGTACCTGTTCCTAAGGCAGTTCCGCCAGTGGGCACATTAAACCAACTCAATGTTCCTGAACTTGCAGTTGCCATTAAGGTTACCGTTCCTGTATCGCATCTACTCGCAGGAGTAGTACTTGTAATAGCAGGAATTGAATTAATAGTTGCAGTTACGGGTACACGATTGCTCGTACAACTTCCTGAATTTGTAGCAACATAGTAGGTAGTTGTAACTGAAATACTCGGTGTTGTAAAACTAGCACCCGTAAATATAGAAGTACCACCGCTTGCACTCGTAAACCAGTTAATAGTTCCGTAATCTGCAACAGCCGATAGTGTTACACTTCCAGCGCCACATCGTTCGGCGGGTATTGTCCCTGTAATTTCTGGAGCATCATTCACTGTTGCAATTACAGCAGTTCTACTTGAAATACATCCGTTGTTATTAGCTTCTACATAGAAAGTAGTAGTCGAAGTAATAACTGGAGTTGTAAAACTAGTGCCAGTTCCTAAAGCGGATCCACCTGTTGCGGTATTATACCAACTCAAAGTCCCTGCGTTTGCTGTAGCCATTAACGTTACCGTTCCTGAATCACAACGCCCAGCAGGAGTCGTGCTAGTAATAGTTGGCAACGCATTTATGGTTGCTACAACTTCGGTCCGAACTGAAGTACAAGATGCTGTTGATGCCTCCACATAGTATGAAGTTGTGGTTGTTATGGAAGGTGTAGTGAAACTAGTTCCTGTTCCCAAAGCAGTTCCACCGGTAGCTGAATTAAACCAAATTAGTGTTCCTGAATTAGCAGTAGCTGTTAAAGTAACTGTTCCAGCTCCGCAACGACTTGCAGGTGTAGTGTTGGTAATTACCGGAGTATTATTTACAGTAGCTACCACAGCATTTCGCGTCGAGGTACAACCAGATGCTTGTGCTTGCACGTAAAAAGTACTGGTTGTTGCAATTACAGGTGTAGTAAAGCTTGTTCCAGTTCCTAAAACGGTTCCGCCAGCAGCTGTAGCAAACCAACTCAATGTTCCAGAACTTGCTGTTGCCATTAAAGTTACAGATCCTGTTCCGCATCGACTAGCAGGTGTAGTATTAGTAACCGAAGGAGCAGAATTAACTGTTGCAATTACTTCTTCCCGTGTTGAAATACATCCTCCATTGTTTGATTCAACATAAAAACTTGTTGTTTCGGTAATTGAAGGCGTTGTAAAACTCGTACCTGATCCCAAAACAGTTCCACCGGAGGCCACGTTAAACCAACTTAGCGTTCCAGCATTTGCAGTGGCAGTTAATGTTACGCTTCCCGCACCACATCTACTCGCAGGAGTTGTGTTCGTAATCGTAGGAAAAGCATTGATTTCAGCTGTAACAGCTATACGAGACGAACTACAAGAACCTTGCGCAGCTTCTACATAATACACTTTTGTATTTGCTAAAGATGGTGTAGTAAAACTAGTGCCCGTAGTTATTAAATTTCCTCCAGTTGCGGCATCATACCATTTTATCGTTCCGAAATCTGATTGAGCCAATAGCGTTACACTACCAGGGCCGCAACGTGATGCGTCTGTGGTAGAAGTTATTGCAGGCTGACTATTTATTGTAGCCACAACTGCTGTTCTAGGTGAAATACAGCCATTCGCACTAACTTCAACATAATAAGTTGTTGTTGTAGCAATTGAAGGCGTATTAAATGTACCAGTGTTACTTAATGAAGTTCCGCCAGCAGCCACATCATACCATTTAATATTACCCGAACTAGCTTGAGCGGCTAACTGAACCGAACCTGGCCCACAACGCTCTCCTGGAGTTGTATTTGTAATGGTAGGTGTATCATTAACAGTTGCAATTACAGCTACTCTTGTAGAAATACATCCATTATTTTCAGTTTCCACATAGAATGTAGTAGTTTCTGAAATTGACGGAGTATTAAAACTTGTACCAGTTCCTAAAGCTGTACCGCCTGTTTCATCGTTGAACCAACTCAAGGTTCCAGCGCTTGCAGTTGCTTCTAATGTAACAATACCAGCATCGCAGCGCGTTCCTGGAGTGGTAGTTGCAATGGTAGGAATAGCGTTTACCGTAATATAATCGGTTAGGGTTTTAGTATTTGTTCCAAACTGATTAACCGCTTTTAAAGTAACATCGTACGTGCCAGGCGTATTATAAACCACCTCTGGATTTTCCAATCCTGAAGTTGCTGGTGTACCACCTTCGAAGATCCATTCCCACACCGTTGGTACATTTGTGGAAGTGTCTGTAAACTGTACAGTATCTCCAACACAAATAGTTGTGTTATCTGCCATAAAATCTGCCACAGGCGGATCTACAGGGCAACTTAGGTTTCCATCGGCACCATACCCATCGCCATCACCGCCAAAATAGGCATAGAATTGAGTTGGTGTATCGCACACGACAGCATCTATCGCATCAACAGCGGAACCAGCAGCATCACCTCCGAAATAGGCATAAAACTGACTTGGAGCATCACAAGTGACTGCGTTTATTGTTTCTAGGGCACTTCCATCGCCAACCCCGCCTTGATAGGCATAGAATTGTGAAGGAGCACCACAGGCTGTAATTTGTAAGCTTTCCATTCCTGCGCCATCACCAGATCCGCCAAAATAAGCGTAAAACTGAGCGGGCGTTGCACAAACCGTGTTATTGAGGTGGTCGTGAGCAGACCCATCGGCTATACCACCCTCATACTGTGCAAACAGCGAACTAGGAACTAAGAAAAAGCAAACCAAAACAACCAATGTTGTTATTGTTGTTTTCATCGTCTAATTTGATTTATAATTAATAATTTCATTTTTGCATTCAGTACTTCTGAAATGCAATACACATCAAATTAGAGATTAACGAACACCGCGCCCACCGTATGTTTGGTTACGTGCTACTGAAGCAGTGCCGCTACGTTGAGAAGTTCTCAAATTAGTCGCAGCTGTAGACCAATCTCCCCCTTTGAAACCAGAACCTAAAGCAGTATCTGGAGCTGGCCAGCTTGCTTGGTTGGCTTCACCTGTATTAGTTAGCGTGCCATCGCCATTATTTCCTGTAAATGCGGCTCCTTCAGCAGTAAAAACGGTAACAGGACGTTCCGATAAATTTCCAGCCATTTCCATTACTCCATAATAAGCAGCTCCCGAAGAAGCTCTTCCAGTAGTACTACGTGCAAAAATACCTGCGCGCGAAGGTCCAAAAGAATTGATGTGTGAATATCCAAGTCCGTAAAAAGATGATCCATTGTTAACAGTGGCAACAGTTTCATCTGGTTTGTTTTTAGTGGATGCTACGATATTATTTGAGTTATACGCAAAGATTTCTGTAGTACCCCAAGGATATTCTCCTGCAACTCTCGCTTCTGGTCCTCTACAAATTTTTTCAAATTCCAGTTCTGACATTGGACGTAATCCAGCCCAATCTAAATAAGCACTAAGATCTCCCCAGCCTAAAAAGTTCATGGCAATATTCTGGCCATCGTCCACGTTATCAGGAATTCCATCTGTAAGATCACAAGCGAAAACTGCTGGCAACACGTTATTATTACCAGATTCAAGTATTTCTATACTATTCCTAAAACCTAAACCAGGAGAAAACGCTTTTGTTCCTGGTGCATTGATTGGGTCTGTTCCTTGACGCGTAACTTGTTGATCGTAGGTAAGTGTATTTAAAAAATCTACGTATTGTTGTTGGGTAATTTCATACTTCATGCTGTAAAATGAATTATAGCCCATTGGGAAAGTTGCGGGAACAGTTACAGAAGAACCTCCAATAGTACCGGCAGGAATCCCACCCGATTGCGAGGCGGCCGTAACAGTAATACTATTAAAGGTGTTTGTAGAAGTTCCGTCACCAATTTCAAAATCACCTTGTGGAATGTATACCATTTCGATAGCAAAAACCTTGTAATTATAGGTTCCAGCCGGTATGTTCATTGCTAATGAAACAGCTGTGGGAGCAATATTCCCACCCCCTAAGGCGCTACGACGAAGAAAAACACCTTTGCCATCTGCTACAGCATCTGCTTGTAGGGGAGATGCGGCAGTATGATCTGCTGATGTGTCGCTAAGATCTGCGTGATACCAAATGTTTGTAGCACAATCTTGATACTTTACAAACACCCATACCGCATCGTGGTTTGCAGGTGCTATATTTGAGTTCCAGCTGTTTTCCCAGCTAATGTCGAAAGTAATATCACTGCCCGATACGGCTGTATTGGCAACAATAACGTTGTTTGCTTTTGCTGCTAAGGTCGTAGCCAAAACACATAGCACTAAGCTAATTTTTGTGAATAAGGAATTTGTTTTCATAATAGATTCTTTTAAAGATTGATAAATGTTTAGAAACATGTTATACAAATATCATTTCTTGATGTGCTTTATTCAATAAGGCAATTGCCGTATAATTCGAAAATAGTGATGTGTTTAAGTGAAAGACTCTGTAAACAACCCACCATAGCAAACAAAATCGATTTATTAGCTCTCTATTTCTATCAATTCATAACCAGAAATCTATGTCGGTCAACAAGGGCAAATAATTCGGTTTATGGTTATAATAAGTCTTTTGTTAACGCATAGACTTCGTCTCATTTTAACTTTAAAGATGTTTTTACAAGTTTCAGAGTTACTTAATGTATAAAAAGTAAAAGCCCCACAGTTAAATATGGGGCTTATGAATCAAAAATGCTCCTCACTTCATTTTTGTTTCAGAAAACAATCTGGCTAGTCGTATTTTATTTTAAATTGTAAGCATAAATAGAATTGTTGTCGGCTTTATAGTATAGAATACCGCCTATTTCATCAACAATGTATTCTGGTTTTTTATCCTTTAAAACAATTTCTTTATGAGTTTTTCCTGTGTCTTTGCTAATTTTTACTAAACCAACGCCGTCATCAAGTTTTGTTAGGATAAATTGATCATTCTTAGTGGCAGCGGTAGCTTTAAAGCGTTTCAACATTTCAACAACCGAAGCACCACTCGCAGCTGCCATTCCTCCAGCCAATGCAGCATCGGTTTCGGCTTGTTGGTCATATCCTGCTAATTTATTTTGCATACCTGAGTGCGCTGCAGACACAGCAACCGTTGCAGTAGCAACTGCAGACACTCCTGCCAAAATTGCTCCCATTGCACTCTTTCCTGGAGCGCGATAATATTCTTGCCACTGTGTTCCGCCATTCCAATCCATAAGTAACATGTTTTGATCGCTAGTTAGCAAGATTCCGCCATTGCGAACTTCTACGTGGGTTGGATCTTCTTTGCCATCAAATTTTGTTTTTGCCAAGGTGCTAACTTCGCCCGATGTGGCATCGACTGCATACAGGGTTTCATCTGCACTTAATAAAAAACGATTGTTTTTCTTGTCGAAAGTAGAACTTACGGCGGCAGCTCGTTTATATTTAAGCGGGTTACCCCAAACTGCTTCGCCCGTATCTAGATTTACAATATTTGCATCTTCTGAAGTTATATAGATAAGACCTTGCGGAGTATGCGCCATTGTTAGAATATCCTCACCTGTTTTTAAAGGCTTTTTGAAAAGTGTTTCTCCTTCAAATGAAATTTTATTGATACCTCCTTGATAGATTCCGAAGAGAATTCCGTCGTCCATTACATAAAAATGCTGCACATAGCCTTTCGTTTTGGGAGCTTTATCCCACAAATCTTCCCCAGTAGCAGCGCTTAAAAAAGCGATATTTGACTCGTTGCTACGTGCAAAAACACTATTACTTCCGCCATCGCTTTGGTTACTAACCACAGCAATGCCTTTTGGAAGAATCTCGAAATTTACTACTTGACCTTTCACTTTGTGGTCATCTTCCCAAAGTTCAGCACCATTTACACCAACCTTATGGATACGTGTGTTTTTTCCGTTATTAACACTTTCAAAAGCATAGATTTCCTGTTCTGAAGCATCTGCTACCATCCAATTGATATTCTTCATATCATTTTGCCAAAGCGTTTCTCCTGTCTGAGCTTTTTTTGCGACTAAACCTTTTGTTGTAGGAACAATTAAATAATCTTTCAACAACAAAACTGTACCGCTAGGTTGCATTCCTGCTCCCATAGTAACTTTTCCGGGTTCGCCAAGATTAAAGCGATAATCTTCTTTACCCGTATTTAAATCGTAGACGCCAACTGCAGTTGCATATTTTTCTTCAGATTGGCGTTGACCAATTACAACTAATTTGTTTTGTGGCATTTTAACATCACAACTGTATGACACTTTCCATCCATTACTTTCGGTGTTAAATAGTACTTGCCCAGACATATAATCTATCACCGTTTTCTTGGCAGTAATATTTGCGAAACCACCTTGGGTTACAATTACATAAGGTGCGTTTGGCACAAAAAACAATTCTTCTGGTTTAACACGGCCATATTCAGTAAAATTAAACAATAGTTGGTTGCTACCTGGCTTTATCCCCACAAGACCATCATTTGTAGCAACCACCATTGTTCCCCCTTGAGTTAATGTCATTTCATTTATTTTAGCTCCAGTGTCGTATCGAAAGTCCGGTTGCTCTGCGCGTTGAGCTAAAGCTGGAGCTTCAACAACGAGTAAAAAGCAAAGGAATGCGTAAAAAAATATTGAGGTTTTCATAATCGTGGTTCTTTAAATTTTATAGGTCAAAAATGCTACTGAATTAAACCAGAATCAATAGGGCAATTGTCGTATTTCCCGTAGTTGGTAGTTGGTAGTTGGTAGTTGGTAGTAAAAAAAAATGTTTGGGTTATAAAACAACATTTTGGACTTTATTCCAGTATTGTCCGAGGAAAGAAACAAGACCGCTGCGCTACAAGAACCAAGAGCCAAGACTAGAAACGTAACCCATTGTGAATGAGCACTTAAATATTTTAAATCAGATTGCATTTTAATATTTTGGTTTTGTTTATAAATAAGATAAAAAGGAAGGTCATCATTAAGCTAAATAGCCTAAAATCTTTGTTGGTCTGACTTTAATAGGAATATCTAAATTTTAATCGGACAACAGTGACTTTATTCAATAAAAAAACCAGAGACAAAACAATCGTTTTATCCCTGGCCCCACGTAAAAACCTCAAACTTGAGATTTTCTTAAATACGTTCTAATTGTTTAAAATTCAATTTAAAGAACCGTTGATAGAAATTTTCAATAATCGCTCACTACACGGCCTACAAAAAAATCTCGTTTTATCTCAATTCAATATTGAATTGACCATCAGTTACCGAAACTGATTCTGAAGGATTGCTCAGATTATAACCTGTAAAGCTAAAAGTCCCTTTCACAACGTTCCCATCAACACTTGACACTTTTAATTGCCCGTTTGAAGTTTGCCCATTGATAGTAGAATAAATTACCACAGTGCTCGGGTCTGGATTGCTGGGATTTGGCAAATAGCTATAAGTCCCTATATTGGTCATATTCAAATCGTATGTACCCACACCATCATAACCAACAATGATCATCTGTAAATTCTCAGAGTTCATAGTACCAGCGCTAACAGCCAAAGTCTGAGCCGCCCCTGAGCCTGACATTTGGGCCACAATTGTTTCCTGAATAGGTGTAAAGGTAGCTCCATCTACTTTGGCCGAGAAAGTACCTGTCCCGCCTTGTGGGTCTTCCCCACCATCGTCGCTTTTACTACAAGATGTAATACTTACAGCAACTACAGCCAGTAATACTAAAATTGTTTTTTTGAATGTTTTCATAATTTAAGGTTTAATTCTCCGTCAAAACGGATACGTAATTAATGTTGAAGCAAAATTGGCACAAAGGAGAAAGTGTCACAATAGGGCAATTGCCGTATATTGAAGGGAGTATGCGAGAGTGCTTTAAACGGATTAAAACAAAATGTTTGAATGTTTTTGCTGAACCGCTTCAATTTTATTTTGAAGATTTTTTTGAAATTTAAGATGTGTTTCGCATTCTGGATTAAACGGCTTGTGAAGCAAACTAGATTGAATACTAGCAATTTCTCTCTGAAGGGATTCTGTTTCGGATGAAATCCATACTTCAGCAAACTTTTGCCAAATTATTTCTATTGCGGTTTTGTTTGGATGAAGCATGTCTTCAGTATAAAAGCGATAGTCGCGAAGCTCATCCATCATAATTTCATACGAAGGAAAATAGGAAGGTTTTTGCTTTTCGATATTAGATTGACTATTATCGATTGGTAATTTTCGATTTATGAAGTCGTGAATTCCTGATATAAGATGTGCTTTGCTTAACGAATTTTCCACAAAACCATTTTTTATATGTCGCACAGGAGAAACAGTGGTGATAAATGAAACCTTCGGATTTACGGCTGTGATTTTTTCAAAAATACATTTTAAACTTTCTGAAATATCTTTAACCGAAAGCAATTCTTTTTTGAAGTTGTTCCTTGGAAGTTTATAGCAGTTTGCCACTATTTCATCGCGCTCTAAATGTCGATAAACCCACGAAGTTCCTAATGTAACAATAATGTGTGAGGAAGTAAAAAGCGCATCTTTTAAACTACTTAATGCCAAATTAAGGTTAGTTAAGCATCCGTTTTTGTTTATAGATGAACGTGCTGAATGCGATTCGAAACATTGCCAAATTCCGTTGTGTTGAAAAATATCTGCTTTAGAAAAAGGAGTATCGGTAATTGCCCTTGTAATAAGTTTTTCTATAGAAACTGAATTGAAAATTACCCCAAACGGATTCTGCAAATTCTGAAACTTGAAGTATTCAAACTTCCCACCAATATTTTCCGAAAAACAACTGCCAAGCAACAGGATTTTTGAAGAGTAATCTATTTGATTTTCTTCTGAGTTTAGTGGTATTTGGGTTTGGAGTTTCATGGTTTGGTCAAACCCCAAAGGGTTTTTGTAATTATTTTAAAAATTCCTTTGCTTTTTCTAAAGCCTCATCAATCCCCGCAGGATTTTTTCCACCTGCCGTTGCAAAGAAAGGTTGTCCGCCACCGCCACCTTGAATGAACTTACCTAATTCCCTGACAATTTTTCCAGCGTCTAGATTTTTTTCAGCAGCCAACTCTTTCGAAATATAGCAGGCAAGCAATGCTTTTCCATCTTGTTCGGAACCAAAAACCAAGAATAGGTTTTCTGTTTCGCCACCCATTTCAAAAGCTAAATCTTTCAGTCCTGCGGCATCGAGGTCTATCTTTTTAGCAAGAAAGTTTACTCCGTTTATTTGCTCGATTTCAGATTTAAGATCGCCTTTTAAGTTTTTAGCTTTATCTTTCAGCAATTCTTTAACCTGCTTTTGCAAGTTTTGATTTTCTTCTTGCAAAGATTCCACTGCTTTTAATGGATCTTGAGCATTGTTTAATGCGTTCTGGATAGATGCAAACGACTCGCTTCTATCTATAAAATATTGTTTTGCGAAATCTCCTGTCAAGGCTTCAATCCTTCTAATTCCTGAAGCAACTGCACCTTCAGAAGTTATTATAAAATGCCATATATCTTTTGTGTTTTGAACGTGTGTTCCTCCACAAAGTTCCATGGAGTTTCCAAATTTAATTGCCCGTACGGCATCACCATATTTTTCACCAAATAATGCAATAGCACCTTCGTCAATAGCCTGTTGGTAGGGAATATTTCGTCGTTCTTCCAAGGTTATACCCTCACGAATTCGAGCGTTTACAAAATCTTCAATTTGTTTTAATTCTTCACTGGTAACCTTTGAGAAATGTGAGAAGTCAAACCGTAAATTCCTGCTGTGCACCATACTCCCCTTTTGGGTAACGTGGGTACCTAATACACTTCGTAGTGCTTGATGTAGCAAGTGTGTTGCAGTGTGGTTTGCTTCTGTACGACTTCTGTATAAACCGTCAACTACGGCATTAAAAGTACCTTCGAGGTTTCTAGGCAGTGTTTTGGCAAAGTGAATAATTAAATTATTCTCTTTTTTGGTGTCTATGATATAAGTAAGTCCACCATCCGCAGCTTTTAAATATCCCTTATCGCCCGATTGGCCTCCGCCTTCGGGATAAAAAGGAGTTAAGTTGAAAACAAATTGATACATTTCGCCATCCTTTTTATTTTCTACTTTTCGGTACCGAGTGATTCTTACTTGGGTTTCTAAGGTGTCATAACCCACGAACTCTTCTACATCGTCTTCTTCCAAAACAATCCAATCGCCTGTTTTTACTTTGGTTGCGGCACGAGAACGATCTTTTTGTTTTTGAAGCTCTGCATCGAATTCCTTTTCATCTAGTGAATAGCCACGTTCGCGTAGAATTAAAGCAGTAAGATCTATCGGGAAGCCAAAAGTGTCATACAATTCAAACGCTTTTCTTCCTGAAATCTCTTTAGAATCGGCTGTTTCAATAACATTTTCTAGTAAAAGCAACCCTTGGTCAAGAGTTCTTAAAAAAGATTGTTCTTCTTCTCGAATAACATTTGTAATAAGGTTTTTCTCTTTTATCAATTCTGGGAAAGCATCGCCCATTTGGTCGCTTAAGGTTTCAACCAACTTATAAATAAAAGGTTCCTTTTTTTCCAGGAAAGTAAAGCCGTAACGTATTGCACGTCTTAAAATTCTTCTAATTACGTAGCCAGCACCAGTGTTGCTTGGCAATTGCCCATCAGCAATAGAAAATGCCACAGCCCGAACGTGATCTGCAATTACGCGAGTTGCAATGTCTTTCTTTTCGTCTTCTCCGTATTTTGAATTGGTTATGGTTTCAATTTCACGAATTAGCGGCATAAACACATCGGTGTCGTAATTACTTTGCTTGTTTTGAAGCACAGTACACAAGCGTTCAAAGCCCATTCCTGTATCGACGTGCTGTTCGGCTAATTTTTCAAGGCTTCCATTAGCTTTTCTGTTAAACTGCATAAAAACCAGGTTCCAAACTTCGACTACTTGCGGGTGGTCTTGATTTACCAAATCTTTTCCAGCTACTTTTGCTTTCTCTTCTTCAGAACGAATATCTACGTGAATTTCGCTACACGGGCCGCAAGGACCTTGATCGCCCATTTCCCAAAAATTATCTTTTTTATTTCCGTTTAAAATACGATCTTCAGGAACAAACTGTTTCCACAAGTTGTAGGCTTCGGTGTCACGTGCTAACCCTTCACTTTCGTCACCTTCAAAAATGGTTACGTATAGAATATCTTTGTCTATTTTATAAACTTCGGTCAATAGTTCCCAAGCCCACTCAATTGCTTCTTTTTTAAAGTAATCGCCAAAACTCCAATTTCCGAGCATTTCAAACATGGTATGGTGGTAGGTGTCCATTCCCACTTCTTCTAAATCGTTGTGCTTTCCACTAACCCGCAGACATTTTTGAGTATCTGCTATTCGATTGCTTTTCGGCTTTCCATTTCCCAAAAAATACTCCTTAAAAGGTGCCATTCCACTATTGATGAACATTAATGTTGGGTCATTTTTAACCACCATTGGCGCTGATGGCACAATAGCGTGTTGTTTGGATTTAAAAAATTCTAAAAACTGAGATCGAATTTCTTTAGACTTCATGTGACTTTAATATTTTTTGGTTTTAAGCTATTTTACGACTACTTTATTAGTAGAAGCATCAATTATATGGCTCAATGAATTTGAAACAATTACATCGCTACTCACCTGTTATAATGGAAATTAAGGACGGATATAGCATGTATTATAAAATTTTCTTAAAATTGGCGGTTATGGAGAAGTGCTAACAATTTCTATATTTGTAAAACGTTACCTTTATTTCGCGCAAAACAGCGTGTGCAAAAATAGCAATTTTTAACGCATGTCTAAGGTTAAATATTACTACGATAGTGAAACACTTTCGTATCGAAAAATTGAAAGAAAGCGAGGAAGAAAATTAAGAATTTTCATCCTTAGCTTTTTGGGTATGTTTCTTAGCGGTTTTTTGTTACTTATAGTATACCTTAACCTCCCTGCGGTTCAAACTCCCAAAGAACTTGCCTTGAAACGGGAGTTAACAAATATGCAGCTTCAGTTTGAGCTTTTAAACAAAAAGGTAGAACACGCCCAGGCAGTTTTAGCAGAAATTGAAGAACGCGACAATAACCTTTACCGAGTTTATTTTGAATCTAATCCCATTCCCGAAGAACAGCGAAGAGCTGGATTTGGAGGAGTAAACCGATATAAAGATTTAGAAGGATTTGACAACTCAAAGCTAATAATAAACACATCGCGAAACCTGGATATTCTAACAAAGCAAATCGTTATACAATCCAAATCGCTCGATGAAATTGCAAATCTAGCTGAAAATAAAGAAAAGCTTTTAGCCGCTATTCCTGCAATACAACCAGTTAAAAATGAAGACTTAACGCGAGTTGCCTCAGGATACGGATACCGCAGGGATCCATTTACGAAAGCCCGAAAATTTCATCACGGAATGGATTTTAGTGCTCCACGTGGTACTCCTGTTTATGCTAGTGGCGATGGAGTTGTTAGCAGGGCCGATAGCAGGGCAACTGGATACGGAAAACACATTGTTATAGACCATGGCTATGGATACGAAAGTTTATATGCACATTTGTATAAATACAATACAAAGCCTGGCGCAAAAGTACAACGTGGCGATTTAATAGGTTTTGTAGGAAATACCGGACGAAGTCAAGGACCACATTTACACTATGAAGTTTTTAAAGACGGCGAACGAATTAACCCAATGAACTTTTACTATGGAAGTTTAACAGCAGAAGAGTTTGATGAAATGCTTCAAACAGCACAACAAGAAAACCAATCGTTAGACTAATTTAATAAGAATTGGAATTAATAGAATAAGTCTGAGGTTAGAGGGAAAATATTCATTATTCATTATTCATTATAAAAAATGCACGTAGATTTACCTGAAAAATTGTATTATAGCATTGGCGAAGTCGCCGAGGCTTTCGGTGTGAATACATCGTTAATACGTTTTTGGGAGAAAGAATTCGATGTATTAAAACCAAAGAAAAACGCCAAAGGAAACCGAAGATTTACTCCTGAAGACATAAAAAACCTCGAACTAATTTATCATTTGGTGAAAGAACGCGGTTTTACACTTGATGGTGCTAAAATTCACCTTAAAGGAAACAAACAAAAATCACTAGATCAGTTTGATATCATACTGAAATTAAAGGCTGTTAAAGCAGAATTATTAAAAATTAAAGAAGAACTATAAAACCTACTCATTATGAAAAAATGGTTACCCCTAATTATTATCCTTGGTCTCATTGTAGTTGTTGGAGGCTGGTTTGCATCTGTAAACAACCGCTTGGTACAATTAGATGAAAATGTAATGGCTCAATGGGGAAATGTGGAAAGCTCATACCAACGAAGAGCCGATTTAATTCCGAATATTGTGAACACCGCAAAAGGATATGCCGAGTTTGAACAAGAAACCTTAATCCGTGTTACTGAAGCCCGAAGTAAAGCGACGGCTATGACTGTGGATCCATCAAAGGCGACCCCTGAACAAATGGCTCAATTTCAAGAAGCTCAATCGGGTTTATCTTCTGCATTATCTAGATTATTATTAACATTTGAGCGTTATCCAGACCTAAAAGCCAATGAAAACTTCAAAGAGTTAATTAACGAGTTAGAACGTACCGAAAACCGTATTAATGTAGAACGAAATAGATACAACGAGACACTGCGGGTGTATAATCCAGAAACAAGAAAGTTCCCTACTAATCTTGCAGCAGGAATTTTAGGATTTGACCAAAAGCCATATTTTGAAGCTGAAGCGGGAACCGAAACTGCTCCTAACGTAGATTTCGATTTTGGAGGTGACAAGAAATAAGAATTCAGTGGGCAATAACCTAGCTAAAAATTGCTCTAGTTAAAAAACATAGAAACATGCCAAAAGTAGAAGATTTCCTTTCTTCCGAAGATCAAGCAGCCGTAATTGGGGCTATTCGCATTTCAGAAAAAAACACCTCGGGTGAAATTCGAGTTCATTTAGAATCGCATTCAAATCCACCAAACACGAAAATAAACGAGCAAAAAGATGCAATAGACCGTGCCGAAGAAGTGTTTAATATGCTGGATATGCAAAACACCAAAGAAAGCAATGGAGTTTTGATTTATGTTGCAGTAGAAGACCGTACACTCGTTATTATGGGTGATAAAGGCATCAATGATAAAGTAGGGCAAGATTTTTGGGAGAGCACTAAAGATATTATGATAAACCATTTTAAGAATGGCGAAATAAAATTGGGATTAGTAAACGGAATTCTAAAAGCAGGAGAACAATTAAAAAAACATTTCCCACATCAAAAAGATGATAAAAACGAACTACCTGATGACATTTCAGTAGGGTAAGTAGCGGTCAGTATACGTTAGCTAGTAGTAGTCAGTAGTCAAAAACAAGATTTAATGAATAGTACACTTCAGAAATATTCCTCAATTCTGTTATTTATCGTTGTTTGGTTTATCTCTGGAAATGTATTGGCTCAGTACGAAATTCCTCCGAAACCATCAAAGGAGACCTCTGTTTATGATTATATAAACTTATTAACTCCATCTCAAAAATCGGCTTTAGAGACCAAATTGGTTCGTTATGCCGATTCTACTTCTACACAAATTGTTTGCATTATAATTGCCTCTTCGAAAGGAGAAGATATTTCCCTGCTCGGTGCAGAATGGGGACAAAAATGGGGTATCGGCCAAAAAGGAGAAGATAATGGTATTTTAATTACTCTTGCCAAAGACGACCGAAAAGTAGATATTAATACAGGTTATGGAATTGAATATCGCATCACCGATTTAATGTCTGAACGCATCATTAACCGCATTATGATTCCGGAGTTTAAAAATGAAAATTATTATGCTGGTTTAGATAAAGGTAGCGATGCTATTTTTTCTGCACTCAAAGGAGAGTTCAAAGAAGACCGTAACTTCAACAAAAAAGAAGGCGGCCACATTCCATTTTTTATAATTTTTATATTCATCATAATTCTAATTTCCCTGATTAAAAAAGGAGGGAAAGGAGGAAAAGGAGGCGGCAATAAAGGCAGTGGACTACTAGACATTTTAATATTATCAAGCCTCGGCCGTTCTGGCGGATTTGGTGGTGGCGGTGGAAGTTTTGGCGGTGGCGGAAGCTTCGGAGGAGGCGGAGGCTTTGGTGGCGGTTTCGGCGGAGGTGGCTTTGGAGGAGGTGGAGCTTCTGGAGGATGGTAGAAAACACACAGCACAACCTCTAGTTTAAAACACACTATTTAGTAATCGTGGCCGACTACGATATTCCACTCGCCGGAAACAACAAACTGACGTATTTTTGTACCGAATACATTCGGGCGGACAGCTGCACTTCAGGATGTGAGACCTACCTGTCGTTCCTTGACAGGCGTAAAACTTACCTCTTAATTGATTGATAATTTAGCTGAATTGATTAGTGTCACTTCTTCAGCATTAATTTTTAGTGGCGAACTTAAAGGCAAACTAGTTTCTATGATAAATATTTTGAAGGTTTGTCGACAATAGCTGAACGCAACTTTAGGATATTTTAACCGAACACTATTGGCTTACGTTATAAAATCAATCTGACCGAAATCTATTTTCTGAATAATTGATTAAGCAGCCAAGTCGTACATACTTACTCTAGCCAAACTGACCGCAGTTGAAGAGCCTTTAAAACCCAGACAAACCTGGTGAAACAAGAGAGGTTTTCCAGAATCAGGAAATTGGAGTTTATACAAACAAAACGGAAATTAACCCGTAAAAAAAGCAACCTCGCCTGTTCCGAACACACTTTACAATCAGTAAATCAACTGTACCTTGAATGCAGACGAAGGGTATATTTCATTTAAAAAAAAATCGATCTAGTGTAAGTTTGGAATCTAAATCAAACACAACTGGTTTGATTATGCGAAGCTCGAGTAGAATTACTGAGAAAATAGATAGAATGCAGAGGTGATTAAAAAAATTGACACTCAACATTATAACAAGATAATAGAGAAGCACTCATTTTGAGCCTTCTCTATTTATATATTATTAAGCATTTTAAATGCTCGAGATTTAAAGTAAAATTATTTCAGTCCTTTAATTTTCTTACGAAGACCGATACAAGCTCCTGCAATTAATCCAATACTTAGGAAGCCATCAATTGGAGCATCTGGAATATTTGGATCACCTCCAGGAAGTCCTATTTGCGCGTTGGCGGTTAAACTTCCAACTACTAAGAGTCCTGTTAGCAAAAGAATTGCCTTTCTGTTAATGGTTCTTTGATTTGTTTTCATGCTATTTGATTTTGGTGCTAAGATAAGTATTATTTTTAAAACTCCTAATTTTTTATTAATCTAAATGTGCTCTGTTCGTCTCGGTGACTTAAGTTAACCAAGTAAACCCCTGAGGATAAACCATTAGCCATTGAAATAAAAATTGTATCGTTATTACATTCCAAGATTTCTTCGAAGAAAGTCCGACCCGTTATATCTGTAATTCTAACTGATAATTGTTCTCCGTTTAGTCCTGGAGCATTTATAAATAAAACATTCCCTTTTAACGGATTAGGATACAAACGAACACCAGAAAGCAAATTACTATCGGCTACATCTAACCGATGTTGAGTACGAATTTTAAAACGATCTGTAGCGATACTCAATTCATCGGCTTTATCAACAAGAAAACTATACACGTTGTCACCACTCTCTAAAAGTGTCGTTGTGCCTGTAAAATTATCATCAAGATAAAACAAGGTTCCCTCTAGTCCATCGATTGTTATTTTCAGCGTGTAATTAGATTTTTGATATCCTGCGATATACAACGAAAACTCTTCCGAAGCCTGAGGCATTTCTCTTTGCTCAAAACTCAATAAAGTGCCATTGTGGTTAATTCCTAAATTTTCATAGAAATTCATCGGTTTTAAAGCATCAGATGCTGTAAGTGCGTTATTGTATTCTTCTTCAAAAAGAATCCCAAAACTATCGTGTAGAGCCCCTCCATTATTGAAATTTTCACTGGTAAACAGCTGTACCGTAAGCATATTACTTGAAGTTATAGTGTTGCGATTAGTTGAAGTGAAATTGCCTGGAGCTTTGTTGGTTTCATTAAAAATTACTTCTGGTGCATTACCCGTAATTGCCGCTTGCGCTCCTTGCCCCGGCTGAAGATACTGGTTTGCACTTGAACCCGATGTATTAATACCAGATGGAAGTAAAACGGTTACGTATGAACCAAATTCTCCAAGACTCGGATCGTAAATATAATACTGATTAGCATTCACATTTGTTGAACCTGTAAATACACTATTAATATTTACGGCGCTCTGGTATGGATTTCCAAACATTACAAAATCTCCAGATTCTGCTTCAGGAAAGCTATGGATATAAGGCCCTGTAACTAAAGACCCAGTAGCCCTAAGAATAGTTTCACTCGAAGCATTGTTATCGTTCAAATCGATTGTTCTGTCGCCTCGAACGAAAAGTAAATACCCCTCACCTGCCGTTAATGTGTTTACATTCGTATTTGAAACTGCTTCAAACTGCTGGGTAGCAACATTCACTTTAAACATTGAAGAATTACCCGTACTTGTACCATCAAAACCATTTTGCTGGTCGACTGTACTTCCAGTAATATGGGTTCCAAAACTTGGGGCAGGATTATCTGTATTACCGACTGCTCCTTCTTGCCAATTTTCGTGAATAGAAGTAGTTGTAGTAACAGCACTGCTTACCATCCTATAAGAACGCTTGTTTTTCATATACCGTTGCACAGTGGCAGTCCCGTTTATAGAAGAGCTTCCTGTTAACATACCAAGCTCACCATTCGAGGTTGCGCTACTCACAAAAATAAGATCGCCGTTATTATTGATATCGCCTGCAACTGTCAACACTTTCTCAACCTGTAAGGTAGCTCCTGAATCAATATTTAAATTATTGGCGGTAATATTGGTTGTAAATGAAACACTTCCGTTTACAATATGAATATTATCTATTGAAGTACTAACTCCAGCAGGATTGGTAGGCGTCCAAGTATTGTTTTGGTATACAAAATTTGTATTTGAAGCTAACACTTGGATGGTGTAATCTTCCGCTTGTCCAGAATGTGCTCCAAGACAAGGGTTCAGGTAATTTGAAGTTCTAAATATTTTTTTAACGCGCATTCTTGTTGATCCCAACATAGCATCTGCAGGAACGGTAATTAACCCTGCAGCCTGTTGTCCATCAGTTCCTGTAGAACCACTAATTGTTTCAGCAATTTCATAAACCTCACCTGCATCATCTAAAACTCCATTTTGGTTCCAATCAATAAATATTACAAATCGATTTTCAAAGACACCATTTGTATTTCCTTCGAGTGCTACCAGATAGTTTGCCCCTAATTCCATAACACCTTCAACCGCTGTAAAATCTTCGTGAGCTGGAGAGCCTCCTATCGCTGCATCGGATCTATTATTTATTCCCGCTACTTCCACTAAAGTTATAGGCTCTATTGTTCTAATAAAATTTAAAGGACCGCAATACGGACTAGGAAATGGCTCTGTTACAATTGACTCGCAATTGCCTTCCCAAACATAAACTCCGTCGTAAATTGGGTCATCTATTCGCCAGGTATTGTCATAAAGTGCTGCAGGGCTGCCCACCGATGTAGAAGAGGTAAGTACCCAATAAACATCGTTTGAATTCGCTGCATCTGTAATAGATAATTCAATCCAATATTTTTTGGAGGAACCAACCTCTCCCGCAAATAAAAATGGGGTTACAGATAATTCTAATTCGTTGACATCAAGTTCAAAGTTATTCCCGATAACAGTTTGGTTGTCGATAGTAACCGATGCTTCAGAACCAATCAATAATCCGGGAAGTCCAGATGAATCTGCATAATAATTAACATTTACATTGGCAATTCCGCCATTGGCAAAAACACTCGCAGTTATATTTGTTAAAGTGAAATTTTCACCAGCTGCAACGGTTAAGTCATTTGCTGCTTTATACACACTGTTAGAAGCGCATACGTAACCATTTTCGAATGTAAAGTCATTAGGGTTTTCTTCTGCACAATTTCCACCACTATCATCACAACTATAAGTTCTAAAAGTTAAATCGGAATTGAGCGTTGGAGAATTATCTAGAAAAAGCTGCCCATCGGTATATGAATTACTTTGAGATCCGGAAAGACAAGGAAGCGTGCTATCACCATCAACAACTATGTAATAAGTATTACCTACAGTTACACTAACGGTCGTATTCCAATAAACATCGACCCAGTTTGAGCCATCTGTTAAGGTTGTTCCACTAGCTAACAAGTTCCCGCCGGTACCTGGAAGCCCATCCCAAAGAGAAAGCTCCACATTCAATCCTGAAGAGGGAGTGGTGAACTTTACACCCACACCCGCTGCATTTGGTTCAAGTGGCAAGTAAGATTGCACCACTTCTTCAATGCTTACATCTGCCACGCAACCAGTGTCTACATCCTGATTTACCTCTACAATAGGCGTTTCACAAGTATTTCCACCGCCAATAGTTTCGCAATCACCTTTCCAAATATAAACACCATCCATTGTTGCATTTGGAATGAACCAGCCATTATCGTATTGCGCAGAAGGACTACCAACAGATGAAGAGGAAGTTACTACCCAATGTACATTTCTAGTTCCACCAGTATCGGTTACAGAAAGTTCAATCCAATATTTTGTGGATATATTGCTCTGTCCTGCAAACAAAAATGGAGAAACAGTCATTTCAACTTCACGCACATCAAAACCGAAATTACTTCCGATTACAGTCTGACTATCAATAGTTGCAGAAGCCTCAGAACCTATTAATGTTCCAGGTAGCCCAGAAACACTAGAGTAATAGTTTACTTTAACATTGGTTATACCGCCATTGGCAAAAATACTCGCTGTTATATTAGTTAACGTGAAGTTTTCTCCAGCCGCCACAGTAAGATCATTCGCTGTTTTGTATGGACTTGATGCCGAAACGTAATACCCATTTTCAAAAGTAAAATCATTTGGATTTTCTTGCTGACAAAAAGTATTGGTGTTTAAAGGCCGCTCATTAATAGGAGAAGTTTTAAACGATTTAAACGAGGCAGCTGTCCGCTCAGGATTGTTTACAACGCCTGGCGTATCGGCTAGCGTTCTCGGTTTTTGAGTATTCACGAAGCCTGTTGAAGCAGAAGTTTCATTAAAATTAGCATTTATAGCTCCAACAAAAGCACCGCTGTTTTCATTTTTGTTTTGGTTATACACCATAGGATTATCAATCCTATTTTCTCTAAGCGAAGGAGTTTGAGATATCCCGACAGCCCCAGCAAGCATTAAAATCAATAATATAATTTTCTTCATAACTAATTAACTTGTAATTTTTTAACCTATAAAAACGCAAATCTTTAGCAACCTAAAAATGCTTTTTAAATTATTGTGCAACATTAATCAATTTCATTTAGATAATTAGAAAAGAGAGGTGCCTATTTCAAACCCTCTCCCCGTAAAATATAAACTCGAAAAGCATTTTTTCGAACATGTAAACCAATAACCCGCAAACCTTCTTTTCATTTCTGAAAACTAAAATAGAAGCGTATTAAAATTCATCATACAGCCACGAGAGTAAGATATTCTCTACCAGCAAAGTCACCTACGTGTGTATTGTTCAACCAACTACTTCAAAAAATATTGTAAACAGGAGTACGAATTGTATTAATTATTTTCATTTTTTCGATGTTAGCTCTAATATAATGAATATTATTTTAAATCTCATCATTTTAAGATTTTATACCATAAACAACCGATTTAAATATTTGAAATTCCGTTCCTTCAAAACTAATAGCTGATTAAGTATTTGTTTAAAAAATATTGTACTATAATAAGGTTGCGTTTAAAAATCTCATTAGGGTTTATTGCAATACACCCAACATGAATGTACCTATAATAATTATGGCATGAATTCACCACTATGAATTTATACACTGAAATCTTGGAGTAAGCAAATAAGAAAAGGACCCAAAACTGGATCCTTTTCTTCTACTAAACACTAAATATTACCAAATGTTCTTATTTTCCGGATAATTATTCCTTCAATCCTTTTATCTGCTTTCGCAGGCCAATGCAAGCCCCAGCGATAAGGGCAATACTCAAGAATCCGTCTATAGGGGCATCTGGAATGTTTGGATCTCCACCAGGAAGTCCAATTTGTGCATTTGCAGTTAAGCTACCTACGAGCAAGAGTCCTGTCAATAACAGCATCACTTTTTTATTTGTGTCCCTTTTATTTGACGTCATACTATTTGTTTTTGTTTTCATATAGCTTTTGCTTTAAGGTTATTTCTCTTTTATCAATCTATAAGTTTGAGCTTCGCCACCGTTTTTAAGGGTAACAAGGTAAACACCTGAAGCAACATTGTCGCCCATAGGCACCGTTACTGTATTGGCACGGCAGTCTAAGGTTTGTTCGGAGATTGTTCTTCCTGTAAGGTCGCTAATACTAACAGATAATTGCTCCCCGTTTAGTTTTGGTGCATTGATGTAGAATGTATCTCCATTCAATGGGTTCGGGAACAATCTGATGCCAACCAATAAACTGTTGTCATCAACTCCTAAACGTTGCGCTGTTCTAATTGAGAAACGGTCGGTTGCAATGCTCAACGCATCGTTAGGGTCAACCCTAAAGCTGTACGAGTTTTCTCCAGCTTCTAACAACATACTTGTACCAGTGAAGTGATCATCTAAGTACAAGAAATTAGCTTCCAAACCTTCAACAATAACCTTCAAAGTGTAATCAGATTTAGTATAACCTATTGAGTACATTGGGTACACCTCAGCAGCTTGTGGCAACGCCCTTTGCTCGATGCTTAAGTAGGTTCCGTTTAGGTCCCTTCCTAGATTTTCGTAGAAGTTCATAGGCTTCACTGCATCGGCAGGGGTTAATCCGTTGTCATTTCCTTCAGCAAATATAATTCCGAAGCTATCGTGTACGGG